>NZ_JBFAWF010000036.1:0-65994 GCF_040680195.1 Streptomyces sp. NPDC052109 | reverse complement strand
GTTGCTGATGCGACTCGGACGTGCTGGTGACGTCCATCTGGGCTCCGCCTTCCACATGGACGACCTGGTCGACGCCGAGGTACGCCCCGCCCGCCGCGGCGAGGCCGGCGAACTCTGCTTCGACCTGAGCCGGGATCAGCCCGGGCGGCTCACGAGGCGTCCGCGAGCAGCGGGTCGGCCAGCAGGCCCTCCGTCCCCTCGGCGATCTGGTCGGCCTGAGCGAGCGTCAGCCGCACGTCACCGCTGAACAGCCCGTCCGCCTCCCAGTCGTCCGGTCGCAGGCTGACGGCGTACGGGTTGACCGGCACCTCGGGGCCGGGGCGCTCGGCCAGGTTGCGGGTCGCCCGGTGGAAGATGCCCACGGCCATGGCCTCGGTCACCGCGACGTTGCGTGCGAGTGCCGCCCTCAGCTCCTCGTCGCTGTAGTCGTGGATCAGCGCCGTGGCGCTCTCACGGACCGCCTTCGCCGCGTGGTGGGCCTTGGCCGGACCCGTCGGCCGTACCCGCTCCAGCTGGTTCCAGTCCCGGAAGATCTGCTGCACCCGCTCGTTGAGCGCGTAGAGCTTCTCGATGTCGCCGCGCACGCTCCTGAGGAACTCGTAGTGGAACCGGTTCTGGACGAACAGCAGGACCACGCCGTAGTGGTTCAGCATCCGGTCCCAGCTCAGCTTCGGCACCATCACGGCGGGATTGCCGAAGGCCGGATAGTGGTCCTCCACCTTCGACAGCACGTAGGCGAAGGTCTTCAGGTGCAAGTCGTTGTAGAACTCGAGCCGTTCGGCGATGTCCTGGCCGGCGAGGTCCCGGGTGATCAGGTCCGTGGTGGCGGAGTTGCCGTAGCCGATCATGTCGGAGCCGGGGGAGTAGAAGGCGTCGGCGAAGGCGCCAGCCTCGCCGACCAGGCTCCACCGGTCCGGCGAGTAGACGCGCTCCACCCCGAAGGCGAAGTCCCGTACGGTGAGGAAGTCCGCCACGTCGTCCACGCGTCCGGCCACCGCCTCGGCCAGCTGCGGTTCGTGGCGGCGCAGCCAGTCGAGCGCGCTGTCGAAGTCGTTCATCTCCTCGTACGGGTGCAGGCGCGGATCGGCGCAGATGCCGATGCTGATGTGGTCCGAGCCCAGCGGGATCAGCCAGACCCAGTACCCGTCGCCCATGAGATGGTTCGTGCTGAACTGGCGTATGCCCGTCCGCCGCATCCGGGACAGCCAGGCCGGGTTGTCCGCTCCCCACTGCTCGAGGTCGATGCCGCCGGCCAGGCGGAACCAGGACGCGTTGATGGTGTGGGCGACCTCGCGGCCGATGCCGAGGTGGCGCTTGATGACACCGGCCCGGCCGGCGGCGTCCACCAGCCATCGGGTCCGCAGACCGCGCTCCTCGCCGTCCTGGGCGAAGGCGACGAGGTGCTCGGACTCCGGCCGCAGCTCCACGCCCCGCACATCGCAGCCCTGCCGCAGGTCGACCCCCAGGGCGAGCGCCACCCGGGTCAGCTCGTTCTCGAAACGGCCGCGGTCGATCTGGTAGTTGACGTGCACCGGGAAGTCCAGCGACCCCAGCTCGATCCGCTGCGTCAGGTCGCTGTTGTCACCCGACGGCTGGAAGAACCGCAGCCCGTTCTTCTGCAGATGGAACTTCTCCAGGTGCTCCTTCATGCCGATGACCTCGGCGAAGTAGTGCGCGCCGGTGGGGACGGTCGACTCGCCGACCTTGAACGCCGCCTCCGGCGCCAGTCCCTTCCGCTTGTCGAGCACGACGATGTCCGTCTCCGGGCGCGCGTTCTTGAGCTGGATCGCGAGCGTGAGGCCGGCGAGCCCGCCTCCCAGGATCACGACGTCGCGGTTGCGCTGGTCTGGCATGAGTCCTCCCGCTGATGGGCACGTGGGCAGAAAAGCTGTGGTCGGGGCGGCCCGGCGCCGCTCGACTCACCGTGGAAGGGGCCGCGTTCGCGGTCCCGGGGGGTTCAGTCGGCCCGGCCGGCTTCGGTGAGCCGCAGTGAGACGTCGTCGCGCGGCCACGTCCAGCCGGTCTCCGGCGGGCGGTAACGGATGACCAGGCCCGCCGCCGCCGTGGTCACCAGCGCCATGAGAACCATGACCGTGTACATGCGCTCGTCGAGGACGCCCATGCTGACGCCCACGTTGATCACGATCAGCTCGGTGAGCCCGCGCATGTTCATCAGCACCCCGAGCGTGCCGGCGTCGCGCCAGTCCAGGCCGCTGAGCCGGCCCGGAACGCTCGCTCCGAGGAGCTTGCCCGCACAGGCGACCGCGGTGACCGCGGCGAACTCGGCCAAATCGGCTGCGCCGAGCGAGCGGACGTTCACCGAGAGCCCGACCTGGATGAAGAACACCGGGAGCAGCAGCAGGCTGACCTGCTCCATCGGCACCCGCACCTGCCGGGTGAGCGGTTCCACGGGCTCGCGCGGCATGACACAGCCGAAGACGAAGGCGCCGAAGACGGCGTGGATCCCCATCCATGAGGTGGCGGCGGCCGACAGGAACACCCCCGCACCGATCGGGGCCAGAAGGGTCAGGCGTCCGCTCTCCTGGCCCCACCGCCTGACGAGCCCGCGCAGCGCCGGGCGCACGACCAGCCCCATGGCGAGGGCGTACAGGAGCAGTTGAGCGGCCATCTTCAGCAGTCCGCCCGGCCCCGTCACCTGTACGATCGCCACCACCACGGCCAGCAGCAACCAGGACAGGGCGTCACAGGCGGCCGCACTGGCCAGGGCCAGCTCACCGACCCGTGTGCTGCTCATCCTGGTGTCGACCAGGAAACGGGCCAGTACCGGGAAGGCCGTGATGGAGATCGCCGTCCCGAGGTACAGGACGAAGGCGAGCCGCCCCACGTGGTGGCCGCCGACGTGGTCGTGCCGCGCGTACAGGGCGAGCGCCAGGGCCGCTCCGCCCAGGAACGGCACGACCATGGAGGACAGGGACACCGACGCGATCGTCGTCCGCAGCCGCCCGCGGAGCATGTCGCGGTTGAACTCCCAGCCGATCAGGAACATGAACAGCAGGATCCCGAGCTGCGAGACCACGGACAGGAACGGACGTGCGCTCATCGGGAACAGACGGGTGCTCAGGTGCCCCGGCAGCAGCCCCAGCAGGCTGGGACCGAGGGCGACACCCGCCAGCAGCTCGGCCACCACCGGCGGTTGCCGCACCCATTTGGCGATCTTCATCAGCAGTGAGCCGACGAGAAGGATCACCGCGATGTCTGCGAGGACGACCGTCGTCGTCGACTCCAGCTGATGAGCGCTCACACGTTCCCCCTGTGTCGTCAGTGGAGGCTCTCGCCGGCGAACCTGCCGGCCAGCGCCAGGGTCGCCCGCCCGTTACCGCCGAGTGCGGCACGCAGATGGCTGCGCGCCTGCGCGAGCGTGGAGCGCGGGCCCAGCACGTCGCGGGCGGCCTCGGGGTCGATCGCCACCGTGTGCGTGGCCGTCACCTCGACACCGCGGTCGACGGGGGTGAAGGTCCAGCGTCCGCTGTGGCCGAGCAGCATGCGGGGCGGCAGGAGCTGCTTGTAGGCGATCAGCGAGGGCGCGGTGCACACCCGTATCGATCGGGTGGTGTGCGCCGTACCGTCCGCGGTGACGGTGTCCATCTCCATGTGCTGGATCCCCGCCGCGTCCTCGGACAGCTCCACCCGGGCCACATGGGGCAGCCGCTGCGGCCACAGGTCGCTCCGGCGGACGAACGCGTAGACGTCGTCGAGCGCCCCGTCCACCACGACGGCGTCGGAGAAGGTGTCGATCACCTGGTCCACGGGGTGGCCCAGCTCGGTGATCCGGCCCAGCGCCGCCAGTTCCTCCAGGCTGTTGCGGTCCACGGCGGCGCGGATGCCCGCCATGGCCTCCTCGTCGGCCACCGAGAACGTGTGGTCCAGACGCACCTCGGTCCTGCCGTCCGGCAGCTGCTGGAACGACCACGCTCCGGCCATGGCGGTGATCGGCGGATGGGTGCGTTCCTGGCGGAAGGTGATCCGCCGGGCGACCGGATCCAGTTCCCGCCGGGACACCCAGGTGTGCACCTCCCCGCCGACCACCGCCCACAGCTGGAACCGCTCGTCGCGCTCGGTCCGGTGGAAGTGCCGGACGTGCAGGGACGGTCCGAAGACCACCGGCCACAAGGCCACATCGGCGACGACGCGGTAGATGTCGTGCGCCGGCGCCGCCACCAGCCGCGTGTGGGTCATCGAGATCTGCATGACTAGGCCGCGATCCGGTCGTTGACGAGCTTCAGCAGCTCGGCCGGGGTTGCGACCTCGGTGATCAGATCGTCCGGGATGACCACGCCGTGGTCCAGCTTGAGCCGGGTCGCCGTCTCGATGAGGGCCAGCGAGTCGTATCCGAGGTCGTCGAAGGCGAGGTCCGCGAAGTCCTCGTGCGGCGCGTCCGCGTCCTCGCCGCCCGCGCAGGCGATCAGGATGCCGCGCAGCTCCTCGATGCTCATGCTCCTGTTCATGGTCAACTCCCGTCATGAGAACTGCGGATGACAACGGCCGCGTTGAACCCCCAGCGGCCTCGGGCGAGTACGAGCGCGGTGCCGACCCGCGCTTCACGGGGTGCGCCGAGGACGACGTCGACGCCGTACTCGGCGGGTATCCTGCCGGTGCCGAAGGTCGGCGGTATCACCTGGTCCTGGATGCTCATCAGGGCGGACACGACGTCCAGCACTCCGCCGCCGGAGAACAGCCGGCCGGTGAGTGCCTTGGGCGCCGTCACCGGGACACCTCGCACCCCGAAGACGGCGCGCAGGGCCTCGGCCTCGGTCCGGTCCAGCTCGGGCACGCCCGCCGCGTCGGCGAAGACCACGTCGACCTCGCCGGGGGTGATCCGGGCGTCGGACAGGGCGAGTTCGGCGGCGCGACGCAGCCCGGACGGCCGCCCCGAGTCCGGGGCGGGGTCGAACGTGGCGGCGTACCCGGCGAGTTCGCCGTACACGCGGGCCCCCCGGGCGTCCGCCGCGCGGGCGTCCTCCAGGATGCAGATGGCGCCCCCCTCACCGGGGACGTAACCGCTCGCCCGGGTGTCGAAGGGCCGGTAGGCGGTGTCCGGGTCGGGGTCGGCGCTGACCCGCCCGCTGGACAGGTGGGAGACCCAGCCCCAGGGGTCGAAGGCGGAGTCGACACCGCCGCTCACCATGAGCGGCACACCCGCGCGGATGTTCCGCCGCGCCTGGCCGAGCGCGTCCAGCCCGCCGGCCTGCTCGGCCACCAGCGCGCAGCTCGGGCCGCGCATCCCGTGCCGGATGGAGATCTGGCCGGTGTTCACCGCGTAGAACCAGGCGAAGGACTCGTAGGCGCTGACGTGCTGCGAGCCCTGGGACCACAGCTTGCGGAACTCCCGGTGGGTGAACTCGAATCCGCCGGAGGCGTTGGCCGTGACGACGCCCATGTCGTAGTCGGTCATCGCGGCGGTGTCCAGGTCCGCGTCCTCGATGGCACTCTGGGCGGCGACCAGGGCGAGCCGGGTCGACACATCGGTCTGCGGCAGGAGCCTGCTGGGCAGGTGCTCCGCCGGGTCGATGTCGCGCACCAGGGCGGCCAGCCGGGCGGGTTGCCCGGAGGTGTCGAACCGGTCCAGCTCGCCGATGCCGCTGCGGCCCGTCAGCGTCGCCGCCCAGAACTCCTTGACGCCCACTCCGTTGGGTGCCACCACACCCAGACCGGTGATCACGCTCATGCGGCCACCTGCTTGGGCCGGGTGAGGACCATCGCGCTCTGGAAGCCCCCGAATCCGCTGCCGACGGTCAGCACGGTGTCGGTGTGATGTTCCCGCGCCACCACCGGCACGTAGTCCAGATCGCATTCGGGGTCCTTGACCTGGTGGTTGGCCGTCGGCGGCACCACCTGGCGTTCGATGGCCAGCAGGGACGCGGCGATCTCCACCGACCCGATGGCGCCCAGGGAGTGCCCGACCATCGACTTGATCGAGCTCACCGGTGTCCGGTAGGCGTGCTCACCCAGGCTCCGCTTGAACGCGGCGGTCTCGTGCCGGTCGTTCTGCTTGGTGCCCGATCCGTGCGCGTTGACGTAGTCCACGTCCGAGGGGGCCAGTCTGGCCTGGTCGAGCGCCGCGCGGATCGCCTCGGTCATCTCCCGGCCGTCGGGCTTGAGCCCGGTCATGTGGTACGCGTTGCAGCGGGTGGCGTAGCCGCCCACCTCGGCGTAGACGGGAGCGCCCCGGCGCCGGGCGGCCGTCAGCTCCTCCAGGACGAACATGGCCGCGCCCTCGGCGAGCACGAAGCCGTTGCGGGTGCCGTCGAAGGGCCGCGAGGCGTGCTCCGGATCGTCGTTGTACGTCGTGGTCGCCTTGATGGCGTCGAAGCTGGCCACCACGATCGGGGTGATCGGGGTGTCCGCGGCGCCCGCGACCATCACGTCGGCGCTGCCCTCCCGGATCAGCGCGACGGCGTGCCCGACGGAGTCGAGCCCGGAGGTGCAGCCGTTCGACACCATGGCGACCGGCCCCTCCGCGCCGACCGCCCAGGCGATCTCGGCGGGCATGATGCTGGGGATCATGTAGTCGAACATGTGCGGGGACAGGTGCTCCGGCGACATCACCCACTGCCTGCCGGAGTCCGACAGCACCAGGTACTCCCGCTCGAGGCTGGTCGCCGCGGCCACCGCGCTGCCCAGGCTCACCCCGACCCGGTGCGGTGCCACCGCCCCGAGGTCGATTCCGCTGTCGGCCACCGCCTCGCGGGCGCAGACCACCGCGAACTGGGTCGCCCGGTCCATCCGCCGGGTCTCGCGCGGGCTCAGGCCCTCCGCCGCGGCATCGAAGTCCACCTCCGCCGCGACCTGCGACCGGTACGGCGCGGGGTCGAAGAAGGAGATCCGGCGGGTCGCCGTACGTCCCTCGGACAGCAGCTTCCAGAAGGAGTCCTTGCCCAGCCCGCCTGGCGCCCGGACGCCCATTCCGGTGATGACCACCCGGCGGTTCACGAAGCACCACCGGCCATGTCGATGCCGTTCATCTGCGTGACTTTCTTCTCGGTAGGTGTGGGGTCGGCGCGGCGCCACTGCAGGACGAGGGAGCGCGGCGCGCCACCGAGCCGTTCGCGCAGGGTCAGCCGGCCGTTCTCCAGCCGGGCCTCCCGGACCTGCTCGGTGTTGACGACGCGGGGATGCGAGCTGACCAGGACCTCGTGGACCACCCGGTCGCCCGCCACCCGCCAGCGCCCCGAGTAGCCCATGTATCCGGCCCGCGTCCCCGAGCCGTCGGCGGCCGGGCGGCCGGTGCGCATCAGCGCGGCCGACATGTACCCGCGGCCGTCGTAGATCAGCAGCCCCTCGGCGTGCTCGCCGCACGGGCCGGGGCGGGTGGAGCCGTCCTCGGCGAGATAGAAGTGGGCGACCAGGCGCCAGGAACCGACCAGGCTTTCCCCGGAAATGCCTTCCGACGCCGTGCCGTGGACCGCTGGTCCTTCTTCTGAAATGCCTTCTTCCGGCAACAATGCGTGTCCCTCGGATGACTAGGCCGGCCGGAGCTGATCGGCCACCCAGTCGGCCGCGTCGATGCTCCACAGGTTGACCAGATTGGGGCAGATATGGGCCTCGTTCTCGTGCACCACGAGCCGGTGCTTTCCGCCCCACGCCCGGTCCAGCTCCTTCAGGGCCGTCACCGGGAAAATGTCGTCCCTGTCGCCGTGGACGCTCAGCACCGGGGCGCCGGCGGGCACGGTCAGGTCTATCTCCAGCGCGTCGAAACGCGCTTGCATGTCCACCGGTTCGCCACAGGCGAAGACGAAACGGAAGTCGTCCTTCAAGCGGCGGGGAAGTCCCTCGAAAGGCGCGATGCGCGGACCGCCCGAGAGGTTCACCAGGCAGGTGAAGAGCGATCCCAGCTGCTGGGCCATGCGCAGCGTGAAGTACCCGCCGAAACTGATTCCGAAAAAGGCCAGTCGGTCGTCGGCGATCCGGGGGTCCCGGCGCAGCACTGCCACCAGTTCCGCGACGACCGACTCCATCTGGACGAGCAGCGGGACCTGGCCGACGTGAATGCCCTGGCCGGGGCCGTCGAACAGCAGGGCCGCGATGCCGCGTTCGAGATAGGACTCGGCGAGCGCCAGCACCTCCACCTCGGTCATCGAGTCCAGACCGTTGGACATGATGACGCAGGGAACCGGTTGTGGTCCCGTGTGCGGCGACGGGGGCAGGAAGAGCCAGTACGGCACCCGGCACGGGGTCTCCCCGGCGCCGGTACCGACGGACAACTCGCCTTGCACCACGGGGAGTTCACTTTCCTCCAAGCTGCGCAGAAAGTGCTCGCGCACCTGGGAGCGCAGCTTGAGTTTGCGCTGCCGGTCGCCGAAGTCCATGAACTCGGCCCAGTGGTAGCACACGGCCGCACCGCGTTCCGCCCGGATGCGTCCGGCGGTGGTGGAGGAGTTTCGGGCCAGTTCGCCGTACCGGTCGCCGTGGGCGGTCCAGCGGTTCTGCCACTCCGCCCAGAAACGCGGCGATCCCACGTCGCTGCTGTCCTCGGGGAAATCCCGCAGTACTGTTGCGATGTCCCCCCAGTGTGTCTGCGGCGCGTACCGCGAGTTGAGGAACATCAGGCGCGGAAGATAGTAGATGCACTCCGACATCAGCGAGCCCGAGGTGCGGGCCGGCGCCGGCGCTGTGCGCGGCATAGCGGAAGCCACCCTTCGTGAAGGCGAGGATCTCAGTAGTTGCCGAGCCCGCCGCAGACGTTGAGCGCCTGAGCGGTGACGGCGGCCGCACCGGGGCCGATCAGGTACTCGACCATGGCCGCCACCTCGCGCGGTTCCACATAGCGGCCGATCGGCACACGTGCCGTGATACGGGCGTGGACCTCGGTCTCGTCGACCCCCCAGATCCCGGCGTAGTGCTCGCGCACCTGCTCGGCCATCGGTGTCTCGACGAAACCGGGGCAGACCGCGTTCACGGTGATCCCGGTCTTGGCGAGTTCGAGCCCCAGCGCCTTGGTGAAGCCGACCACTCCGTGCTTGGAGGCGGAGTACGGGGCGGCGTGGACGACGCCCTGCTTGCCGCCGGTCGAGGCGATGTTGATGATCCGGCCGCGGCCGAGGCCGAGCATGCCGCCGGTGGTGAGGGCTTCCTTGGTCATCCTGAAGACGCTGGTGAGGTTGGTGTCGACGACCTCGCACCACAGCTCGTCGGAGATCTCCGCGGTCGGTCCGCCGCCCGGGCGGCCGGCGTTGTTCACCAGGATGTCGAGGGGGCCGAAACGGTCGACGGCCCGCCGTACCAGTTCATGGATCTGCTCCGCGGACCGCACGTCGCAGCCGTGTCCGTCGACGGTGTGTCCCTGCTGCTGCATTTCCTTCACCGTCGCCGCCACGTCGTCGTGGTTGCGTGAACAGAGAAAAACCGCGATATCGCGCCCGGCCAGCATCCTGGCGATTTCCAAGCCGATTCCGCGGGTGGCACCAGTGACAAGGGCAACCGGCTGTGAGTGTTCGGCCGTGGTCATGCGCATCCCCCTGCTGTTGTCGTGGTCGCCGCTTTTGCCGTTGTCGTCGTCGTGATCGGCCGGCGAACGAGGAGATTTGTCATCGACGCGATCAACGTAACCAGGACACCTAGAAGCTCCCTCAAGGCGCACTGAGCGGCCGGCCGCTCAAGTCCGCGCCGCGGCGCGGCGCTCGACCGAAGTTCGAGGAGCGTGCCGGAAACTTGCGCGCTGTCGCCAGAAACCTGGGAGAGTGCCATGACCACAGTTCCCGCCCGGCTCGATCTGGGCACCACTTATCCACGTGTTCAGCAGTTCTACGCGGCGCAGATGCAGCTGCTGGACGGGCGCGACATCTCCGGCTATGCCGGCACCTTCACGGAGGACGCAGAATTCGCGCACACCCCCGGACGTCCGCCCGCCCGCACCCGGGAGGGCATCGTCGCGGACCTGACCGACTTTCACCGGCGGTTCGAGGACGACCCGATGCAGCGGCGGCACCACGTCAACATGATCGATCTGCGCCCGGCGGAGGACGGCGCCCTGCACTCGACCGCCTACTGCCTGGTCGTCAAGGTCCGTCCGCGGCAGGAGCCCGTCTTCGTCAGCTGTGTCATGCACGACGTTCTCGTGGAGACCGACGGGGTCTTTCTGACCCGCTCGCGCCACGTCAGCTACGACTGACCCGCTACGGCCGTCCCGGCACGAAAACGCCGTGGGGGCGTTCCACCGGTTCGGCCCGGTGGAACGCCCCCACGGCTTTCGTGGCGCGTGGTTCAGGACAGGACGGCCGGCTTGAGCACCTCCTCGCACCACTGGCGGAACGTGGTGGGGGTGGTGGCCTCCGGGGTGCGAGGCTCGACGCGGTAGATGTCGCGCTGCTCGACCTCGGTCGCCATGTCGACCAGGCCCTGGGCCCAGGCGGGGCTGATCCCGTTCTGCGTCAGCGAGGCCAGGTACCCCTCGCTGGGGACCTGCTGGAAGCGGATCGGCCGGTCCAGCACCTCGGACATGATCCGCGCCATGTCGTTGGGCGACAGGTCCTCCGGGCCGAGCACCGGGACCCCGGCCTGGCCGGTCCAGGAGTCGTCGAGCAGCAGCCGGGCCGCGACGGTGGCGATGTCGCGCGTGGCGCAGGTCGGGAGCTTGTGGTCGGGGGAGATGGTCATGAAGAACATGCCCCGGTGCTTGATGGCTCCCGCCTGCAGCAGCATGTTCTCCATGAAGCCGGGCATCCGCAGGGCGCGGTAGGCGACGCCGGTGCTCTCGATCAGCTCGTCCATGGCCAGCGCCGCCGACACCTGGCCGGCGTTCTTGGCCACGCCGCGGCCCAGGGTCGAGATGCCGACGACGCGCTTGACGCCCTGGGTCTTGATCGCGTCACAGGCCGGCCGGGTGAAGTCCAGGATGTAGCCGTCGACGCTCTCGGCCCGCACGTTCGGCGGCACGAGCCAGAACACGGTGTCGGCCCCGGCGAACGCCTCGGTCACCACGGCGGGGTCGGAATGCGTGCCCTGCACGACCTCCACACGCTCGCGCACATGCGGCGGGAGCTTGCCGGGATCGCGGGCGATCACACGGATGGGCCGGTCGCCCTCGAGTGCTTTCTCCAGGACCTGACGGCCGATCTGGCCGGTGGGGGCGGTGATGACGAGCATGAGGACCTCCAGGCGGGCCGAACAATAACAGGAAGCGGAACTCCACTTCCGTCTTGTGGGCTCGACGATAGTGAATTAAGGTTCCGGTTGTCAATCGACCCCGACGCGATTGCCGAGCGATGTCTGAAACCGAACGACCGCTGCGCGCGGACGCCCGTCGCAACCGTGCGCGGATCATGGCCTCCGCGCGGGAGCTCTTCGCCCAACGCGGTCGCGAGGCCCAGATGGAGGAGATCGCCGCCCACTGCGGTCTGGGCATGGGCACCCTCTACCGCCACTTCCCGAGCAAGCAGGCGCTGCTCACGGCGATGGTCCGCGAGCGCTACGAGGGGATGGCCGACCTGGCCCGCGCCGCCGAGCAGGTGTCCGACCCCGGTGAGGCCTTCGAGACGGTCCTGCGCAGTTACCTCGAGGCAGCCGACGGCGACGCCAGCTTCCAGCTGGCGCTCATGGGCGCGGGCGACATCCAGTGGGAGGGCCTGGAGCAGCAGAAGGCCGAGTTCGGTGAGATCGTCACCCGCATCATCGACCGAGCCGTGGCCGCGGGGGCCGTCCGCGGCGACCTCACCTACGCCGACTTCCCGCTGCTCACGCGCGGCGTGATGTCCACCATGTACTTCCGCCCCGCGGGCAGCGCAGGCTGGCGCCGCCACCTCGAGCTGGCGCTCGACGGGATCAGGGGCGACGCCAGGGCGAAGCCCGCCGGCTGAGTCCGGCGGGCGGCGGGTCAGCGGATGTTGTGGTTGATGCGGAACCGGTTCGCCGGGTCGTAGGCGTGCTTGAGGCTCAGCAGCCGGTTCCAGTCGCCGTCGGTGTACGCGCTGCGCACCGCCTCGACGGAGGTGTCCACCGTGCCGAGGAAGGTCGGGACCGTGCGGCCGGTGAGCACCGGGGCCAGGTTGGTCAGGATCGTCTGCTGCGCCTGCTCGATCGAGCCGGCCGCCTCCGGCTGGGGCACCGTGTTGCTCAGGAACACCAGGTACTGCGCGTCCCGGTTCCCGATCGCGCTCGGCGCCGCCGGAGGCCGCGAGAACGCGCCGCCCATGTGCCGGATCTCCGCCACGCCCGACGGAAGGGTGGTGCCGAAGCCCACCGCGCCCAGCACCACCTCGACACCGGCGGCGTCCAGAGTGCCGATGAGACCGCTCTCCACGAGGTTCGCGGTCGGCTTGGTCGGGACGTTGAAGATGGTGTCCATCTGGGCGATCGGGACGTCGGTGACCGAGTCCGAGACCGGGTTGAGGGCGCGCAGCGGGGCGATCTCCGCGGCGCCGTCGGTCGCCGAGCCGACGTAGACGACCTCGATCCGCAGCACCTGGCTGGTGGGCGTGCGGATGAACGAGGCCACCGAGGTGATCCGGTCCGAGGCGGTCTTCGTCCACTCGACGTACGCCCGGTACGCCTGAGCGGACGCCGCCGCGGGGAACACCAGGCCGCCGCCGTAGACCGTCGCGGCCGGCAGCAGATCGATCTCGAAGGACGTGACAGCGCCGAAGTTGCTGCCCCCGCCGCGCACCGCCCAGAACAGGTCGGACTCCCGCTGCGGGGTGAGGCACCGCAGCCGCCCGTCCGGCGTGACCAGCTCGATGCCGCGCACCCGGTCGGAGGCGAACCCGTAGGTCCGCCCGACGACCGGCACCCCGCCGCCCGTCACATAGCCGGTGGCCCCGACGTCCGAGGTGGAACCGACCGGCGGGAGCAGGCCCGCCGGGGCGGCGACGGCGAGTACGTCGCTCCACCGCGCACCGCCGGATATCCGCGCGGTCCGCGCGGCCGTGTCGATGCTGACCCCGTTCATCTCGCGCATGTTGATCAGCAGGGCGCCGTCGGCGGCGACACAGATGCCGTGTCCGGTCGCCTGTACCGCGATCGGCCAGCCGATGCCGCCGCCGATGCGCACCGCCGTCGCCACGTCCTGCGGCGTCTGCGCGAGCACGATGGCGTTCGGGCTCTGCTGGAACAGGGTGTTGAATCCGGCGCGTTCGGCGTCGTAGTCCGGATCGCCCGGGAACAGCACCTTCCCGCCGAGCGCGGTGCGCAGGTCGTCGGCGGTGAGGCGGCCGCGCGCCGCGGTCGCGACGCCCGCGCCCGGACCGGCACCCACCGCGAGCGCCGCCACGCCCATGCCGACGGCCTTGAGAGCCGTTCGTCTGCTCACCTGTTCGCTCACTGCACGTCCCTCCCCACGTCACACGGTTCCCGCTCGGGAACGGCCGCAACTCTGGCAGAGGCGGCTCAAGGATCAGTCGATTCCGGCACCGCCGCGCACCGCGTCCGGGCCGAAGAGCGCGACCAGTTCGCGCTTGAGGACCTTTCCGCTCGCGCCGACCGGGAACGCCTCGAGGAACTCGACCCGGCGCGGATACTTGTACGCGGCCAGCCGTTGCTTGGCCCAGGCGGAGATCTCCGCGCCGAGGGCCGGCCCGGCCGCCGTCCCGGGGACCGTACGGACCACCGCGCACACCTCCTCCCCGTACCGCGGGTCGGGCACGCCGATCACCGCCGCCTGGGCCACCGCCGGGTGACGCAGCAGCACTTCCTCGACCTCACGCGGATAGACGTTGTACCCGCCGCGCAACACCATGTCCTTCTTGCGGTCGACGATGGTGAGGTAGCCGTCCTCGTCCTTGACGCCGAGGTCGCCGGAGCGGAACCAGCCGTCCACCACGGACGCGGCGGTCGCCTCCGGGCGCCCGAGGTAACCCGCCATCACATTGTGTCCGCGGACGACGACCTCGCCGACCTCGCCCGCCGGCAGGAGCTCGACGCGCTCGTCCAGGTCCGCCCGCGCGATCTCCGCCTGCACGCCCCACACCGGGAAACCCACCGTCCCCGGCCGGCGGGGCAGCCCCGGCTGGTTGTACGCGATCACCGGTGAGGTCTCGGTCATGCCGTACCCCTCGTAGATCGGGCAGCCGAACTCCCGCTCGAAGTCCTCGAGGACCCTGACCGGGAGCGCGGAACCGCCCGAGTAGGCCCGCTGCAGGCCGGCGCCGGCCGGACCGCCGGTCTCCAGCAGGGCGAGGTACATCGTCGGTACGCCCATGAACACCGTGCATCGGTGCTCCGCCATCAGGCCGACGGCCCGGGCCGCGTCGAACGCGGGCATCAGCACCAGGGTCGCGCCGGCCCGGAAGCACACGCCCATGCCGCAGATCTGGCCGAACGTGTGCGACAACGGCAGAGCCCCGAGCAGCACGTCGTCCGGTCCGAAGGCGAACGGGGAGACCATGCTGACCGTGACGTTCAGGACCAGCCCCAGATGGGTCAGCATCGCCCCCTTCGGCCGGCCCGTGGTGCCCGAGGTGTAGAGCACCACGGCGATGTCGTCGGGCGCCCGCGGTTGCCAGTGCGCGACCGGCACCGCCCGCCGGGCGCGGGCGCCGAGGCGCTGCACCGCCAGCAGCGGGACACCCGCGCGTGCGGCCGCCTCGACGCCGTCGCCCGGCAGCGTGTCGTCGCAGACCAGGAGCCGGGCCCCGGAGTCCCGCAGCACGTACTCGATCTCGTCCGCCTTCAGCAGCGTGTGCACCGGCACCACGGTGGCGCCCAGCGCCAGCGCGCCGTAGTACGCCATGGGGAAGTGCGGTGAGTTGGGCAGCAGCAGCGCCACCGTGTCACCGCACCCGATCCCGTCCTCGGCCAGCACGGCCGCGAACCGCCGTGCTTCCAGCCATAGTTGACTGTACGTCAGCACATCCGGACCACAGACGAGCGCGGGATGGCCGGGACGACGTGCCGCCGACTCGGCGAGCACGGCCGCCAGGGAGATCACGGCTTCCCGGGAACGGCGGTGGGCAGCCCGAGTTCCTGCCAGATGCCGTCCAGCGCGCCGGCGAACTTCTCGATGTCCTGCGTCGTGTGGGTGGCCGACGGCGCGACCCGCAGGATCTCCTCGCCCTCCCGCACGCTCGGCGCGTTGATCGGCTGGACGTAGATCCCGTGCCGCTCCATCAGCAGCGCGGAGGCCCTGCGGCACCGCTGGTCGTCCCCGACGAAGACGGCCACGATGTGCGAGTCCGCCGAGATGAACGGGATGCCGCGCTCGGTGAGCAGCCGGTGCAACAGCTCAGCGTTCTCGGCGAGCCGGGCCCGCTCGTACTCCGAGGAGCGCAGGTGCTGGACGGCGGCCAGCGCACCGGCCGCGGTCGACGGCGGCAGCGACGTGGTGAAGATGAACGAACGGGAGAAGCCGCGCACCGCGTCGACCAGGACGGCCGGGCCGGCGATGTACCCGCCCGCGGTGCCGAACCCCTTCGCCATCGTGCCCATGACGACGGTGAACTCGCCGTCCAGGCCCTCCCGCGCCGCGATGCCCGCGCCCTGCGGCCCGTACATGCCGACCGCGTGGACCTCGTCGACATAGGTGGTGGCCCGGTACCGGGCGGCCAGTGCGGCCACCTCGGCGAGCGGGGCCACGTCACCGGACATCGAGTACACCGACTCGAGGACGATCAGCTTCGGCCGGTCCGGGTCCGCGGCGGCGAGCAGCTCCGCCAGGTGGCCGGTGTCGTTGTGCCGGAAGATCTTCTTCTCCGCGCGGCTGTGCCGTAGACCGTCGATGATCGAGGCGTGGTTGAGCTCGTCGGAGAAGACGAGGGTGCCCGGCGCCCGGCCGGCCAGCACCGACAGCGCACCGTCGTTGGCGGTGTAGCCGGACGGGAAGACGACCGCGGCCTCCTTGCCGTGCAGCGCCGCGAGTTCCCGCTCCAGCAGCACGTGGTAGTGGTTCGTCCCGCCGATGTTGCGGGAACCGCCCGAACCGGCGCCGAAGGCGTCCACCGCGTCCTTGACCGCCTCCAGCACGACGGGGTGCTGCCCCATGCCGAGGTAGTCGTTGCTGCACCAGACGCTGATCTCCCGCTCGCCGGCGCCGCCGCCCAGCCGGGCGATGGCGCTCGGGAACAGCCCGGCCCGCCGGCCTATCTCCAGGAACTCCCTCCTGCGGTCGGCGAATCCGGCCATCTCACGGGTGAAGTGCTCGAGGTGTGCGTTCATGTTCGTGGGTCACCTTCCAGACGCGGTGCCGACCAGCGCGCCGGTCTCCCGGCGCAGCCGTGCCTTGTCCGGCTTGCCGGACGCACTGAGCGGCATCGCGTCGAGCAGCAGGACTTCTTCGGGTGCGTGCAGGGCGGACAGGGCCGTCCTGACCTGATCGCGGACTTCGGCGGGCGTGACGCGGGCGCCCTCGCGGAGCACGATCGCCGCGTGGATGTGCTCGATCCGGGAGCCGTCCCTGATGCCGTAGACCGCCGCCTGGGCCACCTGGGGCATCCGGAGGATCTCCCGTTCGACGACGGCCGGGTACACCTTGATGCCCTCGGTCTTGATGACGTCGGCGATCCGGTCGAGCAGATGCAGCCGCCCCTGCTCGTCCAGGTGGCCGAGGTCTCCGGTGCGGTACCAGCCGCCGCGCAGCGCCTGGGACGTGCGCGCCGGGTCTCCCCAGTAACCGTCCATCAGGTGCGGCGAGTTCACGCACACCTCGCCGGTCTCGCCCACGGCCACCTCCTCGTCGGTGCCGGGGACGCAGATCCTGATCCGGACCCCCGGGAACGGCCGGCCCACGGTGCCCGTCAGCTCGGGGTCCAGGTGGTCGCGCGGGCCGAGGAAGGTGATCCGGCCGCTCTCGCTGGCCCCGTACCCCTGGACCAGCACCGGCCCGAACGCCTCGGCCGCCTCGGCGATCCGGGTGGGCGAGGCGGGACAGCCGCCGTAGATCAGCTGGCGGAGCGAGGACAGGTCGGCCTTGGTGACGCGGTACTGGTCGACCAACTCGTACACCTGCGGAGTGGCCAGGTACATGCGGGTGATGCGGTGTTCCGCGACCGCCCGCAGCGCCTCCTCGGCGCGCATCTCCTCGTGCAGGACCACGCAGCCCCCGGAGGCGAGGACCGCGTCGGCCATCGGGCCGACGGTGTGGCTGAGCGGGGTCGTGACCAGGATCCTGACCTGTTCGTCCGCCGTGGCGGAGGCCGACGCCGCCTCGACGCGGCTCGTCCAGGCGCGTGCGGACAGCAGGATCCCCTTGGGCCGTCCGGTGCTGCCACTGGTCAGGCCGATGACGGCGGCCGCCTCGGGGGACCAGCGGGCGGCGGGCCCGGGGTCGCCCGGGACGGGCAGGTCCGCGGTCCGGATCACCGTCACGCGGCCGCGTGACCGCTCGGCGAGGATCCTCGCCCGGTCCTCGTTCTCGGGGTCGGTGAGCAGGGCGGCGGCGCCGGTGTCGAGCAGGATCCGCAGCTGCTCGTCCGTGGAGAGCACCGGGACGGTCGAACCGGCGTTGGTGGAGCGCAGGTAGCAGACGGCGGCGCCGACCAGGTGGGCCGCGTACCGCGCCGACAGCATGTCGGGGCTGTTCGGCGCCACCAGGACGCCCAGCACGCTGCCCGGGCCGGTCTTCGCGTCCCGAAGGGCCTGTGCCGTCCCGGTGACCGAGCCGGCCAGTTCGCCGGCCCCGATCGCCCGGCCGCGCCAGTGCACGGCGGTGCGGTCGGGGTCCGCGGCCAGGAGCGACATGATCCGGGCGGCGTAACCGTCGTGCTCCGACCACCAGGGGTCAGAAACGGCCATCTTCTCCTTCTTTCGGCTGGGAGATTCGGTGCGATGCGGACGGGGCCTCACGCGCTGGAGCTGAGCGCGAGCGGGAGTTCCGCCAGCCCCCGGATCGTGTTGTTCAGATGCCAGCGCGGCGGGCTGCTCGTCCGGATCACCGCGGCGTGCCGGGTGAGCGCCCGGAGCATGACGTCCGCCTCCAGATAGGCGACGATCCGCCCGACGCAGGCGTGAATGCCGGCCCCGAACCCGAGATGCCCCCCCGACTTGCGGGTGATGTCGAACTGGTCGGGGCGGTCCCAGCGGCGCGGATCCCGGTTGGCGGCGCCGAACAGCAGCAGGATCTTCTCCCCGGCGGGCAGTTCCACCCCGTCCAGCACCGTGTCCTTCGCGACGACCCGGAAGAACATCCGGGTCGGCGACTCCAGGCGTACGGCCTCGTCGAACGCGGGCCGGATCAGATCCGGTCGGGCGCGCAGCGCGGCGTACTGCTCCGGGTGCGTGGCGAGCAGCCACAGCAACGAACCCAGCCCGCGCACCGTGGTGTCGATGCCCGCGGCCAGCAACGACCTTACGAGCACGGCCCCTTCGTCGAGGCTGTACCCCTCGCGCTCGGCGAGACGGTGGATCTGCGCGCCCCATCCGTCCGGGCTGAGCCGGTCGGGGTAGCAGTGCCGCACCACCCAGGGCAGGGTCGCGTCACCGCCCGGTACGGACTTGTGGAACAGCTCGTTGGGCGGCCCGAACGCGTTGAACGCGAAGTCCGCGAAGGGCAGCAGGTTCTCCGCGCGCCCCTCCCTGGGCAGTCCGACCGCGTCGGCGAACAGCCGCAACGGCAGCTCCTGTGCGAGCCGGCCGATGCCGTCGAACTCGCCGGTGTCGACCAGCTGTTCCACCATGGACTCGGCCCGCGCGGTCCAGGACTCCGTCTTCGCCCGTATCGCGCCGGGGGAGAGCACCGAACCGACCACGCGCCGGGCCCTGGTGTGGTCGGGCTGGTCCTGTTCCAGCAGCAGACTGGGGGTGCGCCAGCCCGTCCCCTTGTCGGCGCCGGCCATCCCGGCGTCCGCGTGCGAGGGGCCGGGCTGCCGGCGCAGGTCCGCGAGCCCGACGCCCGCGGCGGAACTGAACGTCTCGTGGTCGAGCACGGCGGCGCGCACCGCGCTGAAGCGCGCCGACGCCCACACACCGTGGCGCTCCAGCCACACCACCGGCCCGGCCTCGCGCAGCCGGTCGTACGCCGGATACGGATCGGTCAGGACGTCGAGCGAGAAGGGATCGATGTCACTGACCGGCACAGTCTGGTTCATCGTCGACCTCAGCCAACCTCTCGTGAACGGCGGGGCACTCGGTCCGCGCCTACTGCAGCTGCCAGCCCTCGACCGCCTTGGCCAGGCCGGAGACGAGGACGATGAAGTCCTCCCGGGCCTTGCGCTGCTCCTCGGGGTCGATCAGGTCGCGCGCTTTCTCGAAGTACTCCTCGACCTCCTTGTTCTGGTCGTAGAAGAACCGCACGAAGTCGATCACCACGTCGAGTACCGCGTGGTACTCCTTCTCGTAGCGCTTCAGCAGCTCGGGCTCGGACTCCGGCTTGTCGAGGATCCGGTGCGCGGCGTGCGCCGCCAGCGAGCCGCCCTTGAGGGCCAGCATCACCCCGGTGGAGAACAGCGGGTCGATGAACGCGGCGGCGTCGCCGACCTGCAGGAAGCCTGGGCCGCTCATCCGCTCGCAGGTGTACGACCAGTCCTTGGCCGTGCGCACCTGGGCCACCTCGACGGCGCCGGAGAGCAGACGCCGGATCTGCTCGGTCTCGCCGATCTGCCGGTACAGCATGTCCGCGGGCGACAGATCGGAGGTGGCGAACTTCTCGCTGGGGGCGACGTACCCGACGCTGCAGGTGTTGTCGCTGAACGGAATCATCCACAGCCAGCCCGGCGGGCAGGCCTCGACCACGATGTTGCCGGCGTCCTCCCCGGCGAGGCGGCTGCCGCCCTGGTAGTACGTCCAGACGGCCAGGTTCTTCAGGTCCGGGTGCCAGTCGACGCTGTCGAAGCGCCTGCCCATGAACTTGGCCTGGCCGGAGGCGTCGACGACCAGCGGGGCGTGCACCTCGACCACCTCGTCGGAGTGGGCCGGGCTGTACCGCACGCCGGTGCACCGGTCGCCCTCGAAGATCGCCTCGCGGACGTACGCCTCCTCGATGACCGTGGTGCCGAGCCGCCGGGAGTGGGTCAGCAGCATGTTGTCGAACTCCGCCCGCTTGACCTCGTAGGCGTAGGGGCGCGGGGCGGACTTGTCGACCGGGGCGTTCGTCGCGATCTCGTCGAAGCGGATGGTCCAGGGGTCGGGGCTCGGCCCCCAGATCAGCGTCACACCGTTCTTGCGCTGGGCGCCCAGCTCCTCCAGGGCCTTGGCCGCGCCGAGTTCCCTGATGACCGGCATGACTCCGGGAATGAGCGACTCCCCGATGTGGTAGCGGGGGAACTTCTCCTTCTCCAGCAGGAGCACCCGGCGCCCCCACATGGACAGCAGTCCCGAGGCCGCGGCACCGCTGGGGCCTCCGCCCACGACGATGACGTCGTACTGACTCCGCATTGGTCGTCCTCCTCTTGGCTTCGGTGGCTCGTGCGTCATCGCGTGGTCCGGGACCACAGGTCCGCGGTGAACGCGTGGTAGCGCCCCGACTGCAGCACCACCATCAGCTCCAGCAGCTTCGCCTTGTCCCCGGTGACCGCGAACTGCCCGGTGACGAAGGCCGTGGCGGCGTGCAGATCCCCCGACTGGAAGTCGGCGAGGTCCCGGTAGGCGGCCGTGATGGCGAGGTCGCTGTCCGCGAGCCGGCCGCGGCCGGCCCCCGTGACGACGCCCTTGTCGATCAGTACGTAGTAGTCCACCGCGCCCTGCGGGGTGCCGGTCGCGTGGAACTGCAGCCGGACGTTCACGTGCGGGAGCGCCTGCTGGTCTCCCGGCGTCAGCTTCTCCAGCTCGTCCAGGTACGCCTTGGACAGGAAGCGGACCTCGGTGTCGGTGGTCACCGTCCCTCCCCGGGGGTGGAGCCCATCCGGATGCGCAGGGCCTCGAGCCCGGGCAGGGTCACCCGTGGCTGCGGGCGCGGCGGTTCGGCGATCTCCAGGTACGGGAACCGCCGGAGCAGCGTGGTGAAGACCGCCTCGGCCTGCAGGCGGGCGAGCCGCCAGCCGGGGCAGCCGTGGATGCCGGCGCCGAAGGAGATCGACATGCCCTCGTCGCGGGTCACGTCGAACACGTCGGGGTTCGTGAAGCGCGCCGGGTCCCGGTTGGCCGCGGCGATCAGCATCATCATCCGCGAGCCCTCCGGGACCTCCACGCCGCGGATCTCCAGCGGCTCACTGACCGTCCGGGGGAGCATGTGGACGGGCGGATCGAAGCGCAGCACCTCTTCGATCGCGCCCTTCAGCAGGCCGGGGTCGGCACGCACCAGGTCCGCCTGGTCGGGGTGGTCGATGAACAGCCGGATGCCGTTGTTCAGGAAGTGCGTGGCGGTCTCGGAACCGGCCGCGATCAGCATGTGGCAGATCCCGGCGAGCTCCATGTCGTCCAGCGGATCCTCGTCCTCGGCGGCGATGAGCGCCGAGAGCAGGTCGTCGCCCGGCCGGCGTCGCTTGTGCCGCACGAGCGCACCGAAGTAGTCGTCGAGGAACGCCGCGCCCTCGTCGGCCACCCGCAGTTCCAGGGCGGTCATGCCCAGTTCGAAGGTCCGCTGGAAGTTGCGGATCGGCTCCCGCAGCAGCGGCGCCTCCTCCTGCGGGACGCCGACGAGCCCGGCGACGACGCTGATGGGAAGCAGGTAGCAGAAGTCGTTGCAGATGTCGCCGCCACCGGCCTCGGCGAAGGGCTCCAGGAGTTCGTCGACCTTCCGGGCGATGAACTCCTGGTGCGCCATCACCCGCTTGGCGGTGAAGGCCTGGTTGATGATCCGGCGCAGCCTGGTGTGCTCGGGCGGATCGGCCCACAGCATGCTGGTGGCCAGCTTGCGCAGCGCCGCGTGCTGCTCCCACTCGCCGTTGAACCGGCCGGACAGGAAGGTGTACACGTCCTTGCCGACCCGCTTGTCGCGCAACGCCTCGAAGACGTCGTCGTAGCGGCTGAGCACCCAGATCCCGAGGGGGCTGCGGTGCACGGGCACGGCCTCCCGCAGGCGGTGGTAGCGCGTGTACGGGTCGGTCCTGCCCTCGGGCGAGAAGAGGATCTCCGCCAGGGCCGTGTTGGCGGCGTGCTCGGCGCCACCGCGGGGCGGCGCCATCGTCGGGGTGCTCACGTCGGCCTCCTCGGTCACTGGGGGATGGAAGCCTCGACCACGTGCAGGAGAGGCTTGACCTCGCTGACGCCGTCGACCCGGAGACCGGCCCGCTCGACCAGCCCGGTGATGCCGCTCCTGGTGTGCCGCTTGCCGTTGGTGTTCAGCAGGAACAGCAGGTCGATGCCGGTCGCGTAGCGGATCTCCGGGCTGTCGTCGACCAGGTTCGTCGCGATGAGGATCCGGCTGTCGGGCCGGCCCGCCGCGACGGCGTTGCGCAGCGCGGTGACGGTCCGGTCGTCGTCCCATTCGAGGATGCTCTTGAAGAGGTAGACGTCCGCCTCCACCGGGATCTTCTTGAGGCAGTCGCCCTCCATGACGCGGGCACGGGGCGCCAGCGCGCCGTCGGGGCGGAGCCGGGGGTCCGGGTGGGCGACCGCCGCGGGCAGGTCGACCAGGGTTCCCTGCAGGTGCGGGTTCTTCTCCAGCAGCGTCGACAGCGTGTAGCCGCGGCCGCCGCCGACATCCGCGAGGGTGCGGAAACCGCTGAGATCCAGTGCATCCGCGAGCGCCGCGGAGGTGAGCCGGCTCAGCTCGGTCTGGGATTTGTTGAAGATCTCGGTCGACGCCGGCCACTCCTTGTGGAGGTACGCGAAGAATTCGGCGCCGTATTTCTCTTCGAAGAGGTCCTTGCCGGTGTTCCGCACGGCCTCTTCGAGGTGCGGCCACAATTCCCAGGCCCACGGCTCGGTGACCCAGAGCACCCAGTACTTCAGGCTCTGCGGGTCGTCCTCGCGCAGCAGCCGTGAGGTGGGCGTGTGCGCGTATCCGTCCTGCGTGCGGGCGAAGACGCCGTACTGCTCCAGCGTGAGGAGCAGCCGCCCGAGGACCCCGGCGTCCACCTTCAGGGTCTTCGCCAACTGCTCGACCGCGACGGGCCCGTCGCCGATCTCGTCGGCGACACCGACGAGGATGGCGGCGCGCAGCGCCGCCGGAGCGGCGGCGGCGAGCGATATCTCACGCAGGCTGGTGATGGCCGCGGTGCGCTTGTCCTCGCCATTACCGGACGGACTACTTTTTACAATGCTCATCTGCATCCCTTTGAGGCCGCAATTTCCGATGGCGCAGCTTTCCGTTCCGGCCTCAGATGCTTGCCGCCTGCCCTAGAGGGGCCCTCAAGTCTGGCTATGCGGGGCGGAACACGGTGTGCGGGGGGCGGGACCGGAGCGGCATTCGAGCCGCCCTCAAGGCGGCCGGGATAGAGACGGACGGGTGAGCACACGTCCACGGCGGGGCGGCGGACGCCGGCCGCCGCCGGCTCGCCGCGCCCCGCCCCGACCGACGAGGAGCCAGATGCTGACCGAGCGTGTCGAACAACTCCGTCAGCTCCGCGGCCGGGTCCAGGCCGGCCCGAGCGAGAAGGCGACGCGGACCCAGCACGCCAAGGGGAAGCTGACGGCGCGCGAGCGGATCGCGCTGCTGCTGGACGAGGACTCGTTCCACGAGGTGGAGCCGCTGCGGCGGCACCGGGCGAGCGGATTCGGGCTGGAGCAGCGCCGGCCGCACACCGACGGGGTGGTCACCGGCTGGGGGACCGTGGACGGGCGGACCGTCTTCGTCTACGCGCACGACTTCCGCATCTTCGGCGGGGCGCTGGGCGAGGCGCACGCCGAGAAGATCCACAAGATCATGGACATGGCCATCACCGCCGGTGCCCCGCTGGTCTCCCTCAACGACGGCGCCGGCGCCCGCATCCAGGAGGGCGTGACCGCCCTGGCCGGCTACGGCGGCATCTTCACCCGCAACACCAAGGCCTCCGGGGTGATCCCGCAGATCTCCGTGATGCTGGGCCCCTGCGCGGGCGGCGCCGCCTACTCGCCGGCGCTGACGGACTTCGTGTTCATGGTCCGGGAGACCTCGCAGATGTTCATCACCGGCCCCGACGTCGTCCGGGCCGTGACCGGGGAACAGGTCTCCCACGACGGCCTGGGCGGGGCGGACGTGCACGCCGAGGTGTCGGGGGTGTGCCACTTCGCCTACGACGACGAGCAGACCTGTCTGGAGGAGGTCCGCTATCTGCTGTCCCTGCTGCCGCAGAACAACCGGGAGACCGCGCCCGCCCAGGCCACCGGGGACCCCGCCGACCGGCGCTGCGCGGAGCTGCTCGACCTGGTCCCGGCGGACGGCAACCGCGCCTACGACATGCGGGCCGTCGTCGAGGCGATCGTGGACGAGGGCGAGTACCTGGAGGTCCACGAGCGCTGGGCGACCAATGTGATCGTGGCGCTGGCCCGGCTGGACGGCCAGGTCGTCGGGCTCGTCGCCAACCAGCCGCGGTCCCTGGCCGGGGTGCTGGACATCAGCGCCTCGGAAAAGGCGGCCCGCTTCGTGCAGATGTGCGACGCCTTCAACATCCCCCTGGTCACCCTCCTGGACGTCCCCGGGTTCCTGCCGGGCGTGGACCAGGAGCACGGCGGGATCATCCGGCACGGCGCCAAACTGCTGTACGCGTACTGCAACGCCACCGTGCCGCGCGTCCAGGTCATCCTGCGCAAGGCGTACGGCGGCGCCTACATCGTCATGGACTCCCGCTCGGTCGGCGCCGACCTGTCGTACGCGTGGCCGGCCAACGAGATCGCGGTGATGGGCGCCGAGGGGGCCGCGGGCGTGATCTTCCGCCGGCAGATCGCGGAGGCGGAGGACCCCGAGGCGATGCGCCAGAAGATGGTCAAGGAGTACAGGGCCGAGCTGATGCACCCCTACTACGCGGCCGAGCGGGGCCTGGTCGACGACGTCATCGACCCCGCGGACACCCGCGGCGTGCTGATCCGCTCCCTGCGCATGCTGCGCACCAAGCACGCCGCCCTGCCGGCCCGCAAGCACGGCAACCCGCCCCAGTGATCAGACAGCCCCGTCCCCGGGGCGGAAGGAGCACCCCATGACCACCGTCGTCGGGACCACCGTCGTCGCGGAACAGCCCCTCGTGCGCGTCGAGCGCGGCCGGCTCGCCGAGGACGAACTCGCCGCCCTCGTCGCCGTCCTGCTCTCGCGTGCCGGCGCGGCCGGAGCGGACCGGGCGGCCACCCCGGTCGTCCCGCACTGGAACCGCCCCGAGCGCAACGCCCCGTACCACTCGCCGGTGAGCTGGCAGCGCTGAGGCCGTGTCCTGCCTAGGCCGCGCGGCGCTGTCGGCGCGCGGCCAGCACCGCGTAGACCAGGATCCCGACGAACAGGAACAGCACGCCCTGGTACACCGCCGCGTACCCGGCGCCGGCCATGAGCCAGACGGAGAAGGCGGCCGCGACCGCGGTGATCACCGAGTCCCGCGCCAGCCGGGCCCGGTCCACCTGCTCGCCGCGGCCGGAGACCAGATGGAAGAGCTGCGCCGCCGCCGCGAGGAGGTACGGCACGGTCGCGGTGAACGTGGTGACCAGGACCAGGACGTCGAAGACCTTCGCCGAGCCCGACAGGTAGTTGTACGCGGTCAGGAGGGAGGACAGGACGACCGTGACGCCGACGCCGACCGTCGGCACGCCCCGGCGGCGGCGTGCGAAGGCGGCCGGGAACAGACCGTCCTTGGCCGCTGCGTACGGAGTCTGGGCGCTCAGCAGGGTCCAGCCGTTGAGGCATCCGGTCATCGACACCAGCGCCGCCAGCGCCACCGCCGTACCGCCCCAGCTGCCGCCGAACATCGCGTTCACCGCGTCGGAGAAGGGGGCCGTGGAGCTCACCAGCCGGTTGTGCGCGACCGTACCGAAGACGGAGAGCGTGCCCAGCAGATAGACCAGAGCGGCGCCCGCGGTGCCGATGACGGTGGCGCGCCCCACGTTGCGGCGGGCGTTCCTGACCTCGCCGGCGCTCACCGCGGCGGACTCCACCCCGAGGTAGGAGAAGAGGAGCAGGGCGGCGGAGGCGGAGACGGCACCGATCGCGCCGTGCCCGCTGGAGTTGAACGGTCCGAGCCGGGACGGGTCGAAGAAGAACAGGCCGCCGACCGCGACGAGCAGCAACGGCACGAACTTCAGCACCGTCGAGACCACCTGGACGGCGCCCACGTAACGGGTGCCGGCGAAGTTGGCCAGGGCCGGCAGCCACTGCAGCGCGAGAGCGGCCAGACACGCGGTCCACTTGTGGTCGTCGACCGGGATCAGCACGTCCAGATAGCCGACGGCGGCGACGGCGAGCGCCGCGTTCGACACCCACGTGGTGATCCAGTACGCCCACGCGGCGAGGAAGCCGGCGAAGTCGCCGAAGGCCTCGCGGGCGTACACGTACGGGCCGCCGGTACGGGGGTCGCGCGCGGCCAGCCGGCCGAAGACCAGGGCCAGCGCGATGGCGCCGACGGTCAGTACGGCGAAGGCGACCAGGCTGACCGTGCCGTAGGGGGCGATGGAGGCGGGGAGAAGGAAGATGCCACCGCCGATGATGTTGCCCATGACCAGCGCGGTCGCGACCGGCAGGCCGAAGCGGCGGGCGTGCTTGCTGGTGGTGTCGTCGGCGTCGGTGGCGCCGGTGGTGCGGGGAAGGGCTCCGGCGGGACCAGTGAGGTCCTCGGAGGGGGCCGGAGCCGGCTGGGGGGCGGTTCCGGTGACGTGCATGGGTGGTGCGCCTCTCATCGAACAGATGTCCCAGGATCGCCGGGACACGGCCATGGTCCGGGAAGCCCCCGTCCGCCGCAAAATCGCCGCCTCTTGTGCAGTCCGGGCCGATCGTTCGTGAAAAAAGTGCACTGGTACGGCCTTGACACCGCGAAATGTGCGGTGCCCTCGCTCCGCGGGAGCGAGCCACGGGGGCCGTGATCCGACGGCACGAGGACGCTCGCCGGCCTCGGCAGGCCCTGCCACCCCCCCTCGCCGGGCGAGGAGGTCCCCTTCCTGCCGTTCTGCCACCCGGACGTGCCCCGCGGACCCTGCGACTCCCCACGGCGTCGGCCTCGCTGACCGGCAAGCGTTCCGCGGCCCGGCACAGTGGCCGGCCGTAGGCCACGACACACCGGGCCGGACGCAGCCCGCCGGTCGGCGTCAGCGGGGCATCACGGTGGGGCATGAGGGTCTAGTTGTTGCGGGCCAAGACGTTGATGTCAGCGGTCACTTGCTACTGATCAAGGGCTACGGTCGTCGACCGCGAATTCCTCACATCGGATGATCAAGGGTCGCGGACGAATGTCGCGCAGTCCGCGCACTCCTCGAGGTACCGATGGCGACACTCGACGGTGTGCCGGAGGAAGGTGATCGCTTGCTGTCTGCTGCGGACCTCACTTTCGAGCGCAGCGATCTTCGCGCGCACGACCTCCTGCGCTGCGGACTTCTTCGGGGACATCGCGGCGGTGACCTCCGGCAACGAGAGCCCGACTTGTCGCAGTTTCAGCACGGTTCGTGCCTGCTCCAGGACGTCGTGGTCGTAGAGGCGGTAGCCGTTCGCGTCCCGGCGCACCGTGAGTGCTCCGACGTGCTCCCAGTGCCGTAGGACATGGGCCTCGACTCCAAGCTGCGCGGCCGCCTCGCCGATCGTTATCGCCATTCGCCCTTGCCTTGATGTCGACCTGAACTTTTAGCGTCTCCAGCATGCCTGACAGTTCTCCCACCCCGCCTACTCCTGCTTGTTCCCGATCGGTCCTGGTCACCGGAGCGACGGGCAACCTCGGCCGTGAGCTCCTCGCCCGGCTGCAAGCGCGCGCGGCAGCTGTGCGGTGCCTCGACCGTCGTCGTGTTGGCCCGCGACCCGGCATCGAGTCGGTGCGCGGTGACCTGACCGACGCCGACTCCGTCCGTGCGGCGCTCGACGACATCGACACCGTCTTCCTCATATGGCCGCTGCTTGACTCCGCCCCCGCCGAGCCTCTGATCGCAGAACTCGCCGCAGCAGCGCCGCGCGTCGTCTACCTCTCCTCGACTGCGATCGATGACGCCTCTTCTCGCCAAAGCGACCCGATTGTGCAGGTACACGCGGACATGGAACGCCGGCTCCGTGATGCCGGCCTGCATCCCACCGTGCTGCGCAGCGACACGCTGGCGTCCAACACTCGGGGCTGGGCCGCACAGCTGCGCGCAGGCGACGTGGTCAGAGGTCCGGACATAGCGCGCACAGCAGTCGTGGACGAGGGTGATGTCGCGGCCGCGGCCGCGGAGGTGCTTCTTCGACGCCAGGACGATTCGGATCGCACCCCCTACCTGCTGACCGGGCCCGAGCCGCTCAGCAGGGCCGACCAGGTCGGAATCCTCGGTGCCGCACTCGGACGAAACTTGCGCTTCGAGCCGGCCCCCGCGGATATCGCGCGCGCACGAATGCTCGCGGACGGCCGTCCCGAGCGGCTGGTCGATGCCCTCATCACGGCGTCGACGCGGCGACCGGAATCACGCCTTGTCACCGATGATGTCGAGCGCCTGACCGGCGTGCCGGCCCGCCCCTTCGCGCAGTGGGCCATCGACCACAGCACCGAGTTCGGCCAGCAGCCGTGACCACACACATCAGTCAGCCTCTAACCGGTGTGATGACCGCCGAGTCGCTTCCCCGCCAACTTCGTAGCCGCCACGGGAAACTGCCCATGAGGCACGCCAATGCTCCACTGACCGTCGAAGGTCGACGCCGACTTGTCGAGCGCTGCCGGACTCGTCCAATAGCGCACGTCGCCGCCGAGATGGGGATCTCCCGCGCCTGTGCATCGAAGTGGGTCAACCGCTACCGCCGCTACGGGGAAATCGGCCTGCTCGACCGTTCTTCGACACCACACCGCCAACCCGCCGCGACAGACGCCAGGGTCGTGGCCCGAACCGCAGACCTCCGGCGCAGCCAGAAGTGGTCAGCGTCGCGGATCGCGTTCGAACTCCAAGCTCAGGGCATCACTGTCGGCCGCCGCACAGTGACCCGGCACCTGGCGAGGCTCGGGCTCAACCATCGCAAGTTCATCGACCCGAACGGCGAACAGAACCGGGAGCCCCGCAGGATCAGCGCCAGGGGGCCAGGCCACATGGTCCACGTCGATGTGAAGAAGGTCGGCCGGATCCCCGACGGCGGAGGTTGGCGTGTCCACGGCCGTGCGAGCGAGCGGGCCAAGTACGCCGACCGGCTGAAGAAGAAGAGCAAACGCGGTGGCTACGTGTATCTCCACTCCGCAGTCGACGGGTGCAGTCGGCTCGCATACACCGAAGCGTTGCCCGATGAGAAGGCCGTCACCGCGATCGCGTTCATGCACCGTGCCCGCGCATGGTTCGCCGCCCACGGCATTACCCACATCGAGCGGATCGTCACAGACAACGGAGCGTGCTACCGCGCCGACGCATTTGCCCGAGCACTACTCGGGTCACGCCACCAGCGCATCACGCCCTACACGCCGCGGCACAACGGCAAGGTGGAGCGCTACAACCGGATCTTGGCAGAGGAGTTCCTTTACGCCCGCGAATGGGACTCCGAAGACGAACGAGCAACCGCCCTCGGCGTGTGGAACATCCACTACAACCACCACCGGCCTCACGGCACCGCTGACGGCCAGCCACCAGCGTCACGACTCCAAAGCGGTGTCACCAACGTGCTGACCTCCTACACCTAGGCCTCGCGTTCCCCTGCGCCTGCCGCCCACAGGCTCCGCACATGCCCCAGATGCCGGGTCATGATCGCGTGGACGGCCGCCTCGTCCCGCTCCAGCAGGGCGTCGAGGAGCTCCAGGTGCTCCTCGGCCGAGGCGAGCAGCCGGCCGGCCTCCACCAGGGCCGTCAGGCCGTAGAGCCGGGATCGGCCGCGCAGGTCGGCCACCACCGCGACCAGGTGGGCGTTGCCCGCCAGGGCCAGCAGGCCGAGGTGGAAGCGCGTGTCGGCCTCGACGTAGGCGATCAGGTCGCCCGCCACCGCCGCGGTGACGATCTCCCGGGCCGCCGGGCGCAGCGCCTCCAGCGAGACGCGGTCGGCGGTGCGGGCCAGTTCGACCACCGTCGGGATCTCGATGAGGGCGCGGATGTGCGTGTACTCGTCCAGCTGTTCGTCGGAGACGGCGGTGACCCGGAAGCCCTTGTTCGGCACGGTGTCGACCAGGCCTTCCTTGGCCAGGTCCAGCATCGCCTCCCGCACCGGGGTGGCCGAGACGCCGAAGCGTGCGGCGAGGGAGGGCGCGGAGTAGACCTCCCCCGGCCGCAGCTCGCCCGCGATCAGCGCGGCGCGCAGCGCGTCGGCGACCCGCTCGCGGTAGCTGCTGCGCCGGCCGCCCAGCCGGGGGAGCGCGGGCATCTCCGTGCCCCGCGTGTTCTGTGCCATGTCACGCATCACCGGGGTGAGTCTAAGGGACGCTCTAGAGGACGAAACCTTCCGGGAAGGGGTCGGTGGGGTCGAGGAGGTACTGCGCGGTGCCGGTGATCCAGGCGCGCCCGGTGAAGCTGGGCAGTACCGCCGGGCGGCCCGCGACCTCCGTCGTGCCCAGCAGCCGTCCGGTGAAGCGGGTCCCGATGAAGGACTCGTTCACGAACTCGGTGTGCAAGGGCAGTTCGCCGCGCGCGTGCAGCTGCGCCATGCGTGCGCTCGTGCCCGTGCCGCACGGGGAGCGGTCGAACCAGCCCGGATGGATGACCATCGCGTGCCGCGAACGGCGTGCGGTGGCGCCGGGCGCGTAGAGGTGGACGTGGTGGCAGCCGCGGATGGAGGGATCCTCGGGGTGCACCGGCTCCGCCTCGGCGTTGATCGCCTCCATCAAGGACAGCCCGGCGGCCATGATGTCGTCCTTGCGGGCCCGGTCGAAGGGCAGCCCGAAGGCGTCGAGCGGGAGGATCGCGTAGAAGTTCCCGCCGTAGGCGAGGTCGTAGGTGACCGTACGGCCGTCGGGCAGGGTGATCTTGCGGTCCAGGGCGACGGCGAACGACGGCACGTTCCTCAGGGTCACGTTCCGCGCGGCGCCGTTCTCCACCGCCACCTCGGCGACCACCGGCCCCGCCGGGGTGTCGAGCCGGATCGTGGTCACCGGCTCGACGACGTCCACCATGCCCGTCTCCACCAGCACGGTCGCGACCCCGATGGTGCCGTGCCCGCACATCGGCAGGTAGCCGGAGACCTCGATGTAGATCACGCCCCAGTCGCAGTCGGGCCGGGTCGGCGGCTGGAGGATCGCGCCGCTCATCGCGGAGTGGCCGCGCGGCTCGTTCATCAGCAACCGTTTGACGGGGTCGCGGTGTTCGCGGAAGTACAGCCGCCGCTCGTTCATCGTCGCACCCGGTACGGTGCCGATGCCGCCGGTGATCACCCGGGTCGGCATGCCCTCGGTGTGCGAGTCGACGGCGTGCAGGACGAGTGTGCTGCGCATGATCCGACTCCCTTGTGCGCACTCAGGCGAGACCCGCGGCAACGGCCTTCTCGGTGGCGCCCCGCACCTGGGCCTCCTGCTCGGGGAGCAGCGGGACGCGCGGCGGACGCACCGGGCCGCCGGGCCGGCCGACGACGCCCATGGACAGTTTGATCGCCTGCACGAACTCCACGCGCGAGTCCCAGCGCAGTAGCGGGTGCAGCTGCCGGTACAAGGGGAGCGCGGTGGTGAGGTCGCCGGCCAGCGCGGCGCGGTACAGCCGCACCGAGGCCCGGGGGAGGGCGTTGGGGTAGCCGGCCACCCAGCCCTTGGCGCCTGCCACCGCCAGCTCCAGCAGGACGTCGTCGGCGCCGATCAACAGATCCAGTTCCGGGGCGAGTTCGGCGATGCGGTAGGCACGGCGGACATCGCCGGAGAACTCCTTGACGCCGTGGATGTGGCCCTCGCCGTGCAGCCGGGCGAGGAGTTCGGGCACCAGGTCGACCTTGGTGTCGATCGGGTTGTTGTACGCCACCACCGGCAGGCCCGCCCGGGCGACCTCGGCGTAGTGGGCGAGGACCGAGCGCTCGTCGGCGCGGTAGGCGTTGGGCGGCAGGAGCATCACCGACGCGCAGCCGGCCTCGCCCGCCCGCTCGGCCCAGTGCCGCGCCTCGGCCGAGCCGTACGCGGCGACGCCCGGCATCACCCGTTCGCCGCCGATCGCCGCCACGGCAGTCTCCACCACGCGGGTGCGTTCCTCGGGAGTGAGTACCTGGTACTCCCCGAGCGAGCCGTTCGGGACGACGCCGTCACAGCCGTGTCCGACCAGCCAGGCGCAGTGCTCGGCGTAGCGGTCGTAGTCGACGGAGAGGTCGTCACGCAGTGGAAGGGCGGTGGCGACGAGGAGGCCGCGCCAGGGACGGCTCCGGGTGTGGGTCGGCTGGGTCATGCGTGGTCCCCAATCCAATGACGTGTGACATGGTACTGATGCGGGCGGCCTGCGGACAGGGTCCTGGCCGCATCGGCCGTGAACTCTCGGAACCGGGCCGGACGGTCAGTCGTCCGGCAGCCCGGCCAGGACGCCGAGCGGTACCGGCCGGGCGAAGGGCCGGCGGTCCGCCGTGAGCGGGCATCCGGTCAGTCCGGCCACCGCGGGCGCGCACATCCGTCCCTGGCACCAGCCCATCCCGGCCCGGGTGAGCAGCTTCACCGTGCGCAGATCACCGGCGCCGAGCGGGCCGGCAGCCGTACGGACCCGGCCCGCTGTGACCTCCTCGCACCGGCACACCACGGTGTCGTCCGTGATCCGGTCGGCCCAGCCGGCGGGTGGCGCGTACACCGCCTCGAGGGCGGCGAAGAACGCCCGCTGCCGGCTCCTGACCCGGGCGGCCGGCGCCCAGGTCTGCGGGTCGGGGACCCCGCCGGACAGGCGGGCGGCGATCGACCGGCCCGCGATGTGGCCCTCGGCGAGCGCGAGGGCCGCGCCGCCGATGCCGGTGGTCTCCCCGGCGGCCCAGACCCCTGGCACGTCGGTGCGCTGCTCGGCGTCGACCCGTACGGCCGCGCCGGTCGGGGTGCAGCCCAGGGTCTCGGCGAGATCGGTGTGCGCCAGCATGCCGTGGCCGACGGCGAGGGTGTCGCACGGGATACGGCGTGCGCTGCCGGGCCGGATCCGGCCGTCCCCCTCCAGCGCGGCGACGGTGACCGTCCGCAGCCGGTCGGTGCCGTGCGCCTCCAGCACGGTGTACCGGGCCAGCACGGGCACCTTCAGGCGCCGCAACTGCCCCGCGTACCAGGCACCTTCGACGAGCTTGGCGGGAGCGGCGGCGAGAGCCGGCGCGCGACGCGGCAGGGTCCGGGGGTCGGCCGACTCGACCAGCGCGGCCACCCGTGCTCCCGCCGCGGCGAGCCCGGTGGCCACCGGCAGCAGCAGCGGCCCGGTGCCGGCGACCACGACCGTGCGGCCGGGCAGCACCAGGTCGCCCTTGAGCATGGCCTGCGCTCCGCCCGCCGTGACGACACCGGGAAGGGTCCAGCCCGGGAAGGGCAGCACGCGCTCGTAGCCGCCGGTGGCGAGCAGCACGGCGTCGGCGCGGACGGTGACTCCCTCCTCCTGCGCCGGACCGCACAGGGCGTGCACCGTGAACGAGCCCGGCCTCCGCTGCACACACCAGACGTGATGCTCCGTCAGGTGGGTGACGTGTCCGGCGGCGACGTGCCGGGCGAGGCCGTCCCGCAGCCGCTCCCAGGTGCGCCACTGGTGGTGCAGGGCCTCGGGGCGACGGGCGCCGAGGGCCCGGGCGGGCTGCCGGTAGAACTGGCCGCCCGCCTGCGCGGCCGCGTCGACGAGGGTGACCCGGACGCCCCGGGCGGCCGCCGCCAGAGCCCCGGCGAGCCCCGCCGGTCCCGCCCCGACGACGGCGAGATGCGCTCGCTCACTCATCGTCCCGTCCCGTCCCCTCCTGTGTGCGGATCTCGTCGCCCGGGCACACCGCCACCAGACAAGCCCGCTGGTTCGCCTGGCCGTTGACGGTCACCAGGCAGTCGAAGCACACCCCGATCCCGCAGAACACCCCGCGCGGGCGGCCCGCCCCCCGGGTGCTGCGCCAGGCCGTCACGCCCGCCGCCCACAGCGCCGCCGCGACCGTCTGCCCGGGCAGCGCCGCGAGGGGCCGGCCGTCGAAGGTGACGGTGAAGGCCTCGCCCGGCCGGGCCCGGGCCAACTCCAGGGGATTCACGGCGTGTCGCCTCCGTCGGTGTCGCATCCCTCGAACCGCTCCGGACGGAACGGCGTGAGATCCAGGTCCGGTGTCTTCCCGGTGAGCGCCTGCGCGATCAACCGCCCGGTGCCGACGGCCAGTCCGATGCCGGCGCCCTCGTGCCCGCAGGCGTGGAACAGCCCCGGGGCGCGGGGGTCCGGGCCGATCGCCGGAAGGTGGTCGGGCAGATACGGCCGGAAGCCCGCGTAGGTCCGCAGCGCGCGCACCCGCTCCAGGAACGGGAACAGTCCGACGGCACCGGCCGCGAGCGCCCGTACGGCCGCAAGCGACAAGGAGCGGTCGAAGCCCACCCGTTCCCGGCTCGCGCCGATCAGTACCGGACCGGCGGCCGTGCCCTCCACCACCGGCGAGGTGCGCAGGTCGGCGGAGTCGCTCGCGACGTCGGCCACATAGTCCGCGGCGTACACCTTGTGCCGGACCATCGGCGGCAGCGGCTCGGTGACCAGGACGAAGCCGCGCCGCGGGAGTACCGGCAGCCGGACGCCCGCGAGCGCGGCGAGGTCGCCGCCCCAGGTGCCGGCCGCGTTGACCACCGCCGGCGCGTGCAGCTCGCCCCGGTCGGTGCGGACACCGGCCAGCGCGCCACGGGCCGTGCGGAGCACCCCGGTCACGGTCCACCCCGTGTGCAGGCGGGCGCCGGAGGCGCGCAGCAGATGGGCGGCGGCGAGTGCGGGCATGACCTGGGCGTCCTGCGGATAGTGCACCCCGCCCGCCATACCGGGGGCCAGGTGCGGCTCATGTGCCGCGAGTTGGTCCGCGGTGACCGCTTCGGCCACGACCCCGGCGGCCCGCTGGCCCTCGGCGAACGCGTGCAGGGCGCCGAGGGTCCCGGGTGTGGAGGCCACCACCAGGCCGCCCTTGGGCTCGTACTCCACGGCAGTACCCAGCTCGTCGCCCAGCCGTGCCCACAACCGGGCCGACAGCAGGGCCAGATCGAGTTCCGGGCCCGGTTCCTTGTCGGAGACCAGCAGGTTGCCCTCGCCCGCGCCGGTGGTGCCGCCGGCCACCGGGCCACGGTCCACCACCCGCACGTCGAGGCCGGCCCGCGCGGCGTACAGCGCGCAGGCCGCGCCGACCATGCCGGCTCCGACGACCACGACATCGCAGGTCAGTCGCTTTGCCACGGCAGTACTATGTCACATAGCGCTCGGCTTGAGGAGGGCCCTGCACCTGGGTCTTCGGCGAAGCGCACCAGAGCCGCACATCGAACAGCCCGGCGCCCTCGAGGTCGGCCGTGCCCCCCGCAGCTCCGGACGTGGACGCCCTCTTGACGCCGCGGAAAGGCGGATCGACACTCCAGGTGGGAACCCTAGTGAACAGGTAGGGAATCATGACGCGCCTCAAGACGGACGCCGGCCGAGCAGGCCGCACGTCGTGGTGCGCCCCCCTGCTCACCTCCCGCCGGCACATCGACCTGCAGCGCGTCTGCAGCGCCATCGGCCTTCGCCCCTGAGCCGGGGCCCCGCGCGCCCACCCCGACGCCGCCCGCCGGCGCGCACATCTGTTCGCCCACCTCCGGGGAGACGCATGTCCATGACTCCGCTCGCCGCCGTCCCGTCCGCCCACCGCCCCACCCCCGACTTCCGCGGCCGGATCGGCCGCGACGCACGCAGCGGTCACTACGCCGTGCCGCACCGCTACCGGCTCCATCTGTCGACCGCCTGCCCCGACGGGCTGCGTCTCGCCGTCGGGCACGGCCTGCTCGGGCTGGACGCCGGCTGTCCCGTCACCTACCTGCCCGCCGTCCCGGACTGTCCCGGCGGCGGCCACTCCGCGCTGCGCCCGCTGTACGAGGCGAGCGCCCACCGCTACACCGGCCCCGCCCTCGCGCCGGTGCTGAGCGACGACTGGTCCGGCCGTGTCGTCAGCACCCGGGCCCGCGACATCCTGCGCGACCTCGACCGCTTCTTCCCGCACGAGGACCGCGCCGCTCTGTACCCGTGCGGCCTGGAGTCCGTGATCGAGGCCGTCGAGCGGATGTGCGACGAGGGCATCGAGGAGGCCGCGCAGCGCGCCGGGCGGGCCGGCACCGGGCCGGCCGAGCGGGCCGCCGCCCTCGACACCCTCCTCGACACCCTGGGCCGGCTGGAGAACCGGCTCGCCGCAGGGGACTTCCTGGCCGACGACCGGCTCACCGCCGCCGACGTCGAACTGTGGGTCGCCCTGGTGCAGTTGGACACCGTGCACCGCTGCCACCTCGACGCCTCCGCCGTGCACCGCATCGCCGGCCACCGCGCCCTGTGGGCCTACGCCCGCCGCCTGGCCGCCCGTCCCGCGTTCGGCCGTCACCTCGATCTCGACGGCATCTCCCGCCGCCACCACGGTCGTTGCCGCGGCCTGGAGGCCGCCGGAGCCGCCGTCCAGATCCTGGACTGGGCGGGCATCGCCGCGGACGCCGAAGCCGCTTCCCGCAGGTGAGAGCGGGCGAACCTCGTGCGAAGGCCCCACGGGGCCGGAACAGTGCCAGGTCACGCCATGGACGCAGCTGCCCGGACGGCCGCGAGCCGCCCCCAGGGCCGCGTACGGTCGTACGCCGGGTTCCTCGTCGCCGACCGTGCCGTCGATCTGCTCCGCGTCAACAGCGCACTGTGTACCGCGCCGGGCTCTGCCCGCTGCCGGGTCTGACGACCCTTTCCAGCCCCTCGCCTCCCCGACGTACACCTCTTGGCGGCCCGTGCCCGCGCGCCGCGATCCGGGGTGTCCGACGCCGCCGGAGCCCGCCATGAGTGAGCCCCCAGGCGCCGCCCCCTCGCCGAGGCGCCGCCCGGCCACCGTACGGATCAAGCCCGTTGGCCGCGTGCCCGATGGCCGGGGGTCGACGGGGACGGCCTGCAGTCGGTGGGCACCGCGCTGGGCGCCGAGCCCGCGCCGGAGGCGGTACGGCTCGGCCCCCCGACGTCCCGGAGATCCCCGACCTCGTGGCCCGGACCCGCCCCGGCCCGTTCCGGGAGCGGACCGCCGAGGTGGATGCCTACCTCGACCTCCGGCACGAGGGGCGGCTCATCGTGACGGCCGGGGTGGGGCTGCGGGCGCCGGGCTGGACGCCCACCGTGGCCGCGGGCCGGCGCCGCGGACAACGCCCCGGCGATCCGGTTGTACGGGGCGATCGGGTGCACCCTGCGTCGCCGCTCCCGCATCGTGCGGGTGCGCGGCGAGGCCACCGTCGAGCGGATCCGCAACGCGGGAACAACCGCGGACGGCGGCGCGTTGGGAGTCATGACGAGATGGGCGAGGCGTTCGCTCACCCGACCCGCCGCGCCCGACGGACGGAGGTGACGGCCGTGTCCCGCAGACTCCCGGTGTGCGTCCCGCAGCCGTACCGCTCGCTCCGTCTGCACTCCCGGCCGCACATAGATCTCCAGCGCGTGTCCGCCGCGCTCTGTCGCCACTGACGTTTCACCCCGGCCGCGAGGCCCGGGTCTTGTCCTGCCGCGCTCGCCCTGGCCGACGCCTGCCCCCGCGAGCCGGTGTTCTCGTACGGACATCAGGAAGGCACCGACGTGTCCTCAACTCCCCCTTCCCTCCTGCACCTTGCCGTCGCCCTGGACGGCACCGGCTGGCACCCCGCGTCCTGGCGCGAGCCGGTCGCGCGCCCCCGGGAGCTGTTCACCGCCGCCTACTGGGCCGAGCTGGTCGCCGAGGCGGAACGCGGCCTCGTCGACTTCGTCACCCTCGAGGACGGCCTCGGCCCGCAGTCCTCGCACCTCCTCGGCCCCGACGAGCGCACCGACCAGGTGCGCGGCCGGCTCGACGCGGTCCTCGTCGCCTCCCGCGTCGCACCACTCACCCGGCACATAGGCCTGGTGCCGACCGTGGTGGCCACGCACACGGAGCCGTTCCACATCTCCAAGGCGATCGCCACGCTCGACTACGTCAGCACCGGCCGCGCGGGCCTGCGCGTGCAGAACAGCGCCCGGCCGGACGAGGCCGCCCACTTCGGCCGCCGTACCCTCGCCCGGATCGACGCCTACGACAGCCCGGCCGCACAGGACCTGATCACCGAACTGCTCGACGAGGCCGCCGACTACGTGGAAGTGGTGCGCCGGCTCTGGGACAGCTGGGAGGACGACGCCGAGATCCGGGACGCGGCGACGGGCCGCTTCATCGACCGGGACAAGCTGCACTACATCGGCTTCGCGGGCCGCCACTTCAGCGTCAAGGGCCCCTCGATCACCCCCCGCCCGCCCCAGGGCCAGCCGGTGGTCACCGCCCTCGCCCACCGGACGGAGCCGTACCGGCTCGTCGCCCGCCAGGCCGACATCGGTTTCGTCACCGCGCAGGACGTGGACCAGGCCCGCGCGATCGTCGCCGAGGTCCGCGCCGCGCAGCAGGCGGCGGGCCGCGCGGCCGAACCCCTGCACGTCTTCGGCGACCTCCTCGTGTTCCTCGACGACAGCCAGGGCGAGGCCGAGGCCCGGCGGGAGCGGCTGGACACGCTCGCGGGGGAGCCGTACACCGGCGACGCCCGGATCTTCACCGGCACGGCCGCGCAACTCGCCGACCTGCTGGAGGAGTTGGCGGCCGGCGGGCTGACCGGGTTCCGGCTGCGGCCCGCGGTCGCCGGGCACGACCTGCCCCGCATCAGCCGCGACCTGGTGCCCGAACTGCAGCGCCGGGGCCGCTTCCGGGACGCCTACGAGGCCGCCACCCTGCGCGGCCTGCTCGGCCTCGCCCGCCCCGCCAACCGCTACGCGGCAGCCATCGCCTGAGCAGCCGGAGAGGACGACCGCACCCCATGAGCAAGCCGCTGAAGCAGATCCACCTGGCCGCCCACTTCCCGGGCGTCAACAACACCACCGTGTGGAGCGACCCGGCCGCCGGCAGTCACATCGAGTTCAGCTCCTTCGCGCACTTCGCGCGGACCGCCGAACGCGCCAAGTTCGACTTCCTGTTCCTCGCCGAGGGGCTCAGGCTGCGCGAGCAGGGCGGAAGGATCTACGACATGGACGTCGTCGGCCGTCCCGACACCTTCACCGTGCTGGCCGCGCTGGCCGCCGTCACCGACCGGCTCGGCCTGACCGGCACCATCAACTCCACGTTCAACGAGCCGTACGAGGTGGCCCGCCAGTTCGCGAGCCTCGACCACCTCTCCGGCGGCCGCTCCGCGTGGAACGTCGTCACCTCCTGGGACGCCTTCACCGGCGAGAACTTCCGCCGCGGCGGCTTCCTGCCGCAGGAGGAGCGCTACTCCCGCGCCAAGGAGTTCCTCGCCACCGCGCACGAACTGTTCGACTCCTGGCGCGGCGACGAGATCCTCGCCGACCAGGCCACCGGCACCTTCCTGCGGGACGCCAAGGCCGGCGCCTTCGTCCACCAGGGGCAGCACTTCGACATCCACGGCCGGTTCAACGTCCCGCGCTCCCCGCAGGGCCGCCCGGTGATCTTCCAGGCCGGCGACTCCGACGAGGGCCGCGAGTTCGCGGCCTCCAGCGCCGACGCGATCTTCAGCCGGTACGCCACGCTGAAGGAGGGCCAGGCCTTCTACGCGGACGTCAAATCCCGCCTCGCCACGTACGGCCGCCGCCCCGACCAGTTGCTCGTCCTGCCCGCCGCGACCTTCGTCCTCGGCGACACCGACCAGGAGGCCGCCGAACTCGCCCGCGAGGTGCGCCGGCAGCAGGTCAGCGGGGCGACCGCCATCAAGCACCTGGAGTTCGTCTGGAACCGGGACCTGTCGGCGTACGACCCGGAGGGCCCGCTGCCCGACGTCGACCCGGTGGTGAGCGAGGAGCACATCTCCCGGGGCCGCGCCCAGGTGCGGATGTACCGGGACCCGCTCGCCATCGCCCGCGAGTGGCGGCAGCTGGCCGAGGCCAACAAGTGGTCCATCCGCGATCTGGTCATCAACACCGGCAACCGGCAGACCTTCGTCGGCTCCCCGGCCACGGTCGCCCGGACCGTCAACGACTTCGTGCAGGCCGACGCCTCCGACGGCTTCATCATCGTCCCGCACATCACCCCCGGCGGCCTCGACCCCTTCGCCGACAAGGTCGTGCCGCTGCTCCAGGAACGGGGCGTGTTCCGCGCCGACTACGAGGGCACGACCCTGCGCGACCACCTCGGCCTCGCCCACCCGGACGCCGACACCGACCCGGGCTCCACCGCCGCGCCCGAGCGGGCGGCGTCGTGAAGCACCACGAGCGGCAGATCGTGTCGCTCGCGGCGGCGGGGCTCAGCAACCGGGAGATCGCCGAGCGGCTGACCCTGTCCGTGCGGACGGTGGGCAACCATCTGTACGGCGCGTACAGCCGCCTGGGCACCGGTGACCGGGGGGCGTTGCCGTCCCTGTGCGCATCCGCCTGGCGGCGCGCTCACGCCGCCCCGAACGCGGCGAACGCCCATCCCGTCGCCTGGTGGACCGCGTCGCCCGGCAGGGTCGTGCGGGCGTCGCGGAGGGCCTCGGCCAGGGAGAGACCGGTGTCGAGGCCCTTGTGGAGCGCCAGCATCAGCGGCACCACCGCCGCGTCGTTGACCGGTGCGCTGCTCGCCACCACCCCGGCCGTGCCGAGCGGCAGCAACGCGGTGACCAGCCCGAGGAGTTCGTCGGCGCCGACGGAGGCGAGGCGGGCGGTGTCGCAGCTGGAGAGGATGATCCGGTACGGACTACGGGTGAGCCGTTCGAAGTCGTGCACGATCAGCGGGCCGTCGGCCATCCGAAGGGCCGAGAACAGCGGGCTGTCGGCGCGGAACGTGCCGTGGGCCGCGAGGTGCGCGAGCGCCGCGCCGTCGAGGTGCTCCAGGACCCGGGGCACCCGGGCGCGGTCGCCCTCCAGCACCGTCGCCGTTCCGTACCGGCCGGCCAGCTCCGGCACTTCCGCGCCGCCGGTGGCGAGACCGGGCCCGCGCACCAGCACCTGCCGGCCGCCCGGCGGCGGCTCGGTCTCCCGGGCGCGCAGCCAGCTGCCCGCCGACGGTGACACGCTGAGCACCCGGTCGCGCAGTGCGGGCAGCAGCGCCCACGGCACCCGGTGCAGCGCGCCGGGCGGCACGATCACCACCGGCCCGGAGCTCAGCTGCGCCGCGGCCCCGCCCAGCAGCAGCTCCTGCAGGCGCAGGCCGGCGGCCTCCACCAGCGGCAGCCGGGCCTCGGCGCCGGGGTGCGCGAGGCGGCGCAGCCCGGCCTGGACGTGTTCGGCCTCGGTCACCGCCTCGGCCAGCGGACCGCCGGCGAACCGCCGTACCCTCCCCTGCCCGCACAGCAGGACGTGCACCCGACCGTCGACGACGGCCAGTTCGACCAGGTGCGCCGCGCCGAGCCGGTCCAGCAGCCGGGCCGCGTCGAAGCGGTCGCCCTCGTGCGGAGCGGCGCCGCGGATGTGGTGCGTGCGGGAGCGGATCTCCCGCTCCAGGCGCCGCTGTTCGCGCTCCAGCGCGGGCACCGGGCGGCCCTCCATGCGGGCCTCCTCCGCGCGGGCGGCGATCTCCCGGTAGGCGGTCAGTCCGCTGAGCAGCGCCGGGTCGGCGGGCGGCCGGGTGGGCGGCGCGGACAGTACGGTCGCCCGCCAGCGCTCGCTCCACTCCAGCAGCCGCCGCGGGGTGCCCTGGGCGAGGCTCACCTCCTGGGCCAGCGCGGCCAGTTCCGCGCCCTGCGCGGTCGCGTGCGCCCGCAGCTCCGAGGCGCCGAGCGTCATCCGGTGGTCGTCCAGCACGTCCAGTCCGCGCCGGCAGGCCTCCAGCACACCCCGCCGGGACCCGGCCGCCCGCGCCCGGAGCGCCTGCGCCGCCCAGCCCGTGACCCGGGCCGGAGGCGGTCCGCCGTACCGGCTGCGCGCGGCCACCGACAGGTGCCGTTCCGCGTCGGCCGTCCAGCCCAGCGCGAGGGCGATCCGGCCCGCGAGCAGCGACGCCTCCGGGGCGGCGGGCGAGCCGAAGGAGGCCAGCTTTCCGGCGACCGCCGCCGCGTCCGCGACCAGCCGCCCGGAGCGGCGCCCGCCCGCCACCCGCGCCTCGATCAGCACCAGCCGGGCGTGCGTCTCCCACCACATGCGGCGCTGCGCCGCGAACAGCCGTACGGCGACGGCGGCGCGGGCCACGGCGGTGTGCGGGTCCCCGGCCGAGCGGGCGGCCCGCGCGGCGGCCAGCAGCAGCTCGGCCTTGCGGGTGGACTGTCCGCCGATCCGGTCCAGCAGCGCGATCGTCGCGTCCGCCTCGGCGAGCGCCTCCGGGGCGAGGCCGGCCGCCATCAGCACCTCGCAGCGCCGAATGGACAGCATGTAGGTGGGCGTGCCGAGTTTCGCGTACCGCTCCTCGGCCTCGTCCAGCAGCCGCAGTGCCGCCGGGATGTCCCCGGACCGGAACGCGGCGAGGCCCCGGCTCTCCACCGCGTCGGCCTTGTCGTGCTCCTGGCCGGTGGTCTCCCACAGCCGTTCCGCCGCCGTGAAGTCCGCGACCGCCCGGTCCACCGCGCCGAGCGCCAGATGGACGGTGGCCCGCAGGGTCAGCGCCCGCGCGGTCCAGATGTCGTCGCCGAGCTGCCGCAGCACCGGCAGCGCCCGCCGCACGTCCTCCAGCGCCTCCCGGTGCCGCCCCAGCACCCACCACACGTACGCCCGCCGGTACAGCACCCGGGCCCGGGTGTGCGCGCTGCCGCGCGCCACCCCCCGCTCGAAGGAGGTGAGCCCCTGTCGCGTGCGCCCCGCGTGCACCAGTGCGACCCCCAGCGTCGCGAGCACATCCGCCTCACGGTCGGCCGACTCGGCGCGCGCGGCCAGGTCCCGGGCCCGGCGCAGATGCCTGAGCGCGATGCGCAGATCGCCGAAGTCCCGCTGCCAGATGCCGAGCACCTGGTGGGCGACGCTGGCGTGCAGCGGCGGCGGACCGGCCCGCAGCACCTGTTCCGCGCGTGCCCGGGCCTCGCCCGGGTCGGCGAAGACCAGGGGCAGCAGCTCGAGAACCGACTCTCTTCCCGCTGTCACGTCTCGCATGGTAGTGGCCTGCTGTATCAGACGGTGGCCCCGCGGCTCTCACTGTCGAACACCGTCTGCAGGGGGAGGACAGGTCATGGCACCACAGCGGTTCCACGAGCAGTTCGAGCACATCCAGCGCTCCATGCCAGGCGTGGCCCTGGCCATGGGGCCGCGCGAGGACGACGCCCACTTCCTCTACGAGAAGGGCGTCGTCCTCGCGCGGGACGGCGAGGAGGCCCGTCTCGTCGAGGACACCGTGCGGGCCCACTTCACCGCGACCGAGGGCCTGGTCCCCGACCACGTCCGCCGGGAGAGCCCGGAGACCAACCGCACGGGCGTCACCCGCATCCGCACGGGCGATCCGGGCGCCGGCGACGACACCGTCCCGCACGCGCTGCGCGCCCTGCGGGAGGCGGAGGACCGCCGGGGCCGCCGGCTGGTGGGCCGTAACCACGTGGTGCACATCGCGGTCAACGCCTGCCCCGGCGACGAGCCGGTGCCCGTCCCGCGCGGCGGCACGGCCAACCCGGCCGTTGCCGCGGGCGGTTACGACGCGGACAGCGCCGTGCGCGTCCTGGTGATCGACACCGGGCTCGTGCACGATTACGTCCGCTACCCGCTGCTCGCCCACACCACCGGTGACGTCCAGGCGGCCGAGACCGACGGCGACGGGGTGCTCCGCCAGTACGTCGGTCACGGCACCTTCATCGCCGGGATCCTCGCGGCCGTCGCACCCGACACCGAAGTGACCGTCCGGGGCACCCTGAACGACGCCGGGGCGATCCTGGAGTCCGAGTTCGGCGCCCGGCTCTTCGAGGCGGTGGACGAAGGCGGCTGGCCCGACATCATCAGCCTCTCCGCCGGCACCACCACCGAGGACGGCGCCGGCCTGCTCGGCCTGGACGCCTTCCTGCGCGAACTGCGCGAGCAGCGCACCCTGCTGGTGGCCGCCGCCGGCAACAACGCCTCCGACACGCCGTTCTGGCCCGCCGCCTGCGCCGCGCTGCCCGAGTACGCGGACAGCGTGCTGTCGGTCGGCGCGCTGCGCGCGGACGGCGACGGCGAGGCCTGCTTCAGCAACCACGGCCCCTGGGTGCGGGTCTACGCCCCGGGCGAGCGCCTGACCAGCGCCCTCACCGGCTTCGACACGCCCGTGCCCTACGTCTACCAGCACTCGACCTACGACGCCTGCCGGTTCGGCTTCGACTACCCGTGCACCTGCCAGTACCCGCGTCACACCGGTGTGCTGAGCGAGGGTCGGGAGAGCACCGGGGCCAAGCCGGACCAGGTGATGTTCGACGGCCTCGCGCAGTGGAGCGGGACCTCCTTCGCCACCCCGGTCGCCGCCGGTCTCGTCGCCGCGCACATGACGGCGCACGGGGAGCGTGACCCGCGCGCCGCCCGCACCGGGTTGCTCGCGGTCACCACCGACACCGCCGACGTGCGCGGGGCGCACGTCCCGGCGCTGCGGCCACCCACCTGGCGCCCGGTCCCGGCCGTCGCCCCGGCCGTGCCGGCATGAGTGCCGGAACCCTCCGCTCCACGGCGTACGATGACGAGCCGTACACGAGGGGTGGAGCCGTGGACCGAACAGAGGTCGGCGCGCTCGTCCGGTCCGCCGTCGACGGGGACGCCGCGGCCTGGAAGGCGCTGGTGGAAGGGATGAGTCCGCTGGTGTGGTCGGTGGTGCGCGCACACCGGCTCTCCGACGCCGACGGGCACGAGGTCTACCAGACCGTGTGGTTCCGCTTCGCCCAGCACCTGGGCCGCATCCGCGAACCCGACAAGACCGCCTCGTGGCTGGCCAGTACGGCCCGCCACGAATGCCTGAAGGTGCTCAAGAGCCTGGCCCGGCTGACGCTGACCGACGACCCGCGGGTGCTGGACCGGGCCAGCGAGGAGCGGACCCCGGAGGAGTCGCTGATCGCTTCGGAGGAGGCGGCGGACCGGGCCGAGCGGGTCCGCCGACTGTGGCAGGAGCTGGACGGACTGGGGGAGCGCTGCCGGCAGTTGCTGCGCGTGCTGGTGGCCTCCCCGCCGCCCAGCTACGGGGAGATCTCGGCCGCCCTCGGTATCGCGGTCGGCAGTATCGGTCCCCTGCGCCAGCGCTGTCTGCGCCGGCTGCGGGCCCGGATGGACGCACGGGGTGCGGCGTGAACGAGGAAGAGAACCAGAGCACGCGCGGGGGCGCCGCCGAGGAGGAGTGGGCGGACGCCCTGCTGGAGGAGGAGCTGCGCCAGGCCGCGGCGGTCCTCGACCCGGTACCGGAGGCCCTGCGCCAACTCGCCCTGGAGGCCTACGCCCTGCACGACCTGGACGCGCGGATCGCCGAGCTGACCTTCGACTCGCTCGTGGACGCGCTGCCGGTCAGAGGCGGCACGGACGCGCCGCGGATGCTGACGTTCCGCGCGGGCGAGGTCACCGTCGACGTCGAGGTCACCGACGACGGGCTGATCGGCCAGGTGCTGCCGCCGCGGTCCGCGCGCATCGAGGTGCTCGGCGGCCCGCAGACCGCCCGCCCCGTCACGGTCGACACCCTCGGCCGCTTCACCAGCGACGCACCACCGGCCGGCCCGTTCGCCCTCAGGCTGCGGACCGGCGCGGAGGTGATCGTCACGGAGTGGCTGCGGGCCTGAGCCCGCTGCTCACGAAGTCAGGCGGACCAGGTCACGGGCAGCGTCCGCGGACCGCGGATCATCGTCCGGTGCCGCCATCGCACCTCCTCGGCCGGCACCGCGAGCCGCAGCCCGGGCAACCGGTCCAGCAGGGTGTCCACCAGCAGCTCGGTCTGCAGCCGGGCCAGCAGCGTGCCGGTGCAGAAGTGCGGACCGTTGCCGAACGCCACGTGCGGATTCGGATCGCGGTCGGGGTCGATGCGGTCCGGGTCGGGGAAGACGGCCGGGTCGCGGTTGGCGGCGAGGTAGGAGACGTAGACCGGCTCGCCCGCCGCGATACGGTGGCCGGCGATGTCCACGTCTTCCCGCGCGATCCGGGCGAGCCCGACCGAGGCGCGGTGGGGGATGTACCGGAACAGCTCGTCCAGGACCGGACCGCGGGCCTCGGGACGCGCGCGCATCCGCTCCGTCAGCTCGGGCCGGGTCAGCACCAGGTAGAGCATCTGCCCGCAGTTGTGGGTGACGGCCTCGCCGCCGATCTGCAGCGGGCCGGCCAGCCCGACGGCCTCCTCCTCGCTGATGTCCCCGCGTGCCACGGCCCCGCCGAGCATCGAGTACACGTCCTCGCCCGGGCTGTCGGCACGGGACCGGATGGTCGCGGTGATCCACCCGTACAGGCCCTCCTTGGCCCGGCCGGCGGCCTCGACGCCGTTGGTCGAGATGATCTCCCGGGTCCAGGCGTGCACCCGCTCGCGGTCGGCGGCGGGCACGCCCATCACCTCGCTGACGACGCTGATCGGGAACGGCTCCAGCACCCGCTCGATCAGATCGGCCGGCGGCCCGTCCCGTACGACGCCCTCCACCAGCTCGTCCAGGATCGCCTGCGCGCGGGGGCGCAGCCGCTTCATGGCGCTCACCGTGAAGGCGCCGGCGACCGGCTTGCGCAGCCGGTTGTGGTCGGGCTGGTCGGCCCAGGCGAGCGAACCCGGCCGTGGCGCGAAGTTCGGTGCCATGCGTGTCACTTGACGGTGCGTCACCTCGCTGCGGCTGAACCGCGGGTCATTGGTGATCAGCTTCACGTCGTCGTAGCGGGTCGCCAGCCACGCCCAGCCCTCGCCGAACGGCAGCCGGATCCGGGTCAGCGGACCCTCGCGCATCAGGCCGGCGAGGACCGGGTCGAACTCCGTCCCGTCCAGGTCGGGCGTGGGCCAGTCCCGTACGGGCGGCGGGGCCTGGCCGGTGAGCGTGCTCTCCTCGGTCATGCCCTCCACCCTGGTACGGACCCCGCCCGCTGTCCTGCCGGAATGCTCCAGCCGGAGGGTTCACAGGGCGTCGACGAGCGCGGCCAGCGCCGCGGCCAGGCGGTCCAGCCCGGGCCCGGCCGGTCCGCCCGGCTCGGCCATGTAGGTGTCCCGCCGGATCTCCACCATCAGGGCGGTGACGCGGGCGAGGGTCCCGTAGAACTCCAGCGGTACGTAGGTCCCGGCGAACGGGCTGTCCAGGCCGGTCTCCCCGCAGACCGCGAACGCCTTCCGGGCCGTCTCGGTCAGCTCCGGCGGGGTGTGGAGGGGGTCCGTGCCCAGGCACACCGGCGGACGCGGCCCGTCGCCGTGCAGTTCGTAGGGGAGCGGTTCGGTCGGATACGAGTGCACGTCGATCAGCACGGCCCGCCCGGTCGCGGCCAGCCGCCCGGTGACCGCCTCGGTCATGGCCCGCGCGTACGGCCGGAAGTAGCGCGCCAGCAGCGGCTCGGCGTCGGTGTCCGCGGGTCGCAGCTCGCCCCGGTGCGTGGTCCGCGTGTACACGGCGCCCATGCCGACGGCCGTCATCTCCTCCCGCTCGTCCGGGAACCGCTCGGGATCCACGACCAGCCGCGACAGCCGGTTCACGAACCGCCACGGCGGGACGGCGGCCAGGCCGGCGGCCCGCTCGGCCAGCTCGGCGGTGTGCGCGTCCGTGATGTGGTCCAGCTCCCGCTCCAGCGCCCGGTCGTCGAGCACGATCCCGCGGCGCACGTCCTCCGGGATCGCCCGCGCCGAGTGCGGCACATGCAGCAGCACGGGCGAGTCGGGCGCGCCGGGGAGGAGTTCGTACGGGGGACCGGACCGGGTCATGGGCTGCTCCAGGGGCGTCGTCGGTGGCGTGATGCGGGATCAGGGAGGGCCGCTGGACGAGAACGTGCCCCGGCCGGAGACTCCGGCCGGGGCACGGTCAGGGGAAACGGCTCGGGCGCCGCGGGCGTCAGCTCAGGGACGCCAGCGCCTCGTTCCAGGTGGCCGACGGGCGCATGACGGCGTCCGCCTTGGCCTTGTCGACCTGGTAGTAGCCGCCGATGTCGGCCGGCTTGCCCTGGACCGCGATCAGCTCGTCCACGATCTTCTGCTCGTTCGCGGCGAGGGTCTCGGCGAGCGGCGCGAAGGCCTTGGCCAGGTCGGCGTCGTCGGTCTGCCCGGCCAGCTCCTGCGCCCAGTACAGGGACAGGTAGAAGTGGCTGCCGCGGTTGTCGATGCCGCCGACGCGCCGGGTCGGGGACTTGTCCTCGTTGAGGAAGGTCGCCGTGGCGCGGTCGAGGGTGTCGGCGAGGACCTTGGCACGGGCGTTGCCGGTGGCCGTCGCGTACTGCTCGAAGGAGGGGACGAGCGCGAAGAACTCACCGAGGGAGTCCCAGCGCAGGTAGTCCTCCTTGACCAGCTGCTGGACGTGCTTCGGCGCGGAGCCGCCGGCGCCCGTCTCGAACAGGCCGCCGCCCGCCATCAGCGGGACGACCGACAGCATCTTGGCGCTGGTGCCCAGCTCCAGGATCGGGAAGAGGTCGGTCAGGTAGTCGCGCAGCACGTTGCCGGTCACCGAGATGGTGTTCTCGCCGCGGCGGATCCGCTCCACCGACAGCTTGGCGGCCTCGACCGGGGACAGGATCTTGATGTCCAGGCCCTCGGTGTCGTGCTCCGGCAGGTACTGCCCGACCTTGGCGATCAGGTTGGCGTCATGGGCGCGGTTCTCGTCCAGCCAGAAGACGGCCGGGTCGCCGGTGGCGCGGGCGCGGGTGACGGCCAGCTTGACCCAGTCGCGGATCGGGTCGTCCTTGGTCTGGCAGGCGCGGAAGATGTCGCCCTGCGCGACCGGCTGCTCGATCAGGACGTTGCCGGCCCCGTCGACCAGGCGGACCGTGCCGGCGGCCGGGACCTCGAAGGTCTTGTCGTGGGAGCCGTACTCCTCGGCCTTCTGCGCCATCAGGCCGACGTTCGGGACGGAGCCCATGGTCGACGGGTCGTAGGCGCCGTTGGCCCGGCAGTCCTCGATGACCGCCTGGTAGACACCGGCGTATGAGGAGTCCGGGATGACGGCGAGGGTGTCGTGCTCCTGGCCGTCGGGGCCCCACATGTGACCGGAGGTGCGGATCATGGCCGGCATGGAGGCGTCCACGATGACGTCCGACGGGACGTGCAGGTTGGTGATGCCCTTGTCGGAGTCGACCATGGCGAGGGCCGGGCCCTCGGCGATCTCGGCGTCGAAGGAGGCCTTGATCTCGGCGCCCTCGGGCAGGTTCTCCAGGCCCTTCAGGATGCCGCCGAGGCCGTCGTTCGGGGTGAGGCCGGCCGCCTTGAGGGTCTGGCCGTACTTCGCGAAGGTCTTCGGGAAGAAGGCGCGGACCACGTGACCGAAGATGATCGGGTCGGAGACCTTCATCATCGTCGCCTTCAGGTGTACGGAGAACAGAACGCCCTCCTGCTTGGCGCGGGCGACCTGCGCGGCGAGGAACTGCTCCAGCTCGGCGACGTGCATGACGGAGGCGTCCACGACCTCGTCCTTGCGGACCGGTACGGACTCCTTCAGGACGGTGGTGGTGCCGTCCTCGCCGACCAGCTCGATCCGCAGCGCGCCGTCCTCGGCGATGACGACGGACTTCTCGGTGGAGCGGAAGTCGTTCTCGCCCATGGTGGCCACCTGGGTCTTGGACTCGGGGGTCCAGGCGCCCATGCGGTGCGGGTGGGTCTTGGCGTAGTTCTTCACCGAGGCCGGGGCACGGCGGTCGGAGTTGCCCTCACGCAGCACCGGGTTGACGGCGGAGCCCTTGACCTTGTCGTAGCGGGCGCGGATCTCGCGCTCCTCGTCGGTCTTCGGGTCGTCCGGGTAGTCCGGCAGCGCGTAGCCCTTGCCCTGGAGCTCGGCGACCGCGGCCTTCAGCTGCGGGATGGACGCCGAGATGTTCGGCAGCTTGATGATGTTGGCGGCGGGGGTCTTGGCCAGCTCGCCCAGCTCGGACAGCGCGTCGGGGATGCGCTGGTCCTCGTTCAGGTACTCCGGGAAGACGGCGATGATGCGCCCGGCCAGCGAGATGTCCCGGGTGGTCACGGGCACACCGGCCTGCGAGGCGTACGCCTGGATCACCGGCAGGAACGAATGCGTCGCCAGGGCCGGGGCCTCGTCTGTGTAGGTGTAGATGATGGTCGAGTCAGTCACCGGGTGCTCCGCTCCACGTCTGCAACATTGCTCGACATCAAGATATCTCGTGATCGGGGTCCGCTCGACAGGGGTCCCGGCCGGAAAAGCCGCGCGTCGGCGCAACCGGTACCCGCCTTTGGTGGTCATGACAAGAGATCACCCGCAGACCACGGGTGATCGTCACCGACCGGCGGCCGGACCGACCACCCGGCCGCCTGACCGAAGGCGGACCATGAGATATCGCAGCAGAGTGACGGCCCCGGCGGCCGCCCTCATCGGTACGGCCACGGCGCTCGCCGTCGGCTCCCCGGCCCGCGCGGCCGGCGCCGGCCAGCGGACGGGGGAGCCGGGCCCGGAGACCCTCGGCGACCCGGTCTTCCCGGCGCTCGGCAACGACGGCTACCGCGTGTCGTCGTACCACCTCGACCTCGCCTACGACCCCACGACCAAGCGGGTGGAGGGCACCGCCACCCTGACGATCCGCACGAACCTGGCGCTGAGCAGGTTCTCGCTCGACGCCCTCGGCCTGGACATACGGACCGTGTCCGTGGATGGCGCGACGGCCGTGTGGGAGCAGGCGCAGGAGAAACTGCGGATCACCCCCGCCCGGCCGCTCGCGGCCGACGCGGTGGTGACCGTCCGGGTCGACTACGCGGCCGACCCGCGCGCCGCCCTCTCGCACACGGCTTGGGTGCCCACCCCGGACGGCTTCGCGATCTGTCCGCAGCCGAACTCCGCGCACACCGTCTTCCCGTGCAACGACCACCCCTCGGACAAGGCCGGCTTCACCTTCCGCGTCACGGTCCCCAGCGGGCTGCGCGCGGTGGCGAACGGCCTGCTCACCGGCGTCGAGACGCTGAGCGGCGGCAGCACGGCGTACTCGTACCGCTCGGTCTCCCCGATGGCCACCGAACTCGTCCAGATCGCCGTCGGCGACTACGTGATCAAGGACCGGCAGGGCCCGCACGGGCTGCCGCTGCGCGACGTGGTTCCGTCGGCCCGCGCCGCGGCCCTGGAACCGGCCCTCGCCCTGACGCCGGGCCTGGTGACCTGGCTGGAGCAGCGGCTCGGATCCTTCCCGTTCGAGACGTACGGCCTGCTGCCGTGCAACTCCGACGACCCGAACGCCTTCGACTTCACCGGTCTGGAGACCCAGACCCTCACCCTGTACAAGCCGAACTTCCTGCTCCAGCCGGAGCGGGCGATCGGCTCGCACATGATGCACGAGCTGGTGCACTCCTGGTTCGGCAACCTGGTCAGCCCCGCCACCTGGGCGGACCTGTGGCTGAACGAGGGCCACGCGGACTTCTACGGGCTGCTCTACCGCTACGAGCGCGGCTGGGCCGACTCCCTCGGCCTCACCACGATGGAGGCCCGGATGCAGGACACCTACGCCCGCGGCGACCAGTGGCGTCACGACTCCGGGCCGGTGGCCGCGCCCAACGCCACGAACCTCTTCGACAGCCAGCGCTACCTCGGCGGCGTCCTCGTTCTCTACGCCTTCCGGCAGCTGGTCGGCGAGGACGTCTTCCACGCCGTCGAGCGCGCCTTCCTGGACCGCTTCCGCGGCTGCTCGGCGACCACCGAGGACTACATCGCGGTCGCCTCGGAGGTCTCCGGCCAGGACCGGTCGGGCTTCCTGCGCGACTGGCTGTACGGCACCAAGACCCCGCGCATGCCGGGCCACCCCGACTGGACGGTGACCCCGGTCACCTCCTCCCTCGTGGCCCCGCACAGCCGGCGCGGCGGCCACTGGCACGAGAACTCCGCGACGCTCTGATCAGCGGTTGCGGGTGGGGCCGGGAGCGGCCCCACCCGTCATCTCCCGCTCGATCCAGCGGCAGACCGCCTCCACCACGTAGACGTGCTCGGCACGGGTCAGCTCCCGCCCCTTGGGGATACCGTGCCAGCGCTCCAGGCAGCCCCGGCAGCAGGTGGCGGTCGCATGCTGGGCGACGAAGACCGGATGGCCGCGGTACGGCGTCTGCCTGCCGTCCTTGTGGGGCTCCGCCGGCACGAGTCGCCGGGCGATCAGGTCGTAGGCGTGCCACCGGATCGTCGCCGGCCCCTTCAGCTCGGCGGTCGCCCGGTCCCGCCCGCGCAGACGGAACTTCGCCCGGAACGGCTGGCGGGCGATCGCGGCCAGCCGCTGGTCCAGGGAACGGGGGTCGGGCGAGGAGGTCATGCCGCTTCGAGCATACGGGCTACCCGGCGCCCCCCGGGACGACGTCCTCCCCGCTGCGCTGCTGCGGAATCACCACCGCCCCCTGCTGGAGCGCCACCGTGCGGGCCGGGGCCGGGATGCGGATGCCCTCCTCGCGGTAGCGGCGGTGGAGGCGCTTGATGAACTCGTGCTTGATGCGGTACTGGTCGCTGAACTCGCCGACGCCGAGGATCACCGTGAAGCCGATGCGGGAGTCGCCGAAGGTGTGGAAGCGGACGGCGGGCTCGTGGTCCGGGACGGCGCCCTCGACCTCCCGCATGGTCTGCGCGACGACCTCCGCCGTCACCCGCTCCACGTGCTCCAGGTCGGCGTCGTAGCCCACCCCGACCTGCACCAGGACCGTCAACCGCTGCTCGGGGTGGGTGTAGTTGGTCATGTTGGCCTTGGCGAGCTGGCTGTTGGGGATGACCACCAGGTTGTTGGAGAGCTGGCGGACCGTCGTCTGGCGCCAGTTGATGTCGACGACGTACCCCTCCTCGCCGCTGCCGAGACGGATGTAGTCGCCCGGCTGGACGGTCTTCGAGGCCAGGATGTGGATGCCCGCGAAGAGGTTGGCGAGCGTGTCCTGCAGGGCGAGGGCGACCGCCAGACCGCCGACGCCCAGGGCGGTCAGCAGCGGCGCGATGGAGATGCCGAGCGTCTGCAGGACGACCAGGAAGCCGATCGCCAGGACCAGCACCCGGGTGATGTTGACGAAGATGGTCGCCGAGCCCGCCACGCCCGAGCGGGACTGGGTGACCGTACGTACCAGACCGGCGATCACCCGGGCCGCGGACAGCGTCACCACGAAGATCAGCCACACCTCGAGGATCTGGTCGGTGTGGTGCTGCACGGTCCGCGTGAGCGGCAGCACCGCGGCGGCCGCCGCCGCGCCGCCCGCTATCGCCGCCCACGGCACGACCGAGCGCAGCGCGTCCACGATGACGTCGTCCCCGCTCCAGCGGGTCCGCTTGGCGTGCTTCGCGAGCCAGCGCAGCAGCGTGCGGGACAGGAAGGCGAGCAGCAGGCCCGCCGCGAGGGAGATGCCGGCGAGGACGAGGTCGTCGAGGGTCATCGCGCGGTTCACCGGTCACCTCCCAAGCGCGCGCCTGCTGCGGAGTCGTGGAGTGTCGTCACGTTGTCACCTGCTCGATGTGCGGAATGGCGATCGCGCCGGCCGGAGGAACTCCGGTGACGGCGCGATCGTTCATCCTGCCGTATCCGGAACGCCTGTTCGCACCCGGACCGGCGCCTCGGGCAGGTCGTTCAGACGATGCCCTCCGCGAGTTCGGCCTGGTCGCGGTCGCTGCCGTACGCGGCGGCGGTCGGGGTGCCGTACGAGCGGCGGGCGACGTACCACCAGACGCTCGCGAGGACCAGGACGACGGCGAGCGCCACCGACGCGTAGTTCATGGTGTCCACGGTGACCGGCGAGGCCTGGGGCAGGCAGAACAGCACGGTCACACAGGCCACCCAGACCACCGCGATCCAGCCGATCGGCCTGCTCCAGCGGCCCAGATGCCATGGCCCCGGCCGGAAGCGGTCCCCCGCGCGCAGCCGCAGCAGCACGGGGATCGCGTAGGCGGGGGTGATGCCGATGACGTTGATGGCGGTCACGGCGTTGTACGCGGTCGCCGAGTACAGCGACGGCAGGGCGAGGACACCGGCGACGACGACGGCCAGCCACACGGCGGCGACCGGGGTCTGGGTGCGGCTGCTCACCGTGCGCCACAGGTGCGAGCCGGGCAGCGCGCCGTCGCGGCTGAACGCGAACACCATCCGGCTGGCCGCGGCGACCTCGGCGTTGCCGCAGAACAGCTGCGCGATGATCACCACCAGGAGCAGCGCGCTGGCGCCGCCGGTGCCGAGGCCGTCGAGCAGGATCTGCGCGGGCGGCACACCGGTGGCGGTGGTGCGTGTGGCGTCGTAGTCCTGGATGGCGAAGGTCAGGCCGGCCAGCAGCACGAAGCCGGCGATCCAGGAGACCCAGATGGACCGCACGATGCCGCGCGCCGCGGACACCGAGGCCTGCGAGGTCTCCTCCGACAGGTGCGCGGAGGCGTCGTAGCCGGAGAAGGTGTACTGCGCGAGCAGCAGGCCGATCGCCGCCACGTAGACGGGGTTGTGCCAGCCCGTCTCGTTGACGAACTTGGTGAACACGAAGGACGCCGACTGGTGGTGGTCGGGGACGATCGCGAGCGCGCCGACGATGACCGCGACACCCGCCAGATGCCACCACACGCTGACCGAGTTGAGCAGGCTCACCAGGCGGACGCCGAACAGGTTCAGCACCGCGTGCAGCAGCAGGATGGCGCAGAAGATCAGCATGGTCCTGCCGGGCGTCGGTTCGAAGCCCCACTGGAGGTTCGCGAACGCACCGGTGAACAGCGCGGCGCCGTAGTCGATGCCGGCGATCGCGCCGAGCAGACCGAGCAGATTCAGCCAGCCGGTGTACCAGCCCCAGCGCCGGCCGCCGAGCCGGTCCGCCATGTAGTACAGCGCGCCGGAGGTCGGATAGGCGCTGGTGACCTCGGCGAGCGCGAGGCCCACGCACAGCACGAACAGGCCGACGCCCGCCCAGCCCCACAGCATCACGGCGGGGCCGCCGGTGTTCAGGCCGAAGCCGTACAGGGTCATGCAGCCGGACAGGATGGAGATCACCGAGAAGCTGATCGCGAAGTTGCCGAAGCCGCCCATGCGGCGGGCCAGCACCGGCCGGTAGCCGAGTTCGCGCAGACGCCGCTCCTCGTCCTGCTGGGGCAGGCCCGCGGCGGGCGAGGGATCGGGGGTGGGGGACATGCGGGGGAAACCTCCGGGTCGAGGGGCTGAGGGACAGGGCGCGTTCAGGGGCCGTCCGCGGCCGCCCGGCAGCGGTCCCGGGCCTGGCTGAAGACCTCCACGGCGCGGGCGCGGTCGGACGTGCGGTACATCCAGGGCGGGGGCGTGAAGTACGGGCCGATGGCGTCGAACACCCGCGAGGCGTCGGGGAACTGCAGTGAACCCCACAGGGCGTGGGCCAGGTGGTTGAGGTCCAGCAGCGATCGCTCGGCACCCTGGGTGTGCTCGAACCAGGAGCGCAGGGCGCGCCGCGCCTCGCGGGCCGCGTCCTCCGCCACCCAGTGCAGGTCGAGCGCCGCGTCGTGCCCGCTGTCACGCCGGTAGCGCTCGACCCGCACGTACAGCGGCAGCACATGCAGCGCGGAACCGGCCGGGGCCCGCCCGGCGGCCCACTGCGCATAGCCGGCCGCCTCCGCGAGCCGGCCCGAACCGCCGCGCACGTACAGGAACTGGAGCATCCGGTGGTGGGCCTCACGGTTGTGCGGGTCGCGGCGGCCGGCCTCGGCCAGGAGCCCCCACGGACCCGGTGGGAGCATCGGCTCGGGCGCGGGCGCCCGGTGCTCCTCCCAGCGCTGCTCCGGGTCGAGCTGGGCCAGTGCCAGCAGACACACCCAGGGCACCGGGTCGCGTGGCGCGATCCGGGTGGCGGACTGGGCGGCGTCCCAGGCCTCGATCCACAACTCGTGGGTGCGCAGGTGCTTCTCCCGCTGGGCCCGCAGCGCCCGCTCCACGCCGACCCGCGCGTGCATCACCGCGGCGTGCACGCTGCCCGGCTCCTCCACGAGCCAGGCGCGCACCACGTCGGTGCCGGCGGCCGCCGCCGCGAGGACCTGGGTGCGCTGGGTCCACTGCCACCCGGGCGCGGTGTCCGCGAGCAGCGCGCGCATGGCCATCCAGCGGCCGGTGCGCAGATCCTGGAGCGCGGCCCGCAGGGAGTTGTCCGGGCCGGCGGGGTCGTAGGAGGGACGGGGTCCTTCTCCGGCCATCAGCCGTCGGCCCCGGGCCACTGGCACGCGGGCGAGCTGGCGGGGTGGCGTGGCAACAGCCCTCCTGTGGGCGGCGATCGAGGTGTGGCGCGCTGGTCGGCGGTCACTATAGAGGTGCGGATTGCGGCGTGCCATTGTTGCCAACTCAACCGTTTATTCAGGCAAGTTGGATATCCGCGGAAGCTTGACGCCGGGTACGCCACGGCGGCAGGCTGACGCGGTGATCTTCGGTGCGGAGCGGGGGACGGCGCGATGACGGCTGCGGTGCTCGCCGTCGACCAGGGCACGTCCGGCACCAAGGCCCTCGTGGTCTGCCCGGAGCGCGGCGTCCTGGGCACCGGCTTCGCGGAGGTCCGCCCCCGGTACCGGCCCGGCGGCCTGGTCGAGGTGGACCCCGCCGAGCTGTACGACTCCGTCGTCGGCGCCGGTCGGCAGGCGCTCGCCGAGGCCGGCGAGGACGTCGTGGCGCTGGGCCTGGCCAACCAGGGCGAGACCGTCCTCGCCTGGGACCCCGCAACCGGCCGCCCGCTCACCGACGCCCTGGTGTGGCAGGACCGGCGCGCCGAGACCGTGTGCGCCGAACTCGCCGGGCACGCCGAGGAGTTGCGGCAGCTGACCGGACTGCCCCTCGACCCGTACTTCGCCGCGCCCAAGATGGCCTGGATCCGCCGCCACCTCACCCGCGACGGCGTCGTCACCACCTCCGACGCCTGGCTGGTCCACCGCCTCACCGGCGCCTTCGCCACCGACGCCGCCACCGCCGGCCGCACCCAGCTCCTCGACCTGGACCGCGCGCAGTGGTCGCCGAGGGCGCTGGAGCTGTACGGCCTGGCGGACGAACGGCTCCCGGAGACGGCCGACAACGCCCAACTTGTGGGCACGACCACGGCGTTCGGCCGCGAGATCCCGCTCACCGGACTGATCGTCGACCAGCAGGCCGCCCTGCTCGCCCAGCGCGTCACGGCGCCCGGCGCCGCCAAGTGCACCTACGGCACGGGAGCGTTCCTGCTCGCGCACACCGGCGACCGTCCGCGGCGCGGCGACCGCGGCCTGGTCGCCTGCGTGGCCTGGCGGTTCGGCGCGGCCACCGCCTACTGCCTGGACGGCCAGGTCTACACCGCCGCCTCCGCCGTCCGCTGGCTCACCGACCTCGGGGTCATCTCCCGCGCCGCCGACCTCGACCGCGTCGGTGGGGCCGTCCCCGACAGCGGCGGCGTCACCTTCGTCCCCGCCCTCGCAGGACTCGCCGCCCCCTGGTGGCGCGGCGACCTGCGCGGCTCGCTCACCGGACTCGGCCTCGACACCACCGCAGGCCACCTCGTGCGGGCCCTGTGCGAGGGCATCGCCGCCCAGGTCGCCGAACTCGCCGACGCGGCCGCCGCCGACCTCGGCTCCCCGCTGGACACGCTCCGCGTCGACGGCGGCCTGACCCGCTCCGCCCTGCTCCTGCAGACACAGGCCGATTTGCTGCAACGCCCGGTCGAGGTCTCCGCGCTGCCCGACGCGACCGCACTCGGCGCGGCCGCCCTCGCCCGACTCGGCGCGGACCGTACCCTGGGCCTCGAACAGGCCCTGCCCGACTGGAAGCCCGCCGCCGTGTTCACGCCCCGCATCACCGCCGACCAGGCCGCCGAGCGCCGCGCCCGCTTCCGTACCGCCGTCGAGGCCCTGCTCGACTCATGACCGTCACCGCGGAAGGCCCGCTGCCCACCCGGACGTACGACGTGGTGATCGTCGGTGCCGGCGTCGTCGGCTGCGCCGTCGCCCGCGAACTCGCCCGCCACCCGCGTCTGAGCGTCGCCCTGGCCGAGGCCCAGGACGACGTGGGACAGGGCACCTCCAAGGCCAACACCGCGATCCTGCACACCGGTTTCGACGCCGTCCCCGGGACCCTGGAGGCCCGGTTGGTGCGCGAGGGCCACGCCCTGCTCGGCGCCTACGCGGCCGCGTCCGGCATCCCCGTCGAACGCGTCGGCGCCCTGCTGGTCGCCTGGGACGAGGAGCAGCTGGCCGCGCTGCCCCGGCTGGCCGAGAAGGCCGAGCGCAACGGCTACCACGAGACCGGCCTGGTGGGTCCCGAGGAGCTGTACGCCCGCGAACCGCACCTCGGTCCCGGAGCGCTCGGCGCGCTGCACGTGCCGGGCGAGAGCATCATCTGCCCCTGGACGACGACCCTGGCCTACGCCACCCAGGCGGTCCGCTCCGGAGTGGACCTGCACCTGAACACCGCGGTGGAGCAGGTGAGGTGGGGCGAGGGCCATCTGCTGCGCACCTCCCGCGGCCCCCTGCGCGCCCGCCACCTGGTCAACGCGGCCGGACTGCACGCCGACTCCGTCGACCGGCTGCTCGGTCACGAGGACTTCACCGTCACCCCGCGCCGCGGCCAGCTCATCGTGCACGACAAAGCGGCCCGCCCGCTCGTCCGGCACATCCTCCTGCCCGTCCCGACCGCGCTCGGCAAGGGAGTCCTGGTCGCGCCCACCGTCTATGGCAACGTCCTGCTCGGTCCCACCGCCGAGAACCTGGACGACAAGCGCGCCACCGGCTCCACCGCGGAGGGCCTCGCCGGCCTCAGGGACAAGGGCCGCCGTATCCTCCCCGCGCTGCTCGACGAGGAGGTCACCGCCGTCTACGCCGGGCTGCGCGCGGCCACCGGACAGGAGGACTACCGCATCGCCGCCCACCCCGAGCAGGCGTACGTCACCGTCGGCGGCATCCGCTCCACCGGCCTGACCGCCTCGATGGCCATCGCCGCCCATGTCACGGGCCTGCTGGCCGGCGCCGGACTCGACCTCGGCCCGGTGCGCGAGCCCGAGCCGGTGACCATGCCCAACCTCGGCGAGGCCTTCCCACGCCCCTACCAGCGGGCCGAACTCATCGCCGCGGACCCCGAGTACGGCACCCTCGTCTGCCACTGCGAACGCGTCTCCAGAGGAGAGATCCGCGACGCCCTGGCCGCCACGATCCCGCCCCGCACCCTGGAGGGCCTGCGCCGCCGCACCCGGGCTCGCGCGGGCCGGTGCCAGGGGTTCTCCTGCGGCGCGGCGGTACGGGAGCTGTTCGAGCGTGGTCTTCCGAAGGCCGGCCCGGCGGCACCGGACCCGGCCGCCGGCGACCCGTCCGGCGGAGGGCGGGCGCGACGGGAACCGTCCGCGGAGGAACCGGCGCTTCGCCGGAAGCCGTTCGGAAGGGGGCGGCCTTGACAGACGTACGCCGTGTCGACGTCCTCGTCGTCGGTGCCGGCCCCGCCGGACTCGCGGCCGCCGCCCGGCTGGCCGCCGCCGGTGCGGGGCGCGTGGAGGTGCTGGAGCGGGAGGCCGAGGCGGGCGGCGTCCCCCGGCACTGCGCGCACGGCGGATTCGGCACATGGGCGCGTCCGCTGACCGGCACGGAGTACGGCCGCCTGCTGACCGGGGCCGCCGAGCGGGCGGGCGCGGTGATCCGCACCGGGGTGACGGTCCTGGACTGGGCGCAGGCCGCGCCGCCGGTGGCGGGCGAGGACCGGGATCCGTCGGTGACCGGGGTCTTCGGGGCGGGGCCGGGAGGTGCGGACCCGGCGGAAGGCGCGTCCGCTGCGGGGCCGGGCTCCGCGGAGCGGGGCGGGGCCGGAGCTTTCCCGGCTGCGCCCGCGGGAACCGGCGGGACCGCGTGGGCGGGTGCTGCGGGAAACGGTCGGCCCGCGGGGGCGGGCGCTGCCGGGACCGGCCCGGGCGGGGCGGGGAACGCGGCCTCCGCCGGCTCCGGTGGGGGGCCGGTGTCCGTTGCCGTCGGCCCCGGCGGCGGTCCGGTGCTGTGCACCGTCGGCCGGGACGGGCCCGAGACCATCGAGGCACGGGCCGTCGTGCTGGCCACAGGTGCCCGCGAACGCCCGCGCACCGCACGGCTGGTGCCCGGCACCCGGCCCGCGGGCGTCTACACCACCGGCGAACTCCAGCAGGCGGTCCATCTGTTCGGGCAGCACATCGGCACCCGGGCCGTCGTCGTCGGCGCCGAGGACGTCTCGTACGCGGCGGCCGCCACCGTGCGCGCCGCCGGCGCCGAGGTCGTCGCCCTGCTCACGGAACACCCGCGGGCCCAGACCGGCCGGTCCCGCGCGCGGTCGGCCCGGCTGTACGACCGCATTCCGCTGCTGACGCACACCACGGTCACCGAACTCCTCGGCCATGGCCGCCTGTCCGGTGTCCGCGTCCGGCACCGGGACGGCCGCACGGCCGTCCTCGGCTGCGACACCGTCGTGTTCACCGGCGACTTCGTCCCCGACCACGAACTCGCCCGCCGCGGCGCCCTCGCCCTGGACCCCGGCACGCGCGGCCCCTCCGTCGACGGTGCCCTGCACACCACGCGCCGGGGAGTCTTCGCCGCCGGCAACGTCCTGCACGCCGCCGAGCGCGCCCGCACGGCGGCCGCCGAGGGAGCCAGTGCGGCCGGTGCCGTCCTGGCCTTCCTGACGGGCACCCCCTGGCCGGACCCCGGAGTGCCGCTCGTCGTCGAGGCGCCGCTGCGCTGGATCGCCCCGAACCGTCTCACCCCGGCCGGCCCACCCGCCCGTTACGTCCTGCGCACCGGCGCCCCGCTCGCCCGGCCGGTCCTCCGGGTCCACCAGGACGGCCGGCTCCTGCACCGCGAACGGCCGCAGCTCGGGACCGCGCTGCCGAACCGCACCCTGACCCTCACCGGGCGCTGGACGGGACGGCCCGATCCGCGGGGCGGCGAGGTGCGGGTGAGCGTGGGCTGAGTGGACCGGCTGTCCGTGCCATGTGCCACCGTGCCGAACGTGACCACCTCGGGCCCGGCGTCCTTCCCGGTCGCCGAGGCCGCGCTGCGGCCGGCGTTCGGCGGACCGGTACCGGCCGGGTGCGGGGCGTTCGGGGAGCCGGGCGAACGGCGGCGGCGCCTGGTGCGGGTGCTCGCCGGACTCGACACCGAGACCGGGCAGTGGGTGAACCTCTGGACCACCGTGCGCGCCTGGGGCCTGCCCACCCTGCGCAACCCCCTGCGCGCCTACGCCGGGCTGCCGGAGGAGCAGGGCCTGCCGGCGCGGCTCACAGATCCGTGAACGACCCGTGCCGCCCGGCACCGGAGGCGAACCGGGCGGCGCCCTCCGCGCTCCGCGCCAGCACGACCACACCGTGCCCGAGCTCGCCGCGCAGTGCCGTCTCCTCGTCCAGCCCCTCCTGGTCGAGAACCGACGCGCGGTCGCTGCGCAGGCAGGCCTGCGGGAAGCGGGCGATGCCCGCGGCCAGCGCCTCGGCCTCGGCGCGAGCCCGGCCGGCGGGCACCACGCGGTTGGCGAGCCCCATCGCGTGGGCCTCGCGGGCCGGCACCGGGCGGCCGGTGAGGATCATGTCCATGGCCCGGCTGGTGCCGATCAGCCGGGGTAGTCGTACCGTGCCGCCGTCGATCAGCGGCACACCCCAGCGGCGGCAGAACACCCCGAAGACGGCGTCCTCCTCCGCCACCCGCAGATCGCACCACAGGGCCAGCTCCAGACCGCCGGCCACCGCGTGCCCGGCGACGGCGGCGATCACCGGCTTCGACAGCCGCATCCGGGTCGGTCCCATCGGCCCGTCACCGTCCTCGGCCACCCGGTTGCCGCGTTCCGTGCCGATCGCCTTGAGGTCCGCCCCCGCGCAGAACGTGCCGCCCTCACCCCACAGCACCGCCACCCGGGCACCGTCGTCCGCCTCGAACTCACGGAAGGCGGCGGCGAGTTCCGCGGCGGTCGGCCCGTCCACCGCGTTGCGGGCCTCCGGCCGGGACAGGACGACCGTGGTGACGTACCCCTCGCGCTCCACGCGAACCGGCATGGGAGACCCTCCTTCTTCTGGTGCGGAAGGCCACTGTGCCTCAGATGACCTTGAGCCGTACCAGCGCCCCCAGCGTCAGCGCCCCCGGCAGCAGCGGCACCCACACGGTGATGATCCGGTAGGCCAGGACCACGGCCGTGGCCACCGCGGCCGGGCCGCCCACCGCGACCAGGGCAACGATCAGCGCGGCCTCGACCGAACCCAGGCCGCCCGGTGTGGGCACCAGCGCCACCGCGACCGTCGCCGCGAGGTAGGCGAGCGCCATGTGCGCGGGCGGCACCGGAAGCCGCAGCGCCTGGCCGACGGCGGCGAGCCCGGCCGCCTGCAGCGCGGGGAAGGCCAGCGAGCCGCCCCACAGGGCCAGGGCACGGGCCGGCCGGGTGTGCACCGACCGCGCCTCGCCCAGGGCGTCCCGCACGAACCCGTACACGCGCCTGCGCAGCGGTCGTACCAGCGCCGTGACCGCCGCCGCCACCGCCAGCAGGCCGGCCGCCCCCAGCAGCAGCGGGAGCGCGGAGCCGTCCGGCAGCAGGGGGCCGAGCCGCAGCGCGTCGGGGAACGCGAACAGCAGTGCCGTCAGCAGACCGACCCGGCCCACGGACTCGGCCAGCAGATACAGGGCGAGCGCGGCGGAGGAGCGGGCCAGGGGCACCCCGCACACGGTCATGAAGCGCAGGTTCACCGCGCCCGCGCCGAGGCCGGTGGGCAACAGGTGGTTGGCCGAGGCGGCCGCGAACTGGGTGGCAAGCAGCCGGCCCTTCGGCAACGGCTGCACCACCGCGCCCTGCCGGGTGACCGCGGCGGCCACCCAGGTCAGACAGGTCGCGCCGACGGCCGCGAGCAGCCACGGCCAGGAGGCGGTGCGCAACTGCCCGAAGCCCTCGGCCAGCAGGGAGCGGTTGCGTACGGCGACCACTGCGACGAGCACGAGCGGCACCAGGCACAGCACCTGGCGGCCGGGGACGCGACGGGGTAGTCGTCCCCGGGGCGGCGGGGGAAGCGGGACGGCAGTCACACCCGCAGAGGTTTTCCGTGCCGCCCCAACGGCGGATGGCGGATACGGGGACGGCGGTTTACAGGCTGTGGTCATCGGGGTCTGCGGGCCTTCGGGGGAGGGGGACGCCGGTGGGGGTGAAAAGAGACGGACCTTGACCTCAACGAAGCTTGAGGTTCTACGTTTCTCCCCATGAGCATGGAGACCACAGCCTGGACGCAGTTGCACAGCGTCATGAACGCACAGGCCGAGCGCCGCCCGTTCGCCCGCGCCACGCTGCGCCGTATCGCCGCCTTCGCCCGCCCGCACCGCGCGGGCATCGTCCGTTTCGTACTGCTCGGGGTGGGGACGGCACTGCTCGCCGTGGCCACCCCCGTGCTCGCCGGCCGCGTCGTCGACGCGATCGTGGCGGGGCACGACTCCGGCACGGTGGTCCGGCTCTCCCTGCTCATCGCGTTGGTCGCGCTCGCGGAGGCGGGGCTCGGCATCCTCGGCCGGCGCCTGTCGGCGACGCTCGGGGAGGGACTCATCCTCGACCTCAGAACGGCTGTGTTCGATCATGTGCAGCGCATGCCCGTCGCGTTCTTCACACGGACTCGTACGGGAGCGCTGGTCAGCCGTCTCAACAACGACGTGATCGGTGCCCAGCGGGCGTTCGCCAACACCCTGTCCGGTGTGGTCAGCAACCTGGTCACGCTGCTGCTCACCCTCGCGGTGATGCTCACCCTGTCCTGGCAGATCACCGTGCTCGCGCTGGCGCTGCTGCCGGTGTTCGTGCTGCCGGCCCGCCGCATGGGCACCCGGATGGCCCGGATGCAGCGGGAGGCGGCGGCGCTGAACGCGGCCATGGGCACCCGGATGACCGAGCGGTTCTCGGCGCCCGGCGCCACCCTCGTGAAGCTGTTCGGCCGCCCCGAGGAGGAGTCGGCGGAGTTCGCGGCCCGTGCCGCCCGGGTCCGGGACATCGGCGTCCGTACCGCCACGGCCCAGTCGGTCTTCATCACCTCCCTCACCCTGGTCTCCGCCCTCGCGCTGGCCCTCGTCTACGGCCTCGGCGGCTGGTTCGCCCTGCACGGCACCCTGCAGGCCGGCGCGGTCGTCTCCCTCGCCCTGCTGCTGACCCGCCTGTACGCCCCGCTCACCGCGCTCGCCGGCGCCCGGGTCGAGGTGATGAGCGCCCTCGTCAGCTTCGAGCGGGTCTTCGAGGTGCTGGATCTCGAGCCGCTCATCGAGGAGAAGCCGGACGCCCGGGAGGTCCCCGAAGGACCGGTCGCCGTCGAGTTCGACGACGTCCGCTTCTCGTACCCGTCCGCGGACCAGGTCTCCCTCGCCTCCCTGGAGGAGGTCGCCGCGCTCGACACCCGCGGCGGTTCCGAGGTGCTGCACGGCATCTCCTTCCGCGCCGCACCCGGCGAGACCGTCGCCCTCGTCGGTTCCTCCGGCGCCGGCAAGTCCACCATCGCCCAGCTGCTGCCGCGCCTGTACGACGTCGACGCGGGCGCCGTCCGCATCGGCGGGGTCGACGTGCGCGACCTGACGGCCGCCTCCCTGCGCGGCACCCTCGGCATGGTCACCCAGGACGGCCACCTCTTCCACGACACCGTCCGGGCCAACCTGCTGCTGGCCCGCCCCGGGGCCACGGACGACGACCTCTGGGACGCCCTCGGCCGGGCCCGGCTCGCCGAGGTCGTGCGGTCCCTGCCCGACGGCCTGGACACGGTCGTCGGTGAGCGCGGCTACCGGCTCTCCGGGGGCGAACGCCAGCGGATGACCATCGCCCGGCTGCTGCTCGCCCGGCAGCGCGTGGTCATCCTGGACGAGGCCACCGCCCACCTGGACAACACCTCCGAAGCAGCCGTCCAGGAAGCCCTCACCGAGGCCCTGGAGGGGCGCACGGCCGTGGTCATCGCCCACCGTCTCTCCACGGTCAGGGCCGCCGACCAGATTCTGGTCGTGGAGTCCGGCCGGATCGTGGAACGCGGCACGCACGCGTCGCTCCTGGCTGCGGAGGGGCGGTACGCGGAGCTGTACCGCACCCAGTTCGCGGAGCGGGCCGCCGAGGCACCGCAAGCGGTGGGCGTCCGGCCGGCCGAGGTGCCGTCGGCCTGAGCGTCACGGCGTCTTCTCCAGCGCGAGGAGCCGGTAGAGGGGGTCCGGGCGGGCCCTGTCCTGCTCCGGCGGGGCGGCGAGGCGGCGGCACAGCTCCGCCACCTGTGCCGGTTCGGCGTGCGCGCACCACGGTATCCGGCCCGAGTCGACGACCTCGCGCCGGCGGCGCGGGCTGCGGCCCTGGCCGGCGCCGGGGAACACCGTCTCGCCGGCCGGCCGCGGCCCGTGTGCGTCCGCCCGGTCGCGCACCCGGGTCCGGCCGTCCGCAGCCCGGGACCGGTACCGCTCCCGCAGGTGGGCCGTGATACGGGCCATGTCACTGTCCGGCACGAAGTAGGCGTCGTCCTTGTCGACGGTGGTGACGAGGACCGCGCCGGGCCTGAGCACCCGGGCCGCCTCTGCGAGCACGGCGGTCGGATCGGGCAGCAGACGGAGCAGCCAGACGATCACCATCGCGTCCACGCTGCCCGGCTTCAGGGGCAGCCGGGTCGCATCCCCGCGGATCACACCGCGCGGCACGCGCCGGGCCGCGAGCTCCAGCATGCCGTCCGAGCGGTCTACGCCGAGCACCGTCCGCCCGGGCCGCCGCAGCCTCCTGGCCACGACGCCGGTCCCGCGCGCCAGGTCCAGCACGGTCCCGGGAGCCTGTGGCAGCAGCTCCTGCAGGGCCTTCGCCGCCGCCCGGGCCCGCGGTTCCCCGCCTCGGGACGCGTCGTACTCCCGGGCCTCGTCGTCGTAGTCGGTCATCCGGCCATCATGACCGGATGCCCGCGCATGCGTCGCGAGTTGCTGCCGTGCCTCTTGACTCCACTGGTCCGGACCTTTATTTTCACGCCTTAAACAAAGCCTGCAATGAGCCAACACCCACTGTGTTCACCGGTGTTGGCCGACCCCCCACCCGAAAGGCCGCCCCCGCAATGGCCAGACCTCTCCCCGCGGCAGTCTCCCTGTCCGTACTGGCGCTCTCCGCCGGACTGCTCACCGCCTCCCCCGCCCAGGCGGACACCGGCGCGATCACCGGACTTGCCGGCAAGTGCCTCGACGTCGCCGGGGCCAACTCCGCCGACGGCACGCCCGTCCAGCTCTACGACTGCAACGGCACGAACGCCCAGCAGTGGAC
>NZ_JBFAWF010000035.1:0-68427 GCF_040680195.1 Streptomyces sp. NPDC052109 | reverse complement strand
CTCTATCCCGAGCTCGCCGTCCGGGCCTCGGTTTTTGGGGGCGGGGCCCCGCGGCGGCCCTCGCTGGGTCGTGCCTACCCCGCGGGGGCGCCGCCCCCCCCACCCCCCCCGCCCCCCACTCACCCCTGCCCAGAGGTGGTCTTGACGAGCGTGTGTGGAGGTATCAGGGGACGAGGATGAGACGGATCGGATCGCCGATCTCGTGCTCCAGACGGTTGACCGCGTCCGCGGCTTCGGCGAGCGGGATGTGGTCGGTGATGGAGGGGGCCAGGTCGAGTCGGCCGCTGGAGGCCAGCTGGACCAGTTCGGCGACGCCCTCCGGGGTGGCACCGTAGTGGCCGCGGACCTGCTTCTGCAGGTAGTTGAAGGTCAGGCCCTCGGTGATGGTCAGCGGCTCGGGTGTGATGCCGACGAGGATCAGGCAGCCGCCCGGGCCGAGCACGGAGGCGGCCTGCTCGCGGACCGGGGCGACACCGGCACAGTCGAAGGCGAAGTCCAGGCCCTTCCCGGCGGTGGCCGCACGGACCTGCTCCGCGAAGTCGGGTGCGGCCGGGTCGAGCGCGACGTCCGCACCGAAGGCCAGGGCACGCTCGCGCGCGCCGGGCAGCGGGTCCACCGCGATGATCGGTGCGGCGCCGACCAGCCGGGCCAGGCGTACGTTGTGGGCGCCGACCCCGCCCACCCCCCACACGCCGACGGACTGGGCGGGCCGCACGCCCGCGGTGGCCGCGACGGCGGCGTACGGGGTGGAGACCGCGTCGGGGATGATCGCGGCCTGGTCGAACGGGAGGTTGTCGGGGATGGGGACGACGGTCTCCTCGGGGGTGACCATGTACTGGGCCCAGCCACCGTCGTAGTCGATGCCGGCGGTACGGACCTCGGTGCACGGCCGGCGGCGCACGCAACCCTCGCACTGGCCGCAGGCCTTGCCGGCCTCAATGGTGACGCGGGTGCCGGGGGTCAGTCCACGCTTGAGGCCGGGGCCCAAGGTGTGGACCACACCGGAGACCTCGTGGCCGACGGTGACCGCGTCGGAGGAGAGGAACAGCGGGGCGAGAGATCCGTCGATGAGGTGGACGTCGGAGAGGCAGACGCCGGCGGCCTTCACCTCGACGAGTACCTCGCCGGGGCCGGGCTCGGGGACGGGTACCTCCTCCACGAGGAACTTCTTCGTGTCCACGTGGAAGCGTCCGGCGAGCATGGTGTCCATGGTGATCCTCTGTTCTCGGCGCAGTCGGGTGAGTGATTGCCGGGAGGCGTGCGGGGTGTCAGGAGGGCCGCACGCCTCCCGGCGTCCGGGGGTCAGGCGAAGACGTCCTGCTGGTAGCGCTCGTCCGCTTCGAGCTGGGCGAGCCACTGCTGGGCGGCCTCGTCGTCGCTGCCGGTGTGCTTTCGGTGGATGGCGGCAAGCGCCTCGCGTACGGCGGGTGCCATGCGCCGGCCGTCCCCGCAGACGTAGATGTACGCGCCGTCCTGGATGGCCTGCCACACCGTGTCGGCTGCGCCCGCGATGGCGTCCTGCACGAACCGGGCCGGGTGGCCGGTCACCGCGGAGAAGGCGGTGTGCACCTGGGCGATCCCTGCCCGCTCCCAGTCCTGCATCTCCTGCCGGTAGAAGTAGTCGTGCTCCGGGTGCCGGCAGCCGACGAAGACCTGGGACAGGCCGACCTGCGTGCCGTTGGCGTGCTGCCAGGCACGCTCCTCCAGGAAGCCGCGCAGCGGCGCGATGCCGGTGCCGGGACCGATGAGGACGAGCGGAGTGGCGGGGTCGGCGGGCGGGGCGAACGTCGGGGAGGGCACACGCACGTAGCCGTAGAAGACGTCGCCCGGCTTCAGGCCCGCGATGTAGGACGAGCACAGGCCGCGGTACTGGCCGTTGCCGGACAGGGCCGGGCCCTCCAGCAGGCCGACGGTCAGGCGTACGTGGCGCGGGTCGGCCGGCGCGGCGGAGGAGATGGAGTAGAAGCGGGGGCGGATCGGGCCCATCATCTCCAGGAAGACCGCCAGTGGCAGCTCGATGGCCGGGAAGCGCTCCAGCAGGCCCAGCACCGAGACCCGCTTGCCGAGGATCTCCTTCCGGTAGAGCTCCTCGGCCTCCTCCGTGTCGGCCGTGTAAGTCTCCAGCTGCGGCCGGGTCCACGGACAGGGGGTGTGCTCTGCCAGAGCCTTCACCTGGGCGCGGGTGGCCACGTCCTGCAGTTCCAGGAACTCGCTGAGCAGCAGGCCGGTGGTGACGGGGACGCCGACCGGCAGGTGGGTGCGGCCGCCGCCGGGCTGGTCGAGCCGGAGTACCTGGTCGTAGTCGACGCCGAGCCGTGCCAGCGCGCGGTAGACCAGGGCGGGGTCGTTCTTGGCGAAGACCGCCAGGTGGTTGCCGGTGTCGTAGGTGACACCCTCCGGCAGCTCCACGGTGATGGACTTCGCGGACGGCCGCGGCGGCTCGATGCTGAAGTCCCACAGACCGGTCGGGTCGCCGACCAGTTCCTCGTTGGCGACCACGGTCAGCGGGTACGCCTGCTCGGAGACGATCGCGGGACGCACGTCGGCCTCGGTGAGCAGCTGGACCTGGTAGCGCGGGCCGGTCGCCTCGGAGGTGTCGGCGGCGTACTCCTCGGCCAGGGTGGCCCACAGCGTGTCCATCCAGCGGGAGGCCATGCCGTCGAAGTCTCCGGCGGCGTCCGCCGCACCCCGCTCCACGACCGGCGCGGCGCCGGCGGCCAGGAGCGCCTCCTCGATCCGCTTCGGGAAGGCCTGGTAGGTCGCCACCCACTGGGTGTTGCCGGTGCCCAGCAGCGCGAACCGCACATTCGACAGGGAGCCCTGGGGTAGCCCCACGGCGATCAGGTCGTCGAAGCGCTGGGCATTGTCAGGTGCCTTTCCGTTGTAACTTGCGGCGACGACGACGAGCAGGCCTTCCGTGGGGAGGTTGTCTCCCAGGTCGTCCAGGCTCATCAGGGTGGTGCCGAAGCCGGAGCGCTCGCTGCGGTCGGCGATCGTGCGCGCCAGGTCCTCGCTGCTGCCCAGGCTGGAGCCGTAGGCGACGGTCAGGTTCACTCCGACACCGCTGACCGCGGCAGGCGCCTGCGTGTCCTCCGTCCGCACGTCCGCGGCGCCGAAGACGGCCCGCTCGTGTCCCTGCCGGGGACGGACGATGAGCTCGAAACCGCCGGGCTTGCGCGTCAGCGCCTCCTTGACGTCCATCTTGTAGTCGGCCGTGTCGGAGAACTTGAACTTCTGCAGCACCAGCGCCAGGGCCAGGCGTGCCTCGGTGAGCGCGAACTGGCGGCCGATGCAGGCACGGCGGCCGTTGCCGAACGGCTTGTAGGCGTGCGGGTGGTGCCGCTCCCGGTTCTCCGGCAGCCACCGGTCGATGTCGAACTCGAGTGGGTTGTCCCATGCGTTGGGGTGCGTGTGCAGCGGGCCCATCAGCAGGACCGTCTTCGTGCCCTGCTTCAGCCGGTAGCGGCAGCCGATGACGGTGTCCTCGTGCGGCGCCTTCATGATCTGCGGGATCGGGGCCCACAGGCGCAGGGTCTCCTCAAGGATGCGCGGGATGACATCCAGCTTCATGATCGTGTCGTAGTCCGGCACCGTGTCACCGGGCAGCACCCGGTCCACCTCGGCGTAGGCCTGGGCCAGCACGTGCGGATTGCGCATCAGCGAGTACGTGGCGAAGGACAGCAGACCACTGGTGGTCTCGTGACCGGCGATCAGGAACGTCACCACCTGGTCACGGACGTTCTCGTCGTCCAGTGGCCTGCCGGTCTCGGGGTCGGTGGCCTGGAGCATCAGACCCAGCAGGTCGTCCTCACCGCTGGACTTCCCCTGCCGGCGTTCCTTGATCACGCTGTCGACCAGGTCCCGCATCAGCTGGATGTTCCCGCGGTACTTCTTGTCGTCCGCCTTGCGCATCCTGGTCATCATCGGCAGCTCCTGCGAGCGCCGCATCGACTCGATCAGCGACTCCAGCAACGCGTTGAGGAACGGGTGCAACTGCTCCTTGGTGAAGGAGTCGAACCGGTAGCCGAACCCGGACAGGGCGATCGTGTCCAGTGTGAGCCGGGTGTAGTCGTCCGTGATGTTGACCGGCCGGCCTTGCCGGCGCTCCCACTTGCCCACCAGGTTCTGGGCGATCTCCAGCATCTGCCCGAAATAGCCCTTCATGGCCCGCTGGCTGAAGGCCGGCATGAGGATCCGGTGCGCCATCCCCCAGACCTCTTCGTCGTCGGCGGCCGTGAACAGGCCCGCGCCGGTGTAGTCCCGGACGTGAGTCAGCGGTGCGAAGATCGGCTTGCCGAAACGGGTCTCGTCGCAGACCTCGGTGACCAGGTCCGGGTCGGAGACGAAGACGTTCTCCTGGCCGGCGATGTCCATGCTGAAGATGCCCTCGGGGAACTGCTTGGAGAGCTCGGCGATGTACGCACCCGGGTTGGTGTCGGGGATCTGCGGCGTGTTGCCGAGGATCGGAATTCCGCGCGGAGACCGGATGGGGCGTAGATCGTTCACGGAATGCGTGGTCATGGCTTGCTCCTATGAGGGGTCGGGCAAGGGCGTGTGGGGCCGCGGGAAGGACGCCGTTGGGCAGGGGGCCGTCAAAACGGCGACTCCCCCGTTTCCATACACCGTACGGAACTGGCTCCAGTGGTACCATACGTCGTATGGAAATTCAACGGAGGGCCCCCCGGGGCACGAGGAAGAGGGACGTACCGCTCACCAAGGACGGCATCTACGCCATGGCGTTGCAGCTCATCGACGCCGACGGGGTCGAGGCACTCACCATGCGCAAACTCGCGGCGGCGCTGGACGCGAACCCGATGTCGCTGTACCACCACGTACCCAACAAGGACGCCCTGCTGCGCGGCGTGGCCCAACGCGTCGGCTCACAGTTCCGCGCCGGGGAACGGGAGGACATCCCCTGGCAGGACCGCCTGCGCGACCTTGCCCTGGACTTCCGTGAACTGTCGCGCCGCCATCCGAAACTGATGGTCTACTCGTTCGCGCGTCCCGACTACATCCAGCCGGAGGATCCCTTCTGGCAGGGGCTCATCGACATCCTGGCCGCCGCGAAACTGCCGGTGCCGGAGATCCGGCGGGTGGCCGCAACGCTGTGCGCCGTGTTCACGGGTTTGCTGGTCAGCGAACTGACCGGAGCACTGGAACGGTGGACCACTCTGCCGCCGGCATCGGACGGGGAGGACTCGCTCCCGCTGCCGGACGACAGGGTCGACACGATGTTCAGCTGTGCGCTGGACGCGGCGATCGTCGGTGTGGAGAGCCATGTCGCGCGGATCCTCAAGGGTGCGTGACGGAAAGGAGACGGCGCCGCGAGGCCTGGCGCCCGCTGCTGCGATGCCACCGCCAGGCCCGCTGACTCGACGTCAGGTCGGTCGGCGTGTGCAGGTGCGCCGTCCAGCGGTGGTCTGCGGCTACCAGGGAGGGGCACCGCCGCCGCCACCGTCGACATGGCCGAGTCGCTCGACCGCTACCGGCACTCACCCCGCCCGGAGCGGCGGACCGGGCGAGCGCGACCGACGTCTCGCTTCCTTCCGGCGTACCGGATCCGTCGGGACTCTCCCACGGCCCGGCCCCCGCGCCGCCATGCTCCATGACCCGTGGACGAGCGTCGATCCCCGAGCGTCCTGCAGGAACGCCGACGACGTACACAGTCACATGCCGTCGGACGGATTCGCCGAAGACCTCGATCACGGCATCGGTGTACAGACCTGATCAGTGGCGTGGGGGCGTTGTCGATGCCCGGCCTTCAACGCGCCTCACGCACGTTCAGCAAGACGATCGGTGCGTCCACCGCGGCGGGTACGCCGCCGATGCCCGTCCGTACACCTTGACCAGCGCGTCGGTCAGGGGGCCCCTCGGCCGCCTTGCAGGCCAGGCCGCGCTCGGCACGCCGCTCCCCCACCTGGACACGGCACGCCTGGCCGAGGACTGCCTCCATACCGGCGGAACGCTCTTCATGCCGCACCAGGCAGTGGCCGCCGGGCCAGTCTGCGCGCTTCGTCCAAAGGAACGCCGAGCATACGCAGGAGCATCTCGGCCATCGCGCCTGCGACCTGGTCGCCGTCGACCTCGGGTTGGGTGAACCACAACTCCAGAAGGGCCAGAAGACTGGCGTTCAGGGCAGACAGGGCTACGACCGGGTCCGTCACGACGAATCGACCCGAGGCGATGCCCTGCTCCACGTCGCGCCGGGAATGAAGGATGAGCAGTCCACGGCCGGCATGGATACGGCCGAGCCCGCTGTGGCACAAGATCCACACGATCTGCGGGCGTGAGGCCGCCATGCGGGCGCTGAGCCGGACGCCTCCGGCCACGCGTTCTGCGGGATCTTCGAGCCCGCCCAGCCGCGCCTCGACGGCCTCGGCGTACTCTTCCAGCGCATCGGCTACCGCGGCGTCGAAAAGCTCCCCCTTGGTCGCGAAGTGGTTGTAGAAGGAGCCGAGGCCCACATCCGCGCGGTCCGCGATGGAGCGGATGCTGGCACCGGTGTCACCGGACTCGGCCAGGATCTGCCGGGCGGCGCGGACGAGCGCCTGCCGGGTCTCGAAGCGGCGACGTTCGAATCGATTGCTGGTTGAGGCTGACATCGGCATGTCCAATGAACGACAGCACCAGTCCTGATGAATTCATCATATCACCCCTGACCCGGCTGCCCGCCTTGCCCATCCGGATGCGGCACACCGAGAGGGATGTGACACTTCCATCACATATGACCGATATTGACGATTCTTCCACCATGACTGATGCTTTCATCAGAAATGGGCCAACCGGCCGCGCCACACCCGATGGGATGAACCGCCATGACGACAACCGCCGAGACTCCGATCGCCAGGCACACAGGCTGGCGCGAGACGCCTGACGCGGCCATGGCGATGCTTGACGCCCAGGGGACCGTGCTGGGGTGGACGGAAGCCGCCCAGCAGTTCCTCGGCTACTCGGCCGCCGAGATGGTGGGCCGTTCCCTTGCTCATGTGATCCCGTCGCCGGAACTCACCCTCGGGGTTTCGGCGTTGGCCGAGGGGTGCCGTCCCGAGGTTGACCGGTCGGCCGCCGTGACGGTGCGCCACCGTGACGGCAGCACGTCGGACATGAATCTGCGGATCTCGACGCTGCGGGGACTGAACGCCACCAGGTGGTTGGTCTCGGCGGCCGGCACACGCACGGTGTCCCCCGGGTCCAGCAGCGAACGCGTACACCAGTTGCTGCACGGAGATGCGCCCATCGGCATAGCCGTGCATGACCCGCAACTACGCTGCACCTGGGTGAACGAGGCCATGGAGCGGCATGACGGGATCCCTCGTGAGCGACGGATCGGACACCGCCTGAAGGACTCGCTGCCCGCTTTCGAGGCCGAGGCGCTCGAGGTGGTGATGCGGCAGGTGCTGGAGAACGGCACCAGCATGGTCCATGAGTACCGGGCGTGGCCGACGACGGACCGGCGCCGCGAGCGCGCGTTCTCGTCCTCGTTCTTCTGCCTCCAAGACGCGGACGGCACTGCACTGGGCGTGTGCTCCATAACCGTGGATGTCACCGGCAACAGGCGGGTGCGCGAGCGTCTCGACATCATCAGCGAGGCCAGCACGCGCATCGGCAGCACCCTCGACGTCATGCAGACCGGGCAGGAGCTGGCCGAGCTCGCGGTGCCTCTGCTCGCCGACCACGCCTTCGTCGACCTGGTGGAGTCGGTCTCGCTCGGTGTGGAGCCATCGCCGAAGCTCAGCGCGACGAGCCGCCCACCACTGCTGCGCCGCGCAGGTCTGGCTTCGATCGACCGGGGTGTCCTGGAGTTGCCGTGGGTGCGCGCGGAGGCGATCCGCCCCTTCCCGACATCGCTGTTCGCCACCGCACTGCGCACGGGCAGGTCGTACCTGGAATCGGTGCTGGACACCGGATCGGGCCCGTGGGTCGACCACGACCCGGCGCGGACGCGGAAGATGCTGGAGACCGGTGTCCATTCCCTGATGGTGGTACCCATCCGTGCACGGCAGAACGTGCTGGGGCTGGCGCTGTTCGGCCGCTCCGAGGAACAGAGGCCGTTCCGGGAGGACGACCTGCTCCTTGCCGAAGAGCTTGTCAACCGGGCCGCGCTCTCCCTGGAGAACGCTCTGCACTACGCGCGCGAACGCGCCGCTGCTCTCACGCTGCAACGCGACCTCCTCCCCCACCATGTGCAGGGCGGTGTCGCCGTCGAGGTCGCCTCGCGCTACGTGCCGGCCGACCTGGACCATGGCGTGGGCGGTGACTGGTTCGACGTCATCCCGCTGCCGGGCGCCCGAGTGGCCCTCGTCGTCGGAGACGTGGTCGGACACGGCATCAACGCCGCGGCGACCATGGGCAGACTCCGCACCGCCGTCCGCACGCTGGCGGACCTGGACCTGCCTCCCGACGAGCTGTTGGCGCACCTGGACGACACGGTTCGGCGGCAGACCGAGGAAGACGTCGACGCCCCGGTGGTCGGCGCCACCTGTCTGTACGCCGTCTACGACCCCGTCACCCGACGGTGCACGATGTCCAGGGCCGGGCATCCGCCACCCGCGATCGTCGACCCGCTCGGCAAGGTCTCCTTCCCCGACCTGCCCACGGGAGCCCCGCTCGGCCTAGGCCTCGGGCTGGTCCCCTTCGAGTCCGTGGAACTGGAACTGCCCGAGGGCAGCCTGCTCGCGCTCTACACCGACGGGCTGATCGAATCACGCGATCAGGACATCGACGTGGGCCTGTGCCGCCTGGGCACCGCACTCGCGCAGCCGGGAGCCTCCCTGGAGGACCTGTGCTCGCTGGTGATGGACACCTTGCCGAGCAAGGACGCGGCCGACGACGTCACCTTGCTGCTGGCCCGGACCCACGCACTCGAACAGGCCCGGGTCGCCTCCTGGGAGCTGCCCAACGAGCCGACAGCGGCCCGCACCGCACGGCAGGCGGCGGCCCGTCAGCTCAGCGAATGGGGACTTGATCATCTCGTCGCCACGATGGAGGTGATCGTCAGTGAGCTGGTCACCAACGCCATCCGCTACGGCGAGGGTCCCAGCCGCCTACGGCTCATCCAGCACCGAGTCCTGACCTGCGAAGTCAGTGATACCAACGCCTGTCGGCCAAGCATCCGCCGACCCGGCGCCGAAGACGAAAGGGGCCGCGGCCTCCCCCTCGTCGCGCAGCTGTCCCGTAGGTGGGGCTCCCGTGCCTCGGCGGACGGCAAGGTCGTGTGGGCCGAACAGGACCTGCCCTCCTCAGCCGCCGCGGCGTGATGCGCTCCCCCTACCCGCTCCCCACCCGCTCCCCGCCAAGCAATCCGTGATCCTCCGAGCCGGCGCCGCAGGGCGATGCCGATCCGTTCCGCTAGAGGCACTCATCAGAAAGTAAGAAACATGGGCATCGAGAACACCGCCGATCCCTGCTCGCGCACCCTCGACGAGACGGAGGACACCACCGACGACGGCCATCAACCCAAGCCCTCCCCATGCGACCGCCTCGCGGCCGCCGTGGTCGACGAGCGGGGCACCGTGCTGCGGTGGACCGCGACGGCAAGGGACCTCACCGGGTTCAGCGCCGAGGAGGTGTGCGGCCGACACGTGAGGGAACTCGTCGCCGAACTTCCCGACGAACTGCGCAGGGCGACTCGGATGCCGGCCTCCGGCCGGGTACGGCTGCGGCACCAGTGCGGCGACACCATCGATGTCACCTTCCGGAGCACGAGGGTGGAGGGCCCGGCGGAGTTCCTCGTCGTTGCGGCGCCCGCCCACCATGTCGCTGACCACGTCCACGGCGCAGCGCTCTTGCGCGCACTGTACACACAGGACCGGATCACCATCGCTCTGCACGACACCGAGCTCACCATCGTGCAGACGAACGCCACTCCGGGTCCGATCGACGGCTGTCCGGTGCAGCCCGGCACACGGCTGGGCGACGTGCTCTGCGCGGAGGACGCCGAGAACCTCCGGACCGTACTGCGTCGGGTGCTGGAGACCGGCACCCCGGTGGCCCGGATCAACCAGCAGGTGAGCTGGCGGCGCGATCCGCAACGGCCACGAGCGCTGTCACTGTCCGCCTTCCGCCTGGAGGACGCGCTGGGGCGTCCCACGGGCGTGGCAGCCCTGTACATCGACGGCACCGACCATCTTCGTGCTCGCCGGCATCTGGATCTCACCCGTGACGTGGCCGAGCATGTCGGGGAATCTTTGGACGTCGCGCGTACGGCGCAGGACCTCGCGGACGTTCTCGTGCCCGTCTTCGGGGATCTCGCCGCAGTCGACCTCGCGCAGGCCGTGTTCGACGGCGAGGAGCCCTCGAAGCGCCTGGGCGGTGGGGACCTTCACCTGCGCAACGCAGCCCTGGCGCCGACCGCCGTGGTGTGGCCCGCGCGCGTCCGGCACGGCAGCCTCATTCCGCCTTTCCCCGACAACCCTTTCCTGCGGAGCTTCCAGCACGGCAACACCTTCATCATCAGCGCCGAGGACTACGGTGCCCTGCTCGGCGATCCCCAGCTGACCGACTTCCACATCCCCGAGGATTGCCACTCGGTGATGGTGGCACCGCTGCACGCCCGCGGTCTCACGCTCGGCGCCATATCGGTCTGGCGCTGCGGCCGATCCGACCCGTTCGCCGAGGACGAGCTGGATCTCATGGCGCAGATCGCCTCCAGGGGTGCCCTGGCCATCGACAACGCCCGCCGGTACACACGCGAGCACAGGGCGGCAGTGGCGCTGCAGCAGCGCCTCCTCCCCCCTGCGACGACCGACACGCCGGCGGCCGAGACCGCCGGCGTCTATCTGCCCGCAGGCGGCGGATCGGAGATCAGCGGTGACTGGTACGACGCCATCGCCCTGCCCTCCCTGCGACTCGCCCTGGTCGCCGGGGACGTCGTCGGCCACGGCATGGCAGCCAGCGCCACCATGGGCCGCCTGCGCGCCGCCATCCAGACGCTCGCGGACCTCGAACTCGAACCGGACGAGCTGCTGACCCGGATCGCAGACCTGGTCCAGCGCCTCGCCGCCGAGGCTCCACCCGGCGACGACGACACCATCGGCGCCACCTGCCTGTACGCGGTCTACGACCCCGTCACCCGCCGCTGCGCCATGGCCAGTGCCGGGCACCCGCCACCTGTACTGGTGCACCCCGACGGCACCACACATGCCGTCGGAATCTCACCGGGACCACCACTCGCCGTCAGCGGGATACCGTACGAGACCACCACCATCGACCTGGAACCGACCAGCGTCCTCGCCCTCTACACCGACGGCCTGGTCGAACAGGGCGAAGACGACGTCGAGGAGGGGTTCCGTCGCCTGGCGGGCAAGCTCGCCACCTCCTGTCGCCCAGGGTGCGCTCTGGACGAAACCGGCCAGGCCCTTCTTGCCGACCTCGTCGATGACGAACGGCGTGACGACGCAGCCCTCCTGTTGGCACGCACCCGCGCCGTACCGGCGGAGGACACCGCTCACTGGGAGATTCCGGCCGATCCTGCCGCCGTCTCCAAGGCCCGGGAATGGACGGTTCGCCAACTCGCCGTGTGGGGGCTGGACGACGACCTGCTCTTCTCCACCGAACTCATCGTCAGTGAGCTGGTCACCAATGCGCTTCGCTACGGTCGCGCGCCGGCCGAGCTGCGGCTGATCCGCCACAACGTCCTGGTCTGCGAGGTGACCGACGCCAGCAGCACCCAGCCTCGCCTGCGTCGCGCCCACATCACCGACGAGGGAGGCCGCGGCCTGTTCCTCGTCGCCCAACTCGCCGAGCGCTGGGGGTGCCGCCATGGCCAGAACCGCAAGACGATCTGGTCCGAGCAGCGCCTCGAGTGCACCGGCTGACAGAAGATCTGTCCACGGCGTGCAGGTACGCAAGCCGACAACGAGGCGGGCCCGTCACGCATCGGGAGCGCCGCGTCGATGGGCCTGGCCGAGGCGTCCGCCATCGGCCCCCCGAAGCGAGTTCAGCGCTCCGGTTCGCGGGCGATTCGTCAGGATCAGGCGTCGCGCGGTAGCCCGGGAGGGCGGTTCGATTCGCGACCAGGTCTGGCGAAGGTGGCGAGTAGTGAGCGACTGGGGGAATTTCAGCGCGTGTAGTGATCTCCGGAGCGCCGAGCCGGCCACCTCATGCCTTGTTCCCGTCGGCGTTGGTGTGGCGAGGGAGCAGGCAGTCGAAGACGACCTCTGCCAGCCTGCCGGGCCGGTCACTCGTGCCGCGCCGGCGGCCGGCCGTCAGCGCGGCCACGACGATGGCCCGCACGTCCGCCCGCATGCCGGCACGCGTGCAGGGTCCCGCCCGCCTTACGGCCGGGACCCTGCGGAGCAGCGCCTGTGGTCAGCTCACCATCGATACCAGCGACCACGGCCACCACCGGCTGTCGTGGAGCGCATGACGAAGCCGAGAAGCCACAGCACCAGAACGGCGACGGCCACCCACCAGAGGATCTTGATGGCGAAGCCTGCGCCGAAAAGGACTAGGGCGAGAAGAAGAACGAGCAGCAACGGAACCATAGTTATCAACCTCCTGGCCCTGCGGATGCCCTGGAATTCCTCCCACACTCCCGGACGGCGCCTTGTTTATGGAGGGACCGCCGGGGCACCAGCGGGTTACCGCGACAGCGGCCCAGAAACGATGAGGAGGCATGTTCCATGACTGCCGGCGAGAAGGCCAAGGCGAAGACCGAGCAGGCCGAGGGCAAGGCCAAGGAGACCCTGGGAAGCGCGATCGGTAACGACCGCATGGCCGCCGAGGGACAGGCGCAGAAGAGCAAGGGTGACGCCCGGGAGGCAAAGGAAAAGGCAAAGGACGCGTTCAAGCACTGACGCGCCTACTTCCTCGAGAGCCGAAAGAGGTCTTCCCGGACTGGAGCGGGAAGACCTCTTTGCCGTTTCGCCCGGCGTGCGGAGTACTGTTCCGGCTCAGGAAATGCGAACCGGCATCAGTACTCCAGCTGTAGATCGTGATCTCGCTGGGGGGGCGGTTCGAGAACGGGTGCGGGCACTGATGATCATCGTGAGTTGTGTGGATTTACGAAGCGTGCTCGCCGTAGCCTGCTCGCGCACCAGGTCCGCCGCTACCCCTCCTGGAGCCGCTGGGTCACCCGCGCCCACGCCTTCCTCGCCGTCGTTCGCGCCGACGAACACGCCCGCCATTCCGGGCCAGGTGAACTGATCCCGCTCACCTGCGACGAGATTCAGCGCCTGTTCATCACACCCGTTGTCCAGCCCGTCCACGACGCGGATCACCGGCTCAGCTGGTCCCACTGGCGACGTCGCCACCAGGCCATCGCGGGCCGGCCATTACCGGTGGCAAGCAGCCCAGGGACGACCGAGCGGTTCGGTCGGCGCGTTCCGCCAGGTACGGCGCTCGGTATGCGGTCCGGACCAGCGCGCGCACGGGGTCCAGTCACCCGGCGGTGGCCAGGCGGCGCCGAAGCTCCTCCTGCGAGACGTCCTCCACGTGGGTCAGAAATACCCACATGTGACCTGAAGGGTCCTTGAGGATGACAGTGCGGTCACCGTGGAACATGTCCTTCGGCGGCTGGAGGATCTCAGCGCCGGCGGCTTCTGCGCGCTTCGCCAGGCTGTCGACGTCCGGCACGAAGACGTGCAGCGTCACGGACGTACCTCCGCCGAGCGAGGTCGGCGCGGCGAAGGAGGCGGCCTCCGCCTCGTCCACGCTGGCGTCGCCCAGCATCAGGGCCGACCGTCCGATGGTGATCTCGGCGTGCAGAATCCTGCCGCCCGGAGCGTCGATCCTGAAGTCCTCACGGGCGCCGAACGCCCGCTGGTAGAAATCGATCGCCGCGGCGGCGTCGTCGACCATGATGTGCGGGATCACGGCATAGCGGTAGCGGTCGGGGATCTCGATGTGGTCTGTGCGCTCGGTCACGGCGAACCTCCTTGAAAGGCGCCGCTGGTCGGTTCCTGCGGCTCTGGAAGGAACCTAGAAGCTCAAGTTTGGTTGAGGTCAATCGTCGATGTGGCCCTGCACGTCCTGCCTGCAGAGCACCTGCATGCCCTCCCCTGTCCATCGGAAGGCACAGCTCGCCGACTCGAGTGCTCATCCCTCAGCAGAAGCGTTGAGCACATCAGGCATGGAGACCACGAGCTACATCTGGAGTGTTGGCCAGGGCGCACGACAGGCCGGCTGCGGCTCGGTCGAGTACGCCGCATCGCCAACTCCCCCCGGCGCGGGACGCCCTGCGCCGGGGTCGGGCCCCGGCGCCCCGTCAGGCTGCGCGGCGCCCAGCGCGGCGCGCCACCTCCAACTGCGCCCCCTTAGGGGGCCAGGCTGTTTGTAAGCACTTCTTTGGGCACCAGCGCACCAGCGTTTCGGGGCTCCCCTGACGTACCAAGTCGATCTGGCTCCACCGGTATGACGAGACAGTTCAGGCCCGGGTCAGGAGGGCCTGTGCATCGCATCGTGCGGCGTGATCGGACAGGGGATGACTTCGTTCCGGACCGGTAACCGGGTACGTTTGCGCGGTATCGAGCCCGAGGACTGGACGGCGTTCGGTCGCCGGGCCCTCAACATCGCGCCGAATCGCCCCGATCGGGCACGTCAGAGGAGCTGGAGCACCTCGGCCAGCGCGCCGGGACGCTGGTCGACGGGCAAGGGATCGACTAGGTGGACCCGGCACCCCAGCGTGGCAGCTCCGACGTCCGCAACAGGCTCGTCTCCCACCATGAGTGCATCGCCGGGCGCCACTCCCAGCTTGTTGCACGCCATCTGGAAGATCCGGGGATCGGGCTTCTTCACCCCGCACTCGAAGGAGAGGAAGTAGGCATCCACGAGGTCATCGACACCGTGGTCGCGGAAGACAGGGCGCATGTCCCAGCCGATGTTGCTGACGACAGCGACCGGGATGCCTCGCCCGCGCAGGGCGCGCAGGGTTTCCTCGGTGTCGGGATAAGGCAGCCATGCCCCGGACACTTGGGAACGTTCATACAGGGCCTCGGCCAGGTCAGCCGCAGGCAGCTTCGCTTCCCGGGTAAGTGCTGTGAAGGCAGCCCGGTGTCGTTCGGCGGTCAGATCGCGCTCCCGCCACAGTGCCTCCAGATGGGGCGGCACTGTGCGCGGAGGAACCCCTCCAGGCTGAGCCCCGAACTCTTCCAGCCGGCTGACGCACGCGTCGAGTTCACCCTCGGGCACGTCCAGACCGGCCTTCGTTGCCACCGCGCGCAGCCACTGCGCGGCCGATTCGATCCGGAAGAGGGTCCCGGAGAAGTCGAACATCACGCCCTTGATCATGCAGCCGATCCTGGCGGCGCCGACGAGCCGGCCGCAAGCCCAAGACGATCAAGATTCACCGGGCGGTCCGCGACCTGCGTCGAGCCGGGTCGGCAACCCTCCACGCACTTGTCGGGGGCGCTGGCGGAGGTCCACCGAGGCTTCTAAACTACCGTCAACACCCCCCACCCCGGCCGGCGGAACCACCCGATCGAAGTGGGGCCAAATCACCTTGCTACAGGGGCGTGAATCACACCGCCACACGCCCCCTGCGACCCGCCACTGGGACCAAAACAACTCCGTGCACTGGAGACGAAACCAGGGTCTGGCACAAGTTCCGTGAGCCGACTACGTAGTGTTACGCGAGGGGGAACGCGATCTCGAAGGAGTGGGACGCGGGTCACAAGGGCGTTGAAATGGCCGTCCCAGAGGATGCTGGTGATCGTACGATCGCCGTATGACTGCGGATACGCGAATCGAGCAGGCCGAACTTCTCTACGAGCGCGCCGTCTTCGGCGGTGACAGTTCTGCGTTGGCCACTGCCGACCAGGGCCTCGATGCGGTCGAGGCAGACCTTGCCCTGGCCCGTGGCCGTCTTCTTCACGCCCGCTTCCTGGAGGAGCGGGCTGAGGACGCGCGGGAGTTGGAGCTGTTCGGGCGGGCAGCAGAGCTGTACCGGCGGCTCGGCGATGCGCGGGGTGAGGGGGAGGCGTTGTTCTGGGTCGGTACCTTCCACCAGGTTGTGCGCGATGACACGGAGACCGCCTTGCCCTCCTTCACTCGCGCTCTTGATCTCGCCGCCCAGGCGGACGACCGGCTGACTAAGTCCTACGTCCTTCGGCACCTTGGTTTCGCGGAGCACATGGCCGGACGGCTGGATGCAGCACGAGCGCACTTCGAGGAGTCCACGCGTCTGCGTCGCGAGCTCGGGTTCCTGCCGGGGGTGGCGGCAAATCTGATTGCGCTTGCCGAGTTCGCTGTCGAGCAGAATCAGCGGTACGAGGCGGCCGCATTGCTCAAAGAGGCTGCAGAGCTGGCCGAGAGCACCGACTCCAACGGCGTCATGCGTTGGGTGACGGGAGCACGCGAAAGGCTCGAATTGGTGTGAGAAAATCTGAGGATTTTCCTCCCCGGCGGCCTTAGTGAGCGTTTGATTCTCGCTCCGGGCAGCGGTCGAGCACGGCCTTGTGGTGCAGTTTCTCCTCTTCGGTCAGGGTGGCGGGGTGTCGGGTGAGCCAGCCGGCCACCTGCCGTACGGACGGCGGTGGCGGGGCGGGCGTGAGACCTTCCCGCTGGGGCAGGTCGCGCCGGATCCAGTCGCGGACGGTGGAGTAGTGGTTGCGGAAGCCACGTTCGGTGATCTCCCGGTGGAGGTCGAGGATGGTCACGTTCCCTTCGGTTTCGGCCCAGCGTTGGGTCAGGTAGGGCTTGAACGGGTCAAGTCTGGTGGGGAGTTGTAGCTTGCGGCCCTTGACCATGTCCTGCCAGCGTGCGGCGCGGGCGTACCGCTGGACGGTGTGCCGTCCGCAGCCCAGGTGGCGGGCGATGCGGCGAATGCCCATGCCCTGGGCGAGGAGATCGTGGACGAGGGCGTGGTGGGCGCGGGCCGGTTCGGTGAACTTGCCGGTCGGGTCGTCCGTTTGGGCCTCGTGACCGGAGGCCGCCCTGGCGGGAGTCTCCCATGCGGGCTCGGGTTCCGGCGTAATCGGCGGGAGGTCGCGCAGGCAGGAGCGATGGTCGGCGACCGTTTTCTCGACCACGGCGGTGAGGTTCTGCCAGAGGTGGAACCGGTCGGCGACCTGGAGGGCTTGGGGTGCGGCAGTGTCGGCGGCCTCGGCGTAGGCGCCGGCGCGGTCGCGGCAGATGACTTCGATTGCGGGGTGGGCCGCGAGCCATGGGGGCGAGGGTGGCGGCGTCGCGTTCGGGCAGCAGGTCCAGGACCCGGTGGGTCTCGGCGTCGATCACGACCGTTCCGTAGACGTGGCCGCGCCGGAGAGCGAAGTCGTCCACGCCGACGGCGCGGGGCTGCGTCGCTGCCGGGTCGGGCAGGTCCATCACACGCCGCAGCAGCGTGGTGCGGCTGGTCGCGATGCCCATGGCCCCGGCGAGGCGGGCACCGGCCCGGCCCGGCCCGCCAGGGCCGGCCCGATCTCACCCATCGCCCGGTGCAGCCTCTCGGTGACCCGGCCGTGGCGGCGGGTCAGCCCCGGCAGCTGCTCCGCGAACGTCCGCCGGCCGCAGGCCGAGGCCGTGCAGAAGAACCGCCGAACCCGTAACGCGAGCTGTGCTCGTCGCCCGGCAGCGGGCAGATCTGCCGGAAACCGCAGGTAGGAGCTGTCGACCCGTTCCGTCCAGTGGGCGCAGTCGGGACAGGCGGCCCCGGCGGGTGTGCACCGGGCCTCGACGCGTATCACCTCGCCGTGCGCATCGATGGCCACGACGGCGACGCCGGGACCGACGGGAACAACAACTCCTGGAGCCGGGACTACACTTCGTTCACGGCCACCGAACGTCGGCCGTGCCACCCGGACGAGGAACGACTTCAGGGCGACTTCCGCACCCACCGCAAGAAGATCAACAACTACAACCCGTGACCGGCTCACGGAACCTGTGCCAGACCCCAAAACCAGTGCTTACAGACAGGCCAGGCCTGGTCAAGCGGGTCCGGGCCGGTCGGGCTCAGAGATACGCCGCGGACTCCTGGTTGGCGACCGAGCATGCGCGGCGTATGTGCTCTGCGCGGGCCGCTTCGAGCAGGCTTCGCCAGGACGTCACGGTAGGCCGCCGGCGCAACAGGGCACGACGTTCCCGCTCTGTCATTCCTCCCCAGATGCCGTGCTCGATGCGGCGGTCGAGGGCGAAGGCCAGGCATTCCGTGCTCACCGGGCAGCCGCTGCAGACGGCCTTCGCATGGTTTTGTGCTGCACCTTCGACGAACAGTTCGTCCGGGGCGGTTCCACGGCATGCCGCGTACGCGCCCCATTCTCCATCCGCGATCACCCGATACCGTCCTCTCCCCATGCCGGCCCGTCGTCTCTGCCCAGTCGACGACGCGGTCGCGCAGACCATTCGGCGACCGCATGAGGCGGATAACCCCGTTATGGAGCGGCAATCCTCTCGGGTGTCCTGTGGCTGACCGGTGACGCCGCAGTCAGTCGGTCACACGCCACGCAGCGGCCTGGTCATCGTCACCGTGCCATACGACGGACCAGGCCGCACCGAGACTTGGGTGATCATCGGCGGACATGGGAAGGCGTCGTGGGGGAACGTCGCCCCGGACAGCCGAGGCGTCCGAAGCGGGCTCCGGACGCCACCGATCCGGCGTCGGCTCAACCGACGATCGTGATGTTCTCCGCCTGCGGGCCCTTCTGTCCCTGCGTGACGTCGAAGGTCACGGCCTGGCCTTCCTGCAGCTCACGGAAGCCCGAAGAGTTGATGTTGGAGTAGTGCGCGAAGACGTCCGGGCCCCCGCCGTCCTGCTGAATGAAACCGAAGCCCTTCTCGGCGTTGAACCACTTCACGGTCCCGCTGGCCATGCGTATACCTCTCGATCGAGCCGGGTCCACACCGTGCAGACCCACAGCGACTGCCCTGGCCGCGCCGTATACCAAAACGCCCGCACCTGGCGGCGCGGGCAGGAACGGCGAACCAGTACAACCACCCGCGACGCTACACGCCGCATTCGGCCGACGCCAGAGAGAAACGCAGCCATCGGCCGGCCGGCCTTCTCTCTCCCTGGTGCAGCCACGCCATCTGCCCCGGGGACCAGCGCCTGCGGCGCAGTGAGCTGATCGAGATCCTGATCACTCTGAGGTCTTCGGCTGCGACTCGCGGCCTTGCGTGCGCAGTTGCTCGTTGATGCGCTGGGCTTCTTCGAGCTGGTCCTCGAGGATGATGATGCGGCAGGCGGCCTCGATGGGGGTGCCCTGGTCGACGAGTTCGCGGGCGCGGGCGGCGATGCGCAGCTGGTAGCGGGAGTAGCGGCGGTGGCCACCTTCGGAACGCAGGGGCGTGATCAGGCGGTGCTCGCCGAGGGCGCGGAGGAAGGCGGGGGTGGTGGCGAGCATTTCGGCGGCCCGGCCCATGGTGTAGGCGGGGTAGTCGTCATCGTCGAGATTGTCGACGGGTCGGGCGCTGACAGGTGGCATAGACCTCTTCTTTCGGGGACACGTCGGGGGGCCCGGGTGCCATGATCGGCACCCGGGCCCCGAGCTTTCAACACCATCTACCGGCGCACAGCGCCGGCCCTTTGTGTCCACAGGTTCCGCCTGGGAGGGCGGGGCTGCGGGGATCGCGTATGCGTGACCGGGGACCACCTTCCAATCCGGGGCCTGCGGTACCCGGGCGGACTTCCTTCCGCGCCCGGGCGATCCTGATGGCGTTCCGCTCCTTACCTTGGGTTGTTCGGTGTACTTCGGGTACCGCTCACGACCCTTGCGGGGCCGTGTTGTGCTTGACGTGCTGTACGGCAGTTCATGTCTGCCGTACTCACTTCGACTTCCTGAGTACGACATAACAGTAGCCCCACCACGGGCCAATGTCTACTACGGCCACGACAGATTTTCTTCATGGTCAGCAAGGGGTCTTCTGTGACCCGTACGGCCGAAACAGTGCTGCCCCGGGTTGCGTCTGTCACGGTCGTGGCCGCAGCGGTTGCCGCGGTGCCGGTGGTTGGCCGGCGAGGTCGGTGAGAAGACGCGTACAGACGTCGCGAAGCTTGAGGTTGGTCTGTTGTGACAGCCGGCGCAGCAGGTCGAACGCCTCTTCTTCGGTGCACTTGCATTGCTGCATGACGCTGCCGATGGCCTGGTCGATGACACGGCGGGAGGCGAGGGCGGTCTGCAGGTCGCGGGTGAAGTCCTCACTGTCGGCCAGTCGCTGCGCCAACGCAATGGCGCCGCCGGCCTGGGCGGCGGACGACGCCAGCGTCTGCCGGTCCTTCAGTGTGAAGGCGTCCGGATCGGCAGCGTAGAAGTTCAGCGCGCCGGCGGTGTGCGACCCCACCGGTATCGGCAGGGACAGCGAGGAGCGAATGCCCAGATCCGCCGCGAAAGACGGATAGGAACCCCAGCGGCTTTCCCGCAACGTGTCCGGCACGTGCACGACTTCGCCAGTGCGCAGGGCCTGGAGGCAGGGGCCGTCGTCCTGGCCGTACTGCTTCTCGTCCAGCTTGTCCGCCACTTCCCCGGTGCTCACCACGGTCAGCGGCCGATGGCGCCGCTGCAGCGTCACGCCGCAGCCGTTCGCGCCCGAGCTGCTGACAGCGTCATCCACGAGGTGCTGCAGGAAATCGCGTACGGAGGCGGTCTCAAGCAGCCAGTCAATCATGTCGAGCGCGGGCTGATTGCCGTCGAGCCGATCCACCGTCTGTCACCTCCCACGGTTTGGGTCTTCGGTAGGTCGGAGGGTCGGAGCCCTCTGTGCTGGTACCCGCTGAACGCGGTGTTTCGGCATGGCCGCCACCGTGTGGAACGGCACAGGCCTTGGTCAGGGCTCAGCAGCGGCACGCCGCCCAGGGCCGCGGGCTCCCTCTGCGAGGCCCGTTGCAGCCACCGATTCACCAGCTCCTTGGTGCCCACGGCGCCATCGCGCTTTTCGGCATCGAGAATGCGGAATGCCTGGAGGGCAGTGACACGGGTCAACCCCATGAGCTCGGGCACAGGGGGTAAGCGGGAACGACAACCGAGAACAATCAGTAAGAGAACGCCGATCCGACTCACAGGAAAGTTAATGGTCATCCCGCTTAGGAATCAGGCGACGGATGAGCAGCACCCGGCGGCGCCCCCACGGTATGGCACTGTCTGGGGCCACGAAGGGACATCCATTGCCGACGCCCGCCGTGCCGTACGCTCGCTGCTCTCATACGCAGGGCACGACCCCAGCCACCAGCCGGGCCAGGACGCTCAGATCGTCGTCAGCGAACTTGTCACCGACGCTCTGCGCCATGCGCCCGGCCCTGGGGCGCTCCTACTGGAACTGTCGCTCGACCACACCCTGCTGCGGATCACCGTCCGAGACAGCTCACCGCGGCCGCCGCGCCTGCTCACCCCCGACCCTCACCGCATCGGCGGGCACGGCCTGCACCTGATCACACGCCTCTGCGACACGTTCCACACCATCGCGCACGACCACGGCAAACAGGTGACTGCCCACCTCCGTATGCCCGGGCCCACCGCCTGACCTGCCGGACGTCGCGCAGACGGGATCGGCCTCGGCCACTGTGCAGCGCCCGCCGAAGCCCCTCTCGTCACTCCGCGCAGTGGGCGCTCAGTCGCTGACCTGCCCTGTTCGGCGGCACCAGCGGCATCCGCCGTCCGGAGGCCCCGGCCGGCCCAATCGGAGCCCTGGACGGCCCCGGCGCGCCACCATTGATCGTCGGCCCGTGCGAACCGCCCGATCCCAGGGCGCCGGGAAGGACACGCTCCCCGCAAAGGAGTCAAAGGCGTCCGTCCTGCGGCGTCCCGCGTGGCGACTCCGCACCGTCCTGCCCCGCCCGCACCCACAGATGATCAGGGACCTCTGGCAGGGCGCAGTATCCGCGTGCTGCGAGCACCCGCGCCACCATCGTCAGGTACTCGTCAGCCGCCATCCAGGCACCGTTCGAGCCGGTCGCGAGGACATCCATATCCATGGCAGTGCCACCTCCGAAAGCCGTCGGCTGCAACGCCTACGGAGATCGCCCAATCTCACCAACGGCCTGGACCTGTCCTACACCTTCGGCGGCATCACACGTGGCAGGCGCAAGTTGAGTGGCGATGCGTCTCGCCGTCACACCTGGCCGAGTCGTCGGACTGCGATCGCCGCGCCATCGGCATGGATGCCTGACGCGGCCTCATACAGGCCGGTTATGAAGGCGCGGGGTGGAACATACGGGGATTCGGTGCCGTGCCGGAGCAGTGACCAAAGCTTGAGAGACTGGCGGGATGGATATCGACCGCAGGAACAACGTCACCGTCACCGGCAACCCCCACGGACGCACGGTGGTGCTGGCCCATGGCTTCGGCTGCGACCAGAACATGTGGCGGCTGACGGTCCCTGCGCTGGCCGAGGACTACCGGGTCGTTTTGTTCGACTACGTGGGTTCGGGCCGCTCGGAACCGTCCGCGTTCTCGGAGGGCCGTTACGCCTCCCTGGACGGCTACGCCCAGGATGTGGTGGAGGTGTGCAAGGCGCTCGACCTGCGCGATGCGGTGTTCGTCGGGCATTCGGTCAGCGCCATGATCGGCGTGCTGGCCGCCGACATGGCTCCCGAGCGGATCGGCGCGCTGGTGATGGTCGCTCCCTCTCCGCGCTACATCGACGACGACGGCTACCGGGGCGGGTTCACCGCCGAGGACATCGACGAACTGCTGGCGTCCCTGGAATCGAACTACCTGGGCTGGTCGGCGGCGATGGCTCCGGTGATCATGGGCAATGCCGAACGGCCCGCGCTCGGTGAGGAGCTGAAGAACAGTTTCTGTGCCACTGATCCGGACATGGCGCGCGTCTTCGCCCGGGCCACGTTCCTGTCCGACTCCAGGGAGGACCTGAAAAGCGTGCGGGTGCCGACGCTGGTGCTGGAATGCGTCCAGGACGTCATCGCGCCCCGGGAGGTCGGCGCCTTCGTCCACCGGGCGATTCCTGGCTCGACGCTGGTCACGCTCGATGCCACCGGGCACTGCCCCCACCTGTCCGCGCCCGAGGCCACGAACGGGGCGATCATGGAGTTCCTGGCGGTCCTGCGATGATGTGCCGCACCGGTCAGCAACCCGACCCGCACGAGTCCGGAGACGAGAAGGCATCGGAGGCGGCGTTCGCCGCGCTGCTCGAGGACAGCGCCGAGGAACTGTACGAATCCGCGCCGTGCGGATACCTGTCCACCCTGATGGACGGCACCATCGCCAAGATCAACACCACGCTGCTGGACTGGATCGGCCTGGACCGCGAGGCGGTCGTGGGCCGGATGCGGTTCACCGACCTGCTGACCGTGGGCGGCAAGCTGTACCACGAGACCCACTTCGCGCCGCTGCTGCGGATGCAGGGCGAGATCAGTGGAATAGCCCTGGACATCAAGCAAGCCGGCGGCGGTCGGATACCCGTGCTGGTCTCCTCGGTCGTCAAGCGCGGCAGTACCGGCGAGTCGCTGCTGATCCGCACCACCGTCTTCGACGCCCGGGAGCGCCGCGCCTACGAGGAGGAGCTCCTGCGCGGGCGGAAGGCGGCCGAGGAAGCACGCAAGCAGGCGGAGGCCGACCGGGCCCGGCTGCAGGACGCCCTCGCCGTGCTCCAGCAGTCGCTGCTGCCCGACAGCCTGCCGTCCGTTCCCGGCGTGGAGACGGCCGCCCACTATCACACCGCCTCCCCAGACCGGCTCGGCGGCGACTTCTACGACGTCTTCCCCGTCGACGGCAAACGCTTCGCCTTCTTCCTCGGCGACGTGTGCGGCAAGGGACCGGAGGCCGCCGCACTCACCTCACTCACCCGCTACACCCTGCGCGCCGCCGCCCTGCACGACCCCGACCCCGTCGTCGCCCTGACCACTCTCAACAAGGTGCTCCACGAGCGCTACGCCGGCAGCGGCGATCCGCGCTACTGCACCGCCGTCTTCGGCACCCTCGAACCCGACGCCACCACCGGGCAGGTCGCCATCCGCCTGGCCTCCGGAGGTCATCCGCCGGCCCTCGTCCTGCGCGCCGACGGCACGGCCGGCTACCTGCCCACACCCGGCGGCCTCCTCGTCGGCATCCTGCCCGAGGCCCGTTTCACCACCGCCACCACGACCCTCGCCGCCGGCGACACCCTCCTGCTCTACACCGACGGTCTCACCGAAGCCCGCACCGGCGAGAACCGCAGCAGCCTCTACGGGGACGACGCCCTGCTCGCCTTCACCACCCGCCACGCCGGCAAGCCGCCACACGCCCTCATCCGCGCCCTGACCGGCCTGCTGGACGACTTCGGCGACGGCCTCGACGACGACACCGCCCTGCTCGCCCTCGGTGTCCCCGCCCAGTCCACCCCCTGCCCTACGACGAGAAACCACGAATGAGCCCACTGAAGATCACCACCCGAGACGCCATGACCGGTCCCGTTCTGGAGATCATCGGCGAGCTCGACTACGCCAGCGCCACGGGGCTGCGTGAACACCTCACGACCCTCACCCTCCGGCCGGGACAGCGCCTCGTCCTGGACCTGGCCGGCATGGAGTTCTGCGACTCCAGCGGCATCACCGCCCTGATCGCCGCCCGCAACCACGCCCTCGCCGCCCAGGTCGACATCGCGCTCGCCGCGGTTCCCGCGCATACGCTTCGCGTCCTGGGCATCGTCGGCCTCGACCAGATCTTCCCGCTCTACCCCGACAGCGCGGCCGCCACCCGTATGTGAGCCAGTCGTAAAACGGACACTCGAACTGTCCTCAAACGCACGGTACTTGATCCTCCGCTTCCGCGAACATGCGGGCGCGGTCCAAGAACGCCAAGCAGACCGCCGAGAACCCGAGCAGGCCGATCAGCTGGGTGCACCGCGACTGGTTCGGTAGCGGCCCGGGGTCGTTCCGACGATGTCGGTGAACGCTGAGATGAAGCTGCTCGGGTTGGCCCATCCGCAGGCGTGGGCGGTTTGCGTGGTGTCGTGGCCGTCGGCGAGGAGTACGAGCGCGTGGTAGATGCGTAGTTGCGTGCGCCACTCATAGAAGGTCATGCCGAGTTCGTTGCGGAACAGCCGGCTGAGGGTGCGGGCGCCGGCTCCGATCGCCTTCCCGAGTTCGGCCGGCTGGAGTTGTCTGACGGCGTCTCGTACAGCATCCGGGCAATGGCCTGCAGTCGGTCGTCCCGTGGCTCCGGCAGGTGCAGCGGCTGTTCGTGCGCTTCGCGGAGTTCATCGACGAGGACTCGAAGGAGGCGAGAGCGCGCGGAGCGGCTGTGGCCAGGCGCGGCGTCGTCGTGGTTACGGGGGCCGCTCAGGGTGAGCAGGACCTCGCGGGCGAGGCCGGAGACCAGGAACACGGCGGGATGGTCTGGTACGAGCCGGGCGAGGGACGGCGCGAGAAATGCCCCCGTGCGTGCGACTGCACCGCGCTCGTCTCGCCGGACGGCCAGAGGTGGCACCCGCCGGACGGCCACATATGTGACGTCACACCGGCGCTCGAGGAAGGTTGGCGGCGAACGGGCATCGGTTGGCATCCTATCGTTGGCAAGCCACACCTTGATCTGGTGACACTGCCTCCATGCGGAGTGGTCCTCAGTCGCGCAGGGTGCCCGACCGAACCATGTGTCACCGAGGCGGCGCGACTCGATGCCGCGACTCGAGAGAAGGGGAAACGCATGGCGACGTTCGTCCTCGTGCCCGGCGGTTGGCACGGCTCCTGGTCGTTCGAGGCGGTGGTGCCGCTGTTGGAGCGTGCCGGTCATGCCGTTCACGCCCTGACCCTGACCGGTCTGCGGCCGGACGACGACGAGGCGACCGTCGCGACCGCCAACCTCGACACGCACGCCGACGACGTATTGCGGCTCCTCGATCGCGCCCACATCACCAGCGCGACGCTGGTCGGCCACAGCTACGGCGGGATGGTGATCGCCGCCGCCGCCGATCGCGCCGGCGGCCGGATCTCGCGACTGGTGCATCTCGACGCCTACGTACCGCGCGACGGCGAGTCGTGCTGGTCCTCAACGAGTGAGCGCTACCGGGAGGCGTTCGCCGCCGGCGCTGCGACCACCGGCTATGCCGTCCTTCCGCCGGCCGGCGGCGATCCCCGCCGCCGTCCCCATCCCCTCGCCTCGTTCCTGCAAACGATCCGGCTCACGGGCGCGCTCGCCCACGTCCCCCGCCGGGAGTTCGTCTACTGCTCCGGGTGGGAGGACCGGACGCCGTTCGCCGGCCTCCGCACCCGGCTCCAGGCCGATCCCGGTTGGCAGGTCCACGAGCTCCCAACCGGCCACGACGCGATGCATGAGGCCCCCGAGGCGGTCGCTGCACTACTGCTCGGCGAATGCATCGCGGATGCGTCGACGCTCAGACGACAGACCTGCCGCTGAGGGCCGTACAAGCGCCGTGCATCCGGCCTCCCACGACCGTCCCGACCTGACCGCGTTCGCCGGGCTCGATACACACTGCCCCGAGTCACCGGGCAGTGGCTCGACCTGGATCGTGCAGTGCCGGCGTGCCGAGTCGTTGAGCGGGACCGGTGGTGCCGGCGGCGGCCGGGAAGGGATCGCCGCGCGACACGGTGACCGCGGGCCGGCGCACGAGCCGCGCGCGCAGCTCTCGCGGTGCGGGCTGCGATGAGCGCTGGAAGGCATCGTCGGGCAGCACCTGACCGCGGCCCGGCTCGTGGAAGGGCTCGGCGTGGCGTGGAACACCGAGAGCGACGCGGTGCCGGACCGAAGGCAAGCGCGCCGCACCGACGACGGCATCGCCGAGCCGCTGCTGAACGCCGACGGGGTAACCCGAGTGCCCTCGCCCTCGACTGCCACGTCTGCCACGTCTGCCGCCAGCCGTAACGGCGCCGGGACCTGACCGCCTGCGCCACGCTCGGCGCGCTGGTGCGCTTCCTGTGCCTGAGCACGGACAAGACCAGCGACCACGTGCTGCCGGCCCCGCCCGCCCAGCACCCGCCCCCCTTCGATGCTCGGCGTGGTCACGCCAGGCCGAACCAGCCGAGGACCGTCTGCACGAGCAGGATGGTGGACATCGCGGCAACGCCCACGACCACGGCCGTGGCGGCGACGCGGTAGCGCGGGCCGTTGACGGCTTCGCCGAGTACCGCGCGGCGGTTGGTCAGGACCAGCAGGTAGACCAGCACGATCGGGCTGATCAGGCCCTGCAGGACCTGGGTGCCGATCAGCAGTTGGATGACGTCGACCGGTGTCAGCGCCACCGAGGCACCCAGCACGATCTGGGCGGTGAACAGGCCCAGGAACAGCGGGGCGTCGCGGAAGCTGCGGGAAACGGAACGTTCCACGCCGGCCGCTTCCCCCACGGCGTAGCTGGCGGAGAGCGGGACGACGGCTCCGGCCAGGGCGGAGGCACCGATCAGGCCCACGGCGAAGAGGAGTTCGGCGTTCTGACCGGCGACCGGCTTGAGGGCCTCGGCGGCCTGCGCCGCCGAGTCGAGCGGGCCCGTGCCACCGATGGCGGAGGCGGTGGCGACGATGATGGTCAGGCTGATGACGCAGGCGAAGACGGCGCCGAGGACGGCGTCGGCGCGGATGAGGGGGTAGTCGGCGGGCTTGGCACCGCGGTCGACGACGCCGGCGGCCGCGTAGAACTGCATGTACGGGCTGACCGTCGTACCGATCAGGGCCACGGCGAGAAGGATGAAGTCCTTGTTCGGCTCGATGTGCGGAACGACCAGGTGGTGGCCGACCGCGCCCCAGTCGGGATGGCCGAGGATCATCGCGATCGGGTAGGCGAAGAAGGCCAACGACATGACGAGGAAGATGCGTTCCGCCCAGTGGTACGAGCCGAACAGCACCAACGCCCACAGCAGGACGGCGGCGGGCGGGATGACCGCCCACTTGGGCACGCCGAGGAGCTCGAAGGCGGCCCCGATTCCCGCGAACTCGCTCACCACCAGGCCCGTGTTGGCCAGCAGGAGGCAGAAGACCGCAAGAGCCGTCAGCCGGAGACTGAACTGCTCGCGGATCAGGGCACCGAGTCCCTTGCCGGTGTGGGCACCGAGGCGAACGGCCATCTCCTGCACCATCACCAGGGCGATGGTGACCAGCACCATGAAGAACAGCGTGCCGTAGGCGAATTGGGAACCAGCCGAGGCGTAGGTGGCGATGCCAGCGGCGTCGTTGCCGGCGTTCGCGGCGACCAGACCGGGGCCGGCGACCGCCGCGACCAGAGCGACGCGTCGCCAACCGGTACGGCGGGGTGCCGCCGTACCGGCGGTCCCGGCCGCCTCGGTGGTGTCCGGGTCGCGGGTCACTGCAGGAACCTCCGGAAGTGCAGACGCCCGCGTTCGGGCAGCATCGCGTCGAGCAGGTCGTCCGCCAGGATCCGGCCGATCGGGCGCTCCGTGTCGTCGACCACCAGGAGTGAGGAGGCGCGAGCGGCGACCAGCTGGTCGGCGGCCTCGGCCACCGGGGTGTCGGCGTGCACGGTGACGGGCGGGCCGAACTGGGCCAGCCAGGTCACCAGGTCGGCTACCGGGCAGCTGTCCTCGGCCACCGCGAGGTCGAACAGCGCGATGTCGCCCAGCAGCCGTTCACGGTCGTCCACGACGGCCACCGCGTCGATCTCCGTACGGTGCTCGGCGTGTTCCGCCAGCCGAGCCCGTACCTCGGCCACGGTCTCGTCCCGGTGGGCGGTGATCAGCAGGGTGGTCATGGCGCCGCCCGCGGTGCCCTCCCGATGGGTGAGCAGCCGACGCAGCTCGGCCGCCTCGACCGTCGGCATGCGGCGCAACAGGTTCTCGCGTTCCTCGGAGGTGAGGTCGCGCAGGGCGTCGACGGCCTCGTCCGGCTCCATCTCGTCGACCAGCCGAGCGGCGTGGTCGGGGGCGGCCTCGCGCAGCAGGTTCTCCAGCTCCGTCGGTTCCATCTCCTCGAGGGCATCCGCGGCCTGCTCCGGCTCCAGCCAGCCGAGCAGCTGCTGGCGCTCGCTGCGGCCGAGGTCTTCGAGGATGTCGGCCAGGTCCGCCGGCCGCAGCCGGTGCAGCGCGGTCCGCGAGGCACGCAGGCGGACCTCGGGCGGTCCGTCCGTGGCCTGTTCGGCGAACGGGGCGACGGCCTGCCAGTCCAGCACCCGCTCCGGGGTCGGCCGGGCCTGCCAGCGGCGGGGACCGAGCCGCCGCAAGAGGGTGGGCAGCGACACGTCCACGCCGACGAGCACCACCCGGTCCACCAGCGGTGCCAGGTAGAGGTCGGCGGCCCGGGTGACCTGGACGCCGTCGACGTCGACCAGCTGGTGGTCGAGGATGTCGCGGGCCAGCAGGACCTCGCCGGGGCGTCGCACGAAGTCGCGCAGGTCCACCCGGGCGGTACGCAGCCGGACGTGCCCGGCACGCACCTTGCTGACAGCATCGGCGGCGAGGAACGTACGCCGTCGTCCGATGCGCAGGATCAGACCGGTGACCGGCGGATAGGGATCCGGCCCGTAGAGCCGGGCCACGACGTCGACGACCCGGCCCACCTCCTCGCCGGCCTGGTTGGTGACCGGCCCGCCGATCAGGCCGGCCAGCGACACCAGCGAGGTGCGGACGGCCTTGGATGCGGTGGCCCGGCGCTCCAGGGTGACCCGGCGGTCGCGCAGGCGGGCTGAGGTGGACATGAGCAGAGTATTGACGGACAAGGGTGAACACCCCCTGGCCTCGGCGTGACGAGGCAGCGGGCGGCCACGGCAGCGCCTGCTCCCCCGCCGAGGCCGACAGGGCACCCGCGCCCATGCCGGGCGGGGCGATGACACGGCCGAACGGTCGGATCAGCGGGAGAGGAGGGGCTGCCGCGGGCCGCGGAAGGACGGCGAGGACAACGCGGTAAGGGGCCGACTATGGCCCGGACTACTGTCCAACTTCGCCTCCTCCCGATCCCGGCCGCGCACACGACGTGACGGCCACACGGCAAGGGGCAACCGGGCGGTCGGGCCCGGCGCACCCCAACTCGTCAGAGCTTTGGCACTCCACGGCGTGTCCCCGAACTGCCGGGGAAGCCACTTGGGGTCACCCCTTGGGCCGGGGAGACCTGTCCTGATCCGGAGCGTCTCTCGACGGGTGGGATCAGTGGCCTGTGTCCGTGAAGACGCCTCACCGAACGAGGTGTCCCTTCGAAACCGGGTCAACGATACGCCCCCGCCGGCCCATCCACCCAATCCATGACCGGCACTTGACCACGCGCCCACGCACCCCTGACCGTGTCCGCCTCGGCGCCGGTGGGCGACAGGGCGCTCGCCGCGTGCCTCGAGGTGGGCATCTTCGGCCGGATCACTCGCCGTCGCACCGGGCACACACACATCCACGGCCTGTACCGGGGAATCGCCTTGAGCGGTCTCCTGCTCGCCGGTGTCGCTCGGCTCCCTCGGCGTGCTCGACGACGTCACGGTGACACGGACATCCGCCGTCGCGGAGCCGCGAGTCCCACCCCTCGACGGGCCGGCGCGGACTCGACGGTGCCGCCGCCGAGCCGGAGCGCCGCCTCGCGGCGGACGGCTTCACCGTCGACCGCCACGGCCTGCCGGACCTGCTGCCCGCCGGATTCGGCCGCGCCGCCGGGACGGCTACCACCGCATGCGCGCCCGTGACACCGTCGGCGCGCTCGGCGCCCCCCGCTGCACACACTCCTCAGGCCCCCGTACCGCGTCATGCCCACCGCCGCCCATGTGGCGGTCCGGCGTCTCGGACCGGCCCCGGTACCGTGTACCTGCTGGGACGATGACGGGACGGCCCGGGCTGCACCGGACTCCGTCCCCCGCACGGCGACCTCGGTTCTGTGCTCCAGGTCACTGACCGCCGTCGGGCCACGGGAACACTCCTCGCCCGCCGTTCGTCTACAGTTCATAAATCGTCTACATGCCTGTAGTCACTTCCAGGAGGGCCCGGCGTCCATGACCACCCCGCTGTGGGCGTGGTGATGTTCGCCGAGACCGGGCTGCTGGCGGGCGGCTTCGTCCTCCCCGGGGGCTCGCTGCTCGTTGCCCCGTGAACCGACAGCCCGTCGCCGGCCCAACCACCATGTGACCGAGACACCTCTGGAAGAGCATGCGCCACAAGATCCTTGTCGTCGAGGACGATCACGCCCTGCGCGATGTGCTGCGCCGGGGCCTGACCGAGGAGGGCTTCGGACCTGTCCTCGCCTCCGACGGCGCCATGGCCCTGCGGCTGGCCACCGCCGATGTCGCGGCGGCCGTCCTGGACATCGGGCTGCCCGACGCGGACGGACGGGACGTGTGTCAGGCCATGCGCGCCAACGGCTTCCTCGCGCCCGTGATCTTCCTGACCGCCCGGCACCGGCTCACCGACCGGCTGTCCGGCTTCTCCGCGGGTGGTGACGACTATCTGCCCAAGCCCTTCCACCTGGCCGAGCTCGCCGCACGGCTGAGAGCGGCTCTCAGACGCGGCGCGCCGCCTTCGACGGCCACGGCCGGGGACCTCGTCCTGGACCCGGTCGGGCACAGCGCCACCGTGCACGGTGTCCGCGTGGCCCTGACCCCGACCGAGTTCCGGCTGCTCGCGCCGCTCGTCGCCGCGGCAGGCTCCCATGTGCCGCGTCACGAGCTGATCAGGGCGGCCTGGCCCGAAGGCGCGCAGGTGAGTGACAACACTCTGGACCAGTACCTGACACGGCTGCGTCGTAAGCTGCGCGAGGCCGGCAGCTCGCTGACGATCGGCACGGCACGCGGGATCGGACACCACCTGTCATGAACCCCGACCGTGTCCTGCGCCGCCTCGCACCCCGCACCCTGCGCGGCCGGCTCTCCCTCGTCGCACTGACCACCGCCGCCCTGTTGATGACCGTCCTGACCGTGGTGTTCAACGTCGTGATGGACAGGCATCTGCAACATCAGGCGGACGACGAACTGCGCAGCAGGGCCGCCGCCGTCGCCACGACCGTCGACACCAGCGGCTCCCGGGCGCGCGTCCTGGAGACCTCCAACGACGGTCTCCTCGACGCGAACGTGTGGATCTACGCCGGCCCCGGGTTGCTCGAGAAGCCTCCGTCGACCATGGCCGGCAGCCCGCTGACCCAGGCCGCCGACCGGCTGGCCGCACGGCGCACTCCGGCGTGCACGACCGTCGACGACCAGGGCCACCGGCCCGTACGCCTGTGCTCCCGGCCCCTGCACGGCCGCCACGCCGCCGCAACGGTCGTCACCGCTCTGGGCCTGGGCCCCTACCGCGGTTCGGCCAAGACCCTGTTGCTGGGATCACTGATCCTGGACGCCGTCATGCTCGCGTGTACCTACGTGCTGACGCGTCTGGCCGTCGGACGGGCGCTTCGCCCGGTGCGGACGATGACCGACCAGGCCACCCAGTGGAGCGCCGTGGGCTCCGACGACCGCTTCGGAGCCGAGGAACACCCCGCTGAACTCGCCCGCCTGGGCGCCTCCCTGGACGCGCTCCTGGACCGCATCCGCACCGTGCTGCGCCATGAACGGCAACTCACCGGCGAGCTGTCCCACGAACTGCGCACCCCCCTCACCCGGATCGTCATCGAACTCGACTGGTGGCGGGCCCGCCCCCGCTCGGAAGCCGAGACGCGCGCCACCCACGAAGTGATCGCCGAGGCCGCTCAGTCGATGCGTACGATCTGCGACACGCTCCTGAACGATGCCCGCGAGAACGCGCTGAACCAGCCCACGGCCCCCGGAACGACCGACGTCGTCCCCGTCCTCGACCGCATGGTCCAGCGCCTCGACACACCGGACGACGTCAAGGCGACCGTCGTGCCCGGAGGGACGGAGCTCGAGGCAGGGATCGCCCCCGCCCTCCTGGAACGGATCGTCAGCCCGTTGCTCGCCAACGCCGTACGCTACGCACGCTCCGGCGTGACCGTCGCCGCCCTGCGAATGTCCGGCACCGTGCGCATCGACGTGGTCGACGACGGCCCGGGCGTCCCCGAGTCGTTCGTCGGCGAGCTGTTCCAGCCCGGCCGGCGCGCCGACGACACGGACGGCCACGACGGCGCGGGCCTCGGCCTGCCCCTCGCGCGCCGCCTGGCCCGCGCCGTCGGCGGCGACGTGTCGTACGACCCCGCACACACGCCCGGGACACGGTTCACGGTCAGTCTGCCTGCTGCCTGACCGCCTCCCTCTGCGCGGCGGGCCGCGGTCGCGCGGGCTCGCCGCCGTGGCCGCGGCTCGGGCGGAGAGGCAGACGACCAGCCCGAGGACGACCGCCAGGAACGGGGCGCCGGCGATGGCGGCGACCAGGGCGGGCTCGCCGGCGCCGGTGCCGAGGGGGCGGGTGAGGAGCACCGCGTCCGGGTCCAGCGCGAAGTGCGGGGGCCACCGCTGCGACGGCGGCCGCGAACAGGACGGCGGACAGCCAACGCCACCCGACGACGCTGATCAGCGCGACGGCGAACCGGTACACGCCCAGCGGCACCGACACCGCCCGGCGGCTCCAGGACGCGACGTGCGCGCTGTGTGCTCACCGGAACCCACCTGCTGGACACGGCGCTGTTCGTCGCGCGTCAACAGATGGCCGAGGTCCGAGAGTCGGCCCCAGTTGGAGTGACTCGGCGGCGCCGACCACGAACGCCCCAGCCGGCCGGCGCTCTTGCCGGCCAACCCTGCCCTCGCGGCCGCGCCGTCACCAGCCGTGACCGCCACTGTTGTGAAGCAAGGCGAGGACCGTGGTGGTCGCGATGAGCGCCTGAGTGAGGCGGAGTTCGCGGAACAGCGCCGTCAGCGCGCAGGCGAGTGCCGCGTACCACGGCATCGACCACGGTGCCGCGACGATCCAGGCGAAGGCGAGCACGAACGGAACGGAGACAACGGGAGGGACCTCGGCGGGAACGTGTCTGTGCAGCACGACGGCCAGCCCCAGCATCAGCGCGGGCCAGAGGACACTGACGCTCGCCGCAGCCCCGACCGGACCGATGACTGCGGTGGCGCATGCGCCGAACACGGCCCACAACGACGGCTTGGACACCATGTGCGAGGCCGCGGTGAGCGGATCGAGGGCATGCAGACCGTACATGGCGTACAGGACGGTCACGGTGAGCAGGGCCGCGCCCGCCACTCGGACAGCCCGCTGCCAGGCGCCACGGCGCAGCAGTGGCCACACCAGACCCACGCCGACCAGGGCGGCACTGATCTTGACGGCGCAAACGAGGCCGACCAGTGCGCCGACCACCAGGTCCGCACGCCATCCGCGTGCCTTGCGCGCCAAGTGGACGGCGCTGACGGCCAGGATCGCCACGAGGGTGTCCAGATGGCCGCCCCCGACCAGCACCCCGATGAGCAGCGGATTCGCGCTCCAGAGGAGGGCCGCCCGGACCGGGTCGGCGGCGGTGCGGATCAACAGGTAGCCGGTGCCGAGGAACGCGGCCGCGTTGGCGAGCATCAGTGCCCATACCGTCAGCCATGGCTGGTCACCGCCGACGAACGCCGCAGCGGCCTGCCACCACGTGGCGACCGGCCCGTACACCGACGGGGTGTTCCGCCACGCGTCGCTGACCAGATGGGCGTACAGCCCGCCGAGCCGGGCGGGTGTCGTCACGTACGGATCGCCGCCCAGAGCGGCGATGCGGCCGTAGGCGGCGTAACTGGCGGTGTCGGACGAGCCGATCGGGGTGAGATCCGCGACCAGGAGCACGGCGCATGCTCCGGCCCGGAACAGAGTGCGGGGGTCAGGTCTCCAGCCTCGGCTGTGGGCCTGGAGCAGAAGGAGCGTTCCGACGCAGGACAGCACTATCGCGACTGACGTGGCCGCCTCGGAGACGGCACCGGACATCGACGGCAGGTGGAACCAGGTGATCGGGGTCCTGAGCGTGTTGCGGTTGGGCGCGCTCGCACCGACCAGTCCGAACAGCAGGACGCCTGCCCCGGCCATCGACAGGGCCGCGCGGGGTCTGGGCTGTCCGTCACCGGTCAGAGCCCCGCATGCGGCAGTCTCGCCTCGGCCCGCAGGGCGAAGAACCCATCCATGGTTGTCAGTCGTCAAGGTCAGCCTCTGAGTCGTACTCGGTCATGGCTCTTCCGCGCACGGACGATCCCTGGAATCACCTTGCGGGCGCGGCGGTATGCGTCAGGGCGGATCTGTGGACGGCCCCGCCAGGTCGGCTGCTCCATGGAAAGGCAGCGACTGATCCGCAGGCCGAACTCTCGACCGTTCCCACTGACGGGCACAACGGTCGCCGCTGCTACATCGTTGCGCCGGGCGACGCGCGAGCCGTTTGGTCGTCTGTCGGGCTGCTCGCCGGTACCGGTCCTCGCACGCCTGCGTCCCGTACAAAGACTTTGTCAAGGCCTCCGCAGAGCTGCGCGGACGCCCTGGCCCGCGCCGCGCATACGCGGACGACGAGCCGGATTCGGTGCATGAGCTCAGTGCGGCGCTGCGGTCTCACGGCTGGGTGGTCCTCAACGCCGCGGACGGCGTCAGTGCGGTGGCTCGGCTCTCAAGGCGCCTGTCGGGGCACGCTCACCGATGTCCTTCTTCCGGCTCGGCACTGCGGCGGCTGCGGAGGAACTCCAGGAGGAGGGGGACCAGTGACACGACGACGATCAGCGCGACCAGCGGCAGCAGGTAGTGGTCGACGTTCGGGATCGATGAACCCAGCGCGTATCCCGCAAGGACGATTCCCACGGACCAGACCAGGCCACCGGCCACCTGCCACAGGGTGAAGGTCCGCGCCGGAACCTCCAGCGCGCCCGCGATCGGGTTGAGGACCGTGCGCACCACCGGGATGAACCGGGCCAGTACGACCGCCTTGGCGTGACCGTACCGCTCCAGCAGCTCCTCGGCCCTCTTGACTCCCTCATGCAACCGCGGCGACCGGCTGCGGGAGATCAGCGCCCCGCCCGCCTTGCGGCCGATCAGGTACCCGCACTGCGCCCCGGCCAGTGCGCCGACGGCGGCGGCGACCAGCAGGGGCGCAAGGGACAGCTTCACCGGCCGGTCCGCTGCTCCCGTGCACAGCAGGCCGGCGGTGAACAACAGGGAATCGCCGGGCAGGAAGAAACCGATCAGCAGCCCCGTCTCCGCGAACAGCACCACGCCGACGCCCAGCACGCCGAAGGCGGCCAGCAGCGACTGGGCGTCGAGCACGTTCACGGCGAGCTGCGAGGCGAGGTGCAGCGTTGGGGTCATGTCCCCGAGCCCTTCTGTGGAAACGGTGTGTTCTCGGTGGCGGATGGAGTGTGCGACTGCACCGAAGCAGACCGTCCGTGGAACTGTGGACGATGAGCAGCCGAGGGAGGTTCGTGATGGTTCGCCTCCGACAGCGGCCATCCATGGTCACGCAGCGGCCCCACCCCGTAGCCCCGCTCATCGCACGTGTCGAGGATCCGGGGAAGTGCCCCGAGGGCCGAGTGCCAGGCACCGGGGGCGGACGTGCAGTCGGAGTCGTGGAGGAGGATCGTACCGCCGCCGTCCAGGTCGGTGGTGACGGTGCGGTGGACGGAGGCCGGGGTGGCCCGGGCGGTCCAGTCCTCCCCCCAGGCGGTCCACAGGACCGGGGTGAGTCCGAGGCGGCGGGTCGCCAGGTGGGCGGCGGTGGACATGACTCCGTACGGGGGCCGGAAGAGCGTGGGCGGCCGGCCGGTCAGGTCGGCGACGAGGTCCTGGGCCCGAGCCAGGTCGTCGTGGGTGGCACGCGGTCCGCGCAGCAGGAGGGGGCGGTGCAGCCAGCCGTGGATGCCGATCTCGTGGCCGGCGGCTGCGATCTCCCCGACCAGGGCGGGAGAGCGCCGCGCCTCGCTGCCGAGGAGGAAGAAGGTGGCGTGCACCCGGCGGTCGGCGAGCAGCCGCAGGAAGTGCGGAGTGGAGCGGGGGTCGGGCCCGTCGTCGAAGGTCAGGGCGACGTGGTCGGGGCGGCCCCGGCCCGACAGCCGGGGCATCACGCGGTTGCGCAGCGGCCCGAAGGTGGAGATCACCGGGGCGGCATGGGCGGCGGCGAGAGCAGGCAGGGCCGCGACCGCGGCCGAGCGCAGCGTCCGGGGGATGTTCACGAGTGCTCAGCCCCCTGCCGGTGCGCGTGGTGGCCCGCGAAGGCGTCCACGAAGCCGTTGCCGATGGCGTGCATCAGGCCCGGACCGTCGTCATTCGTCGCCATCCCCGTGCCGACGGCGCACGCCCACACAGCGGTGGCCACCGCGGCGGTGGCAGCCAGGCGGCGCGGTCGCCGCCGTCGCGGCAGCGGGGGCTTTCTGTCTCCGTCGGAGAGGCCCGTTCCGTGCACGCGTGCTATCTCGGCCGCCGGGCCGCCATCCGGGGTCTGGGCGAACAAACGGTGGCCGGTCGCGCGCTGTTGTTCCCCGAGCGGACCGTCGATCAGGTCGCACAGCACCGTTTTGAGATCGGCCGGGTCGCGCACCCATACGGCGGCACCCGCCTCGTCCAGGGCGGCCGCGTTGGTCAGCCCGTGCCCCGGTATGCAGCGGTAACTGGCGACAGGCAGACCCGAGGCGAACGCCTCCAGCGACGTGAGTCCGCCGGCGTTCTGGACGAGGACGTCCGCGGCGTGCATCAGGCCGGGCATGTCGTCGACCCAGCCGTAGACGTGCTCGATGCCGTCCCCCCGCAGCTGCTCGGCCAGGGTCTCGTTCCGGCCGCACACGACGACCGGAACGGCGGCGCCGCAGTCCCGCAGTTCGAGCGCGACCTCGCGGACCGGTCCCACGCCCCATGACCCCGCGACCAGAAGGGCGAGCGGGGCCTGCTGCGGCAGCCCGAACGCCGCGCGTGCCCGGGCCCGCCGCTCTGTGTCGCAGGGGTGGAACCGAGGGTCCGCCACCGGTCCGCACACCCGCACGTCCCGTGCCCCTGCCGCCCGCGCCTGGGCAGCGGGTATGGCGTGTGCGGCCAGGTGGACGTCCACACCGTCCGCCACCCACAGGGGGTGTACCGAGAAATCGGTCAGGTACGTCAGGACGGGAACGTGCAGGCGCTTCTTCAGGCGCAGGTTGCCCAGGACCCGGCTGGCTCCCGGGTAGGTGGAGACCACCGCTCCTGTGCCCTGGGGCAGGGCACGCAACACCCTGTCCTCGGCCGTGCGGAGCAGTGCCCGCGCGATCGGGCCGCCGCCTCCGGCGCGCTCGGTGCTGGAGTAGATCCGCTGATAGACCCATGGCGCGCGAACGAGCATCCGGTGGTAGCCCTCCTGGATGACACGGCCCAGGCGAGCCGGCAGCAGATCGAGCAGGTCGAACCGGTCGACCGTGAAGCCGTCCGCCGTGAGGCGTCGGGCGAGTTCGGCGGCCGCGCCGTCATGGCCGGCTCCGACGCTCGCGGAGACGACGGCGATCCTGCCACGCGTCGCGGCCCGCTGCGGCGGAATCCCGCCCACGAGGGCGAGTCCGGGCGCCGTGCTTCCGGCGTGGGGCATGGGCTTTCCTCCGCAGCATGAAGGGAGCGACAGAACTCTACGAGATGTAGTAGTCCGAGGTTTGAAGCCGGAGCATACCTCCTACAAGTAGTAGTTGGCCGACGGGTAGCCTGTACGCAAGCGAATGAAGGAAGGCGGACGGTGGAGGACGAAAGCCACGGGGGCAGCCGAGGGGCAGCGGGCAGGCGGGCGCGCGGTGAGCTGGAGAGCGATGTGCTCGCCGCGCTCTGGTCGGCCGACGGGCCTCTGACCGCACGCCAGGTCCGGGAGCGGCTGCCGGGCGACCTGGCCTACACGACCGTTTTGACGATCCTGACGCGGCTTCACGAGAAGGGCATGCTCGTGCGGCACCGTGAGGGTCGCGGGTACGCCTACGAGCCGGCCCGCGATGAGGCGTCCCATACCGCCCAGCGCATGCACTCCCTGCTGGTGGGCGGCTCCGACCGCGAGGCTGTGCTGGCCCGCTTCGTGTCGGAACTGTCGGCGCAGGACGAGCACCTGCTGCACCAGTTGCTGTCCGGTCACGACGAGACACCCGCCGAGGGTGAGCGCTCCCGCAGGAAGCGGTGAGCCCGATGCTGGTCAGCGTGTACGTTCCGTTCGTCGTCACGGCCGTGCTCTCCCTGCTCGGGCCCCGCCTCGCGCGCCGGCTGCCCCCGCGCCCCGCCGCCTGGGCGCTGGCCTGCGCCGCGCTCGTGACGGCGATCGGCTGGGCAGGCGCACTCGCCTTGCTGGCCTTCACAGGCGTGGCACAGGTTCCGCAGGTCGCCGCCGAGGGCCGCTGGTCCGTGGCCGTCCTGCGCGCCGAGGACCCGGTGTACCGCATTGTCGCGGCGGCGAGCACCCTCGTACTGCTTGTCGGCGTCGTCTCGCTGGTCGTGGCCGCCGTACGGCAGGTCCGTCACCTCGTGCGCGCGCGGCGGGAATGCGCCCATCTTCCCGGAGACACGGAGCTGGCGGTGGTGGACGAGGACGTCCCGCTGGCCTTCGCTCTGCCCGGCGCGCCGGGACGGATCGTGGTCTCCCGCGGAATGCTGCGCTGTCTCGGCGACGACGAGCGCGAGGCTCTGCTCGCGCACGAGCGGGCGCACCTGCGGGGCCGGCACCATCTCTTCCACAGCGTGTGGCGGCTCACAGCGGCGTTGAACCCGCTGCTGCGGCCGTTGACCGTCGCCGGTGGTTTCGTACTGGAGCGCTGGGCCGACGAGGAGGCCGCCGAGCGTGTCGGCGACCGCAGAGTCGTCGCCCACGCCGTCGGGCGCGCGGCTCTCGCATCGGCCGGGACGCCGCGTCCCGTCGCACTGGCCGTGACCGGCGGGGCGGTGCCGCAGCGAGTGCGGGCCCTGCTGGCCCCGCCCCCCGCACGCCGGAGCCTGCCCTTGGTGACGGGCGGCCTGCTGCTGGCGGTCTGCTGTGCCAGCTTGGCCAACGCCGCATCCGACAGCGACCACATGCTGGACAGCGCGCAGCGGGCACAGTGCGCGGTTCATCTCCGAGCTGACGGCTCGGCGATGAAGCATCGGCACCCGTCCGGCCCCTGCTGCGCCGGTCGTGAGCGGCAGGAGCGCGAGGAGCACCGACCGTGACGGTGCTGCCCGCCGTCACCCGGCCGACGACGCGGGTTCTCGCGGTCCATGGCACTCAAACCGCCCGGCACAGCGAAAATCAATCCCGACGCCAGCTCAGCAGGCGGTCTTTTGCCAGGTCAACGAGTACCGACGGAGCACATGCCGGCGGTAGCGCACACCGGGCAGCAGCCGTCGCGCCGCAGCCCGCACCTGTCCGTAGCTCATCTGCGGGACGGCGACCGGCATGCCCTCCGGCCCGCGGGCGCGAAGCAGCACCTTGGTGATCCGAACGACCGGGGCAGCCGCGATCATCGCCGCCCACTCCGCCGGGCTCGCCTCGCGGGCCAGACCGCTGACCACCAGCGTGCCTCCGGGCCGCAGCAACTCGCACATCCGGATCAGGGCGGCCTCGAAGTCCATGTGGTGGATCGTGGCCACCGAACAGATGAAGTCGTAACCCTCGGCCGGTAGGTCGGCGGTCAGGAAGTCGCCCTCGATGAAGGCGAGTTCTGTGGAGCCGCCGGCGAGCTCGCGTGCGCCGGCGATCATCTCTGGCGACTTGTCGATCCCGGTGACGTGTTCGGCCCGCTCGGCGAGCTTCCGCGCCAGGAGCCCGTCCCCGCAGCCGACGTCCAACGCGTCGCCGCAACCCTCGGGAACGGCGCGGAGGATGCCCGGGTGACGGGCGACGTTGGTGTTCCAGTACGGCTTCTGGTCAGCCTGGTGCATCGGGTCATCGTAGGGGCGTGGCCAGGCCTACGTGCGCATGAGCGGATCATGGTTCGCCGGTGGAACCGTCTTCCCCATGAGGAGTCGTGGCCGCGGGCGGGGCACCTGCGGTGGGCCATGGCACGACCGTGGACGGCCGCGGGTCACCGGCCCCTCACCCGGCCGGGGTTCGCCGGGACCGGGCAGGTACATCCTGTACCGGCTGCACCTGGTCCGTCGCGACCGGGCGACCGCCGCCTCGACGGGTACGGAGCCACTGGATGGCGGGCGGCAGCAGACCAACGGCGACGACCGCGGCGATGGCGGGAGCCAAGTACGCCGATCCCCGCCGCCCGCACTCGCCCAGGGCGTACCCGGCCAGCACCAGTGACTGCGACCAGAGGAGTCCCGCCAGAACCTGCCACAGGGTGAAGTCGGCCGTCGGCATCCCCAGCAACCCGGCCGCCGGGTGAACCAGGGTCCGCACCACAGGGACGAACCGCCCCAGCACCACGGCCCGCCGGGCCCCGTACCGCGTGAACAGAGCCTCGGCACGCTGCATACGGGCCAGAGCCCGCCCCTCCGGGCGCCGCTGCCGCATCGACCTGCCGCCGCGCCGCCCCAGCCAGAATCCGGCCTGAGCGCCGGCGAGCGACCCCAGGCCCGCGCACGCCAGCACCAGCGGCAGCGACATTCGCGCCGTACCGAGCGTGGGGAGCGAGCAGGCCAGCCCTGCGGGCAGAAGCAGCGTGTCGCCTGGCAGAAAGACGCCCAGAGCGGGAAGCCCGGTCTCGGCGAAGGCCACGATCAATACCGCCCACGCACCGAACTTCGCCAGCATGGTGTGCGGGTCCAGCACTCCTGCGACGGCCATGGGACCTGGTGCCATCGACGGGCCCTCCCCCCTCTGTGCGATGCCGCGTCTATCTCCTACAGCATGTAGTAGAAGATTCGTCGCCTGCCCTCCGGTCCGTCGAGTCACCCCCGCAGACCTGCTCCAAGTTCTACATCATGTAGTTGTTACGGCTCTCGGCGCCTCCGCGATCACGTCGCCTCGGCTTGCGCCCGGCCGCCTCGACCCGGGCATGCCGGGGGCCGCACCGGATCCGGTCGGGACACCGTGCGAACGCGCCCGAGCCAGTACCGAGGCACGGCCTCTCGGCGGACCGCCGCACGTCCGCGAGTTGCCGACCGCGCTCTCGGGAAGTCTGCTCCAGCCGATAGGGACGCCGGAGAGCCGTGAGCGTCCCGCTACGGATGCCGGCCTTGGCCGCCGAAGGTGGCAGTGGGCGTGGGCGAGGTGCCTCCGGTGGTGCCACCGCCGGTGGTGCCACCGCCGGTGGTGCCACCGCCGGACGTGCCGCCGCCGGCGCCGCCGAACAGCCCGCCACCACCCGCACCGCCGGTCGTCCCGCCGATGCCGCCGGCACCGGTGCCGGAGGTGTCGGTCGGGCTCGGGCCGGGGCACTGCTTCCCGTGGTGGCGGCAGGCTCCGGTGGAGGGGCTCGGCGTGTCCGATGCGCTCGGGGTGGCCGGGGGCGTGCTCCGGGTGGCGGAGGGGGTGGGCGAGGGGGCGCCGTACTCATCCGTGCCGTGACCCAGTTGGGGCGCGGACGGGAACTGCTGGACGGGCTGTCCCTGGAGGGCGGCCGTCATGTACCCGGTCCACACCTCGGTGGGCATGTCGGCGCCGAACACCTTGGAGTAGCCGCCGACGCCCTGCATCGACTGCAGGCCGGCGTTCTTCGGGTCCTCCTTGAACATGGCGACGGACGTGACCAGTTGGGGGGTGTAGCCGATGAACCAGGCGGACTTGTAGTCGTCGGTGGTGCCGGTCTTGCCGGCCGCCGGGCGGCCCAGGCCCTGGGCGTTGGTGCCCGTTCCGCTCTTCACGACGCCCTGGAGGACATCGGTGACGGTGCCGGCGGTCGAGGGGGGCATGGCGGTGGTGCCCGTGGGCTTGCCGAAACCGGGCAACGGCTGGCCGTCGGCGATGACCTTGGTGACCGAGTACGGCTCGTGCTGGACGCCGCCGTCGTCGAAGGTGGCGTACGCGTCGGCCATGCGGATCGCCGAGGGTGTCGAGGTGCCGATGTAGAAGCCGGGGGTGTCGTACTGCAGGCTCTTGCGCAGCAGGCCCGCCTTGAGGGCTTCGTGCTCCACGTTGTCGTAGCCGACGTACTCGCCGAGCTGGACGTAGGGGGTGTTGACGGACTGCTCCATGGCCTTGCGCAGGGTGATGTAACCCCACTTCGTGGGGACGTCGTTGCGCTGGTGGAGCAGTCCCGAGGGGTCCCCGGAGTCCGGCAGTTCCTGGCCCTGCTGGTTCTTGATGGTGATCCCGTCGTCGCCGTTGAACTTGGAGTCGGGGGTGATCGGTGAGGGCGGCCGGCCCGGCGAGAGTACGGCGCCGTGGTCGAGCGCGGCCGCCAGGTCGATCGGCTTGAAGGTGGAGCCGACCGGCACACCGGTGGCGTCCGCGTTGTCGGTCCAGTGGCCCTTGTCCCAGCCCGGCCCGCCGTACAGGGCCATGACCGCGCCGCTCGACGGATCGATCGACGCCGCGCCGACCTGGACGTCCTTGTCGGCCGCGCGGTGCTTGGGGTCGAGGTGCTTCTTCTCCATCGCCGCGACGGACGCCGACAGCGCGTGCACCTTCGTCTTGTCGAAGGTGGTGTAGATCTGATAGCCGCCGTGGCCGAGCTGCTGGTCGGTGAGGGACGAGTGGGCCTCGACGTACTTCTTCGCGGTGTCCACCAGATAGCCGGTCTGCCCGGACATCCCCGCCGACGGCGTGTAGGCCTTGGGCGTGGGGAACCCGGCGGCCAGGTACTGCTGTTCCTGCGCCTGGCTGATCTTGTGGATGGTGGCCATGCGGCCCAGTACGTACTTCCAGCGCGCCTCGGCCTGGGCCTTGGCCTGCGGGTCGGTGTCGGCGTGCATCAGCAGGCTCGGCTCGTTCACCGCGGCGGCGATGAACGCGCCCTGGCTGACGGTCAGATCGGAGGCGTGCTCGTGGTAGTAGGCGCGGGCCGCGGCCTCGATGCCGTAGGCGTCCCGGCCGTAGTAACAGCTGTTGAGGTAGCCCTGCAGGATCTGCTGCTTGGACATCTGGCCACCGATCTTCAGGGAGATCATGATCTCCCTGAGCTTGCGGGTGACCGACTGGTTCTGGTTGAGGTAGGTGTTCTTCACGAACTGCTGGGTGATGGTGGACCCGGACTGCACCTCGCCACCCGTGGCCATGTGGTAGACGGCGCGGAGCATGCCCTGCGTGTCGACGCCGGGGTCGGTGTAGAAGGTGGCGTTCTCCGCGGCGAGGAAGTCCCACTGCACCAGCTTCGGGACCTGGGCGAGGTCGACGTTCTGCCGGTTGGTCGACCCCTGTGTGGTCATCACGGAGCCGTCGGACCAGTAGTAGGTGTTGCTCTGCTGCTGGGTGCTGGGATTCGCGCTGGGGATCGTCGTGGTGGCGTAGGCGTACCCGAACAGTCCCAGCAGACCGCCGAAGAACAGCAGGAAGGTGCCGACCACCTGCTTCCACGAGGGCAGCCATCGCCGAAGGCCCTGCCTGCCGGCCCGCGGGTAGTCGATGAGACCGCGCCGGCCGCTGCGCCCGGCGCGCGGACGCCGATCGTCCGCCCTCCGGCGTCCCGCTCGTCCGTCATGGGCAGCCCGGACGCCGTACCGCGGGTCGTCAGGACCGGACGGCCCCGTCCTGCCAGACGGCCTGCGCCGGTGTCCGCCCATCTTCGCCACTCCTCGACCAGACTCGAGCCCGCACGCCGCCGCGAAGCCGATCGCGCCGCACCGCCGTGGTGTGCGACGGGCGCCCGGGCCCGGGGCGGACTGAAGCTCTGATTTCCTACAGTTTGTAAGACTAACCGGTGCTCGGACTGCTACGGCAACCGCCTCTGGGCAAAGCCCCACGACGCGTAGGATCGCTCGTGGCGCGCGTACGGGAGGCACAGGAGGGGTCGGGCATGGCTCACGACAGCGATGGCGAGCACGCCGACCGCCGGGCGAGCGGGGCTCTGGAGGCCGAGATCATGGCCGTGCTCTGGAGCTCCGGAGAGCCGATGACCGCCGGCGCCGTCCAGGCTGCCCTCGCACCAGGGCTCGCCTACAAGACCGTGCTCACCGTCTTGGGGCGACTGCACGCCAAAGGGATGCTCGAGCGCGAGCGCGTCGGCCGGGCCCACGCCTATCTCCCGCGCCGGGAAGCGGCCGAGGCCTCCGCCGAGCAGATGAAGACCGCGCTCGACCGCGGCCACGATCGCACTGCCGTGCTGCAGCGCTTCATCGAGACCCTCGACCCCGCGGACGAGGCCGCGCTGCGCGCCCTGCTCGGCCCCGGCGAGTGACGCGACCCGCGAAGTTACGCCCTGTTGCGCGGCACGGCGGCCACGCGCTTCGCGCAGACCCGGCAGCCGCCCCGGTCACGTCGGTCGCACCGCGTGCGCGCGAGGCCGTGGACCGTTCCCGGACCGGTGCGCCCCGCCCGACGTCAGGCCAGATGGAGAACATGGAGGCAACGGGCGAAATCCGAGGTGACCTCGGCGAAGGCCAGACCGGCCAGGGCAGTGACCGCCAGGGCGGGCCAGGCCGCACCCCAGTGGCTGGTCGGACGTTCGGCCTGCAGAGCGCCGACCCGTGCGGTGACCTTGTGCCGCAGATAGGCCAAGACGCCGTGCGACGCACGCGCTCGAGAGGCGTCGGCCATCGCGAGCGCGGCACGGGCCAGAGAACGGGCGGCAAGCAGGCGGCTGCCGGTCGCCTGCGCGGCTTCCTCGTCGGCCCAGCGTTCGATGTGGAAGGCGATGAGGTCGCGTACCGGCCGCAACAGGGGGTTGCAGGCGGCCGTTGTCTCGGCGACCGCCGCGTAGAGGTGGTGTCGGTGCAGCAGATGGGCCCGTTCGTGGGCGAGCAGCACCGCCTGTTCGTCGACGGGCAAGGCGCGCAGCATGGCGGAGGTCACTACGACTCGCCCTGTCCGGCCCGGCAGCGCGTAAGCGTCCAGCTTCTCCGCCTCGATCACCACCAGGTCACCGGCGGCCGGCCGTCTCCTCAGGGGGGCGAGCTCGCGTAGCGCGGACCATCGGCGCCATGTCACCGTGAGTGCCCTGAGCAGCGACACCGCGAGCAGTCCGGCCGCCAGCGCGCCCAGGACGTTGGGGACCGGGTCGTCATGAGCCAGGGCGACGGGGCTGCTGTGAGCCTGGTCCTGGAAGGCGTCGGTGCGCCCCAGTCCGCCCACCGTGACGGCGGTCATGCCCCACACCATGGCGGCCGTCGCGACGAGGCACAGCAGGGTCAGTGCGCGCACCGCGGCAGCGGGGGCCAGCCGGCGTCCCAGCTGCGGACCGAGCATGGCCAGGGCGACCGAGGCCAGGAGAAGCAGGTAAACGGTGATGTGCACAGCGGCTCCGGTCGGATTCAGTTCCGGACGTCGAGACGGGCGCGCAGCGCCGGCGCGCGAAGCGCCCTCGCGCGGACGACTTCCTCATCGGTGTTCGCGGGAACGCGCTCGGTCATCACCGCGCCGCCATTCCATCGAGTGGCCATCACCTGGGCCTCCAGCGTGTCCGCCGGGTATTGAACACGCTGCGACTCGTGCACCTGACAGCAGGGCCGCACGTGCTCACGGTGTTCAACGCCCACTCCATACATGTGGCGCCCCAGTAGAGCACGGTCAGTCACTCGTTCGACGTGCGTCAGGTAAGACCCGAGTTAGTTCTTCGAGCGAACACGTGATGCACCGCGCCGCGCGTCACCGGCCGTCGGCACGCATGTCCGGTCTCACTCAGCCCCACTCTTTGTCTCACATAATGTAGGAGTTCAGGGGGCTCCGCCCACGCCGGGGCCTGTGCTCCTTGGGCGAAAGGGGTGCCTGCCATGGCCGCACGAAGGGGAGCAGAGGTGTCCAGCGTGAAACATGGCGACGTGACGGTGGTGGTCATCACCTACAACGACGCCGAACGAGTCTCGGAGGCGGTCGCCTCGGCACTCGCACAGGGCGATGCGGTCGGCGAGGTGGTGGTGGTCGACGACGCGTCCACCGACGACACGCCCCGCGTACTGGAACAGCTCGCGGTCGCCGACCCTCGGGTACGTGTCGTACGCCGTGCCGGCAACAGCGGCGGGTGCGGCACCCCACGCAACGACGGTATCGCCGCGGCCCGCTTCCCCTGGCTCGTCTTCCTCGACAGCGACGACGTGCTTGCGCCGAAGGCCGTGGACGCGCTGCTCACCGTCGCACTGCGGCATGACGCAGATGTGGCGGCGGGTCTGTGTGTACGGCGCGAGCTGCCCGGGGGACGCGAGATCCCCTGGCAGGAACAGCTGTTCACCACGGAGTCGGTGCACGACGGGGTGGCCCGGCGCCCCGAGACACTGTGGGACACGCTGTCGGTGAACAAGATCTACCGCCGCGAGTTCCTGCTGTCCCGGCGGATCCGTTTCCCCGACGGTGCGGCGCACTACGAGGACTTCGTCTTCACCGCGCGCGTCTACGCGGCCTGCCCGCGCCTCGCCGTCACCCCTGAGACCGTCTACGTCTGGCATGTGCGCTACGGCACCGGTCAGCCCTCGATCTCCCTGCGCCGGGACCGGATCCAGAACTGGCAGGACCGGGTCACCGCGCATCGGCAGGTGCTGGAGATCATGCGGGACAGCGGTCAACGGGATCTGCTGGTCGCCGCGCAGACCAAGTTCCTGGAGTTCGATCTCGCCGTCTACCTGAGTGAGCTGCCTTCGCGTGCCCCGGAGTACCAGGACGCCTGGTGGCGGATCTCCCGCGAGCATGTACGCGCCTTCGAGGAGGAGGCCGTGTCCCGGGCCACGCCCGCGGCCCGCTGGCGCACCGCGGTCCTGCTCGGACGCGAGCGGCAGACCGCGAACCTGCCACGGCTGGCCGAGCTGGCGGCCGACCCGCCGCGGCTGCCGCCGCCGTACGCCGGTGACACGCGCGAACCGCTGTGGGACGAGGTGCGTACCGCCCCGGACGGAACGGCCGGGATCGTGCTCGACGGCCTCGCCGACGCCCCGCTCGCGCAGCTGCCGTTCTACGTCACCGCGCACGTGAGGGCGGGCCGCCGGCCCATGCTGGAACTACGGTTGCCCGAGCTCTACGGCAGGACCGCACACGCCGGCCCCGGGAGTGCGATCGTCGAGCTCCGGCACCGGGTGACGGACGCGGTACACCGGTACGAGGGGGCGTGGGGGACCCTGCCCGGCGGCGAGAGCCTGCGTGCCGTCGTCACCGTCGACGCGGCGGCGCTCTGTGCGCACGACACGATCACCACATGGGACGCCTGGGTGACCCTGGCCTTCCGGGACGGTGAGACGGTCACACGGCCGCTGCGCGCCGGATCGGGCCTCGGTCGATCGGTGCGGCTCGGCCGGCGAGGGCGGCTGCTGCTGCTCCAGCCGTACGCCACCCACAGCGGATGTCTCGCCCTGCGCGTCGCCGCCGGCGCTGCCGGAGTGCGCACCGTTGTCGCGGGGCGCCTCGCCCGCCACAAGGGGCGCTGACCGGCGACGTTCAACCGCCGGCCGACGTAAGGCTGTCCGGGTCGGCCGGCTCCCCGGCCGACTCCCCCAGGAAGACGCTGCGCACGACGCGCTCGGCCGCGCGCCCGTCGTCATGGGGGCAGAAACGATCCCGGAACCCAGCCAGCCGCTCCGCCGCCGCCGGCCCCATGTGCTCGCCGCTCCTGAACACCTCGATGAGCATCTCCTGCGTGGTGGCGACCGCGCCGGGCCCCTCGGCGAGGAGGTCGAAGTAGACCCCCCTCGAGCGCCGGTAGGCCTCCCAGTCGGGCGCGTAGATCACGATCGGCCTGTCCAGGACGGCGTAGTCGAACATCACGGAGGAGTAGTCGGTGATCAGGACGTCGGAGGCGATGCACAGGTCTTCGATGGACGGGTGGGACGAGACGTCCACGACGCCTCGTGACGGGGAGATCCTCGGAAGGTCGAAGTAGTGTGAGCGCACCAGCAGGACATGGTCGTCGCCTAGCTGGTCGGCGAACCGCTGCACGTCCGGTACGGGCGCCGTCCCGTCCTGGTGGTCGCGGTGGGTGGGGGCGTAGAGGACGGCGATCTGCCCGGGCGCGATGCCGAGTTCGCCCCGCACGCGGTTCACCCGGTCGAGCGAGGCGGTGACCAGCCGGTCGACGCGCGGATAGCCCGTCTCGAGCACCTGGTAACCGCCGGGGTAGACCCTGGTGAAGACCTCGGTGGTGTGCGGGTTCGGCGAGACCAGGACGTCCCACCGCCCGCACTGCTCCACCAGCCGGTCGAAGTTCATACCGCGTGCGGCGGCGGGATGCTCCCGCAGGTCCGTCCCCATCTTCTTCACAGGGGTGCCGTGCTGTGTCTGCACCAGCACCGCGCCACGCCGTTTGGGCAGCTCGTACGGGAAGTTGACGTTGTTGACCAGGTACTTGGCCCGCGCCATGGTGCGCAGGCAGCGGGGGGTTCCCTCCACCACGTACTCGACCCCCGGTGGGACGGAGGCCGTCCTGTCCCTGGCGACCACCCAGACCCCGCGGATGCCGGGAGCGAGCTCACGGGCCTTCTCGAAGATGGCCGCGGGATTGCAGGCGTAACCGCGGTTCCAGTAGGCGGCGTAGACGGCCAGTCCGTCGTCGGCGGGAAGCCGCAGGCAGGCGCGGTAGTAGGCCCGCCGCAGCGCCGTCGCCGCGAGCCGGGGTGTTCGCCGGACCGCACCGCGCGCCCGGCCGAGGGCGGTACGCAGTGCGAGGCGGAGCCGGTTCACCGGCTCCAGCGCCGCGTACGCGGGATAGGCCCCTTGCTCCACCAGCCGGTACTGCAGGCCGCGCAGCCCGGAAGGGTAGGTGTAGTCACGCGGCCGGAACCGCCGGAAGTGCTCCGACGCCCTCCGGAAGAAGTCGCGCCGCAGATCCTCCGGCACCAGGCCTGGGGTGGCGAGCACGGTCGTGGCATGGCGCACGGTGCGGTCGAACACCGCCTTGCGGAACGGCTCGGCGGTCGTGGACTCACGGTCGATGAAGGCGAAGATCCGCTCGTACTGGCCGAAGAGATCGAAGTGCTTCGGGCTGGCGGTGCTCGTGATCGCGCCCTCACGTCCACGCTGGTAGTGGTAGCAGACCCGGTCGAGCATGCTGAGCCGGCGCGCTGCGAGCAGCGTGGGATAGGTGACCGAGATGTCTTCGTAGTACCCGTGCCCGAAGTCCACGTCCAGGCCGAGCAGGAACTCCCGCCGCAGCACTCTGCTCCACGCGGTCATGATGAGATCCAGGGTGCTGGGCCGCTCCCCGAGCGTGAACGTCTCGGGCGCGTCCCGGAACAGATGCGCGCGCACGTTCCGTTGCACGCTTCCGTCCGGGTTGACCAGAGCGTGGTCGACGAGCAGGACGTCGGGACCGGTCCGCCGCAGCCGCTCGGCGACCGCGGCCACCGCCCCGGTCGTCAGCCGGTCGTCGCTGTCGACGAACCAGACGTACTCGCCCCTGGCGCGGGCCAGCCCCTCACCGCGCGCCCGGCCGAGCCCCACGTTCTCCGGCAGGTGCACCACGCGCAGCCGGGAGTCCCCGGCCGCGTACTCGTCGAGCAGGGCACCGCTGTCGTCGGGGGAACAGTCGTCCACGGCCACCACCTCGATGCCCTCGAAGGACTGCGCCGCTCCGAGCAGGGAGTCCAGGCATTCCGGCAGGAATTCCCGCACCTCGTAGACCGGCAGGACGACAGTGATGAGCACCTCCTCCGCGGACGGCTGGGTGGCCGGGCTGTCACTTGTTGCCACATGTCCTCCAGGCATGTGTCGGTGTATGCCTTGCGCGACCGGACCTGGGACACGCGTACCGGACGGAACGTCATGCCGACCGCGCCCCCCGACGCGATCCAGCGGCTCGCGTCGCCGAGCGCGTGCACGCGCTCGGAAACGGGGCAGTCTCGAACACAGAGTAGTCCTACAATGTGTAGGACTACCAGTGGACCCCGGTGACAGGCGGGGCTGCCGGCAGACTCAGGGATACCCGGAAGCGCGGTCACCGCGCCTGGAACCCGTACAGGACACCACCCGAATGGATGGCCGCCGACGGCCACGGGACACCGAAGCGGGTCGTGCCGGGTCTGGCGGAGGACACGCGGGAAACGGTCGTCGCCGAACAGTCCGACCACGATGTGGACGCCAGGCACGACGCCACCGCGACCCCCGCGCGGAGCTGCTGCCGTTCGGCCGGGAACCAGCCACGAGTTCACGTTCGTTCATTGTTGAAATGGGACAATCTCTCGCCATCGAATCGGTCGACTCCTGCCGTGATTTGCCTTATCAACGCTGGCATGATCCCCATGAGGTAAGTCAGCGCTCTGTAGCATCTACACAATTCAAGGAGGCTCGTGTGACCCGTAACGGTCGTGTGCTGGTGACGGGCGTCGGTGCGATGACGCCCCTGGGGGCCGATGCGCCGTCGTCGTGGTCGGGGCTGCTGGAGGGGAAGTCGGGGGTGCGTTTCCTGGCGGAGGAGTGGGCCGCGGACCTGCCCGTGCACGTTGCGGCCGGGCTCACGGTGGACCCTGCCTCCCTGCTTCCGAGGGCCGAGGCCAGGAAGCTGGACCGAGGTGAGCAGGTCGCCGTCCTCACTGCGCGCGAAGCTTGGCAGGACGCCGGTGCTCCGCAGGTCGAGCCGGAACGATTCGCCGTCGTCATCGGTACCGGGACCGGTGGTGTCCTCACCACGCTGGGGCAGGACGACGTCTTCGAACGCGCCGGGATTCGCCGGCTGTCGCCGTTCGCGGTCCCCATGCTGATGCCCAACGGGCCGGCCGCTTGGGTGAGCATGGACCTGGGCGCGAAGGGAGGCGCCAGGACTCCGGTGAGTGCCTGTGCGTCCGGGGCGGAGGCCCTCGCCCTGGGGCAGGATCTGATCCGCAGCGGTCGGGCGGACGTGGTCGTCGCAGGCGGCGTGGAGGCATGCCTGCACCCGTTCACCATCGCGGCATTCGCCCAGATGAAGGCCCTGTCCACGCAGTCCGCGGACCCGGAGACCGTGTCCCGCCCGTTCGACGTCAATCGGTCCGGTTTCGTCATGGGCGAGGGCGCGGGGATGATGGTGCTCGAACGCGCCGAGTTCGCCCGGGCCCGTGGAGCACGTACCTACGGCACACTGGCCGGCAGCGCCGTGAGTTCGAGCGCGAACCACATCACGGCCTCCGACGCGGAAGGTCAGGCCCTCGCCATGGAACTGGCGCTGCGCGACGCCGGCCTGGCCCCGGCGGACATCGGGGTCGTGCACGCCCACGCCACCTCGACGGAGTCCGGCGACCTGGCGGAGGCCGAGGCGATCGGCCGGGTGATCGGCGGCCACGCCGCGGTGACGGCGACGAAGTCGATGACAGGGCACATGATGGGCGCGTCCGGAACGGTTGGCGCTATGGCCGCTCTCTTCGCGCTCAAGGACGGCACGGTGCCGGCCACGCGCAACCTCGACGAACCCGACCCGCGCGTGGAACTGGACCTGGTGCGCGGTGAGCGGCGCACCGGTCAGTGGTCTGCCGCGCTGGCCAACTCGTTCGGGTTCGGCGGACACAACGTCAGTCTCGTCTTCACCAGGTGACGACGAGACCTGACCGCAACGCGGGGCGGCACGGGTCCCTCAGGCCCGCAAACCGGTCACGACACCACGAGTTCGATCTCAGCAATCGGCGTTCTCCCTCGGCGACTTGGCCGACCTGACGACGCCCGCCGCAGCCGGCGATCCGCGAGCCGGGTGAAGTTCGGGAGGGCGCCTGCCCCGGCGCAGGGGATGTGTCGGGGCGTCGTCTCGGTGGGTCAGCCGAGTGAGGTCAGGAGCGTGTGGAGTGCCTTGACCTCGGTGGCCGTGTCGGGGTTCGGGGCGCGCAGTGCCTTCAGGCCCTGCCGTGTCGGTCAGGCCCACATCGAGGTTCATGTTGATCCAGTCGGCGAAGCTCTCGCCGACCGTGGTGCACAAGATCTTGATGATCCAGAACCGGATGGTGACCTCGGGAACCTTGTTCAGCAACTGCCCAGCGGGCGTCCGAAGACTCGCGGAGGAGAGGCGGGCAGAGGCCGCACCGGCCGCTGCTCGCCGGCCCGCTGGTGGCCTCCTCGCTGGGTGCCTGCCCCTGGTACCACCCAGGTGGCTGATCGGCCTCACCGACTGCGTAAGAGCCCCGGCGGCCCCTGACCCTCCACGGCCCCGACGGGCAGGGAACCACCCTGCGAGCCCACCTTCCCCTGACAGGGACATGGCCGACTGAGGCCCTGAGGGGCGGGGCGCAGAGCCGGACCTGGCCGCCGCGCTCACCGCGGCCGCCGTTGGCAGAAGAGTGACCGTGTGCGTCCGACAGGCTGACAACGGCCGCCTGCAGGTGTGAGCGGCCCCGAGGAGGATGCGAGCCTCACTCGAATGCCACGCCCCGGTCACCCGCTTGGACGATCTCGCCGAGCCCGTCGCTCTCGAGTCCTGAACCGTGTTGACCGTAGCCCTGAGCGAGAGCGAGATCGCCATGACAGCATCTGCCATACCCAGCGCGCTGCTGGTCACCCGGCGTCGGCGCATCGCGGCCGCCGGGTGCGCGGCCGCCGTCCTGTGTGCGGTGCCCACGGCCCCGGCCGTGGCGCAGAGCGGGGCGAGCGGCGCCGCACCGACCATCGTCCTCGTGCACGGCGCGTTCGCCGACGGCTCCAGCTGGAACGGGGTGATCGAGCGGCTGGAGCGTCGCGGCTACACGGTCATGGCCCCGGCCAACCCGCTGCGCGGCCTGCACAGCGATGCCGCGTACATCGCCTCGGTGCTGAAGTCGGTCAGAGGCCCCATCGTGCTGGCCGGTCACTCCTACGGTGGTGCCGTCATCAGCTCGGCGGCTGCGGGCAACCCCCAGGTGAAGTCGCTGGTGTACATCAATGCGCTGGTGCCCGACGTCGGTGAGAGCGGCATGTCGCTGTCCGCCCGCTTCCCCAGCGCCCTGGCCACCGCCACCGAGTCGGTGAAGTACCGCACCGGCGACATGAACGGCACCGACCTCTACCTGAAACGGAGCAAGGTGCACTCGGTCTTCGCCGCCTGCCTGCCGGCGGCTCAGGCGAACCTGCTGGGCGTCACCCAGCGACCGGCCGCCACGACCGCGTTCTCCGAGAAGGCCGAGGTCGCCGCGTGGAAGAACATTCCGTCCTGGGCCCTGGTGGGCCGGCGGGACATGACCATCACCCCGGAGCAGGAGCGCTTCGAGGCCAGGCGGGCCCACTCCCACACAGTCGAGATCAACTCCTGCCACGTCTCCCTCATCGCCCAGCCCGACGCCGTCGCCGGTCTCATCCTCAAGGCGGCGAGCGCGGCCGGATCCGCCCCGCAGCCGGGGAGCAGTGGCAGCGAAAGCCGCATCAGGTAGACGGCCGCTCCACCGCACCCGCCGAAGGGCGCACCCCGGTACGGTGGCCTGCCCCTCCCCCTGAAGCCCGTGGGGGAGTCGGCGGTCAGGCGGTGGCACGGCACCTTGCGCCTGCGCCTGCGCCTGGCGTATCGCCTCGCACACAGATCGTGACGAACCGCGCCGAGCGGCCCTGCCCGGCCGGCAGAACCGCTCGAGTTGAGTGCGGGCAGGGGCGACCCTAGGCTGATCGGAGTGGGTGAGTTGATGACCTGCGTTCGGCCGAACTTGCCACCATGTGGCCTGCGCAGGCCGTCCTTCCGGAATCACTGACCTGCCTCTCTCGCGCGGCCGCGGCCCTCCTCCGGCCCCGTCGGCCGGGCCCGTCGGCCCAGCGCACAAGCGCAGGCATCCAGCGAGAGCACGGAGGGCGGCGCCGCGATGACCGACTTGGACACGCTGTCGGTGAACACGATTCGCGGACTGTGCACGGACGCGGTCCAGAAGGCGAATGCGGGGCATCCCGGGACCCCGATGGGAATGGCACCCGTCGCACACACGCTGTGGCAGCGGTTCCTGCGCCTCGATCCCGCCGACCCCGTCTGGCCCCACCGCGACCGTTTCGTGCTCTGCGAGGGCCACGCCTCGGCCCTCCTCTGGTCGTTGCCGCACCTGACCGGCGTCCGCACGGTCGATCCGCGCGGCGAGGTGCTCGGCCGTCCGGCGGTGACCCTGGACGACCTCAAGTCCTTCCGGCAGATCGGTTCCCGCTGCCCCGGCCACCCCGAGTACCCGTGGACGAGCGGCGTCGAGACGACCACCGGTCCGCTCGGCCAGGAGGTCGCCACCTCCGTCGGTATGGCAGTCGCCGGCCGGTGGCTGGGAGCAGGGTTCAGCCGCGGAGACTTCACCCTCTTCGACTTCGGCGGGTACGCGCTCGCCGGCGACGGCTGCACGATGGAGGGCGTCTCCGCCGAGGCGGCGTCGCTCGCCGGGCGCCTCCAACTGTCCAACCCGTGCTGGATCTACGACTCCGACCGGGTCACCATCGACGGCCACACCGACATCGCCTTCACCGAGGACGTCGGCGCGAGCCGCGCCTTCCACACCTGCCGCGCCGAGAGCGAGCGTCCGCCCCTGGTCCTGGTCCACAGTCCCATCGGCTACTCGACCGTCGAGGACCCGCCGAAAGCCCACGGAACGCCATTCGGGCCGGAGGGGAGCCACCAAGCGCGTCCTCGGATACCGCCGGACGCCGACTTCCACGTACCCGACGGCGTACCCGACCGGTTCGCCCGAGGCATCGGGGCGCGGGGCGCCGGGTTGCGCACCGCCTGGGAGAGGACCTTCGACGCCTGTCGCAGCGCCCTGCCCGCCTTTCCCGCCGATCCGAAGGGCCTGGCGAGCCGCGACCCGTCGGGCCAGGTGCTGGACGCCGTCGCCGAGGCGGTGCCCTGGTTCCTCGGCGGACCGGCCGACCTGACGCCGTCGACCAAGACCCGGCTCACCTTCGCCGGAGCGAGGGGGTGATCTGGGACATCGGCTCCTTCGACCAGTGGGGCGTGGGGCTCGGCACGGCACTCGCCGCCCGGATCACCCCCGAACCCTCCTCCGAAGCCGAACCGGAGCTCGCCCACGACTCATCGACCCATGCCCCCATCCGCCGTTACCGCGCCCTGAAGCACTAGGGCCCGTCCCCCAGGAGGGCAGCCATGGCTTCCGACACCCCCATGCAGCTCGGCATGATCGGACTCGGCCGGATGGGCGCGAACCTCGTGCGCCGGCTCATGCGCGACGGCCATCACTGTGTGGTCTACGACCTCAACGAAAGCGCGGTGAAGGAGCTGGAAGGCGAGGGCGCGGTCGCCGCCGGCTCGCTCGGCGACTTCGTGGCGAAGCTCGAGCGGCCAAGGACCGCCTGGCTCATGCTCCCCGCCGCCGTCGTACAGCCCACCCTCGACCAGCTGGCCGAGCTCCTCGACGCGGACGACACGGTCATCGATGGCGGCAACTCCTACTACCGCGACGACATCGCCCGTGCGGCACAGCTCGCTCCTCGCCGCATCCATTACCTCGACTGCGGGACCTCGGGCGGTGTCTGGGGACTTGACCGCGGGTACTGCCTCATGATCGGCGGCGAACCGGAGCCCGTTGCCCGGCTCGACCCCGTCTTCAAGGCCATCGCACCCGGCGCCGGCTCCGCCGAGCCGACCCCGAGCAGGCAGGCCGACGGGACGGCATCGCAGGGCTATCTGCACTGCGGGCCGAGTGGAGCAGGGCACTTCGTGAAGATGGTCCACAACGGGATCGAGTACGGAATGATGGCCTCGATCGCCGAGGGACTCAGCATCATCGAGCACGCCGACGCCGGGCGCCGCAAGCACACCGCCGACGCCGAGACCGCCCCGCTGCGCGAACCTGAGGCCTACCAGTACGAGATCGACGTCGGCGAGGTGGCCGAGGTGTGGCGCCGCGGCTCGGTCGTGGGTTCCTGGCTCATCGATTTGACCGCTGACGCACTCGCCCGGTCACCGAAGCTGGAGGAGTTCACCGGGCGTGTCTCGGACTCCGGCGAGGGGCGGTGGACCGTACTCGCGGCGGTCGACGAAGGCGTGCCGGCAGCCGTGATCACCACGGCTCTCACGGAGCGATTCCAGTCCCGGGGTTTCGGCGAGTTCGCCGACAGGGTCCTGTCCGCCATGCGCAGTGAGTTCGGCGGACACGCCGAGAAGAGGAGCCGATCGTGACCCGCCCGGACAACCATGTGGTCGTGCTCTTCGGCGCCACCGGCGACCTCGCCAAGCGCAAACTGCTCCCCGGCCTGTTCCACCTCGCCAGGGCCGGCCTCCTCCCGGACGGCTACCGCATCGTGGGCTCCAGTCCCGCTCGGTCCGCGCTGAGCGACGACGCGTTCCGCAAGCACGCGCACGATGCCGTCGCCACCTTCGGGCTGTCCCAGCCGTCCGGGCCGGAGTGGCAGTCCTTCGAGGAGTCGCTGTCCTTCGGCGCCGCCCAGCCCGAAGATCCCGGCCCGCTGCTCGCGGCCGTACGGTCGGCCGAGGAGTCCCTCGGCGGGCAGCCACGCAGACTGTTCCACCTCGCCGTCCCACCCGCCGCGTTCGGATCCATGATCGGAATGCTCGGCGCCACCGGCTTGGCGGCGAACGCGAAGGTGATCGTGGAGAAGCCCTTCGGCACCGACCTCGCCTCGGCGCGAGCGCTCAACGACACGATCCACGCCGTCTTCGACGAGTCCCGCGTCTTCCGCATCGACCACTTTCTGGGCAAGGAGTCGGTGGACAACATCCTCGCCCTGCGCTTCGCCAACGGCCTCTTCGAACCCATCTGGAACCGGGACCACGTCAGCCATGTGCAGATCGACGTACCCGAGACGCTCGGTCTCGAGGGCCGCGCCGGCTTCTACGAACGCACGGGAGCCTTCCGGGACATGATCGTCACGCATCTGATCCAGGTGCTCGGCATCGTGGCCATGGAACCACCCGTCTCGCTCGGCGCCCAGCCCCTGCGTGACGAGAAAGCCAAGGTCTTCGAGGCACTGCGCCCCATCCAACCCGCCCACGCCGTACGCGGACAGTACGAGGGCTACCGCGACGAGCCGGGTGTCACACCGGATTCGCAGACCGAGACGTTCACCGCGCTACGGCTGGAAGTGGACAACTGGCGGTGGGCCGGAGTGCCGTTCCACCTGCGCTCCGGCAAGAACCTCGCACAGCAACGCGAGGTGATCACCCTCGGTCTGCGCGAGCCGCCCCTGAGGATGTTCCGTACCGATCTCCCCCATCACGAGGAGAACACAGGCAACGAGATTGTGATCGACTTCGGGGACCCCGGGTGGATCGCGGCCCGCTTCCTCGCGAAGGAACCCGGCCCCACCATGCGGCTCACACCGGCAACGATGACCTTCCGCTACTCCGACTCCTTCTGCCGGGAGCACGGACTCGAAGGCTACGAGCGGTTGCTCCTGGACGCCATGCTCGGCGACCAGTCGCTGTTCACGCGGTCCGACGAAATCGAGCACATCTGGGCGGCATCGACCCCCCTGCTCGAGAACCCACCGCCGCCCCAGCCGTACGCCGCCGGCTCATGGGGCCCGGACCCGGCGGTCAGAGAACTGATCGCACCACATCGGTGGCATCTGCCGGATAGCGGCGACGGCTCGCACGCCTGACCCTCGCCGCGTCCGCGTCGCAACCCCTGCGCCCCTGAACTCGGCACGGGGGCTCACGCGTTGGACGTCTGACCGCGGACACGCCTCGACTGCGGTCCCGTACGCCTCGCCCGCCGGCACGGCGCACACGTCGGCGACACCGCGCTCACCACGGCCGTCCCGGGAGCGTGCCGACAGGCTCATGACCCGATCGGGTTCCGCGGCCGTGCCGCTGGTCTCCCGGCGTGCGGGCGTGACGACATACCTGTGCGCAGGAGGACCATCGCGAACCGTCGTGTCGTCCACGCCCGCGGCGGGTCGCCCGCCGATGTCCCGACCGTCACCGAGGAGCCGGATCCGGCAGCGCCCGAGCGTGGTCAGGTCCTCATCCGCACCACGGCATTCCCGGAAACCTGGTGACCTCCACCTCGTCGAGGCCTTCCCGGGGAGGCCGAGGCTCCGCGGGCGTCGAGGTCGGCGGCCGCGTCACGGTGTTCCCCCAGCCAGGGCCATGGTCCCCGGTCGTCCTGGCGGGTGCCGAGGCGGTCGTCGCCGTACCGGACGAGTTGCCGGACGAGGTCGCCGGGCTGGTGACGGGCCTTCGACGCGGTTGGCGGGAAGACGGCGGCGAGCCTTGCGGACCTGCTGGCGCCGGGCGGGAAGCCGGTCGGTCACGCCCCTCGGGGAGAGCATCCGGCGTCGCCATCGCGAACCAGATCAAGCTGAAGCTCAAGGACCACTTCGGCGTGGCCGCGATGTACGGCCTCCGCGGACCGGCAGACCCCGTGGAACACACGGTACGGCCCGGCAAGGTCGGCTCGGTTCCCGGCTCAGCCCGCGTCCGAGCGTCGAGCGGACACGGTCGGTGCCGTCTACACGTGGGCGAGGACGGTCGCAGGGGTGAGCTCGGCGGCATGGCGTGACACATGAGGGGCGTCAGCGAGCAATCACTCGCGGGTGACCGAGAAGGCGGTGCGCCGTTTCCGCCGCGTGAGTGGTATTGGCTTTCGGGGCGTCGCTCGGACGGCTCAGACAGCGCGCGTCTCACTCCCCTTAGGGTTTCCGCGGGTGGTCAGCTACGCGGGATCGGGGTGTCCATCTGTGGAGGCGTCATGCGATCCCGTTCCACGCTGCCGTGTCTGACCACGGCGCTGGTCCTTGCCTTCGGTGCCCTGATGAGCGGCTGCACCAGTGCGTCGTCGGAGTCGTCGATGGTGCCGTCGCCGTCGCCCACACCCTCGTTCGCCGCAGGGGCTCCTCTCCGGGACCCGGCGCAACTGGTCAGTCACAACGGGCTGCTGCGGGCGGCCATCGTCGTGGAGAGACGGCGGGTGAACCTCGGCGGCCACGCGTTGTGGGGTCTGACCTACAACGGCAGCTACATGCCGCCGACGCTGCGGATCCGGCCGGGGGACAAGATGGAGCTGGCCCTGAAGAACACGCTCGACGAGGAGACCAACCTGCATGTGCACGGTCTCCATGTGTCACCGAGCGGCGCCGCCGACAACGTCTTCCTCCACATCCGTCCGGGTCAGACGTTCCACTACTCCTTCCAGTTCCCCCGTACTCTGCGTGCCGGCACCTACTGGTACCACCCCCACACCGACCACACCTCCGCGGCGCAGGTCGCCGGGGGCATGTCGGGCCTCCTTGTCGTCGACGGCCTGCAGCAGTACCTTCCGGCGAACCTGCGCCACATCACCGAGCACGCCATCGCGCTCAAGGACTTCCAGCTCCAGGGCGACGCCGTCAAGACCCAGGGCCTGCACATCGGTGCGCCCACCCATCGCACCGTCAACGGCCAGCTGAACCCGGTCATCCGCATCCGGCCGGGCGAGACCCAGTTGTGGCGGCTGGCCAACATCAGCGCCAACATCTACTACAGGGTCCACCTGCAGGGACAGAAGTTCCGTGTCATCGCCCACGACGGCACGCCCGTCGACCGCATCTGGACGGCCGACTCGCTGCTCCTTGCGGCCGGGGCCCGCTTCGACGTGCTCGTACAGGGCGGTCCGCCCGGCCGCACCGAGTTGCAGACGCTCCCGTACCGGACCGGCCCCGGCGGCAACCTCTTCCCGCAGGCGACCTTGGCCACCCTCGTCTCGGCAGGGCCTTCCGCGTCACCGGCGCCGCTGCCCACCTCGTCCTTCGCGCCGGCAGTGGATCTGAGCCACGCCACGATCGCCGCGCGGCGCACCGTCGTGTTCTCCGAGAACGCAGCCGGCACCAAGTTCTACATCAACGGCAGGCAGTTCGATCCGAACCGGGTGGACTTCCGGGCCAAGCTGAACACGATCGAGGAGTGGACCGTGGTCAACGAAAGCAACGAGGAACACTCCTTCCACGTGCACACCAACCACTTCCAGCTGATGAGCATCAACGGCCGCCCGCACCAGAGTCACGGCCTGCAGGACGTCGCGAGCGTTCCCGCCAAGGGCCGGTTCGTCATCCGGATGCGCTTCAAGGACTACACGGGCAAGACCGTCCTGCACTGCCACATCCTCAACCACGAGGACCGGGGCATGATGGCCGTACTGGACATCGAGAAATGACACACACAACCGCGAGCACGGTCAGCCGGCGGCACCGAGTGCGGCGCTGACGCCGGCGATGACCGCCCCGCCGATCGCGATGGAGACGAACGAGCGCAGGAAGCCCGTGCCGAAGAAACGCCAGCGGATCCAGGCCAGCGTCAGCAGTTCGAAGGTGATGGTGACCAGCGCCACCGCCAGGGCGAGGCGGTACTGGGGGATCAGGAAGGGCAGGGTGTGCAGCACCCCGCCGAGAAACGTGCCCGCCCCGGTGATGGCCCCGCGCAGGTAGGGCTTGCCGCGCCCGGTCAGGTCTCCGGTGTCGGACAGACCCTCGGAGAAGGCCATGCTGACACCGGCGCCGATGGCCGTGGCCAGGCCGGCGAAGAACGCGTAGCGCGGCTGCAGCGTGGCGAAGGCGACGGCGAAGATCGGCGCCAGCGTGGACAGCGAGCCGTCGATCAGGCCGTTCATGGCGGGTTGCGCCCGCTGCAGGAGAAACGATCGCTTGACTTCGTGCTCGGACGGGCTCAGTACCGAGGTGGCGCTCATGGTGTGTCTCCTGGCTGGTCATGCCCCGTCAGGTCTCAGGGCGGAGTCCCGGCGGGCAGGCGACGGCGCCGTGGGTGCGGGGCGGTACGGCCTGCCGGGCGCTCCTGGTCGCGTCCTCTTCCGGGTGGTCGGACAGCCCCCGGCGTGGGAACCGCGTTCGTGTTTTCGAAGCTCGCAGAGGTCGGCCCGCCCCGGTAGCGGCCGTAGGCTTGAGGGGATACAACCCCGGCTTGCAGCTGGGAGGGCGGCTCATGGCTCTCAGTACGCACGTTCCCGACCTCGCCGCGCTGGAATTGCTGCTGGGCGTGGCCCAGGAAGGCAGCCTGAACAGCGTCGCCCGGGTGGTCGGGGTGAGCCAGCAGGCGGTCTCGGCGCGGATCAGGGCGATGGAGGCCCAGACCGGCGTCACGCTGGTGCACCGCAGTCCGCGCGGGTCCAGCCTGACCACCGAAGGCGTCGTGATCGCGGAGTGGGCCGCCCGGCTGCTGGGTGTCGCGGCCGAGATGGACGCCGGGATCGCCGCCCTGCGGGCCGACCGGCGTGACCGGCTGCGGATCAGTGCGAGCCTGACCATCGCGGAGCAGCTCCTGCCGGGCTGGCTGTCGTCCTTCCGCGCGGCACAACGACCGGGAACCGCCGCTCCGGAGATCCTGCTGACCGCGATCAACACCACCACGGTGATCGCCCACGTCACCGAGGGCACGGCGGACATCGGCTTCACCGAGGGCCCGCAGCGGCCGGCCGGGCTTCACGGCAGGGTCGTCGGCCACGACAGTCTCGCCGTGGTCGTCACTCCGGGCCACCCCTGGGCGCGGCGGCGCCGGCCGGTCAGCGCCGCCGAGCTGGTCGGCACACCGCTGGTGAGCCGGGAGGGCGGCTCCGGCACCCTCGACACCCTCACCGCCGCGCTGGCCGAGGTGCTCGGCCCTGGCGGCCCCCAGGTCATCCCGGCGTTGTCCTTGCCCACGACGGCGGCGGTACGCGCGGCCGCCCTGGCCGGCACCGCGCCTGCCGTCATCAGCGAACTGGCCGTCGAGGACGATCTGGCCACAGGCCGGCTCGTGGTGGTGCAGACGCCGGAACTCGACCTGCGCAGGACTCTGCGCGTGATCTGGGACGGTGCGTCCACCCCGCCGAGCGGAGTGGCACGGGACCTGATCGCTCACATCACCCGCCGCGACCAAGGCGGCCGGACGCGCCGACGCGCATCCGGCTCGGCGCAGGCACCCGGGTCCGGGAGCACCCGCCGCCCGGGCCCGTGACCGTGCCGGGCCCACATGACCCGTTGTGACCCGGTGGTCCGCGGGCATGTGTGGTCGCCGACATGCCCCCGCTCAGGGCCGGCCGTAGGGGAGGCGGATGTCGTGGAGGGCCGTCTGCGGGCTCAGGGCCGACCTCCCGCCAGATCCTGACACCCGGACTTCCTCACCGTGTGGTCCGGGGAGCGGCCGGCGCCGACCGCTCGGTGGACACCGTCGGCCGACCCCGCACAGCCCGGCTGACCCCGCGCAGCTCGGCGGGGCCGCGTACTGCCGCGGCACAGGGACCTCGGACCGGCGTTGCCCGGCACCGCCCCGGCGCCACTCCCCTGTGTGGCCACCCGGATCCGCCGCGCGGCCGCCTGCCGCCGCATTGCCGTCCGAGGCGCTGTCGAGCGCGGCCGACTCCGGGATCGGCCGGGCGCGCCGCCGGCGGCCGCGGGATGGCCGCTTCCCACCCGCCGGGGTTCGTGGAACGCCGGCCGGAGACAAGGACGGCTTGTATCCCCGCAAGCTCAGGGCCACTACCGGCGGCTTCCGGCGGGTGTGAACGTCGAGACAGAAGGTCCCACTCGCCCAAGGAGGACGACATGCAAACGGTGACACTGGGCGCATCCGGACTGGCGGTGACTCCGGTCGCGTACGGCACGTGGCAGTTCGGCGGGGAGTGGGGACCCGTGGACGAGCGCGCCGCGATCGAGGCGATCGCAAACGCGAGGTCGACGGGCATCAACTTCTTCGACACCGCCCAGGCCTACGGGTTCGGCCGCGCCGAGCGGCTGCTCGGCGCGGCACTGGCCGACGAGCTGCGCTCGGCCCGCCAGTCGGTGGTGATCGCCACCAAGGGCGGGCTGCGCAGGGACGGCGACCGGCTGGTCCGCGACGCCAGCCCGGCATGGCTGCGCAAGGGTGTCGAAGCCAGCCTCGACGCACTGGGCACCGACCACATCGACCTGTACCAGGTGCACTGGCCCGACCCGCGCACCCCCGTCCCGGACACCGCCGCCGCCCTCGCCGAACTGATGGCGCAGGGCCTGATCCACCACGTGGGTGTCTCCAACTACACACCCGCGCAGATGGCCGAGTTCGCCACCGTACTGCCGGTGGAAACCGTCCAGCCGCCCTACCACCTCTTCCGCCGCGACGCCGAAACCGACCTGCTGCCGTACGCCGCCGAGCACCACATCGGCGTCCTGGCCTACGGACCCCTGGCCCACGGACTGCTCGGCGGGACTTTCACCCCCGAGACCACGTTCCCTCCGGGTGACTGGCGCGCCGGGAGTCCGGCCTTCACCGGTCCGGGGCTCGCCCGCAATCTCGACGTCGTGTCGGCGCTGCGCGCCTTCGCGGCCAAACACGCCGCATCGGTCGCCGAAGTGGCGGTGGCCTGGGTGCTGGCCCACCCAGCCGTCCAGGTCGCCATCGTCGGTGCCCGCACCCCGGGCCACCTGATCGAAAGCCTCGGCGCCCTCCAGCTCGCACTCAGCCGGACCGAGCTGGCCGAGATCGACCACATCATGTCCGCCGCGGTTGCTGTCGGCGGCCCCACCCCGGAAGGTATGTCATGACCACCACCCAGCCGTCGGCACGACACAGCACGCAGCGCCGCTCCAGCGCCGCCCGCACCACGAAGACACCGGTGATCGCTTTCCTGGGCACCGGGCGGATGGGCGGCCCCATGGCCGCCAACCTGGCCCGCAGCGGCTTCGAGCTTCGGGTGTGGAACCGGACGACCGGCCGCGCCACCGCTCTGGCCGAGCACGGAGCGTTTGTCGCGGACAAGCCGGCACAGGCCGTTCAAGGCGCCGGCATCGTCATCACCATGCTGGCCGACGGGCCCGCCACCGAGCGCGCCGCGACCGGCCCGGACGGGTTCCTGGACCGATCCCCCGGGCTGATCTGGGTGCAGATGGGCACCATCGGGGCCAAATGGTCGGCCCGGCTCGCCGTGATCGCGGCCCGCAGCGGGGTGACATACGTGGACGCCCCGGTCTCCGGCAGCGAAGGACCCGCCCAGGCAGGTCAGTTGATCATTCTGGCCAGCGGTCCCGACCGGGTTCAGGACGTCCTCGCCCCGGTGTTCGGCGCGCTGGGCCGGGCCACCGTCTGGCTGGGGCCGGCCGGCGACGGAACCAAGGCGAAGCTGGTGTTGAACAGCTGGCTCGTCGACCTCGTCGAAGCCACCGCGGAGGTACTGTCCTTCGCCGGCCGGCTCGGCCTGGACCCCGCCGCGATGGTGGAACTGCTGCAGGCCACCCCGCTCGGGTCGCCGTACGCGGTGCAGAAGGCCGGCTCCATGCTGGCAGGCGACTTCACCCCCGCCTTCGCACTCAAGCACGCGGTCAAGGACGCCGAGCTGGCGGTACAGGCCGCGTACAACCTCGGCACCCGCCTGCCGCTCACCGAAGCGCTGCTGCCCCGCTGGCGGCACACCGCCCTCCAGCACGCCGACGACGACCTGTCCGTGGTCTACAACGCGGCCTGATCCGGCCGGCGCAACGCGAGAAAGACCCGGCGATGAAGACGGACGCAGGCCCCCTCGGCCACACCACCCCGCACGCGGCCACTCCGCCGCCCGCACCGCCACTCCAGCGGTAGACACCAACCGCCCCACTGGTTACGGGACGACCTCTCAGGCGTCGAGCGTCGTGAAGAGGCTGTTGAGGCCCTCCGCCAGCAACGGGTGCGTGAAGATGGCGTTCGCCATGGCGGTGTAGGGGAGCTTGCCCAGTATGGCGACCTGGATCATCGTCATGATCTCGCCGCCTTCCGTCCCGAGCACGGCGGCGCCGAGGATCTGCTGGGTGTGTGCGTCGACGACGGCCTTCATGAAGCCGCGCGTCTCCCCGGTCTCGAGGGCCCGGATGACGGCGTTCATCGGCAGCTTCGCGACGCGGACCGCGCGGTTCTGCTCCCTGGCCTGCCGCTCGGTCATGCCGACGCGGCCGAGCTGCGGGTCGATGAACACGGTGTACGGAACGATCCTGTCCCGCGTGCTCGCCTTCTCGCCGCCGAGCAGGTTGGCGTTCAGGATCCGGTAATCGTCGTAGGAAAGGTGGGTGAAGGCCGGGCCTCCCTTGACGTCCCCCATGGCGTAGACGCCGGGGACCGACGTTTCCAGGTACTCATCGACCTCGATGAAGCCGTTGTCGCGCAGCCGGATGCCGGCCGCCGCCGGTGCGAGCGCCTCCGTGTTGGGGACGCGGCCGATGGCCGACAGAAGGTGGGAGCCCTCGACCCGCTGCTCACCTTCCGGCGTGCGAACGGTCAGTCGTACCCGCCCGCCGCCCGCCTCCTCGACCCGGTCCGGGGTCGCCGAAGTGAGGACCGTGATCCCGTCGTCGCGCAAGATGGCGGCGACCTCGTCGGAGACGTCGTCGTCCTCGTTCATCATCAGGCGCGGGCGGGTCTGGACGATCGTGACCTCGCTGCCGAACCTGCGGAACATCTGCCCGAACTCCAGGCCGATGTAGCCTCCGCCGAGGATGATCAGGTGCTCAGGGAGCGTGCCCAGCTCCATGATCGACGTCGAGTCCAGGACAGGGACGTCTTGCGCGCCGCTGATCGCCAGCGGCCTGGGCCTGGTGCCCGTGTCGATGACGATCACGGGTGCGCTGATCTCCCGCGTCCCGCCGTTTCTCAGCGCGATCTCGACCGTCTTGGGCCCCGTGAAACGGGCCTCGCCCTCGATCAGGTCGAGCTTGTCCTGCGCCAGGCGGCTCGCGTAGTTCTCCCGCGCGCCCGCGACCATCGCCCGCTTGCGCTCCCGTACGGCGGCGAGGTCGACCGACACCTGACCGGTCCGCACGCCGTACTCCGCGCCGCGCCGCGCCTGGTAGGCGAGGCGCGCGCTGGCGACCATCGTCTTGGTCGGGGTGCAGCCGGTGTTGACGCAGACACCACCTAGGTGGTCGCGCTCGACGAGCGCCACCCTCTTGCCCGCCTTCGCCAGATCGACGGGTAGAAACCGGCCACCCTGGCTGGTTCCGATCACAATCACGTCATGGCTCTCGTCTGCCATGGGGAGATCGTAAAACTGCGGCTCCCGCGTGCTCTGCGGGCGCGCCGGTAGGCGTGGGTGGGTTTCGGGTCGGCGCAGTGGTCGGGCTGAGGCTTGTCCCGCCTTGATCACCTGCGCCGGGCGAGGGCGGGGTTGTGAGGGCGGCCGATGCCGGACACGGCACGGTGAACGCCGTCCCCTTTCAAGCGGCAGTCGCGAAGGACCGTCCAGCACTTCATGCGGGCGAAGGCCAGGCACGGGCCGGCCGACCGCAACGACGAGCCGGGTGCCGGCGTCGACGACTGATCATGTGTGGGCACCGAGGTGCCGTCGGCGACCTGAACTGGAGATCCCGGAGAGCGGCGCCGGCTGGCGCATGGTGACGAAACGAGCCGTAAGTGCTCTTGCGGTCGTCCTTTCTCATCGAAGCCAGTCGCCGTCCCATCCAACCCGGTCGAGCCCCAGCCGGTCAGGCGTGCGGTGACAGGCCGTCGTCCACGGGGACGTTCTGGGCGTCCAGCGTGATGCCGGAGTTCCTGGCCTGTTCGAGGATCAGGGCGGCGAAGTCCTCCTCGGCGTGCCCCGCACCGATGGCACCAGCGACGAGTTGAGCGGCGGCGGCGGCGAGCGGCATCGGGACCTCCAGCTCGCGGGCGGCGGACAGTCCCAGGTCGAAGTCCTTGCGCAGCAGCGGCATGGTGAACGTCGGCGTGAAGTCCAGGTTGACCAGCGCGGGCGACTTGTAGCGGGTGTAGACCGAGCCCATCACGGAGTCGTTGAGGAATTCCAGGAAGGCGGCACGGCTGACACCGCCCTTCTCCGCGAGGATGGTGATCTCGGCGAGCGACTGGGTGACGACGCCGAGGAAGACGTTGTGTGCGATCTTGACGAGACGGGCGACTTCGCCCTCGCCGACGTAGGTCACCCCCCGCCCCAGCAGCGCGAGCAACGGCTCGACCTGGCCGAATGCCTCGCGCGAGCCGGAGACCGCGACGGTCAGCTTGCCTGCGGCGATCACTTTCGGATTGCCACTCACCGGGGCGGCCAGGAAGTCGGTCCCGCGTTCGGCGGCTTCTTTCCGAATCAGCGCCGACATCTGCGTGGACACCGTGGAGCTGTCGACCAGCACCCCCGGCGCGGCATCGGGCGAGGTCAACACGCCGCCCGGGCCCGTGGTGACCGCCTCCAGGTCGGGCGAGGCCGAGACCATGGTGAAGACGACGTCCCGGTCGGCGAGATCGGCGGGCCGGTCGACGACCGCGGCTCCCCGTTCAGCCAGCGGTTCGGCCTTGGCGCGGGTCCTGTTGTAGACGGCCACGTCGTGCCCCGCGTCCAGCAGCCGGGCGGCGAGTTGGAAGCCCATGCGGCCGGTGCCGATCCAGCCGATGCGCGGGCGGTCCTTGGCTACATACGGCATTTCTGTACCTCGATCCTGGAAGACGGCTCGACCTGTGCGGCCCTGCGGCCTAACCGGCCTGACCGGGGACACGACCGACAAGGTGCCGACGCCTGAGGCAGCACACATGAGTCTGCGTCCACTCGCGTTCGCTCGGCTCCAGGCGCACCTGCAGGCGCTCCAGACGGGTGACAGCTGGGGTGTGGGGCCGGGCGTGCCGGTCGAGGCAGGCCGGCAGGGTCCTCGCCGGGGGCTCGCGGGCCGTGCGGTCCATCGCGTCGACAGCCTTCCGCGTACGCGTCCCGCCGCTCGGCATGAGACGGGTGCAGGTCCGGAGCGTGAACCCGGCGTCGGCACGGCCGAGGTAGGCGATCAGGGCCCTGACGCTTTCTCTTCTGCGTCGAGGGCACCGAAGCGGAGAAGTGCCGGAGCGCGCGCATGCCGTCTTCGCGCGCTTCCTGCTACCGCTTCCCCGGCCCGGGCTCGGGGATCGGTCCCGCCGCAGCGAGGGCGGGCTTCCAGGCGTGCGCATTGAAGGCGTTGCGCCAGACGGCCCCGCCCTCGGCGGCTGTGGAGAACAGGAGTTTGTGCAGGACCCCGGGCAGGGCTTCGGCGTGGTCGGATGACGTCCGGTTTGTGATCATCCGAGGCCGAGGAGTTCGAGTGGGCGGTGGGGGTCGCGGGCGTTGCGGCGGAG
>NZ_JBFAWF010000034.1:0-68564 GCF_040680195.1 Streptomyces sp. NPDC052109 | reverse complement strand
GTCAGTGGCAGGCTGCCGGAGCACATGGTGCCCTCCGCTGTCGTGGTCCTGGATGTGCTGCCGTTGAGTGGTAACGGCAAGCTGGACCGCAAGGCGCTGCCGGTTCCCGAGTTCGGTGCGTGTGTCACGGGTGGCGGTCGTCGTGCGGCGACGCTGCAGGAGGAGTTGCTCTGTCTGGCCTTCGCCGAAGTGCTGGGTGTGGAGCGGGTCGGGGTCGATGACGACTTCTTCGACTTGGGGGGTCACTCCCTGCTGGCGGTGCGGCTGGTCAGTCGTATCCGTACGGTGCTGGGTGTCGAGGCCGAGATCCGTACCGTGTTCGAGGCGCCGACCGTCGCCGCCCTCGCTGCCCGCCTCACGGGCGCCGAGAACGCGCGTACTCCGCTCACACCGATGCCACGCCCGGACCACCTCCCACTCTCCTACGGACAGCGCCGGCTCTGGATCATCAACCAGATGGACGGGCCCAGCAGCACCTACAACATCCCGGTCAGCTCGCAGCTCCCGGGCGATGTGGACGCGGGGCACTTGAACGCCGCCTTCCTCGACCTGATCGAGCGGCACGAGGTGCTGCGCACGGTGTTCCCGGCGGTCGACGGCGAGCCCTACCAGCAGATCCTCGAGACCGCCCGCCTGGACTGGGCACTGCAGGTGATCGACGTGGAGCCGGAGGCGCTGGGCGCCGCGGTCGACCGGGCCGAGCGGTACGAGTTCGACCTGTCCGCCGAGATCCCGATCCGGGCGACGCTGTTCCGGGCCGGTCCGGGGGAGTGCCTGCTGTCGATCGTGGTGCACCACATCGCCTCCGACGGCTGGTCGTGGGGGCCGACGATGGCCGACCTGAGGACCGCGTACGAGGCGCGCAGCGCCGGCCGGGCACCCGCGTGGGAGCCGCTGCCGGTCCAGTACGCGGACTACGCGCTCTGGCAGCGCGAGGCGCTCGGCGACTCCACCGACCCGGCCAGCCTGAGTGCCCGTCAGGTCGCCTACTGGCGTGAGGCGCTGGCCGGAATTCCCGAGGAACTCGAGCTGCCGAGCGACCGGCCGCGTCCGGCGACGGCGAGCCACCGGGGGCACCGGACGGCCGTGGAGATCTCGCCGGAGGTGCACGCGAAGCTGACGGAGATGGCTAGGGCCGAGGGCGTGACCATGTTCATGGTCATGCACGGTGCGCTGTCCGTGCTGCTCAACCGGCTCGGGGCGGGCACCGACTTCCCCATCGGATCGGCCGCGGCGGGCCGTACGGACGAGGCGCTGAACCCGCTGATCGGGTACTTCGTCAACACCTTCGTGGTGCGGACCGACGTGTCGGGCGACCCGACCTTCCGTGAGGTGCTCGCTCGGGTCCGGGAGGCGGCCCTGGGGTCGCTCTCCCACACGGACGTGCCGTTCGAGAAGCTGGTGGAGGAACTGTCGCCGGCCCGTTCGATGGCCCGCCACCCGCTCTTCCAGGTGATGTTCCTGCTGGAGAACGCTGTCCGCGCGAAGAGCGAGCGGAGGACCGAGGAGTCCGGCCACTGGGTCGGCGGCGACTCCCACGAGGCCGCCGACGGAGGCGTCCTGGCCACCCGCTCCGCCTCGGTCAAGTTCGACCTGGACTTCGACCTGGTGGAGGTGCACGACCCGGACGGCGCACCGGCCGGGCTGCACGGAGGGCTCACCGCCTCGGCGGACCTCTTCGACGCCGAGTCGAGCGTGCGCATCGCGCAGCGGTGGGTCCGGCTGCTGACGACCCTGGGCACCGACCCGGACCTGCGGCTCAGCGAGGTCGATCTGCTCGGCCCGGAGGAGCGGCACCGGGTGCTCACCGAGTGGAACGCCACCGAGGCGCCGGTGCCGGACGCGACGGTCGTGGAGCTGTTCGAGGCGCAGGTGTCCCGGACGCCCGACGCGATCGCCCTGGTGCAGGGCGAGACCGAACTCAGTTACGCCGAACTGGACGCCCGGGCGAACCGGGTGGCGCGGCTGCTCGCGGGCCGGGGGATCGGCCCGGAGGACGTGGTCGCGGCGGTCTTCGAGCGCACCGTCGACCTGGTGGTGGCGCTCCTCGGGGTCATCAAGGCGGGCGCCACCTACCTGCCGATCGACCCGGCGTACCCGGCGGACCGGATCGCCTATGTGATCGCCGACTCGGGTGCGGTCTGCCGTCTCACCAGCGAAAGCCTGGGCGAGCGGCCGGCCGAGCCCGAGGCCCGGCCGGCCGAGGACACGGAGGTGGACCCGGTCCCGGTCGTGGTGCTCGACTCCGCCGCGGTGCGGGCCGAGCTGACGGCGCTGCCGGACGGCCCGCTGACGGACGGGGAGCGCACGGCGGCCCTGCGGCCGGAGCACCCGATGTGGGTGATCTACACCTCCGGCTCCACCGGGCGCCCCAAGGGCGTGCTGGTGGAGCACCGGGCGATCGTCAACTTCCTCTCGGCGATGCAGGACCGCTTCGCCCTGGACGCCGACGAGCGGCTGCTGGCGGTCAGCACGCACGGCTGCGACATGGCCGGATTCGAGTTCTACCTGCCGCTGCTGAACGGCGCCCGGATCGTGTTGGCCGCCCAGGAGCAGGTGCTCGACCCCTGGGCGCTGCGCGCCCTGATACGGGACACCGGTTCGACGATCGTGCACGCCACGCCGAGCCTGTGGCGCGGCCTGGTGGCCGACGCGGAGGACCCGGTGGACTGGACCCGTGTGCGGGCGATGATCGGTGCCGAGGCGCTGCCCGCGGACCTGGCGCGAACCCTGCTGAGCCGTACGCCCACGCTGACCAACCTGTACGGACCGACCGAGACCACGGTCTGGTCGACCGGGAAGGAACTGGCGGGCGAGGACACGGACGCGTCGTCGATCGGCTCCCCGATCGGGAACACCCGGGTGTACGTGCTGGACGAGCGCCTGTCGCCGGTGCCGGTCGGCGTGGCCGGCGAGCTGTACATCGCCGGGCGCAGCGTGGCACGCGGCTACCTGGGCCGGCCCGGTCTCACGGCGGGCCGGTTCGTCGCCGACCCGTTCGCGGGCGTGGGCGTGGGCGAGCGGATGTACCGGACGGGCGACGTGGTGCGGTGGACCGCGAACGGTGACCTGCAGTACGTCGGGCGCTCGGACGACCAGGTGAAGGTGCGCGGTTTCCGGGTCGAGCTGGGCGAGATCGAGTCGGTGCTCGCCGGGCATCGGTCGGTGGGCCAGGCCGTGGCGCTGGTGCGCGAGGACGTCCCGGGCGACCAGCGGCTGGTGGCGTACGTGGTGCCGAACCGGGGCGTCGCGCAGGAGGAGCTGGACCAGCTCGGGCAGGCGGTACGCGCGGTGGCGCAGGGCCGGCTGCCGGGGTACATGGTCCCGTCCGCGGTGGTGGTGCTCGACAAGCTGCCGCTGATGCCGAACGGCAAACTGGACCGCAAGGCACTCCCGGTGCCGGAGACCGAGGTACGCGAGGACGCCCACCACTCGGTGACCTCTTTCGAGGCGAACATCGGGGCCGCGTTCGCGGAGGTCCTCGGACTGGACAGCGTCGGCGTGGACGACGACTTCTTCGCCCTCGGCGGTCACTCGCTGCTCGCCGTCCGGCTGGTGGAGAAGCTGCGGGAGCGCGGAGTGACGATCGCGGTGCGGGACCTCTTCGCGGCGCCCACCGTGGCCGAGCTGATGAAGCGGATGAGCCTGTCCTCGGTGCGGGACGCGCTGGATGTGCTGCTGCCCATCCGGGAGCAGGGCGAACGGCCACCGTTCTTCTTCTTCCACCCGGCAGGTGGTGTCAGCTGGTGCTACATGCCGCTGGTGCGCCATGTGCCGGCCGACGTCCCGCTGTACGCCCTGCAGGCCCGCGGCCTCGACGGCAGCACAGAACTCGCCCGATCCATCGTGGAGATGGCCGCGGACTACATCGAGCAGATGCGGTCGGTGCAGCCGAGCGGCCCGTACCACCTGCTCGGCTGGTCGTACGGCGGCGTGGTCGCCCACGAGGTCGCCGTGCAGTTGCAGGCGGCCGGCGAGGAGGTCGGAGCGCTGGTGATGCTCGACCAGTACCCGTGGGACCCCGAGGAGGAGAAAGCCCTCGCGGCGCAGGAGGCCGAGTTCGACCACGAGGAACTGATGGGCCGGCTGGTCGACGTGGTGCGGCTGGAGGCGGGCGGAGCGCTCGGCGCGATCACCGACGAGGAGTACCGGACCTTCGCGAAGGTGCTGTACAACGGCCGTCGGATCCGGCACTCCCATGTGCACGGACGGTTCGACGGCGACGCCCTGCTGATCGTCGCCGAGGAGGGTCGTGAGGAGGACGCGCCGACCGCCGAGGCCTGGGCCGGGTTCGTGACCGGAACGGTGTCGCAGGCCGGCGTGCCGTGCACCCACTACGACCTCGCGAAGCCGGAGAACCTCGGCCTCATCTGGGCCGAGGTGTCCGCATGGCTCGCCCGGCAGGACTGAGGCCGGTATGCAGCCGGGGTGTGGCGGCCTCAGCCGGGGCCGCCACACCCGGCGAGCATCGAGGTGACCAGGCTCGGTTCGACGTTGCCGCCGCTGAGCAGGACGCCCACGTCCGAGCCGTACTCGGCGGCGTGGGCCAGGGCGGCGGCGAGCGCGGTGGCCGCGGCCGGTTCCACGACCAGCCGGGCGTGCAGGAACGCGGCCATCAGGGCCTCGCCTATGGCAGACTCCGGGACGGTGACCACCGAGGCGACCGCGTGCTCGGCGAGTTCGAAGGGCAGCGCACCGATCCGGTCGGGGCGCAGCCCGTCGGCGAGGGTGTACCGGGCCGGGACGGTCACCGGCCGGCCGGCGTCAAGGGCGGCGGTGAGCGCCGGCACGGACCCGGGTTCCGCGCCGACCACCGCCGTACCGGACCCTTCGGCGGCCAGGCAGGCGCCCGCGACGGCGCTGCCGCCGCCGACCGGGACGACCACGGCGTCCAGCCGCACACCCTCGGCCGCGACCTGGCCGAGCAGTTCCGCGGTCGCGGTGGCCTGTCCCAGGACGACCCGCGGATTCTGGTAGGGGTCGACCGCGTCGTAGCCGTGTCTCTCCCGCAACTCCTCGACGACGGCGACGCGTTCGGCGAGCAGGGTGCCGGCGATGACCACCTCGGCCCCGGTGTCCCGGATCCGGCGGACCTTGGCGGGCGGTGCGTCGGCGGGCAGCACGAGCGTGGCGGGGAGCCGGTGTTCCCGGGCCGCGAGCGCGACGGCGATGGCGTGGTTGCCCGTACTCTGGGCGATCACGCCGCGGCTGCCGGTCCTGGCCAGTTCGTCCACCGCCAACAGGGCACCGCGCACCTTGAACGACCCGCCGTGCTGGAGGTTCTCGGCCTTCAGCCACAGTCGGGCACCGGCGATGGCGTCCAGCGGGGCGCAGCGCACCACGGGAGTGCGCCAGACCCGGCCGGCGAGTTCGTGTTCGGCTCGTTCGACGCCGCTGTGGTCGAGCGGCGCTCCGGTCATCAGTCCAGGGCGATTTCCGGGTGCGTTCTCAGGCATACCGCGCCGCCTTTCCGTCGGGGTCGCCGACGTCTTTTCGGCGGTCGGGATCGAGGGTTTTCCCGCATGCCGATGTCATGCCCATCGGGGTCTCCTCAAGGGGTTGTCTGCGGAAGGTGCAGAATGGGCCGTCATCCTTGCAGGGAAGGATCTTCGTCCGAAAGACTTGGCCTTCCCCGCGGGCGTGAGGACTGCTGTGAACGGCCCGTGGCGGCGCGCGGTATCAGATCCGCTCGCGGGCGGCGTCGGGCCGTAGATGTCATTCCAGGGTTGACAGGCTCCCTCGGTTGTTGCCACCGAAGGCCCGATGCGGTGCGGGCCCGGCCCTCTTCACCATGGTGATCATGATCGAGATCAGAGAACTGACGAAACGTTACGGCGAAGCTACGGTCGTCGACGGTCTGAGCTTCACGGCCGAGTCCGGACGCGTCACCGGGCTGCTCGGGCCAGAAGGCGCGGGCAAGAGCACGACCTTGCGCCTGCTGCTGGGCCTGAGCAGTCCGACCGCCGGCAGCGCCTCGATCGGCGGCCGGGACTTCCGGAACCGTCCGCCCGGGCCGCGCGAGGTCGGCACGCTGCTGGACACCAGCGGCGTGTACTGCCGTCATGTCGGCAACACCGCCCGGGAGTGCCTCATCGGACTGGCCCGCCGGTACGGGCTGCCCCGCGACCGTGTGGACCAGGTGCTGGACGAGGTCGGCCTGACCGAGGCGGAGCACCGCCGGGTCGGCACCTATCCGCTGGGGATGCGCCAACGCCTCGGCGTCGCCTGCGCGCTGCTCGCCGACCCGCCGGTCCTGGTCTTCGACGAGCCGCTCAACGGGCTGGACCACCGTGGGCTGGCCTGGGCGGGCAACCTGTTCCGGCGGCTGGCCGGCGAGGGCCGCACCGTGCTCGTCTCCGGCCAGCCTCCGATCGAACTCAGGGGCATGGCCGAGGACCTGGTGGTCATCGCGGGCGGTCGCAGGGTCGAGGGGCGGCGGGCGTCGCTGCTCCTCGGCCGCGACAACAGGCCGCGGGTGCTGGTGCGCACGCCCGATGTCGCAGTGCTCACCGAGCTCCTGGCCGACGAGGGCGCCTCGGTGGTGCTGAACGACGACCAGTCGCTCACGGTGACGGGCCTGACCGCGCGGGGCATTGGCGACGTCGCCTTCCTGAACGTCGTACCGGTGCACGAGCTCGCCCCGCAGACGCCCGGGTGATGAGCCGCACCCGCCGGTTCTTCCCGGCGACGCCCGGCTGCCCGCCCGACGAGTCGGCCGTTCAACCGGCGCGCCGACACAGTTGCACAGGGGGGAGCGGACGGGCGGGGGCCTCTAGGGCCCCCGCGCCCGGCCTGGTGTTCAAGGACCGCTGGCAGCGGGCGAGTATTGATCCACTGCGCCGCCCCGGGCCATCCTGATTCCGGAGAGCGTTGCGTGCGGCAATCCGTTTGTGGCGAAGCGGATGTGGTTTCGTCGGCTTTCCGGGCCTGGCCCGAGCTGATTCTCTCTGGTCGTCATTCCATCAACGTGCGGCCGAGCACCCGTCATTCCGGGACGCCTCCCCGGCCGTTTGGTCAATTCGTTCTGATTATTTTTTTCTGGAGAGAAGGTGCAGATGTCCGACGAGAAGCTTTTCCTGCGGTCGAAGGCCATCATCGAGCCGCTGGTGGACAGGTTCTTCGCCTGGCCCTACACCATCGCGCCGGTCCAGGCGGCGATGAACCTCGCGTTCCTTCAGCTGCCGCTGCTGGAGTCCTACCTGCAGTCCCCGCAGGTGCACGTCACGGCGAGCAACAACCCGGAGCTGCGCGGCGGTTACTTCGTCAACATCCCCGAGTCGCGCGCCGACGAGGTCCGCGACCTGGTCGCAGCGATCAAGCGTGACCGCGCCGACATGCTGCGCTTCGCCGAGGCGATCGCCGCCGGCCAGGAGATCCTGCGGACGAACGCGACCGGCTACGACCTCACCCCGCTCTACCCCAAGATGCCCGAGGAGCTGGGCGGCCTCATCGAGCTCGTCTACGACACCGACAACCAGGCGCAGATGCGCTTCATGGAGCCGGTGGTCTACAAGAGCAAGGTCTACGACGAGGCCCGTCAGTCGGTGCAGCTCTCCCTGGAGACCGGGATCGAGCGCCCGTTCATCCTGAGCACCCCGCGCCTGCCCTCGCCGGACGTCCTGGAGCTGGACATCCCGTTCCGCCACGAGGGCCTCGCCGAGCTGTTCAAAGCCCGTGTGCACGGCGCCACCCTCGCCCACCTCCGCGAGGCGCTGGGCCTGGACGACACCCAGGCCGCCCAGCTCACCCGGCTGCTGACGGACCGTCCGGAGCTGTCCGAGGACCGCCACATCGACAGCGGCGGCCGGATCCGCTACTTCGGGCACGCCTGCCTGGTCCTGCAGACGCCCGAGGCCGCGATCGTCACCGACCCGTTCATCAGCGCCGACAACACCGCCGGTGACCGCTACACGCTGGACGACCTGCCGGACTTCATCGACCTGGTGCTGATCACCCACGGCCACCAGGACCACATCGTCCTGGAGACCCTGCTCCAGCTGCGCGGTCGCGTCGGCGCGATCGTCGTCCCGCGCTCCTCGCGCGGCAACCTCCCGGACCCCTCGATGGCGCTGATGCTCCGTCACCAGGGCTTCAACGTCGTCGAGGTCGACGACTTCGACGAGGTCGAGTTCCCCGGCGGCAAGATCACGGCGACGCCGTTCCTCGGCGAGCACTGCGACCTGGACATCCGGGCCAAGTCCACGTACTGGGCCGAGCTGGCCGGCAAGAAGGTCTTCATCGGCGCCGACTCCTCCGGCATCGAGCCCTCGCTCTACCGTTACATCAAGGAACACCTGGGCACCGCCGACATCGCCTTCCTCGGCATGGAGTGCGACGGCGCCTCCCTGATCTGGCTCTACCAGGCGCTGCTGACCGTGCCCATGCCCAAGAAGATGACGAGCTCGCGCAAGCTCTCCGGCTCCAACGCCGAGCAGGCCGCCGCCATCATGACCGAGCTCGGCGCCCAGGAGGCGTACGTCTACGCCATGGGCGAGGAGGACTGGCTCGGCCACGTGATGGCCACCACCTACAACGAGGACACCTACCAGCTCAAGCAGATCGACGAGTTCCTCACCTGGTGCAAGGACCGGAACATCAAGGCCGGTCACCTCTTCAAGCAGCAGGAGTGGCGCTGGTAGCCACCCGGCGCCCCCAGGGCCCGACGGGGCGGGACACCGGGGCTTCGTGACAGCGAAGACCCGACGGTCCCGCCCCGTCCGTCTGCCCGACCGCGAAGCCCCCCAACGAAACGCCATCGGCCGTCAGCCGTTCAGGAGGTAGGTAGAAGCATGGCTGTGCAGGACATCCTCTACGCCGAACTGTTCACCTCGGACAAAGTCACCGCCGTCGACTACTTCGTCTCGGCGCTGGGCTTCAGCAAGGTCGCGGACTCGGTGGAGACCGACCGCAGCTCCGTGCTGCTGCGCCAGGGAGACGTGCAGTTGGTGGTCACCTCGGGCCGGGGCGTCTGGCGCTTCCTGGACACCCACGGCGACGGCATCGCCGACCTCGCCTTCGGCTGCGACGACCCGGTGGCGGCCGGAGAGCAGGCTGTGGGGGCCGGTGCCTCGCGGCTGGACTCGGCCCGCGGCAACATCGTGGTCTCCGGCTTCGGCGGTGTCGCCCACACCCTGCTCCCCGTCGCCACCGGTCCCGGTGAACTGCTCGCCGACGGCCGCAGATGGACGCCCTGCCCGTCCACGCCCGCCGCCGCGCCCGCCCGGATCCGGCTGCTCGACCACGTCGCGGTCTGCCTCGCGGGCGGCACACTCGAGTGGTACGCCGACTACTACCGGGACGCCTTCGGTTTCTCCCGCTACTCCTCCGAATACGTCGCCGTCGGCGGACAGGCGATGGACTCCATCGTGGTGCGCAGCGACTCCGGCCGTGCCACCTTCACCCTCGTCGCGCCGGACCCGGGCAAGGAGCCCGGCCAGCTCGACACCTTCCTGGAGCGCAACAGCGGCCCGGGTGTGCAGCACCTCGCCTTCCTCGTCGACGACATCATCTCCGCCGTCGGCGAGGCCCGGGACCGGGGCGTGGAGTTCCTCAACACCCCGGACGCGTACTACGACCTGCTCGCCGAGCGCTTCGACGGGGACGCCGTGCGGATAACCGAGCTCCGCAAGGCCCAGGTGCTGGCCGACCGGGACGAGTGGGGCCACCTGCTGCAGCTGTTCAGCCGCTCGCCCTACGAGCGCAACACCCTCTTCTTCGAGCTCATCCAGCGCGAGGGCTCCCGGGGATTCGGCAGCGCCAACATCCGGGCCCTGTACGAGGCCGTCGAGCGCGACCGGCTGACCTCCTGATGGGCGGCGCCGACGCCACGACGGCACGCCCGCTCACCCCTGCTGAGTACGAGGTCCTGGCACGTCTGCGCCTGGAGCCCGCCGTCTGGGACTTCCTCGCGGGCGGCGCCGGCGAGGAGCGCACGCTCGCCGCCAACCTGGCCGTGTTCGACAGCGTCAGGCTGCGCCCCAGGATGCTGACCGGCGGCGGCGCGCCCGACACCGCCGCCCGGATCCTCGGCCGGACCTGGTCCCTGCCGCTCGCCGTCGCACCCATGGCGTTCCACACGCTGGCCCACCCGGACGGCGAGGTCGCCACCGCTCGCGGCGCCGGCCGGCTCGGCATCCCGCTGATCGTCAGCACCTTCGCGAGCCGCACCTTCGAGTCCATCGCCGAGGCCGCCGCCGCGCCACTCTGGCTCCAGGTGTACTGCTTCCGCGACCGCGCCACCACGCGCGAGCTCGTCCAGCGTGCCGAGCGGGCCGGATTCGAGGCGCTGGTGCTGACCGTGGACGCCCCGCACCTCGGCCGCCGGCTGCGCGACCTGCGCAACGACTTCCGGCTGCCGGAGGGCGTCGTCCCGGCCAACCTCGACGGCGGCGGCTTCTCCTCGCCCAGCGGCCACGCCCGCACCGAGTTCGACTCCCGGCTGGACTGGTCGACCGTCGAGTGGCTGCGGTCCGTCAGCTCGCTGCCCGTGCTGGTCAAGGGGGTTCTGACGGCCGAGGACGCCCGCCTGGCGCTCGCCGCGGGGGTGGACGGCATCGTGGTGTCCAACCACGGCGGCCGCCAGCTGGACGGGGCCCCTGCCACGCTGGAGGTGCTGCCGGAGATCGCGCAGGCGGTCGCGGGCGCCTGCCCCCTGCTGCTCGACGGTGGGGTACGGCGTGGAACGGACGTCCTCGCGGCGCTGGCCCTGGGTGCCGACGCCGTCCTGCTCGGGCGGCCGGTGCTGCACGGCCTGGCCGTGAGCGGCGCACAGGGGGTCGAGCACCTCCTCGGCCTCGTGGCAGAGGAGCTGACCGAGGCGATGACCCTCACCGGCACCGCCTCGGTAGCCGCGGCCGGCCCGGCGCTGGTGGCCGGTGCGGACCTGCCGGAGCGCCCGGCGCCGCTGCCACGCTCCCGTCCGGCGCAGCCGAACCGCCCGGCCGGCGATCTGCGCCGGGAGGAACTGCACGGCAGCGTGAGCGATCCTGTGCTCGACACCATGAACTTCCTCAACGAGGTCACCCAGCGGTACCCCGATGCGATCTCCTTCGCGCCGGGCCGCCCGTACGCCGGATTCTTCGAGACCGAGCAGATATTCACGTACCTGCACCGCTACCTCGACCACCTGGCCCAGGGCGGCGCCTCGCCCGAGGACATCCGCTCCGCGCTCTTCCAGTACGGTCCGACGGCCGGCCAGATCCGCGAGCTGATCGCCGACACACTGCGGACGGACGAGGGCATCGATGTGCCCGCCGAGTCCATCGTGGTGACGGTCGGCGCCCAGGAGGCGATGCTCATCGCCCTGAGGGCGCTGATCGCCGGTCCCGCGGACGTGCTCCTGGTCTCCAGCCCCTGCTACGTGGGCATCACCGGTGCGGCACGGCTGTTCGACATCGCGCCGACCGCCGTCCCGGAGGCGCCGGGCGGGTTCCGCTGCGCCGACCTGGAGACGGCGGTCCTCGCCGAGCGGGCGCGCGGCCGGCGCCCCCGGGCCTTCTACGTCGTGCCGGACCACTCCAACCCCTCCGGGACGACGATGTCGCTCGCGCAGCGCCGCGAACTGCTCGACCTCGCCGAGCGCCACGACATCCTGATCCTGGAGGACAGCCCGTACCGGGCGGTGAGCCCCGGCCGGCAACTGCCGACCCTGAAGTCGCTCGACCGCTCGCGTCGCGTCGTCCACCTGGGCTCGCTCTCCAAGACGCTCTTCCCGGGCGCCAGGGTGGGCTTCGCGGTCGCCGACCAGGTGGTCGTCGGCGAGGACGGTGCCAGCGGCCTGCTGGCGGACGAACTCGCCAGGATCAAGAGCATGGTGACGGTGAACACCTCGCCGGTCAGCCAGGCGGTGGTGGCCGGCATGCTGCTCGCCGCCGGTGGGCGCACCTCGGACTTCAACGCCGGGACGGCCGCCTACTACGGGGACGCCATGCGGGCCACGCTGCGCGAGCTGGACCGGTGCTTCCCCGAGCCGGAGCGGGCGGCACTCGGCATCCGGTGGAACGAGCCGACCGGGGGCTTCTTCCTGGCCGTCGACGTGCCGTTCACCGCGGACAACGCGGCGCTGGAAATCGCCGCCGAGAAGTTCGGTGTCATCTGGACACCGATGTCGTACTTCTTCCCGCAGGGTGGCGGCGAGCGCAGCCTGCGGCTCTCGGTCAGCTACCTGACGCAGCCGCAGATCGCCGAGGGCGTGGGGCGGCTGGCCGACTTCATCCGCTTCGCGGCCGGGACCCGGACCTGACTGACGCGCACACCGCTTCACACATGAGGAAGGGCCCGCCTCCCCGGCGGGCCCTTCCTCATGCGTTCCGTCGTGACCGGCCTCAGCCGTAGCGCTTCATCTCGTGGAAGAAGTCGGGGACGGTGAGCAGGTCACCGGCCGCGCCGACCTCGTCGTAGACGAACTTGGCCACCGCCAGGTCCAGCACACCCAGGCCGAACGGGGAGAACACGACCGGCCGGTCGGCCGGGGGAGTGGTCCGGCCCTCCAGCACGTCGTAGAGGGTTCCGTCGACGAAGTCCCGGTTCCCGGCGAGCTGTTCGGCCAGGTGCGGGGAGGTGTTCGCCTTCAGGCAGTGATCGACGTCGTCGACGATGTTGTACGAGGAAAGGATGATCTCGGCGGCGAGGTCGCGCAGCGAGACGTGCAGGACGAGCGGGTTGTGGGAGAACAGGGCGGGGTCGAGAATGTGCGGCTCGCCCGCCACCGTGGCCAGTACGACGAGGTCCGACCCTGTGACGAGCGACTCGGCGCTGTCGTGGATCGTGACCGGCCCGGCCCCGGCCCGGGTCAGGTACCCCTCGAAACCCTCCGCGTGTTCCCGGGAGAGGTCGAAGACGCCGACCTCCTCCAAAGCGAAGCCGGCGGCCGCCAGGTAGGTGTGCAGGTATCGGGCGATCAGCCCGACGCCGATGAAGCCGACCCGGCGCGGCGTGACGCCCCGCCGGTCGGCGAGCGTCACCGCCGCCAGCGCCGCCGAGGCGGCGGTGCGCGATGCGCTGATGACCGAGCTCTCCAGGCAGGCCAGCGGATAGCCGGTCGCGGTGTCGTTGAGGACGACCACGGCGGAGGCGCGCGGGATGCCCGCGTCGACGTTCTCCGGGAACGAGGAGATCCACTTGATGCCGTGCACGTCCACGTCGCCCCCGACCGAGGCGGGCAGCGCGATGATCCGGGACGACGGCCGCTCGGGGAAGCGCAGGAAGTACGAGTCGGGATTCACCGTGCGGCCCTCGCCATGCAGGCGGTACGCCTTCTCGACCAGCGCGGTCACCTGTTTCTCGCGGCCGCGCAGGACGTCGACGACCTGTGCGCCGGAGATGACGGAGAAGGAAGGGGCGTGGGTCATGGGTGCAGGCTCCAGTGCAGATCGGTGAACAGGTCGTCCTGGCCGAAGTGTTCGCGCAGCCAGAGATCGTCGTAGAGGGAGTTCAGATAGCGCTCGCCGAGGTCGGGGGAGATCGCGACGGCCACCGGGTCCTCGCCCGGGTACTTCTCGGCCAGCCAGCGGGCGGCGCCGCTCACCACGGTCCCGGTCGATCCGCCGAGCACGAACCCACGGGCCGCCAGCTCGTGGCAGGCGCGGATGGTGTCGGGCTCGGAGACGTGCACGACGTCGTCGATGCACGACTCGTCGACCAGTGCCGGACGGGTGCTGGTGCCCAGACCCGGGACCACCCTGCGCTCCGGGACGCCGCCGAAGGTGACCGAGCCCACGGCGTCGATCGCCACGACGGTGACGTCCGCGCAGTGCTGCTTGAAGTAGCGCGCGCACCCCATCAGGGTGCCGGTGGTGCCTGCGCCGACGAACAGCACCTCCAGGTCCGGGAAGCCGGCTGCGATGGCCGGCGCCGTGTTCTCGTAGTGCGCCCGCCAGTTGTTGGGGTTGGCGTACTGGTTGAGCCAGACGTAGCGGTCGCTGGTGGCGCACAGGTCGCGGACGTACTGGATCCGGCTGTGCAGATAGCCGAGGTTGGCGTCCTGAGTGGTGATCACCCGGACGTCCGCGCCCAGGGAGCGCATCAGCCGCTGGGTCGTGGCGTTGCAGCGGGGATCGGTCACACAGATGAAGCGGTAGCCCCGGTCGGCCGCGATGATGGCCAGCGCGATGCCGAGGTTGCCCGAGGACGACTCGACCAGGACCGAGGAAGGTGTGAGCAGGCCGTCGCGTTCCGCGGCATCGACCATCGCGGTGGCCGCCTTCAGCTTGATGGACCCGGCGAAATTGAATCCCTCGCATTTCAGGTACAACGGCGTGCCGTTCACCCGGCGCAGATCCAGGTAGAGATTCTCGACATTGAATTCGTGCGGGGAACTGATAATGGGCATGGTGCCGGACACCTCGGCAGGACGGTAATGGATGTGGGAAGCGGTCGACGTGGCGGAAAGCCCCTGTCAAGAAAGGGGAGTTGACCAGTGGGACGCCCAGCTTCCCTGGCCTGAGCGTGGAATTTCCATCGCCTCCGGCGGGCCAGTGAATTCGGTATCCGATCACCCCCGGCATCGATTACGGTACTTCACGGGAAGTGGCCCGGCAAGATCCGGAACTTCCCTGGACAGCTGATAGCGGATAATGCCGCCGATCAAAAGGAGCGGATTCGTGACGATCGAGGACGGCCTGCTCGGCCCCGCCGGACTCCCGGAACTGGCCATCGCCCCGCAGGAGTTGCAACGGGCCCGCGAGCTGGCGCTCACCCGCGACCACCCGGCCGACCTCGCGGACGCCGTGATCACCCGGGTGGAGCGCTTCGCCCAGGAGCGCGACCGGCCGGCCGTGCGTGACGCCCGAGGCCGCCTCGGCTACGCGGAACTGGCCCAGGAGGCCCGGCGGCTGGCCGCCCTGATGGAGCGTTCGGGGGTGGGCCCGGGCGCGGTCGTCGCGGTCGGTGGCGAGCGCGGCGCCACCGTCGTCGCCGCCTTCCTGGCCACCGAGTTGCTCGGGGCGCTCTACCTGCCGGCCGACGGCAACTGGCCGTCCCGCCGGGTCGCGGACGTCCTCGGCCAGGCCGGTGCCGTCCTGCTCCTCGACACCGACCCGGACGCCGTCTCGCCCTCGCTCGCCGAGGGTGCCGCTGAGGCCGGCGTCCCGGTCGTCCGAGCCGCCGAGGCCGGCGGCTGTGAGCCCTGGCAGGGACCGGCCCGGCTGGAGGTCCAGAGCCAGCCCAGGTACGTGCTGTTCACCTCCGGCTCCACCGGCCGACCCAAGGGCGCCGTGGTGGAGCACCAGGGCATGCTCAACCATCTCTTCGCCAAGATCGTCGACCTCGGGCTGACCGGGGACGACGTGGTCGCGCAGACGGCCCCGCTCGGCTTCGACATCTCGATCTGGCAGATGCTCTGCCCGCTCCTCGTCGGCGGCGAGGTCAGCGTGGTCGCCGACGCGACCGCCCACGACTCGGTGGCCTTCGCCCGTCTCGTCGACGAACACCGTGTCACCGTCGTGGAGCTGGTGCCGACCATGGTCCGTCTGCTGCTGGACGACCTGGCCGCCGCCCCCGCGGCCGGGCGGCTCGCCGGCCTGCGCTGGATGCTCGCCACCGGCGAGGAGCTGCCCACCGAAGTGGCCCGCCGCTGGCTCCGGGAGATGCCCCAGGCCGGACTGGTGAATGCCTACGGCCCGACCGAGTGCTCGGACGACGTCACCCACCACACGGTGCTTCCCGCCGACCTCGACCTGCTCCGCCTGCCCATCGGCACGCCGGTGATCAACACACAGCTCTACGTGCTGCGCCGCGAGGAGGACGGCTGGCAGGCCTGTGAGCCGGGCGAGACCGGCGAGTTGTTCGTCGGCGGGGTCGGTGTGGGACGCGGCTATGTCTTCGACCACGACAGGACCCGGGACGCGTTCTTCCGCGACCCGTTCCGCAAGACGCCCACCGGGCGGCTCTACCGGACCGGCGACGCGGTGAAGGTCCTTCCACAGGGGGCCCTGCAGTACCTCGGCCGGGTGGACCGCCAGGTGAAGCTCGCGGGTGTCCGGATGGAGCTCGGCGAGATCGAGGCGGTCCTGCAGCGCCACCCCGCGGTCGGCGCGGCCGCGGTCGTCGTGCACGACTTCGCCGCCGGTCGTCGCTAGGACCTCTCTTCCGGATCCTGCCGGGCCACGGGGCCCGGCGGGAAGGCGCCGTCGGCCGGCCGGCCTGATCCGGAGGAAGGGCCCTGGCCGACGCCTGTTCAACCAGCGCCGCGCCTCAGTTGACCGGTTCCGCGGAGCCGGCCGACCGGGGCGTCGTGGTCGTCGTGGGGCATGCCGAAGGCGCCGCCCGCCGGTCGTGGACCGAGGGGCGGCGCCTTCGACGCGCCGTGACGTGCGGCTCAGCGCGAGTCCGTGCCGAGGACCGCCTCCTCCAGCGGCTCGGCCTGGGTGAACTGGGTGTGGTAGAGCTCGGCGTACAGGCCGCCGGCGGCCAGGAGTTCCTCGTGCGTGCCGCGCTCGGCGACCCTTCCGGCCGCCACCACCAGGATCTGGTCGGCCTCACGGATCGTGGAGAGCCGATGAGCGATCACCAGCGAAGTCCGCCCGCTGAGCGCGGCCTTGAGGGCCTGCTGGATCGCCGCCTCCGACTCCGAGTCGAGGTGCGCGGTGGCCTCGTCCAGGATCACCACCCGGGGGGCCTTGAGCAGCAGCCGGGCCAGCGCGATCCGCTGCTTCTCACCGCCCGAGAGCCGGTAGCCGCGGTCCCCGACGACCGTGTCCAGGCCCTGCGGGAGGGCGCGGACGGTGTCCCAGATCAGCGCCGCCTCCAAGGCCTCGACCAGCTCCTGCTCACCGGCCCCCGGCCGGGCGTACTCCAGGTTGGCCCGCAGGGTGTCGTGGAAGAGGTGGGCGTCCTGGGTGACCACGCCGATCGTGTCCCGCAGTGACTGCAGCGTCAGCTCCCGGACGTCGTGGCCGTCCACTCGGACGGTGCCGACGGTGGGGTCGTAGAGCCGGGGCACCAGCTGGGTGATGGTGGTCTTCCCCGCACCCGAGGGACCGACCAGGGCGGTGAGCTGCCCGGCCGGGACGTCGAAGCTCAGATCCCGCAGCGTCCACGACTCCTCCGCAGGCTCGGCGCCCCGGGCGGCCGGGTGCCCGAGCGAGGCCAGCGAGTCCTCCTCGGCGCTCGGGTAGCGGAAGGAGACCTTCTCGAAGCTGATCCCGGGAGCGCCTTCGGAGCGCACGGCGGCGAGGTCCCGGGCGCCCGGCGCCTCGTCGATGTGGGGCTTGAGGTCCAGGATCTCGAAGACCCGGTCGAAGCTGACCAGGGCCACCATGGCGCTCGCCTGCAGGCCGGACAGCTGGTTGATCGGGCCGTACAGCCGCAGCAGCAGGGCGACCATGGCCACGAGGGTGCCGAGCTGCAGCGAACCGTGAATGGCGAGCACGCCGCCCAACCCGTAGACCAGGGCGGTGGTCAGCGCGGTCAGCACGATGGTGAGGACGCCGAGGATCCGGCCGTACAGGATCACCGAGACGGCCAGGTCCCGCACCCGGCCGGCCTTGCCGGCGAACAGGCCCGACTCGTCCTCCGCGCGTCCGTACAGCTTGGCGAGCACCGCCCCCGAGACGTTGAACCGCTCGCTCATCAGCGTGCTCAGCTCGGCGTCCAGCTCCATGCGCCGCCGGGTGAGCCGCTGCAGCCGCCGGGCGACCAGGCGCGCCGGCAGGAAGAAGAACGGGACCGTCACCAGGGCCGCGAGGGTGACCTGCCAGGACAGGTAGAACATCGAGGCCAGCACCAGCCCCAGCGACAGCACCGTGGACAGCGAGTCCGACAGCAGGCTGGTCACCGCCTGACGGGCCCCGACCACATCGGTGTTCAGACGGCTGACCAGCGCTCCGGTCTGGGTGCGGGTGAAGAAGGACAGCGACTGCGCCTGGACGTGTGCGAACACCTTGTTGCGCAGGTCGTAGACGACGCCCTCGCCGATCCGCCCGGAGAACCAGGCCACCAGGAAGACCGACCCTGCCTCGATGAGCGACAGAGCGGCGACCGCCAGGCACAGCCACACCACGACGCCGGTCCGGCCGGGCAGGATGCCCTTGTCGATGATCTCCTTCAGTACCAGCGGGCTGGCGGCGGTGGCCACCGCGTCGACCACCGTACTGGCCAGGAGCAGTACCACACTCCACCGGTAGGCCATGGCGTACGGGGCGATCCGCCGGACCGTCCCCTTGGTGATGCGTCCGCCCTTCGGTTCGTCGTTGTCCGCAGCGCCCCGTGAGTCCTTGATCCTTGCCATGCCGGCATCAGCTCCGTGTTCGTCAGGGGCCGTCAGTGCTTCTCAAGGAACTCGATGACCGCGGTGTTGACCGCGTCGGGGTCCTCCAGGTTCCCGAGATGGCCGCACCGGGGAATCTCCACGTAGTCGCACTCCGGAATGGCGTCCGCGACCTCGCTGACCAGATGGGGCGGACAGATGAGGTCGTCGGAGAAGGCGATCGCACGGCACGGCACGGCGATCCGGCGCAGGGCCTCGCGGCGGTCGCCGGTGGCGTCCACCCCCTGCTGTCCCGTGGCGCTCTGACCGGCCGTCAGCTCGAATATCTCCAGCCAGCCCGCGGCGACCTCGTCGTCGTTGAGCGTCGCCGGGGAGAGCATCTCCAGCACCGTGCGCACCGCCTCGTACGTGGGCGGCAGCGTGACACCGGATGCGGTCAGCGCGCGCTCCGCGTCCAGCATCATCCGGCGGGTGGCGTCCGAGCGGGCCCGGGTGGCCATCAGGACGGCACAGCGCACCAGGTCCGGCCGGGCGAGCGCGATCTCCTGGGCGATCATGGAGCCCATCGAGGTGCCGACGATGTGGCACGGCCCGATCTCCAGTGCCTCGATCAGGCCGAGGGTGTCGGCGGTCATCTCGGCGAGCGTGTAATCGCCGTGCGGTGCGTCGGAGGGGGCGATGCCCCGGTTGTCGAAGACGATCGTCTCGTAGCCGGCCTTGTTCAGGGCCGGGGTCTGGTGCATGGTCCAGACCCGGCCGGCGGCTCCGGAGCCCATGATGAGGAGCACCGGCTCCCCCTGGCCGGACCGTTCGTAGGAGAGCCGGATTCCGTTGGAGTTCACGAAAGGCATGACGGTGCCCCTTCGTCGGCGACGGGTGCGGGCATGACGGCCTCCTGGATGTCGAACGGGCGGTGTTTTCGGGGCCGACTGTCCGCGGCCGAAGAAGAGCTGGAACACCGGGCACTGGAGCGTTCCGGAGCGACCGATGCGGACGGGGCCGGGCCCTTCGCCGCGGCGTGGCAGCATGTCACGATGACACCGGGCGGATGTGTCGATCAAGGTCGGGCCGGTTCCGCGGAGTTCACCGCCCGCGTGCACTGTTCAACCGGGGCGAGGGACCGGTTGAACAGTCGTCAGGGCGTGGCGCGGGCCGCCGGTTGACGCGTCGGCGCAGCTTGGGGACATAGTGGGCTCGCACGGGGCCCGGCACCGCGCCGGACGGCCACCGACGGTGGGGCGAATCCCGGTGAACCATCGGGGCGAGAGCGGCCCATCGATGCGATCCACCTCATGTATCCAAGAAAGGACGGCGTGGTGACGAATCCGTTCGACGATCCCGATGCCGAGTACCTGGTTTTGGTCAACGACGAGGGCCAGCACTCGCTGTGGCCCGTCTTCGTCGACGTGCCCGAGGGCTGGAACACTGTGTTCGGTAAGGCGGGGCGCCAGGAGTGCCTCGACTACATCGAGAAGTCGTGGACCGACATGCGGCCCAAGAGCCTGATCGAGGCCATGGCGGCGCAGAACTAGTCCGGCATGCCGATGCCGCCGACCACCTCTGGTGTCGGCGGCATCGGCATGCCTGGGCCGGTGCGCCAGGTCCTCGCGCGGTGTTCAACCGACGCTGCGCCGCAGCTGAACGCCTCACTCCGCACGGGCAGTTGCCGACCCTCCGCCAGATCGACCGGATCTCGCCACTGGCTCGACACAGCTGTGCTTGAAGAGCGAATATGAGCATCGGTGATCGGAAGTTGCACAAGTGACTCGTGGGAAAGGGAAGCCTTGGCCTACCTGAATCGCTGTCGGGCACGACAGCGGTCGTCGAGTGCTGTCCGGCTTCGGGGGGACCAGCTCCTGAACCGAGAGGTGCTGCCCGCGAAGAACGGTTCTTCCGGCCTGCGGCCAGACATGGACGGTGTCTGGCGGCTTGATTCGTCCACACAATGGGGGAAACAGAATGAGTCGTGCCGACAGTGATGTCGTCGATTCGGTTGGGCCCGATCCGGTAAGCGGTTCACAGCACGATGCCAGAGACGAGGCAATCCGGGGACGCAGCGTCGTCTCGGTGCCGATCGCCTCACTCATCCCCGGGGACTCGCCCCGGCTGGACGGGCAGGACACGGAACACGTGGCCCGGCTCGCCGAACTCGACGAGCAGTTCCCCCCCATTCTCGTGGACCGCCGCACCATGCGGGTGATCGACGGAATGCACCGCCTCCTGGCAGCCTGCCTCAGGGGGCAGGACACCATCGAGGCGGAATTCTTCGACGGCACCCCTGAGGAGGCCTTCCTCCGCGCCGTCGAGGCGAACGTGACGCATGGTCTTCCGCTCTCCCAGGAGGACCGCCGCGCCGCGGCCGCGCGGATCGTCGAGGCCCACCCGCAGATGTCCGACCGGGCCATCGCCAAGGCGTCGGGCCTCGGGACGAAGTCGGTGGCCTCCATCCGGCGCAGCATGGCCCCGTTGCAGGACCAGCCGACGGCCAGAATCGGGCGGGACGGCAAGGTACGGCCCCTGAACAGCGCCGAAGGCCGCCGACGAGCCGCCGAGCTCATCGCCGAGAACCCGGGGGCCTCGCTGCGCGAGGTCGCGCGGCGCGCCGGGATCTCGCCCGCCACGGTGAGCGATGTGCGCAAGCGGCTGCTGTCCGGCGAACTTCCGATCACCGAGCGCCGGCGGGCCGCCGTGGCCGCGTCGTCCACGGACGGGGGCCTGCCGGCGGCAGCCGCGCGCATACCCGCGCAGCGGACCGTCCGGAAGGTGCGCCTGGTGGAGCCGGACCCGGTCGAACTGCTGGACAAGCTGATCAGGGACCCCTCCCTGCGGCACAAGGAGGACGGGCGCCATCTGCTGCGCCTGCTCCAGCAGAACGCGCTGGGCAACCAGATGTGGCACAAGCTTGCCGCCGTCGTGCCGACGCACTGCCGTGACCTCGTCGTGGACCTCGCACGTCAGTACGCGGAGACCTGGAACGAGTTCGCGCAGGAGCTGGACGAGAACCTTCTCGCCTCGAGGCGGGAAGCCCGGGTGCCGCCGCAGGGCGTCGGCATGGGTGCCTAGGCACACCCTCGAAGGACCGGCGTGACGGTGGGGCCCGCGCGGCGGGCCCCCGTGCCTGCTGTGCCCGGCTGACTGCCGTGGACCCTGAGGGTTCGAGGACCCGCGGTCGAACGGTGCCGGGTCCGGGCCCGCGGCTCGGTGGCCGCCGACCGCGCAGAGGGGGAGCCGAGGGCGGGACGGGCGGGTCGGTGGAAAACGGACCGCGCAGCCCAGCCGACCGGCTGCCTGTCCCGCCGCGACACCCAGGAACGCCCCGAAGCCGCTGATCGCCCCGTCCGGGACGGGGCCACCGGCCGAGGCCCCACTCCAGGCCGCCGGGCCGGCCGGTACGGCCCTCCGGTCGGCGTGGGAGGCGCCGAGGGGGCGGGTGATGACGTGGGCCGTCCGGAACGTGAGTGCACGGTGGCCACCTCCGCGACCTGCGGCCTCCGTGGAGCCGGGCCGGAGGGGCGCCGGTCACGGAAGCCGCGAGCAATTCCCCCGGCTCTCCTCATGGATGAGGAGACGGCCTTTGTCGTGTCTTCGGGCCCCCGCCCTCCTCGCCTTCCGCTTCGGGGAGCGTCGGGCGGTGGTCGCCGGCGGCGATCCTGGCCGCCATCGCGGCGAGCTGCCCGCAGGCCCGCGCGATCTCCCGCTGGGTCTGGTTGCGCTCGCTGACGACTGTCGCGAGCAGCAGTGCGGTCAGCGCGGCAGAACCGTTGAAGGCCTGCAGGGTGATCATCTCGGTGAGCATGCCGTGACCGGCGAACGGGCCCGTTCTCTCGCCACCGGCGATGACCGCGAAGATCGACACGGCCAGCGCGCAGGGAGCGGCCCCGGCCAGCTGGAAGCGGAAGGCCGCCCAGATCAGGAGCGGGAACCCGAGGAACAGCAGCGGCGTGTGACCGGTCACGAGTACCCCCACGGCGACCGTGGCCGCCAGCAGCAGCACCGCCTCCGCCCACCGGAACGGCCGCACGTGCTTCGGCGGGCGCGCCGAGCGGAGGACGAGCAGGACCGGTGTGACCACCAGGACGCCCATCGCGTCGCCGGTCCACCACACCGACCACGTCGGCCAGAAGCCGTCGGTGTGCAGCACCCCGGCGAGCACCAGGGCCCCGCTGCCCGCCGTGGCGCTGACCAGCATCCCGGTGAACGCACCGAGGAAGATCAGGGCGAGTGCGTCCCGCAGACGGTCCAGTTCCGCACGGAAGCCGGTACGGCTGAGCAGCAGATAGGAGCAGACGGGGGCGAGGGTGTTCCCCGCCGCGATGGCGAGCACGGCCGGGAGCGACGGCCCCAGCGAGATGTTGACCAGGAACGCGCCGAGAGCGACACCGGGCCAGACCCGCGGGCCGCGAAGGAGGAGGCTAGCCAGCGCGATACCGCTCGGCGGCCACAGTGGGGTGACCTGGCCCCGCACCAGCTGCTGGAGCAGCCCCAGCCGGGCCGAGCCGTAGTACAGCGCGGCGATGACACAGATCTCCAGGGCGGCCGGCCCACTGTGCCGGAGCCGTTGACGCCGCGCGAGAGCCATCCGGCGACCTCCGGGGTGACATCGCCCCGAACTCATCATCCGTCGGATCCCACGGATCCTCCACGGCAGGCCGGCCGGCCCGGGAGCGGCACCGAGCGTGGCGGTGCGGGGTCAGGCGGGCGGGACGCGCACGGCGAGGATGGCCATGTCGTCGTGGCCGTCGCTGGGATGGTGATCGGCCAGTGCCCGGACGAACTCCGGCAGGGGGAGAGCGGCATGGGCCGCGGCGAGACCGGCGAGTTCGCTCAGGCTCTCGTCGATGGGGTGGGCGGGATGCTCGATCAGTCCGTCGGTGAAGAAGACGACGGTGGCCTCCGGGGGCAGCAGGCGGGAGTGGTCCGGGCGGGGCTGCTCGGTGTCGACACCGAGCGGCAGTCCGGGCTCGGCGAGCAGAAGGACCACATGGCGCTCACGGGTGACCAGCAGGGGCGGGACATGGCCCGCGGTGCTCCAGCGCAGGCGCCAGCGCGATCCCTCCGGTTCGATGCGGGCCAGGGCCGTGGTCGTGACGCGATTGTCCGTGACCGTCTCAAGGGTCCGGTCGAGCTGGGTGAGGACCGCGCCGGGCGGACTGCTCCGGTCGAAGACGAGAGCGCGCAGCATGTTGCGGGTGGCGGCCATGGCGGCCGCGGCGTGCAGATCATGGCCGCTCACGTCGCCGATGACGACCGCCACGACGTTGTCGGGCAGGGGGATGGCGTCGTACCAGTCCCCGCCGAGCTGACTGGGTTCGGCGGCGGGCCGGTAGATGGCGGCGGCGGTGAACGGCCGCAGGTCGGGCAGCGCGGGCAGCAGAAGCCGCTGGAACTGCTCGGCTCCGACGCGAACGCGCTCGAACAGGCGGACGTTTTCGATCGCGATGCCGGCGGCGCCGGCCAGGGCGACGACGACGTTCTCGTCGTGCTCGTCGAAGGACTGTCCGTCGTGCCGCTCGGAGAGGTACAGGTCGCCGTAGATCTCGCCGCGGACGCTGATGGCGACGCCGAGCAGGGTGCGCAGGCGCGGATGGCCGGCCGGGTATCCGGCGGAGGAGGGATGGCCCTGGATGTCGTCGATCCGCAGCGGGTCCGGGTAGCGGATCAGGTGGCCGAGGACGCCCAGACCACGAGGCAGCCCGGCCTCGGCCAGCGCCTCGCGTTCCCCCTCGGACAGACCGGCCGCGATGAACTGCTCCAGGCACTCTCCGGACTCGTCGAGCACGCCCAGGGCGCCGTAGCGGGCGCCGACCAGGTCCATGGCGGTCGTCACGATACGGTGCAGCACCGCGGGAAGTTCCACCTCACGGCTGATGGCCACCACCGCGTCCAGCAGACCCTGCAGCCGGTCCATGGAGGACAGCAGGGTGCGCAACTGCTCGTCGATCCGGCCCAGCTCCGAACGCAGACGCATGTGCAGGTCGGGGAGGTACGGCTGGCCGGCCTGTCTCCTCGCCTTGTCTCCTGCCATCACCGGCGCCGATGAGTCGAGCGCTGCATTGCGGCCTCCTTCCACGACCCCGATCAGCACCAGGGCCGACGGCCAACGCCGCGTCGTCTTCGATTGTGGACCTGTGTGTTGTGTCACACACTCGGGAAGGCGCACCGGAGAAAACGTCGCTGGTGCTGTCACAGGCACGACCCGGCCTCGGTCTATGGAACAAGAGGGAGTGGAACGACGGAGGCCCCCGCGTGACGCATCACGAGACATCCCCCACCGCGAGTGATCTCGACACGGCTGTTTCTGAGTTCGTACGGCACCGCGGGCGTCTCTTCGGGATCGCCTACCGCATGCTCGGCAGCGTGGTCGAGGCCGAGGACGTGGTCCAGGAGGTGTGGCTGCGCTGGCAGAAGGCCGACCGCTCGGCGGTGGTGAGCCCCGTGGCGTTCCTCTCGAGCACGACGACACGCCTGGCCATCAACGTCGCACAGTCGGCCCGCGTGCGCCGTGAGACCTACATCGGCCCGTGGCTGCCCGAGCCCGTCGACACGAGCTCGGACCTGGAGGTGGGCGCGCAGCGCGCCGAGGCCCTGGAGCTGGCACTGCTGCTGGTGCTGGAGAAGCTGACCCCCACCGAGCGGGCCGCGTACGTCCTGCGCGAGGCGTTTGACTACGGCTACGGGGAGATCGCGGAGATCCTCGACCTCAGCATCGTCAACGTCCGGAAGATCGTGAGCCGGGCCCGTCGGCGTCTGTCGCGGGAGCGGCGGGAGAGCGTGGACGCCGGTGAGCACCGGCGCCTGCTGCACGCCTTCGTCTCAGCGGCCCGCACGGGGGATGTGGCATCCCTGGAAGCGCTCCTGACCCCCGATGCCGTCAGCCTGTCCGACGGCGACGGCATGCGGGCCTGCGCGCGGGTACCCGTGCTGGGGCGGGGCCGGGTGGCTCACCTGTCGGCCTATCGGCCGCTGTGGCGGGAAGCGGAAACCGGAACGGTCGAGGCCAACGGCCGTACGGGCGTGATGATCCACCAGGACGGCACACCCACCGCGTTCATGACGATGGCAGCCTCGAAGGAGGGCATCCACCAGCTCCTGTGGGTGTTCAGCCCCAGCAAGATCGCCGCCTTCCTGGACTCGCGCGCCCGCCGGACCACGGCCCCCGGCCCCGTGCCGGACGGTGTCTGACCGTGCGCGCGTGAAGGCGTCCGTGCCGCTACGGGCACCGGCGCGGGCCGGGGCCACCGCGCGGACCGGGCCGGTCCACGGCGGCCGGCAGGGTCGGCGGCGCCGATCCCGTACCGAGACGGGTGGCCCTCTCCGCTCGGGAAGGGCCACCCATGTGTGCCTACTTCTGCCGGGCCAGCCAGTCGCCGAACCTGGTCTCGGCGATGTGGGCGTCCGGGCCCGGCAGGAGCGTGGTCTCCCGCAGCTCGGCACCCCAGTACCGTGCCCGCGGGTCCGTGACGACCTTGCGGGGGTCGTTCTCGGCGGCGAGCCCCCGACGGATGAATTCCTCGAGCGGGAAGGCCTCGGGGCCCGCGACCTCCACCACACCGTTGACCGGTGCGCCGACCGAGGTGCGCGCGACGGCCGCGGCAACGTCGCCGGAGTGGACGGGCTGGATCCTGCCGGCGGGCAGACGCACGGTGTCGCCCTCGGTGAGCCCGTCGGCAAGCCCCTTCGCGAACTCGAAGAACTGGGTGGCGTGCACGATGGAGTACGGAACGCCGGACGCCCTGATCTGCTCCTCCTGGACCTGCTTGGCGCGGAAGTACCCGCTCTCCTGGAGGCGGTCGGTGCCGACCACGGACAGCGCCACGTGGTGCGTCACACCGGCCTCGCTCTCCGCCTCGAGGATGTTGGCCGTGCCGGTGCGGAAGAACTCCATGACGGCCTCGTCCTCGAACGAGGGGGAGTTGGACACGTCGACCACGACCGCCGCACCCCGCAGGGCGTCGGCCAGGCCCTCGCCGGTCAGCGTGTTGACGCCGGTGCCGGGCGCGGCCGCGACCGCCTCGTGCCCGTGCTCGGTGAGCCTGCTGACCACCTTGGAGCCGATGAGCCCGGTCCCACCGATCACTACGACCTTCATCACGCAATTCCTCTCGCGGTTCTCCTGGACGGATGCCTGTATTAGAGGAGACCGGACAGGGGCTCTGCGTGTGACACGCGATCCGCGGCGCCGAGGAGAATCCCGCCGGCGTCCCCGGCCCGGGCCGCCGGCGCGGGGGCTTCGGCTCGGGTCAGGAAGAGGACGCGCTTCCGCCGTCCAGCGACGCCACGTAAGGCGCCAGTTTCTCGGGGTTCATGACCCACATGAGGCGCTCGACGCCGCGCGCGGAGACGTCGAGACAGAGCAGAGCCACAGCCTCCCCGCCCGCCGTGACGAGGGCGGCCGGCCTGCCGTTGGCCTCGACCCGGCGCACGTCCTTCTCGGGCCAGAAACGCGGGGCGAAGGCGGCCAGGTACCGGGAGACGCGCAGCCGTCCGGCCACCGGAATCCTGGATGCCCCGCGGATGCCTCCGCCGTCCGAGTAACTCACCACGTCCTCGGTGAGAACTTCCTCCAGCACGGCCAGGTCGCCCGTCTGGGCCGCGGTGAGGAACACCTCCATGAGCCGTCGGTGCGCCCCGGGGGTGACGGGCTCGTGCCGGTCCGAGGCGAGGCGCTTGCGGGCGCGGCTCACCAGCTGACGCGTGTTGGCCTCACTAGTCTCCAGCATCTCCGCGATCTGCCGGTAGGGGTAGTCGAAGGCTTCCCGCAGCACGTACGCGGCCCGTTCCACCGGGTTCAGCTTCTGCAGAAGGAAGAGAACCGCCAGGTCGAGTGCCTCGGCCCGCTCCGCGCCCAACTGCGGGTCCGCGCTCGTGTCGACCGGCTCCGGGAGCCAGGGACCGAGGTACGACTCGCGCCGCACCCGGGCGGACCCGGCGAGATTGATCGCCAGACGTGCGGTGACCGCGGCCAGGAACGCCGACGGCTCACGAACGACGCCACGGTCGGTGTGCTGCCACCGCAGCCACGCCTCCTGGAGCACGTCCTCGGCCTCCGCGGCGCTGCCGAGCACGCGGTACGCGATCCCGAAGAGGTGGGGACGCGTCGCCATGAACACCGTCGTCGCCTCGGCGAGGGAGTCCGTGTCGTCCGCCGCGCCCATTTCTGCCCTCCAGTCCTCGACCCACCATGCCGCAAGCGTTTGCACAGGCCGCGGCATGCGTCGCAGTCACTCGTCAGAGCATGTCACGGCCGCCCGAGCCGTACGGCCCCGTCCGTCGCGAGCGGCGAGCGCCCGCGCGGGCGTCCCGCCGGGTACGCACTCGGAAACGCGTGAGCCGGTGCACCGTGGGTGCACCGGCTCCGTACGCGCGGATCGAGGGTGTCAGGCCGCGGGCTCCGTGTCCCGGCGGGACACCGCCAGGAACGCCACGAAGGCGACGATCGCCACCGTCCAGGACAGGGTGACCGGACCGAGGCCCAGGTCCAGGCCGCCGCGCCTGGCCGGCAGCGCCATCCAGTCGGCGAGGGACGCGCCGAGCGGGCGGGTGATGACGTACGCCGTCCAGAACGCGGTCACCGCGCCCAGCAGGCCGCCGCGGTGGGCGACGGCCGGGACGCAGATCGCCACGGCGAACAGGACGGCCGAGCCCAGGTAGCCGAGGCCGATGGTCGCGGTGAGGTCGCCCGCGGCGGTGCCCAGCGCGAACGTGGCGAGGACGGCCGCCCAGTAGAAGAGCTCCCGGCGCCGGGTGCGGATGGAGTGGATGGACAGGGTGCGCTCGGAGGCGTACCAGAGGGCGAAGACGGCCGCCAGGATGACGAGGAACAGCGGGGTGGACAGGGTGTACGGGACGCCGAGTCCCACGTGGAGCACGTCCGCGGCCATCGTGCCGAACACGCTGACCATGACGATCGCCGTCCAGTAGATCCAGGCCACGTACCGGCGGACGGCGAACTGGAGCACGAGGGACGCCGCGAACGCCAGACCGCCGAGGCCGACCGCCGGGATCGGGCCCAGCAGGTGGGCCAGGAAGTCGGAGGCGGTCTCGCCCATGCCGGTGGTGAGGACCTTGATGATCCAGAAGTAGACGGTCACCTCCGGCACCTTGTTCGCGCTCTCGCGTATGCGCGCGCGTACGTGACCGCGGGGCCGGTCGTCGAGGACGTGCTCTGTGCTCATGGCCCGCACCTTCGCACGCCCAACTGACGTTTCCCCAGATGCCTTTGCCATTGTTTTGGGGCTTCTGGTGCAGCTGTTGCCACGGGTGGCCGCGAACCTGAAAGCAACCTGAACGCGTCACGGAAACCCCTGGCCCGCCGCCTGACGGTCCTGATAGACAGGCAGGTCAGGCGGCCGCCGGATCAGTACGCGAGACCCACGTGCGCGAGCGCCTGCTTCAGCAGCACCCCGTGCCCGCCCGGCATCTCGCTCTGCACCGCCGGGGAGGCGGCCTCCTGGGGGCTGAACCACACCAGGTCCAGCGCGTCCTGCCGGGGGCGGCAGTCACCGGTGACCGGCACGATGTAGGCGAGGGAGACCGCGTGCTGGCGCGGATCGTGGTACGGCGTGATCCCGGCAGTCGGGAAGTACTCCGCGACGGTGAAGGGCTGGAGCGAGGTGGGGATACGGGGCAGCGCGACCGGGCCGAGGTCCTTCTCGAGGTGGCGCAGCAGGGCGTCGCGGACCCGCTCGTGGTGCAGGACGCGGCCGGAGACCAGGGTCCGGCTGACCGTCCCGTCCGGGCCGATGCGCAGCAGCAGTCCGATGCTGGTGACTTCGCCGCTGTCGTCCACGCGCACGGGCACGGCCTCGACGTACAGGATCGGCATCCGGGCCCTGGCCATTTCCAGCTCGTCCGTGGACAGCCAGCCGGGCGTCGTCTCGGTCATGTCAGACATTGCTTGATCATACTTTCCGGGTGGGGCGTCCGCCGGTGTCGCGGGCCGGGTCGGATACGGGAAGTCCGTAGAGGCGCAGGGCGTTGTCGCGGCCGGTCCAGGCCGCGATCCGCAGGGCGTCGGGCAGGCTCAGCTCGTCGGCGTCGACACGGGCCTGCAGCAGATCGGCGAGCCCCTGCCGGAAGCAGAGGGCGCCGAGGTGGTGGAATTCGGCCACCCCGTAGGCGTCGGAGCTGTACAGCAGTTTGCGGAACGGGGTGATCTCCAGGGCCTCCTCCAGCACCGCGCGGCAGCGGGCGGGGCCCGTGTGGTGCAGGGCGAGGCCCACGTCCAGGTACACCTGCTCGAACACCGCCGCCAGGTAGGCGGCCTGGCGGTGGTAGGGCCAGCAGTGCAGCAGCAGGACCGGGACCGCGCCAGAGGTCAGACGCAGCCAGTCGGTCAGCAGGGCCGGGTCGGCGTGGTGCAGCCGCAGGTCGGCGTCCCCGAAGCCGGTGTGCAGCTGCAGCGGCAGGCCGAGGTCCACGGCGGTCCACAGCAGGTGCCGCACCAGGACCGGGTCGGCGAGGCGGCCGCCGGCCGTGAGCCAGTGCCGGGCGGCCTCGGCCACCTCGGCTGCCGTCGGGCGCGCCGGGTCCAGGGCGAAGCCGGTGCGATAGGCGGCCACCGACTTCACCGCCACCACGCCCGGCCGCCGTACGGCCTTCTCGGCGGCCGTGCGGAAGACGGTCGCGTACTCGCCGGGCTCGACACCCCGCGCGGCCACCGCCTCCGCCACCTGCTCCAGGCGTACGACCTCGTGCGCGGCCGCGCCGGAGGCCTCCGCCAGCTCGGCGGGGGAGGTGAGCGGATGCGGGGCGTAACCGGTGTCCACGAAGAACGCCTCCGCCCGCGCGGCACGCAGGAAGCGCCGGTTGACCTCCTGCCACCCGAGCGCCGAACGGCGGGCCGCGTAGTCGGCCGGGGGCGCGTGCCGCGGCAGGTCCAGCAGGGGTGCGCAGTGGCGGCGTACGGCCACACCGGCAGGGGTGTCGAAGGGCGACACACCCGGCCAGGCCTCGCCCTCGGTCAGCAGCGAGGCGAACTCCCCGGGCGCGAGGTCGGCCGTCACCGCGCCGTGGCAGTGGTGGTCCACCAACTCCAGCTCGGCGAGGGCCTCGTGGACCGGTCCCGGCGTGGCCATGGTCAGTACACCCAGCGGTAGGCTGCCGCCACCCGCGCGTCGTCCAGGCCCTCGACGGCCGCCGCCTCACCGAGCCGTACGGCGGTCACCGCGTCGGCGAGGACCGGCCCCAGCGCCGTCCGCAGCACCTGGTCCGTGCGGAACTCCTCGACGGCCTGCGGCAGTGACTGCGGCAGCCGCCGTACCCCGAGGGCCGCCGCCTCGTCCATGCCGTACCGGGCCGGGTCGCCGGTGATCTCCTCCGGCAGGGTGCGTGAGGAGGCGAGCCCGTCGAGGCCGGCGGCGATGACGCAGCCGAGGGCGAGATACGGGTTGGCGGCCAGGTCGACCGGTTTCACCTCCAGGTTGGCGTCCTGTTCCCGGCGGCCCGTCGTGCCGGTGATCACCCGCAGCGCGGCCTCCCGGGTCTCCCGGCCCCAGGCGGTGAACACCCCGGCCCACTGGGAGGGTCTGAGCCGCAGATAGCTGGCCGGGCTCGGTGCGGTGACCGCCGTCAGCGCGGGCAGGCGGGCCAGGATCCCGGCCGCGAAGGACTCCGCCTCGGGCGTCATGCCGTACCGGCGCGCGCCGCCCGCGTGCAGGTTCCCACCGTCCCGCCAGCAGGACAGATGGACGTGGCCGCCGTTGCCGACGCCCTCGGCGGACACCGCGGGCGAGAACGAGACCCGCAGGCCGTGGCGCCCGGCGACGGCCCGGATCGTCTGCCGCACCAGCACGCTGCGGTCGGCCGCCGCCACCGGGTCCAGCGCGGCCACCGAAACCTCGAACTGCCCGGCGGCGTACTCGGGATGGAGCTGGTCGACGGGCACGTCCTGGGCGGCGAGCGCGGCCAGCAGGTCGGCGGTGAAGTCGCTCAGCCCGACCTGCCGGATCGCGCCGTACGCCGGGCCGGACACCGCCGGCACGAACTCCCCGGCGGGCGCCGAGCCGAGCCCGACCGCCCACTCGACCTCGATCGCCGCCTTGAAGGCGAGGCCGTGCCGTTCGGCGGCGTCGGCCACGATCCGGCGCAGAAAGGTCCGGGCGCAGCCGGGGTGCCTGTCTCCCTCCTGGGTGATCCGGTCCACCGGAGCCCACGCCCAGCCGGGCTGTCCGGCCAGGGCGACCAGCTGGTCGAGGTCGGGATAGAGCCTGAGGTCGCCGTCCGGGGAGCCGAGGACGTCGGTGGTGACGATCGAGTCGTCGGCGAGGAAGGTGTCGAACACCGGGGACATGCCGACCCCCCAGGCCACGGCCGCCTCCAGCCGCGCCGTGGGGATCGTCTTCACCCGGCACACACCCGCGGTGTCCACATGGGCCAGCACGATCCCGCGCACGCTCCGCGCGGCGAGGTCGGCCGTGACCGCGGCGACCCGGCGCAGATCCTCCGGGCGCCCGCCGGGCACGGGGTCGGCAAGGCTGGTCATCCGTCCTCCTCGGCCATACGTCCTCCTCCGCGTCGGTCGTCGTGTTCCCGGGCGTCGGTCCGCCCGCTGCCGGCGTCAGGGCTTCACGGCCACGGCGCCGAACTGCGGCACCGCGGCGGCGGCCGTCCCGGCGCGCCACTGCGAGCAGGGCACCAGACCCGGCGCGACCACCTCCAGGCCGTCGAGGAAGCCGGCGATCTCCTCCCGGCTGCGGGCGATGATCGGCGGAGTGGCGTTGGCGTTCCAGAACTCCATCGCGGGCACGTTCCCCTCGCCGCCCACGTCACCGTCGTAGGTCGGGTGGGTGAGGACCAGGTGGCTGCCGGGGGGCAGCGCCGCCATGAGCCGCCGCACGATGGCCCGGGCCTGGCCGGTGTCCAGTACGAAGTTCAGGATGCCCAGCATCATCAGGGCGACCGGCCGGGTCAGGTCCAGGGTCTCGGCGGCGCGCTGCAGGATGGCTTCCGGGTCGTGCACATCGGCGTCGATGTAGTCCGTGACGCCCTCCGGCGAGCTGGTGAGCAGCGAGCGGGCGTGCACCAGCACGATCGGGTCGTTGTCGACGTACACGATCCGTGACTCGGGGGCGATCCGCTGCGCGATCTCGTGGGTGTTGTCCACGGTCGGCAGGCCCGTGCCGATGTCCAGGAACTGCCGCGTCCCGCGTTCCGCGGTCAGGAACCGCACCGCCCGGGCCAGGAACTCCCGGTCCGCGCGGGCCACCGCCCGGATCACCGGGAACATCCCGGCGACGTGCTCGGCGACCCGCTGGTCGACCTCGTAGTTGTCCTTGCCGCCGATCCAGTAGTTCCACACCCGGGCGTTGTGCGCCACGGAGGTGTTCAGGTTCTCCGGTCCAGCCGTCGGGGAGTGGCCCTCGGTCACGTCGGCGCCCTTCTGACGGTTGCGGTCCTCCGTCGTCATTGTGCCGCCCCTTGATCGCGCTGTCCCGGGAAATGCACACCGTGGGCGGTTCGGGGCGGCTCCGGGACGTTTCGGCGCATGAGGAACACTGGACCGGTACGCCGTACCCGACCGGAAGCAGGACATGCCCGCCACGCCCGTGCCCCTCCTGGACCTCCCCGGCCTGCCCGCCGGCCCCGCCGACATCCGGCTGATCGTGACCGACATGGACGGCACGCTGCTGGACGACCGCAAGCGGATCCCCGACGGGCTGTGGCCGATGCTCGCCGAACTGCGTCGGCGCGGCGTGCTGTTCAGCCCGGCGAGCGGCCGCCAGTACGCCACGCTGGCCCGGCAGTTCGCCGAGGTCGCCGAGGGCATGGTGTTCATCGCGGAGAACGGCACGTACGTGGTCCGTGACGGCGTGGAGCTCAGCTCCGACATCCTCCGGCCGCCGGTGGCCGCCGGGATCGCCCGGACGGTACGGCGGCTGGTCGCGGAGGGCGTGGACGTCGGCGCCGTGGTGTGCGGCAAGCGGGCGGCGTACGTCGAGCGGACCGACGAGGCGTTCCTGGCGGAGGTGCGCAGATACTACGTCGAACGCCGGATCGTCGAGGACGTCACCGCCGTCGACGACGACGTGATCAAGGTCGCGCTGTTCGACTTCGGGCCCGCCGAGACCTCCACCGCCCCGGCCCTAGCCCCCTTCGCCGCCACCCACCAGGTCGTCGTCTCCGGCGAACACTGGGTGGACGTCATGAACCGCACCGCCAACAAGGGCACCGCGCTGCGTGGCCTGCAGCGCGCCCTCGGGATCACGCCCGCGCAGACCATGGTCTTCGGCGACTACCTCAACGACCTGGAGATGCTGGACGCCGCCGACTGGTCCTTCGCCATGGCCAACGCCCACCCGGAGGTCGTCCGCCGCGCCCGCCACCTGGCGCCGTCCAACAACGACAACGGAGTGCTGCGGACGATCTCCCGCGTCCTGGGCCTGTAGCTCCGCTGTCCGGGCGGGCGTACCCGTGCCATGGGGCCCGTGCCGGGATCTCGACCCGGTTCCGCGCCGCCGGCCTCCCCGACGCGACGCGCCGCGGCGGCGCAGGGGGTCAGGGCTTGCGGCCCACCGCGCCGTACAGCGAGACGGGTCCCGCCCCGTCCGGGGCCTGCTCGCGGCGCCACTCGTCGACCGGTACGACGCCCGGCTCCAGCGGGTCGAGTCCCTTGAAGAAGGCGGCCACCTCGTCGCGGGACCGCGCGACCAGGGTCACTCCGCCGGCCGCGTACGCGGCGATGCCCCGCTCGACGTTCTCCGGCTCGAAGTCGGCCGTCATCGTCGACAGCACCAGGCAACTGCCCGGCGCCAGCGCCTCGACCAGCTCCGACACCACGTCGTGCGCGCCGTCCTCGTCGGCGACGAAGTGCAGCAGCGCGATCAGGGACAGGGCCACCGGACGGCCGAAGTCCAGCACGCGGCCCGCCCGTTCGAGGATCGCGCCCGGATCGCGGGCGTCGGCCTGCACGTATTCCGTCACCCCCTCGGGCGTCCCCCGCAGCAGCGCGCCCGCGTGGGCCAGCACGATCGGGTCGTTGTCGACGTAGACCACCCGCGCGTCCGGCGCCACCGACTGGGCGATCTGGTGCAGGTTCGGCTCGGTCGGAATGCCGGTGCCGATGTCCAGGAACTGGCGGACGCCGTCCTCGGCGAGCGCCCGCGTCGCCCGGTGCATGAACGCCCGGTTGGCCCGGGCCGCCCGGACCGCTCCCTGGTCGATCGCCGTGATCCTGCGGGCCAGTTGCTCGTCGACGGGATAGTTGTCCTTGCCGCCGAGGAACCAGTCGTACACCCTGGCCGGATGCGGCCGTGTGGTGTCGATGTGCTGTGCGGCCGGCTCGGTCCCCGTCACGTGCTGCTCCTTCGCTCCCGTCAGTCGCGAGGAGCAGTCTGGCACGATCATGACGCGCGGCGGAGACAGTCTTCGGCCACCTCCTTGTCGAGTGCGGCGCGCACCAACGCGGCCGCCAGAACGGCCGGTTCGGCGTCCCCGGCGAGCTCGGTGAGCCGGTCGGGGTCCTTCGGCAGGCCGAGCCGCTGCGCCCCGGAGAGCGCCTTGCCGTCCAGATAGGGGGCGACCTCCGGCCACACGCGCTGGGCCTCGCGCAGGAAGATGTCGGCGCCGGCCGGCCCGACCCCCGGCTCCTCCTGGAGCAGCCGCCTGAGTGCGCCGGTGTCCCCGTCCGCCTCCTCGTGCAGCCGGCGCAGGTCACCGGCCCAGCGGTCCAGCAACAGCTCGGCGCCGTCGCCGAGCTGGGTGGCGGTGCGCTCGTCGTAGCGCCGGTAGCCGCCCCGGCCGAGGGCGTCCACCCGCTGCTGCCAGTCGGCGTCGGCCATCCGGCGCGGGCTGTCGAGGTGGTCCTCGTGCAGCTCGCGCGCGGCGGCCACCGCGACCGAGGCGCGGATCCGGGTGCTGAGCAACAGGGCCAGCACGAGCAGCCGGTACAGCGGTTGCGGGGTGTCCTTCAGACGGATGCCCGCCTCCTCGGCGTACGTCTGCCCGTACCCGGACAGCAGCTCGCGCAGGACCCGTTCGTCGCGGTTCATGGCTACGGTTTGAGCGGGTCGTGGCCCAGCGTCATCAGCCGGTGCCGGCGGCCGGTGTCCTCGGACGCCGTCTCCGGCTCCGGCTCGTCCTCCATGTCCACCAGGTCTCCGACCGTGTCGACGACCTTGTGCATCACGCGGATGTCGTCGTCGGTGAGGTCGGTACGGCGTTTCTGGAGGATGGAGAGGACATGCTGCCCGGTTGGGGAGCCCGCGTCCTCGGGCAGGGGCTCCGTCTCCTCGTGGGCGTCACGGACCCTGAGCCAGGCCGCGAGTTCCGCCGAGGTCATGTTGACCACGCGGTGGAAGTCCTCCCACAGCGCGTCGAGTTCGAGGGCGTCGGCCATGGTTTCCCCTTCCGTGCGGAGGTGTCGTGCTAGCTGGAGGCGTCGCCGCGCGGCTGGTTCTCGGCCTCGAACATCCAGCGCTGTTTCTCCAGGTCCGCGGTGATGGAGATCAGCAGGTCCTGGGTGACCGGGTCGGGCTTCTCCGTGGCCGCGATCCGCTCGCGCAGCCGGCCGATGGCCGCCTCGAGCGAGGACACCATCAGCTCCACCACCTCGGTGTCGCGCAGCCAGCCGTCCTTGGCGCCGGGCAGCGCGAAGGCCGCGGCGACCGTCTCGGGCCGGCCGTCCGGCGGCACGCCCAGCGCGGCGGCGCGCTCGGCGACCGTGTCGGAGTGGGCGCGGGCCGTCGCCACCACCTCGTCGAGCTGGAGATGGATCGACCGGAACCGCGGGCCCACGATGTTCCAGTGCGCCTGCTTGCCGACCAGCGAGAGTCCGAGCAGGTCCACCAGGGTCTCCTGCAGGGCGGTCCCGGTGACGCCGAGTGCCTCCTCGGGCAGGGTGCTCCTCACCACCGTCATGCTGCGTCCTTCCCCTTTCACCAGTTGTACGGTCGTGTCCGCAAGGGCGGGTGCCCAGTGCCCCCGGGAACAAACAGGCCTGATCAGCGGGGCAGCGACCGATCCAGGAAACGGAGGACCTCCGCGAAGGCCGCCTGCTTGTCGATCTCGTGGAAGACCTCGTGCCGCGCCCCGGCGAAGATCCGCTCGGTCAGCCGCGGGCCGGCCAGCCGCTCCACGCCCGTCCGGCTGCCGGGCAGCGGCACCAGCCGGTCGTCGCCCCCGTGCAGCCACAGCAGTGCCAGGGGGCCGATGTCCCCGCCCCGGTCGACGGTCTCCAGGGCGCGGGCGAACGCCTCCACGGTCGGCCGCTTCATCGGACCGTGCCACACCAGCGGGTCGGCCGCGTAGGCGGCACCGACGGCCGGGTCCCGGGAGAGCGCGGCCGGGCTGACCGGGGTGTCCGGGATCTCCGGGAGGGCCAGCAGCCGGCCCGGCAGCTCCCAGGCGCCGATCACCGGGCCGGACAGGATCAGCGCGCTGAGTTCGTGGCCGTACCGCTGGGCGTATCGCGAGGCGATCAGTCCGCCCATCGAGTGGCCGACCAGGACGAGCGGCAGGCCGGGGTGCGCGGACCGGGCCAGGTCCGTCACGCGGTGCACGTCGGTGACCACGTCCTCGAAGTCCTCGATCAGCACCCGTTCCCCGGCCGACCTTCCGTGACCGACGTGATCGGGGCCGTACACCGCCGCCCCGTGCCCGGTGAGGACGGCGGCGAGCTCGTCGTACCGGCCCGCGTGCTCGCCGTATCCGTGCACGATCAACGCCAGGTAGCGCGGTGCCGGATGGGGCCACTCGCGTACGGCGATCGGGCCACGGGTGCCGTCGAGGGTGTGCGCGTGGACGTGGGGCATGTCTCCTCCGGCGGGCTCGGTGAAGGTCCGGTGGGATCTTCCCAGCGGGCCGGTCGGGGGTCTATAGTCCAAAACTAGCAGTGCTAATTAAGTGTCCTCGTGTGGTCCGCTGATCGACAGTGTCGTAGATCAGTCGCAGGTCAGGAGTCGAAGCCGTGCGTCCCGTCCACTTCGCGGCCGCCCGCCGCACCCCCATCGGCAAGCTGCGTGGAGCCCTGTCCACCGTCCGGCCCGACGACCTGGCGGCGACCGTGATCCGCCATCTGGTGGCCGAGGTTCCCGGGCTCGACCCCGCCCGGATCGACGACGTCTACTGGGGCGCGGCCAACCAGGCCGGCGAGGACAACCGCAACGTCGCCCGCATGGCCGCCCTGCTCGCCGGCCTTCCCGACTCCGTGCCCGGGGCCACCGTCAACCGGCTGTGCGCCTCCGGCCTCGAGGCGGTCACCACCGCCGCCCGCACCATCGCCGCCGGCGAGGCCGACATCGTGATCGCGGGCGGCTCCGAGTCGATGAGCCGCGCCCCCTTCGTGCTGCCCCGCCCCGACGAGGCCCTGCCGCAGCGCATCGAGACGTACGACACCCGGCTCGGCTGGCGCCTGGTCAACCCGGCGATGAAGGACCTGCACGGCCTGCTGTCCATGGGCGAGACCGCCGAGGAGGTCGCCGAGCGCTACGGCGTCTCCCGGGACCGCCAGGACGCGTTCGCCCTGCGCAGCCACCGGCTCGCCGCCGCCGCACGCAAGGACGGGCACTTCGACGACGAACTCCTGGCCGTGGAGCGCCCCGACGGCGTCGTCGTCGACCAGGACGAGTGCGTCCGCGAGGACACCTCGCTGGAGAAGCTGTCGAGGCTGAAGCCGGTCTTCCGGCAGGGCGGCACGGTCACCGCGGGCAACGCCTCGCCGATGAACGACGGCGCGGCGGGCCTGCTGCTGGTCAGCGAGGAGGCCCTCAACGAGCTGGGTCTGGAGTCCCTGGGCCGCTATGTCGCCGGGGCCTCCGCCGGGGTCCACCCCGACGTGATGGGCATCGGTCCGGTGCCCGCCACCCGCAAGGCGCTGGCGCGGGCCGGCTGGGACGTCGCCGACCTCCAGGAAGCGGAGTTCAACGAGGCGTTCGCCGCGCAGGCACTCGCCTGCGTCGACCAGCTGGGCATCGACCCCGACCTGGTCAACCCGACCGGCGGCGCCATCGCGCTCGGCCATCCGCTCGGCTGCTCGGGCGCGCGCATCCTGACGACGCTGCTGCACCGGATGCGGCGCACGGGCGCCGAGCGGGGCCTGGCGACCATGTGCGTCGGCGTGGGGCAGGGGAGCGCGGTGCTGGTCGAAAGGCACTGACGCACCTCGGCATGCGTTCCCCTCCCAGGGACTCTTCGGATCAGCCGCAGCAAGGAAACGGAGCAGTACTCCATGGCAACCCTGTCCGTCGCCAGCATCCTCGCCGAGAACGCCAGGCGACGTCCCGGCAAGACCGCCCTCGTCGAAGGCGAACTGCGGCTCACCTTCGGCGACGTGTGGCGGCGGTCCCTCGCCCGGGCGGGCGCGCTCACCGGCCTCGGCGTCAGGCCGGGGGACCGGGTCGCCCTCATGGCGCCCAACACCGCCGAGTTCCCGGTCGCCTACTACGCGATCGCCGCGGCCGGCGCGGTCGTCGTACCGGTGCACCTGCTGCTGTCGGCCGGTGAGGTCGAGCACGTGCTGAAGGACAGCGGGGCGACCCTGCTGCTCGTCCACCCGGCCCAGGCGGAGACCGGACGGGCCGCCGCCGACGCCCTCGGGGTCCGGACGGTCACCCTGGGGGCGGAGTTCGACCGGCTCGCGGCCGACGCCGAGCCGCTGCCCTCGTACGTCACCCGCGCCGCCGACGACCCCGCGGTGATCTTCTACACGAGCGGGACGACCGGCGTGCCGAAGGGCGCCGTGCTCAGCCACTTCAACCTCGTGATGAACGCGACCGTCAACGCCTTCGACGCCAACGACATCCGCCCCGACGACATCGCCCTCGGCGCGCTGCCCCTGTTCCACGCCTTCGGGCAGACGGTGTCGCTCAACTCCACCTGGCGGGCGGGCGCCACGCTCGTGCTGCTGCCCCGCTTCGACGCGGCCCGCGCCATCGAGCTGATGGCCGACGAGGGGGTGAACACCTTCCACGGGGTGCCGACCATGTACGTCGCCCTCGCGGCGGCGGCGGGGCAGGCGGAGCGGCTGCCCGAGCTGCGGGTCTGTGTCTCCGGCGGGGCCTCACTGCCCGTCGCCGTACTGGAGCGGTTCGAGGACGCCTTCGGGGCGAAGGTCTACGAGGGTTACGGACTGTCGGAGACATCGCCGACCGCCACCGTCAACCAGCCCGTCTTCGGCACCAGGGCCGGCACCATCGGCCACCCGCTGTGGGGCGTCGACGTGGAGATCGCGCGTGCCGAGGTGGAGGGCCGCATCGAGCTGCTGCCGCCCGGCGAGCTGGGCGAGGTCGTCATCCGCGGCCACAACGTCTTCTCCGGCTACCTGGGCCGGCCCGAGGCCACCGCCGAGGCCCTGGTCGACGGCTGGTTCCGCACCGGCGACCTCGGCACCAAGGACGACGAGGGCTTCCTCACCATCGTGGACCGCAAGAAGGACGTCATCATCCGCGGCGGCTACAACGTGTACCCGAGGGAGGTCGAGGAGGTCCTGATGCGCCACCCGTCGATCGCCCAGGTCGCGGTCATCGGCCTGCCCGACGAGCTGCACGGCGAGGAGGTCTGCGCCGTGGTCGTACCGGCACCGGGCGCCGCCCCCGACGCCGCCGTGATCACCGAGTGGTCCAAGGAACACCTCGGCCGGCACAAGTACCCGCGGCGCCTGGAGTTCGCGCAGGCGCTGCCGCTGGGACCCAGCATGAAGGTGCTGAAGCGGGAACTCCGGGCGCGGTACGCGGGCCGGGCCTAGGGCGCCAGGGATCACCAGGCGAGACGGTCCTTACGCCGGAGGGTTGTCCGGACATAGCATCGGTCCCCGCATGAACACGATGACGCTCTGGCACATATCCGGCTGGGAGTTCGCCGCGCTCGCCTTCGCGGCCCTGCTCGTCGGCTTCTCCAAGACAGCGGTGAGCGGGGCCAACACGGTGAGCCTCGCGATCTTCGCGGCCGTCCTGCCGGCCCGCGCCTCCACCGGCGTGCTGCTCCCGGTCCTGATCGCCGGTGACGTGCTCGCCGTCCTCACCTACCGGCGGCACGCTCACTGGCCCACCCTCTGGCGGCTGTTCCCGGCCGTCGCGGCGGGCGTCGTGGTCGGCACGCTCTTCCTGATGTGGGCCGACGACGGGATCGTACGGACCTCGATCGGCGCGATCCTGCTGCTGATGGCCGGCGTCACGCTGTGGCGGCGGCGCCGGCGGGAGACGGGGGACGCGACCGGCCGGCCGGACGGGGTGACGAGCCGGGCGGGCCGGATGAAGGCACGCGCGTACGGCGTGCTGGGCGGGTTCACCACGATGGTCGCCAACGCGGGCGGCCCGGTGATGTCGCTGTATCTGCTCTCCGCCGGCTTCCGCAAGCTCGGCTTCCTCGGCACCTCCGCCTTCTTCTTCCTGATCGTGAACGTGTCCAAGGTGCCGTTCAGCGCGGGTCTCGGGCTGATCGGCGGGCGCTCGCTGCTCCTTGACGCCGCGCTCGCGGTGTTCGTCGTGCCCGGCGCGTTGTTCGGCAAGTGGGCGGTGCACAGGATCAACCAGCGGCTCTTCGAACAACTCGTGATCGCGGCGACGGTCGTGGGCGGCGTCCAGCTGCTACTGCGCTAGCCCCAGCAGCGCCGGAACGTCAGCGAAGGAGTCCAGGACATGGTCGGGGGTGCCGCCCGCCTCCTCCAGCGCCTCCTGCTGGAACTTTCCCGTCCGCACCAGCACCCCGGTGAGCCCGGCCCGTTGCGCCGCGAGCACGTCCGACTCCACGTCGTCGCCCACCATCAGCGCCTGCCCCGCGTCGGCCCCGAGCCGGGCCAGCGCCGCCTCGAAGAACGCCGCCGACGGTTTGCCCGTCACCTCCGCCTCGATGCGGGCGGCCTTCTCCAGCCCGAGCAGAAAGGCCCCCGAGTCCAGCTGCAGTCCCGCGTCGGTCCGCCAGTACAGGTTGCGGTGCATGGCGACGAGCCGCGCGCCCCGCTGGAGGTGGCCGAACACCCGGTCGAGCGCCGCGTAGTCCCACTCCGGCCCGGCACCGCCGAACACGACGACCTCGGGATCCTCGTCCACGAGGGTGACCTCACCGAAGTCCTCCGCGATGTCCCCGCTGTTGAGCAGCGCACAGCGGGCGCCCGGGAAGTGCTCGGCCAGATGGGCGGCGGTGACCGAGGGCGCGGTGAGGACGTCCTCCGCGCGCACGTCGAAACCGGCCCCGCCCAGCGTCTCGGCGATGGACGCCCGGGTCCGGGACGTCGTGTTCGTCACCAGCGCCACCCCGAGTCCGGCCGCGCGGATGCTCCGCAACGCCTCCACCGCCCCCGGCAGCGGCCGCCAGGAGACGGTGAGGACACCGTCGATGTCGACGAGGACGGCACGCACGGATCGAATGACCTCCATGACCGAAGACCGTAGCGACCCGCACGCCGGTTCGGCCCGTACCACCTCGTACGCTCACCCCTATGCCCGCGCACATCCTGATCCTCGGCGGCACCACCGAGGCCCGCCGCCTCGCCGCCGACCTCGCCGCCCGGCCCGGTATCCGGGTCACCACGTCCCTGGCCGGCCGGGTCTCGCGGCCGGGTGCGGTGGCGGGCGAGGTGCGGATCGGCGGCTTCGGCGGACCGGGGGGCCTGGCCGACTGGCTGCGCAGGCATCACGTCGACGCCCTGGTCGACGCCACCCACCCCTTCGCCGAGTCGATCACCGCCAACGCCGCCCGTGCGGCGGCGGCCACCGGAGTGCCGGCGGTGGTGCTGCGCCGCCCCGGCTGGCGGCCGGGCCCCGGCGACCGCTGGTACGACGTGCCGACCCTGGCCGCGGCCGCCGAGGCGCTGCCCGGCCTCGGCCGGCGGGTCTTCCTCAGCACCGGACGCCTGGGCCTCGCGGCCTTCGCCTCCCTGACCGACCTGCACTTCGTCGTCCGCTCGGTGGAGCCGCCCGAGCCGCCCGTACCGCCCGACACCGAACTGGTCCTCGCGCGTGGCCCGTTCACGGTGGCCGAGGAGACGGAACTGCTGCGCGTCCACCGGATCGACGTCCTCGTCACCAAGGACAGCGGCGGCGGGGCGACGGCCGCGAAACTCACCGCCGCGCGCGAACACCGGCTGCCCGTCGTGGTCGTACGCCGCCCTCCGCTCCCGCAGGGTGTGACGGCGGTGCGGGACGTGGCGGGCGTACTGGAGCGGCTCGGCCTCAGCCGCGGGTGAGGACCTTCTCCCGGATCCGGTCGACGGTGCGCAGAACCTCGTCCCGGTCCTTGGCGACCTTGATCCGGGCGGGACGGCCCGGGTACCGCCGGGAGTCCTCGGGTTCTTCCGCGCCGCAGACCGTCATGCGGCCGGGGGTTTCCGTGCGGCGGCCGTCAAACGTCCCCGGGGTTGCGGCGCAGCAGATAGGTGTCCATGATCCAGCCCTTGCGCTCGCGTGCCTCGGCCCGCACCCGCTCGATGCGCGGACCGGCCTCGGCGATCGGGCCGGAGACCAGGATCTCGTCCGCGGTGCCGATGTACGCGCCCCAGTAGATGTCGATGTCCTCCCCGGCATACCGCCGGAAGGCCTGGTGCGCGTCCAGCATCACGACCACGTCGTCCACGCCCTCGGGGAAGCCCTCGGCCAGCCGCCGGCCGGTGGTGATCTGCACCGGCCGCGCCACCCGGTTCAGGCCCGTGCGGTGGCGGGCGACCAGCGCGGAGACACTGCTGATGCCCGGTATGACGTCGTACTCGAACACGACCGCGCCGCGCGCCAGCACTTCTTCCAGAATCCCGAGCGTGCTGTCGTACAACGCGGGATCGCCCCACACCAGGAAGGCGCCGGTGCCGTCCTCGCCCAGTTCCTCGGCGATCAGCCGCTCGTAGATCCCGGCGCGGGCGGTGCGCCAGTCCTCCACCGCCGGCGAGTACGCCGCCCCGCCGGCCTTCCGGTCGCGCTCCGGGTCACGGGCCTGCACCACCCGGTAGGTCCCCTCGGGCAGATGCGCGTCCAGCATGTCCCGGCGGAGCTCGGTGAGATCGCTCTTCACCTCGCCCTTGTCGAGCAGGAAGAACACGTCCGTGCTCCGCAGCGCCCTGACGGCCTGCAGGGTGAGCTGCTCGGGGTCGCCCGCGCCGATACCGATGACATGAATCTTTCGCACGCCCCGAGTCTGCCGCATACCACTGACAGCGGGTGCACCGCGTCCACACGCACGGCGATCAGGGGCCGGTCAGGGCCCGAGCCGTGGTGCTTCCTCCCCGGCGGCCACGGGCCCGTGCCCGCTCTCCAGCCGCCCGGCCAGCTCCCGCGCCCACCGGACCAGCCCGGCGAGATCGATCCCGTACGGCCGGTACTCGCCGCGCTCCGTCTCCCATTCCCCCAGCGCCCCCGCGCCCCGCCGCAGCAGCCGGGCCCCGCCGACGGCGTTCCCGCGCGCCGCGTGCGTGAGCCCGACCGCCAGCTGGGCCAGCCCCCGCCACAGCGTGCGCTCCTCCTCGGGCCCCGACTTCCAGGCGTCCTCGAACACCTCGTGGGCGTGGAACGGCCTCCCGGCGTCCAGCAGCGTCTGCGCCTCGGCGACCGTCTGCTCCGGCGCCCGCACGACACCCTCCGGCTGCCGTGGCACGCCCTCCGTGCCATAGGGCAGCGGCCGGCCGAGCCCGTCCCGGGGCCGGGCGTTGCGCGCCCGCCCCTCCACGTCCCGGTCCCTGGCATCCGATGCGCCCGCACTCGTCATACGGCCGATTGTCCCCCGCTCGGCGGGCGGGCCCTCTTCGGCCCACCCCGGACGTGGGGTAAAGTGCTGTTCGCGCGATCACGCGGGTCACCGCGAGTGAGCGCATCGGGACGTGGCGCAGCTTGGTAGCGCACTTGACTGGGGGTCAAGGGGTCGCAGGTTCAAATCCTGTCGTCCCGACTTGCGGAAGCGCAGGTCAGGGGCTGCTTCGAAGGTATGCGAAGCAGCCCCTCGATCATGTGCGGGGACGGTCGGGGAGCCGCGCACGGGCCGGGGCCGACGGTCTGCCGCAGGCCTGCGCCGGGCCATCGCCGTCTTCGCCCGGACCGCCGGAGCGGACCGCGCACGCGTCCGCGCCGGGCTCAACCGCACGCGGGTCAGGCCGTCTTCGCAGGGTGCCGCCCGGTGAAGATCACCGGGTGCGTGGCTCCCGCACCACCGCCACATCGCCCGGTGCGACCGTGACCGTGCCCGCCGTCTCCTTGCCCGTCAGCAGCTCCGACGAGCCTGGGGCGACCGCCAGTTCGGCGCCCTGGCCGGTGTGGTCGATGACGAACAGATAGTCCGCCTCCGGACCGCGCCTGCGGACCACCTCCACGCCGGGCGGGGCCGTGCGCACCGGCTCCACGCCCGCCTCGCCCCGGATGCGGTCCAGCAGCGCGGTCAGTGTGGCCGGGTCCGGCAGCGTGGCCAGGTACCAGGCGGCGCCCGCGCCGTAGGACCGGCGGGTCAGCGCGGGAACGCCCGACAGCGGGCCGTCCGCGTACGCCGCGACCGCCTCGGCGCCCTCCAGCCGCAGCCGCTCCGACCACAGCGTGCCGGTCGCCCCGTCCGGCACCGCACCGGCCAGCGCCACCTGCTCGCCGGGCAGCAGCGGGAACGGTTCGTCCGAGCGGACGCCCAGCACCTCGCGGAAGGCGCCCGGGTAACCGCCCAGCCGTACATGGCAGTTCTCGTCCACGGCCCCGCTGTGGAAACCCACGGCGAGGGTGCCGCCGTGCTCGGCGTACGCCGTCAGGTTCGCCGCCCCGTCCTCGTCGACGAGATATAGGTTCGGGACCAGCACCAGGCGGTAGGCGGCCAGGTCCGCTCCGGGCCGTACGAAGTCCACGGCCACGCCCGACCGCCACAGCGGCTCGTACCAGGACCGGACCAGGTCCGCGTAGCGCAGCTCGCCGCTCGGCTGTGAGGGCAGTTCCAGGGCCCAGCGGGCGTCCCAGTCCCAGACGATCGCCACCTCCGCCGGACTCGTGCTGCCCCGGACCTCGGCCAGGGCCCGCAGATCCGCGCCCAGCCGCACCACGTCCCGCCAGATCCGGCTGTCGGTCCCCGCGTGCGGCACCATCGCCGAGTGCCACTGCTCGGCACCCGCCTTCGACTGCCGCCACTGGAAGTACGCGATGCCGTCGGCGCCGCGTGCCACGTGTGCGAGCGCGTTACGGCGCAACTCGCCCGGCCTCTTCGCCCGGTTGACGGGCTGCCAGTTCACCGCGCCGGTTGAGTGCTCCATCAGCAGCCAGGGGCCGCCCGCCAGGGAGCGGGTCAGGTCGCCGCTCAGCGCGATGTCGATCTCGGACTCGGGGTCCGTGGACATCAGGTAGTGGTCGTTGGAGACGATGTCCAGCTCCGGGGCCCAGCGCCAGTAGTCGAGCGCGTCGAAGCCGGACATCACCATGAAGTTGGTGGTGGCCGGGACCGAGGGGGCGCTCGCCCGCAGGACGTCCCGTTCCGCCGCGCACAGCGACAGCAGCTCGTCGGAGCAGAACCGGCGCCAGTCCAGCTGGTGCGTGGGGTTGGGCACGGCGCCGGTGGCGCGCGGCGGCAGGACCTCCTCCCAGTCGTGGTACCACTGGCTCCAGAACCGCGTGCCCCAGGCGGCGTTGAGGGCCGCCAGGTCGTCGCCGTGGCGGGCCCTCAGCCAGCGTCGGAAGGCCGCCGCGCTGGTGTCGCAGTAGCAGGCCGCGTTGTGACAGCCGTACTCGTTGTGCACGTGCCACATGCGCAGTGCCGGGTGGTCCGCGTACCGCTCGGCGAGCGCGCCCGCGATGCGCAGGGCGGCTTCGCGGTAGGCGGGGGAGGACGGGCAGAAGGTCTGCCGGCTGCCGTAGGAGAGCGCGCGGCCGTCGCGGTCGACCGGCAGCGCCTCCGGATGGGCGCGGAAGAACCACGCCGGAGGCGCCGCCGTGGGCGTGGCCAGGTCGGCGGCGATGCCGTTCTCGTGCAGCAGGCCGAGGACCTTGTCCAGGTGCGAGAAGTCGTACACACCCTCGGACGGTTCCAGCAGCGCCCAGGAGAAGATGCCGACGCTGACCAGGTTCACCCCGGCCTCGCGCATCAGGCGCATGTCCTCGGCCCACACCTCCTCGGGCCACTGCTCGGGGTTGTAGTCGCCGCCGTAGGGGAGGCCGGGGACGGCCAGGGTGCGCTTCACGTCGTTCTCTTTCACGTGCGGGCGGGTCAGCCCTTGTTGGAGCCCAGGGTCAGACCGCTGACGAACTGGCGCTGGAGCGCGAAGTAGACGACCAGGGTCGGGATCGCGGTCAGCAGGGAGCCCGCGGCGACCAGGTTGGGGTCGGTGAAGTACTGGCCGGAGAGGTTGTTCAGGGCCGAGGTGATCGGCATGTTCTCACCGGTCGAGATCAGCACCAGCGCCCAGAAGAAGTCGTTGTAGATCCAGATCGACAGCAGGGTTGCCAGCGCCGCCATCGCCGGCTTGCACAACGGCAGGGTGATCTGCCAGTACAGCCGCCACACGGAGGCGCCGTCGACCAGCGCGGCCTCCGTCAGCTCGTGCGGCAGCGAGCGCATGTAGTTGCTCAGCACGAAGGCGCAGAAACCCGACTGGAAGGCCACGTGGATGAGGACCAGGCCGAGCGCGGAGTCGTACAGCTTGCCGCTCTGGGTGATCCCCGGCAGGTTCGTCAGCAGGTACAGCCGGTAGAGCGGGGTGATGATGACCTGCTGCGGGAGCAGGTTGCCGGCCGTGAAGACCAGCAGGAGGGCGAGGTTCAGGCGGAAGTCGAACCGGCTGACGTAGAACGCCACGCAGGACGACAGGAACAGGGTCAGCAGTACGGCCGGCACCGCGATGATCAGCGTGTTGCCGAAGTAGTGCAGCATGTCGGACTGCTGGAACGCGTTCGTGAAGTTCGCGAAGGTCAGCTTGTCCGGCCAGGAGACATAGCCCTTGGCGCTGGTCTCGCTGTACGGCCGCAGCGCCGAGAAGATCGCCCACAGCAGCGGCGCCAGCCATGCCAGCGCCGTGCCGGCGAGGAAGACGTGCAGCAGGACGCGGGCCGGACGGACCGGGGCGCGCCGCTTCAGCGGCACAGTGGTGCTGCTCATGCGCGCCGCTCCTTCCGGAAGGTGGCGATCAGATACGGAATGATCACCGCGAGGGAGATCACCAGCAGGACGACGGCGATGGCGGAGCCGTAGCCGATGCGGCTGGACTCGCCGATGATGTTGTTGGTGACCAGGATCGACAGCAACTCGGTGCCCTGGGCGCCCTTGTTGAAGACGAAGACCAGGTCGAAGGCGCGTAGCGCCTCGATGATCGTGACGACCAGCACGACCGTGTTGGTCGGGCGCAGGGTCGGGAAGATGACGCTCTTGAACGTCTGCCACTCGTTCGCGCCGTCCAGCGCGGACGCCTCCCGCAGCGAGGGGTCGACGCTCTTCAGGCCGGCCAGGTACAGGATCATCATGTAGCCGGTGTGCCGCCAGGACGCGGCGATGAGGACCGCCCACAGGTTGAGGTGCGGGTCGCCGATCCAGTCGATGTAGTGGCCGGGCTTGTTGGCCCCGATGATGCTGTTGATCAGGCCGGTGTCCGGGTTGTAGACCAGCTGCCAGACGAAGCCGATGCAGGCCATCGAGATGACGACCGGCAGGAAGAACGCGGTCTGGTACACCCGGCTGAAGCGGATCCGCTTGTCCAGCTGGACGGCCAGGAACAGGCCGAACGGCGTGGGGATCAGGATCAGTACGGCGAACCAGATGACGTTGTGCTGGACGGCCGGCCAGAACTGCGGGTTGTCGCTGAAGAGTTGCTTGAAGTTCTCCAGGCCCACCCACTTGATCGAGTCGAACCCGATGCCGTCCCAGGTGGTGAAGGCGAGGAAGATCGAGGCGAGGGCGGTGACCCACACCAGGGCCACGTGCAGGATCGTCGGCACGCCCGCCATCAGGCCGAGCGTGATCCGGTCACGGCGGGTCAGCAGACGGCGGTGGCCGTGCGTGGCCCGCTTCTTCTCGAGCGCGGGCCCCGAAGGCGGCACGGCGGCCGCCTCCGGGGTCTTCGTCGTCGTATCGGTCGTCATCGGGCCGCTCACGAGGACGCGAAGATCTGCTTCTTCTGGCGATCGATGGAGGACAGCAGGCTGTCCACGCCCTTGGGGTTCTGCAGGAACTTCTGCAGACCGGGCTGCATCACCGTGGAGGTGAAGTCGGGGCGGGAGTCGCGGTCCATGAACTGCGTGAGCGTCTTGGCGTTGCCGATCATGTCGAACGCCTTCTTCTGCAGCGCCGAGTAGGCGGAGGTGTCGGCCTTGCTGGAGGCGGCGACCACGCTCGGGTCGGTCTTCAGGTACAGCTCCTCGGCGGCCGGGGTGCCCAGGTACTCCAGCAGCTTCACCACACCGTCGTGGTTCTTCGGGGACTTGCTCACCATGAAGCCGTCCGTCGGCGCCTCGACCGTGTCCTGGCCGTACGCGGAGTTGATCTCCGGGAAGGGGAAGAAGTCGAGGTCGTCCAGGTCCGCCTTGTTGGTGAACTGCTGGGCGACGAAGGAGCCGAGGAGGTACATGCCGGCCTTCTTCGACACCAGGGTCTGTGCGGCGTCCTGCCAGGTACGGCCCATGAAGCCGTCCTGGTGGTAGGGGAGGAGCTCGCTCCAGTGGTCGAAGACGGCCTTCACCTTGGCGTCGGTCCAGGAGGCCTTGCCCGCCATCAACTGGACGTGGAAGTCGTAGCCGTTGAGGCGGAAGTTGATCTGGTCGAAGGTGCCCATGGCCGGCCAGGCGTCCTTGTCGCCGAAGGCGATCGGGACCAGGCCGTCCTTCTTCATCTGCTTGCACAGGGCCACGAGTTCGTCCCAGCTGGCGGGGATCTTGTAGCCGTGCTGCTGGAAGACGCTCTTGCGGTAGAAGATCGCCCAGGGGTACGTCGTCAGCGGCACGAAGTAGTACTTGCCGTCCTCACCCTTGCTGAGCTTCTTCATCGCCTCCGGGAAGTTGTCCCCGATCTTCTGCCACACGTCGTCGATCGGCGAGGCCAGGCCCTTCGCCGCGAAGAACTGCATGCGGTACCCGGCGAACCAGTTGAACACGTCGTCCGGCGTGCCCTGCAGATACGAGTTGATCTGCTCCTGGAAGGTGTTGTGGTCCTTCGTGTTGACGGCGACCGTGATGCCGGACTGCTTCTTGAAGTCGGCGTACACGCTCGCGAACGCCTTCTTCGGCACCGCGTCCGAGGCGTTGGAGCCGAGGGTGACGGTCTTCGGGTCGGAGGAGGAACCGCTGCCTCCGCAGGCGGACAGCAGGGGTATGCCGGCACCGGCGAGCAGGGCGGCACTGCCCGCTCCGCGCAGGACCGAACGTCGGCTGGGACCCGGAACGGAGAGACCGGAGGGGGAGAGGCGCATGGCGGCTCCTGAGGAATGCAGGGCTCGGTGAAGGGGATGAGTTGATCAACGAAAGGTTTTCGAAACCGCTCAGAAACCAACTCGACCGAACATCGTGGGCGTAATAACAGCCCCATGTCCGCTCATGCGTCAATAGGTCGGCCCCCACTGGGCGGTCTCTTGCCCGAAACGTAATCGTCATCGTTACCTGCGTGTTCACCGGAGCACAGAGCCGACAGCCTCCACGGCGCGGGCGGCCGAGGGGGCTGTGCGAACACGGGTGGTTCCGCTTCGGGTGCTGACCAGCGGTTCAGGTTCTGACCAGCAGCTGGAAGTCGAAGGCGTACCTCGACGCCCGGTACACATGGCTGCCGTACTCCACCGGCCGGCCCGTGACGTCGTACGCGGTGCGCCGCATGGTGAGCAGGGCCGCGCCCTCCCTCTCCTCCAGCAGGGTGGCCTCGCCGGCCGTCGCGCTGCGGGCGCCGATGGACTGGCGGGCGCTGTGCAGGACGATCCCGGCGGACCGCATCATCCGGTACAGACCCGTCGACTCCAGCCGCTCCGTGGGAAGTTCGAGCAGGGAGGCGGGCAGGTAGTTGCACAGGAACGCCACCGGCCGGTCGTGGGTGCAGCGCAGCCGCTCCAGCACGGTGACCTCGGCGGCCTCGGCGAGGTCGAGGGCCGCGGCCACCTCCGGGGGTGCCTGGATCCGTTCGTTGCGCAGCACCCGGGTGGTCGGGACCTGCCCGGCCGAGTCCAGGTCGTCGTAGAGGCTGCTGAGTTCCAGCGGCCGCCGGACCTTGCTGTGCACGACCTGCGTGCCCACCCCGCGGCGGCGCACCAACAGCCCCTTGTCGACCAGGGATTGGATGGCCTGGCGCACGGTGGGCCGGGACAGGCCGAGCCGTACGGAGAGGTCGACCTCGTTGCCCAGCAGGTTGCCCGGCGTCAGCGTGCCGTGTTCGATGGCCGCCTCCAGCTGCCGGGCGAACTGGTAGTACAGCGGCACCGGGCTCGTACGGTCCAGGGTGAAGGTGAGGGAGTCGAGCGCGCGATCACCCGGTGCCGTTCGCTGCGGGGTGCGGTGTACTGGGCTCATGTCTCCCAGGTGTAGGGCCCGGAGGGTGAGGGTGTCAATGGTTTGTACTTACATTCGTACCTTCTTGTGAAATGATGTCTTAACAAAGTATTGACAGCAGGCTCGCCAAGGACTTGGATCGCGTCCCAACGCAACAGCGTCCCTTCCCCCGTCGCACGCACAGTGAGGTGCAAGGAAAGATGGACCGCTCTTCTCCCTCCCGCTCGCGGAGACTGGCCCCGTTCGTGGCGGTGGTCGCCGCGGCGGCCCTCACCCTCGCCGGCTGCGCCAGCAGCCACGGCGGCAAGAAGGCCGAGGAGGCGGCACAGAACGCCTCGGCGGGCAAGGCCGACACTCCTCGTATGACCGTCGCGCTGGTCACGCACCAGGCGCCGGGCGACACCTTCTGGGACACCGTCCGCAAGGGTGCCGAGGCCGCCGCGGCCAAGGACAACGTCAAGCTCGTCTACTCCTCCGACCCCAACGCCGGCAACCAGGCGAACCTGGTGCAGAACGCGATCGACCAGAAGGTCGACGGCATCGCGGTCACCCTGGCCAAGCCGGACGCGATGAAGGGCGTCATCGGCAAGGCGGAGCAGGCGGGCATCCCCGTGGTGGGCCTGAACTCGGGACTGAGCGACTGGAGGAGGCTCGGCCTGCTGGAGTTCTTCGGGCAGGACGAGAGTGTGGCGGGCGAGGCGTTCGGCGACAAGCTGAACACCACCGGCGCCAAGAAGATCGTGTGTGTGATCCAGGAGCAGGGCAATGTGGGCCTCACCCAGCGCTGCGACGGGGTGAAGAAGACGTTCAAGGGCACGACTGAGACCCTGTATGTGAACGGCACCGACATGCCGTCCGTGCGGTCGACGATCACGGCGAAGCTGAAGCAGGACAGCTCCATCGACACGGTCGTCACGCTCGGCGCCCCGTTCGCCCTGACTGCCGTGCAGTCGGTCGGCGACGCGGGCAGCAAGGCGAAAGTGGCCACGTTCGACCTGAACAAGGACCTGGTCAAGGCCGTTCAGAACGGCTCCATCGAGTTCGCGGTCGACCAGCAGCCCTATCTGCAGGGCTACCTCGCGGTCGACGCGCTGTGGCTCTACAAGTACAACGGCAACTACAGCGGCGGCGGGGTCGAGCCGGTGCTGACCGGCCCGGCCTTCGTCGACAAGTCCAACGTCGACAAGGTCGCCGAGTTCGCCGCGAAGGGGACCCGGTGATGAGCATGGCCCAGCACGCCGAACCGGCGGTGAGCACGCCGCCGGGGCGCGGCCCCAAGGAGACGGACGGCCGCACCGCCCGGCGCCCGCTGGCGCTGCGCCTGCTGGCCCGGCCCGAGGTGGGCGTCTTCCTCGGCGCGGCAGCCGTACTGGTCTTCTTCCTGATCGTCGCGCCCTCGGTCCGCCAGGGCAGCTCGATGGCCACGGTCCTGTACCAGTCCTCGACCATCGGGATCATGGCTCTGCCGGTCGCGCTGCTGATGATCGGCGGCGAGTTCGACCTGTCCTCCGGCGTCGCGGTGATCTCCTCGGCGCTGACCGCGAGCATGCTCAGCTACCAGCTGACCCTGAACGTGTGGACCGGTGTGATCGTCGCCCTGGCGGTGTCCCTGGCGATCGGTTTCCTCAACGGCTGGATGGTGGTCAGGACCGGCCTGCCCAGCTTCCTGATCACCCTGGGCACGTTCCTGATCCTGCAGGGCGTGAACCTGGCCGTGACCAAGCTGGTCACCGGCAACGTGGCCACCGACGACATCAGCGACATGGACGGGTTCGCGCAGGCGAAGAAGGTCTTCGCGTCCTCGTTCGACGTCGGCGGGGTCGAGGTGAAGATCACGGTGGTGTGGTGGCTGGTCTTCGCGGCGCTGGCCACGTGGGTGCTGCTGCGCACCAGGTACGGCAACTGGATCTTCGCGGTCGGCGGGAACAAGGAGTCCGCGCGGGCGGTGGGTGTCCCGGTGACCTTCACCAAGATCTCGCTGTTCATGCTGGTCGGGTTCGGGGCCTGGTTCGTCGGCATGCACAACCTGTTCTCCTTCAACACCGTGCAGTCCGGCGAGGGCGTCGGCCAGGAGCTGATCTACATCGCCGCGGCGGTGATCGGCGGCTGTCTGCTCACCGGGGGCTACGGCTCCGCGATCGGCCCGGTCTTCGGGGCGTTCATGTTCGGCATGGTCAACCAGGGCATCGTCTTCGCGGGCTGGAACCCCGACTGGTTCAAGGCCTTCCTGGGCGTGATGCTGCTCGGCGCCGTCCTGATCAATCTGTGGGTCCAGCGCACGGCGACCCGGAGGTAACCGATGACCGACAACACCACCCACGGCACCGTCGTCCAGGACACCCCGCCCGCCCCGGAGGGGCTGCTGGTCGAGCTGCGCGGGGCGGGCAAGTCCTACGGCAACATCCGCGCCCTGCACGGCGTGGACCTGAAGGTGCACGCCGGCCAGGTCACCTGTGTCCTCGGCGACAACGGCGCGGGCAAGTCCACCCTCATCAAGATCATCTCCGGGCTGCACCAGCACACCGAGGGCGAGTTCCTCGTCGACGGGCAGCCGGTGCGCTTCTCCACCCCGCGCGAGGCCCTGGACCGCGGCATCGCCACCGTCTACCAGGACCTGGCCACCGTCCCGCTGATGCCGGTGTGGCGGAACTTCTTCCTCGGCTCGGAGATGACCAAGGGGCCCTGGCCGGTCCGCCGCCTGGACATCGCCCGGATGAAGGTCACCGCCGACGAGGAACTGCGCAACATGGGCATCGTCCTGGACGACCTGGAGCAGCCCATCGGCACCCTGTCCGGAGGCCAGCGCCAGTGCGTGGCGATCGCCCGGGCCGTCTACTTCGGCGCGCGGGTGCTGATCCTGGACGAGCCGACCGCCGCGCTGGGCGTGAAGCAGTCCGGCGTGGTCCTGAAGTACATCGCCGCCGCCCGCGACCGCGGCCTGGGCGTCATCTTCATCACCCACAACCCCCATCACGCCTACATGGTCGGCGACCACTTCAGCGTGCTGCGCCTGGGCACACTGGAGCTGTCCGCCTCCCGCAGCGAGGTGAGCCTGGAGGAGCTGACCAACCACATGGCCGGCGGCACAGAACTCGCCGCGCTCAAGCACGAACTGGCACAGGTGCGTGGCGTCGACACCGAGGAACTGCCCGAGGAGAGCGACCTCGGCGCACCCGTGGCGCCCTCCGCGGAAGGAACCCCCTGACCATGGCCACCCCCACCCCGCTGGACCGGATCCGGGTCGGCTCGGCCCCCGACTCCTGGGGCGTCTGGTTCCCCGACGACCCGCGGCAGGTGCCCTGGGAACGCTTCCTCGACGAGGTCGCGCAGGCCGGCTACGAGTGGATCGAACTCGGCCCCTACGGCTACCTCCCCACCGACCCCGCGCGCCTGCGGGACGAGGTGGCCCGGCGGAACCTGAAGGTCTCGGCGGGCACGGTCTTCACCGGCATGCACCGCGGCCCGTCGGTCTGGGAGGAGACCTGGGCCCACGTCAGCGAGGTCGCCGCGCTGACCCGGGCCGCGGGCGCGCGGCACCTGGTGGTCATCCCCTCCTTCTGGCGGGACGACAAGACCGCCGAGGTCCTGGAACCGCCGGAGCTGACGCCCGAGCAGTGGGCGCACCTGACCAAGGGCATGGAGCGGCTCGGCCACGAGGTCAAGGAGACGTACGGACTGGACATCGTGGTCCACCCGCACGCCGACACCCACATCGACACCGAGGACCACGTCGAGCGCTTCCTGGACTCGACCGACACCGAGCTGGTCAACCTCTGCCTGGACACCGGGCACTACGCCTACTGCGGCGGGGACAGCGTCAAGCTCATCGAGACCTACGGCGAGCGCATCGGCTATCTGCACCTCAAGCAGGTCGACCCGGAGGTCCTCGCCGAGGTGGTCGCCGGCGGGGTGCCGTTCGGGCCGGCGGTGCGGCGCGGCGTGATGTGCGAACCGCCGTCCGGCGTGCCGGAGTTGGGCCCCGTCCTGGAGGCCGCCCAGAAGCTGGGCGTGGAACTGTTCGCGATCGTCGAGCAGGACATGTATCCCTGCGAGCCGGACAAGCCCCTCCCGATCGCCGTGCGCACCCGGCGTTTCCTGCGGTCCTGCGGGGCCTGAAGGAACCGCTGGTGGACCGGGTCCCGGGGACGGGGCCCGGTTCCTGCGCAAGGGCACCGGATTCAGCCAGGGCCTGGCCGGGAACCAACCGGGGGCACGCGGGCGTTGTCGGTGAGGACGGGGGACACCCGGTGAGACGGGAGGACGACATGACGCAGCGCAGCGAATCCCGGGAGAGCGCGCCGGACACGACCGACGCGGCCCTCCTGCGCCGTACCCGCTTCGGCTCCCTGCCCGAGCGGATACGCCCGGAGGACACGGTCGAGACCAAGCCGGCCACCGTGCCGGATCCGGCGCGGGACACGTACAACCCCGACGAGTGGCTGGTGCGTTACTGCCTCTGAACCGCAGCGAGCGGGACGGCGGCGTGGACGAGCAGGCTCTCGGCGCGGTCCCGCACGGTTCGGGAGCTGATCGCGGGCGGGCCGCGGGCCCGACCCGCACCAGGCCGCTGGGCAGGGGTGCGGCTGGTGGCTGCCGCACCTGCGGCGTCAGGCGCGCCGGACCTCCGCGAGCGTCACCGGCCGGTGCTCCTGCAGGGAGAGGGTGCACGCCTCGGCGATCCAGCCCGCCTCCAGGGCGTCCTCGATCGTGCAGGGGGAGGGGCGGGTGCCGGCCACGACCTCGGTGAACGCGCTGAGTTCGGCGCGGTAGGCCTCGGTGAAGCGGTCCATGAAGAACTCGTGCGGTGTCCCGGACGGGAAGGTCACGCCGGGCTCGACCGAGCGCAGCGGGAGCCTGTCGTCCAGGCCGACCGCGATCGAGTCCTGGAAGCCGTGGAGCTCCATGCGGACGTCGTGACCGCGGCCGTTGTGACGGGAGTTGGAGACCACCGCGATGGTGCCGTCGTCCAGGGTGAGGATCGCGCCGGTGGTGTCCGCGTCGCCCGCCGCCTTGATGTAGCCGGCGCCCCGGTTGCCGCCGACCGCGTACACCTCGGTGACCTCACGGCCCGTGACCCAGCGGATGATGTCGAAGTCGTGCACGGAACAGTCGCGGAAGATGCCACCGGAGGCGGCGACGTACGCGGCGGGCGGCGGCGCCGGGTCCAGGGTCGTGGAGCGGACCGTGTGCAGTTCGCCCAGCTCACCTGCCTGGACGGCGGCGCGCGCGGCGGTGAAACCCGCGTCGAAGCGGCGGTTGTAGCCGATCTGGATCGGCACGTCGCTGTCCCGGACGGCCCTGAGCACCTCGACGCCCTCCGCCATGGTGCGGGCGACCGGCTTCTCGCAGAAGACCGGGACACCGGCCTCGACACCGGCCCGGATCAGCGCCGGGTGGGCGTCGGTGGCCGCCGCGACGACCAGGCCGTCCACCCCGGCGGCCAGCAGGGCCTCCGGGGAGTCCGCGACCTCGGCGCCGAACCGCTCGGCGGCGGCCTTGGCGGCGTCCGCGAACGGGTCGGCGACGACGAGCGAACCGACGGCGTCCAGTCCGGAGAGGGTCTCGGCGTGGAAGGCGCCGATGCGGCCGAGGCCGAGGATTCCGATACGCATGGGTGGTGCAACTCCTGAGGTCCGGTGAGCGGGCAGGGGAAGGTCAGTCGAGGGCGCCGAGTACGTTCTGGTCCCAGTCGATCACCGAGCCGGTCACCACACCGGAGCGGTCGGAGAGCAGGAACACCACGAAGTCGGCGATCTCGTCCGGTTGGCCCAGCCTGCCCATCGGCAGCTTCGCCGCGGCCCGCTCCCGCCAGTCGTCGCCGGCGCCGTGGAAGGCGCGCTGGGTGGCGTCCTCCCCTTCCGTCGCGGTCCAGCCGATGTTCAGGCCGTTGATCCGGATGCGGTCCCAACGGTGGGCGTGCGCCGCGTTGCGGGTCAGACCCACCAGACCCGCCTTGGCGGCGACGTACGGCGCCAGAAACGCCTGACCGCCGTGCGCCGACGAGGTGATGATGTTGACGATCGTGCCGGGCGCCTTGCGGCCCACCATGTCGGCGACCGCCGCCTGCATCGCGAAGAACGGCGCCTTCAGGTTGATCGCGATATGCGCGTCGAACAGCTCCGGGGTCGTGTCCAGCAGGGTCCCCCGGGATGTCAGCCCCGCCGAGTTCACCAGACAGTCGATCCGTCCGTGCGCGTCCACCACCTCGGCCACCACTGCCCTGGCCCGGTCGGCGTCCGCCAGATCGGCGCGCACGAACATCGCCCTGCCCCCGCCCGCCGCCAGCTCGGCGACCAGCGCCTCGCCCGGTTCGGTGCGGCGGCCGGTGACCGCCACGACGGCGCCCTCCCGGACGGCGGCCCGCGCGATCGCGGCACCGACCCCCTGACTGCCGCCGTTGACCAGGACGACCTTGTCGTCGAGAAGTCCCATGCCCTGCTCCGACCCTTCTCAGCTTTCCCGCCGTTCGCTACCGGCCCGCAGCTCCGCACGGAGCCGCTCCGGGGTCCACTTCTCGCGCACCGCCCGCCGCAGCACGTCCGCCTGCGCCGGCGGGGCCAGACCCTCGACCGGCGGGTCGCTGTCGAGGTTGGTGGGGAAGGGGTAGCCCTCGGCGCTCGCGGCGATCACGTTGTCCAGCCACTCCTCGCCGGCGCCCTCGGCCGCGCGCCGCAGCAGCACCGGGAACACCGCGTTCGCCACGGCCTCACGGTCCACCGTCTCCATCGCGCGCCCGAAGGCGGAGGAGATCTGGAGCAGGTTGGCCGTGCGCCGCACGTCCGTCGTGCGGTTGGTGCCGGCGGCGTGGAAGAGCGCCGGGTTGAAGAAGGCCGCGTCGCCCTTGGCGAGCGGGAGCTGCACATGGTGTGCCTCGAAGTAGGCCTGGAACTCCGGGAGCCGCCAGGCCAGATAGCCCGGCTCGTACAGCTGTGAGTACGGCAGATAGAGCGTCGGGCCCGACTCCACCGGCATGTCGCAGTGGGCGACCGCGCCCTGGAGGGTGAGCGCCGGGGAGAGCCGGTGCACATGGGCCGGGTAGGCGGCCGCGGCCGCGTTGCTCAGGAAGCCCAGGTGGTAGTCCCGGTGCGCGGTCTGACCGGCACCACCCGGGTTGACCACGTTGACCTGCGAGGTCACCTGGTAGCCGGGGCCCAGCCAGGCCGAGGAGACGAGAGCGAGGACGCCGTTCGCGTAATAGTCGGCGAACGCCTGCGCGTCGTACAGGGCGGTCTTCTCCAGCGCGTTCCACACCCGGTCGTTGGCGCCGGGCTTGGCGAAGTGGTCGCCGGCGGTGGCGCCGGAGGCCCGCTGTTCGGCGATCAGCGCCTCGAACACGGCCGTGACCCGGTCGACGACGGACGGGTCCGGGTAGGCACCCTTGATCACCACGATCCCGGGTCCGTCGGCGAACGCCCGCACCAGCTCGGCCCGCAGCGCGTCGCGGTCGCCGGCCGTGCGCAGCCGCTCGGCGTCGTAGACCGGGACGTCGTCCGCCACGGAGTCGGCGTGCGGGTGGTCCGCGAGGTCCGTGGTACGCGCGACCAGGGTGCGGAAGGCGGCGAGGTCGCAGTCCTGCTCGGACAGCCAGGTGCGGCCTGGTACGGAGGCGACGGACATCGGTGTCCCTCTTTCGATCACGGGCCTGGGCCACGAGAGCGACGCAGTCCTGTCATTCTTGTCAGTACAAACCCCTCGAACAACCAGCACCGAGCCATCAAAAACCCCTCAAGGAGCCGGTCCATGGGCCATCCGTTCCCGATCCGGGAGATCGCACGTCAGGCGGGTCTCAGCGAGGCCACGGTGGACCGTGTGCTGAACGGCAGGGGAGGGGTGCGCGAGAGCACCGCCCAGGAGGTGCACCGGGCCATCGCCGACCTCGACCGGCAGCGCACCCAGGTGCGGCTGGTGGGCCGTACGTTCATGGTGGACATCGTGATGCAGGCGCCGGAGCGGTTCAGCACCGCGGTGCGGGCCGCCCTGGAGGCCGAGCTGCCGTCCCTGCATCCGGCCGTGGTCCGCTCCCGCTTCCACTTCCGTGAGACCGGCCCGGCCGCCGAGCAGGTCGGGACGCTGGACCGGATCGCCCGGCGCGGCTCCCAGGGCGTGATCCTCAAGGCGCCGGACGTCCCCGAGGTCACCGCGGCGGTGGGCCGGCTCACCGCGGCGGGCATCCCCGTCGTCACCCTGGTCACCGACCTGCCCGCCAGCGGCCGGATCGGGTATGTCGGCAGCGACAACCGGGCCGCCGGGGCCACCGCCGCATACCTGACCGGCCAGTGGCTCGGCGACCGGCCCGGCCATGTCCTCACCAGCCTGAGCAGCGGCTTCTTCCGCAACGAGGAGGAGCGTGAGATGGGCTTCAGGAGTGTGATGCGGGCCCGGCATCCGCGGCGCACCCTGGTGGAGATCGCCGAGGGGCAGGGCCTGGACGCCACCCAGTACGACCTGGTCCGCGCCGCCCTGGAACGGGACCCGGAGATCCGGGCCGTCTACTCCATCGGCGGCGGCAACAACGCCACCCTGCGGGCCTTCGCCGACCTCGGCCGCGAGTGCGCGGTGTTCGTCGCGCACGACCTCGACCACGACAACACCCGGCTGCTGCGCGAACACCGCCTGTCCGCCGTGCTCCACCACGATCTGCGGCATGATCTCCGGGAGGCCTGTCACGCGGTGATGCGCTTCCACGGCGCCCTGCCGCCCGCCGGACCACTGCTGCCGTCGGCGATCCAGGTCGTGACGCCGTACAACATGCCGGTACGGACGGACGGTTGAGGGGGAGCGATGACACGCACCGAAGAAGTGGAGGTCGAGGGCGTCCCGATGGTCGCGACCCTCGTACCCGGCGACGGGATCGGACTGCTCGCGCTGCACGGCAGCAACGAAGGGGGCACGGCCCAGCTCGCCGAGACGGTGGCCCGCCACTGCGGCGCCACGAGCCTGGTCTTCACCCAGCCGGGAGTTCACCGGCCCGTCCACATCCCGTCCCCGCGCATGGCCGCCGAGCCCTGCGGCCTGCTGCGGGAGTTCCTCGAACGTGTCTCCCTCACCGTCTCCCTGCACGGCCACAAGCGGCCCGAGGCGCCGCACGCGGTGTTCCTCGGCGGCCGCCACCGCGACGCGGCCCACGTGCTCGCCGACGCGCTCACCGTCCATGCCCCGCACTTCCCGGCGGTCACCGACCTGTCGGCGATCCCGTCCGGCCTGCGCGGGGTCCACCCCAGGAACCCGGTCAACCTGACCCGCCTCGCGGGAGTCCAGGTGGAACTCCCGCTCCTGGCCCGCACGAGAGGGGGAGCCGACATCCCGCCGCGGGAGGTGGTCGAGGCGCTGGTCACGGGGGTGCGGGAGCTGGGCAGGGGTGCGGGGAGCCGGGCGGCCGGCCACGCCGCCGCGGCAGACGCCTGACGGCAGACACGGCACATCCGGCGGCGCCTCCGGCGGAGCCGGAATCAGCCGGCCTCCACGTCCGTCCACCGTCCCTCCCGGGCGGCCCGCGTCATCGCGTCCAGCACGGCCGCACTGTGCACCGCGTCCACCAACGTGGCGCCGTACGGGGTCGCCTCGGCCACGGACCGTACGAACCGGTACGCCTCGATCACCTTCAGGTCGTCGTACCCCATCGCGTTGGCCGCCCCCGGCTGGAATGCCGCGAACTCCCCGGCCCCCGGCCCCACGTGAACCGTGCTCACCGGCTGGTCCTGATACGTGGTACCCCGGCTGACCGCCAGCTCGTTCATGCGCCGGAAGTCCCAGAAGGCGGCGCCCCTCGTGCCGTGCACCTCGAAGCCGTAGTTGTTCTGCTCGCCGACCGAGACCCGGCAGGCCTCAAGGACCCCGCGGGCGCCGGAGGCGAAGCGCAGCAGGCAGCTCACGTAGTCCTCGTTCTCCACCCGTCCGGGCTCGCCGCCGGCGGCGAGGGCGTGGCCGGCGGTGGCGCCGGACGGGCGGGCGCGCTCCGGGAGGAAGATCGCGGTGTCGGCCGTGAGCGAGGCGATGTCGCCGAGCAGGAAGCGGGCCAGGTCGGCGCCGTGCGAGGCCAGGTCGCCCAGCACCCCGCTGCCGCCGCGCGCCCGCTCGTACCGCCAGGTCAGGGCGCCGTCCGGGTGGGCGGCGTAGTCGCTGAACAGCCGGAAGCGGGCGTGGGTCACCGTGCCGATCTCGCCGGAGGCGATCAGATCGCGGGCGGCCTCGACGGCGGGCGCGTTGCGGTAGTTGAAGCCGACGGTGCCCTGCACGCCGGCCTTGGCGGCAGCGTCGGCGACCGCGCGGGCGTCCTCGGCGGTCAGCCCGACCGGTTTCTCGATCCAGATGTGCTTGCCCGCCTCCGCCATCGCCACGCCGATCTCCCGGTGCAGGAAGTTCGGGGCGGTGATGCTGACGGCCCGGACCCGGGGGTCGGCGGCCACCTCCCGCCAGTCGCGGGTCGCGGAGGCGAACCCGAACCGCTCGGCGGCCTCCTCGGCCCGCCCCGGTACCTCCTCGGCGACGGTGACCAGCCGGGGGCGCAGGGGAAGCTGCGGATAGTGGTGCGGCAGACGCGCGTACGCCTGGGTGTGCACCCGGCCCATCCAGCCGAACCCGACGACGGCGACACCCAGCTCATCCACCATGACAGCCCCTCCTGGGCTCCTTGGAACGGTCCATGCCCTGTCCATTCCCTGTCCCGGTCACCTTGTGCGGACATAGCCGGCGTGTCAACCCTTTGACAGAGCGGCACTCCGCATGGAACGGTCCATGTCATGCGCCCTCCGACGATCCGTGACGTGGCCGAACGGGCCGGAGTGTCCAAGTCACTGGTCTCGCTGGTGCTGCGCGGCTCGGGACCGGTCAGCGCCGAGAAGCGGGACGCGGTGCTGCGGGCCGCGCACGAGCTGGGCTACCGGCCCAACGCGGCCGCGCGCAGCCTGAGCGAACGGCGCACCCTCACCCGCTCTCGGCTTCGTCCGAGCGGGGGGACCCCCGTCGTCGGGGTCCTCCTGGACGATCTGCGCAACCCCTGGTTCGTCGACCTCCTGGACGGCCTCAACTCCGTGCTGCACGCCGCCGGCCTGCACACGCTGCTCGCCGATGCCCGGCTGAACCGGCGCATCGGGCACGACCTGGCCGAGCCCCTCGTGGACGTCGGCGTCGACGGGCTGGTGATCGTCGGTACGGTCCCCGGAGCGGCTGGGCTCGGGGAGCTCGCGCGGCGGATGCCGGTGGTGGTGGCGGGCGCGCGTGAGCCCGGGCCGGAGGGGGTGGACGTCGTCGCCGGGGACGATGAGCGGGGGGCCCGGCTCGCCACCGGGCATCTGCTGGGCCTCGGCCACCGCCGGATCGCCCACCTCGCCGGCCACGGCGTGGTCGGCGCGCTGCGTCGGCGCGGCTTCGAGGCGGCGATGCGGGCACAGGGCGCCGAACCGGTCGTCGAGCCGGGCGACCTGACCGAGGAGGGCGGCTACCGGGGGACCGTACGCCTGCTCAGCCGCCCCGAGCGCCCGACGGCGCTCTTCGCCGTCAACGACATGGCCTCGGTGGGGGCCCTGTCGGCGGCGGGGGAACTGGGCCTCAGGGTGCCGCACGACCTCTCGGTGGTCGGTTACGACAACACCAGCATCTCCCGGCTGCGGCACGTCTGGCTGACCACCGTCGACACCGCCCCCTACGAGATCGGCCGGCGCGCCGCCCGCTGCCTGCTCGACCGGTTCGAACGGCCGGACGGCGAGGGGAGCGTCCACCTCGCCGCACCGACGCTGGAGATCCGGGGGACGACGGCGCCGCCCGGAGACGAACTCACCGGTTGATCGCGTACGCCTTGCGCAGGGTCTCGTGCACCGTCCATGTCGTACGGTCGCCCGCGCGCAGGACCGCCATGTCGCCCGGCCCCACCGTCAGCGTCGGCCCGTCCTCGACCTCGATCGTCGCCGAACCGCTGATCACCACGAACACTTCGTCCGCCTCGGTGTCGGTGACCACGCCGGGCGTGATCTGCCAGATCCCGCGGATCTGGCGGCCGTCCGGCGACTCCCAGACCACCTTCTCGGTGACCTGTGGGTTCCCGGAGACGATCTGCTCGGGGTCGAGGGGGTCGGGTTCGAGGTCGGCGCCCGGGACATGGAGCGCGAAGCTGTGCGTCATGCGCCGAGCCTAGGCCGCCTCGCGCGTGCGCCGCGGCCGACAGTGTGTGGGGCGTCGGGGCTGGTGGGAGGACACTTCGTCGGTCCGTGCGGACTGGCGGGGAGACGGGGCACGGGTGATCGTGGAGAACATGGCTGACTCCACGGCGGTCGGCACGGCACCGCAGCGGCGGCACGACACCCGCGAGGCCGTCCTGTTCGGGGGTGTGTACGGCGCCGTCCTCGCCAGCTCGATGGTGGCGGCGCTCACCCAGTACGGGCACACCTCCGCCGAGGCCCGTGGCTACGACGCCGCCTGGGTACTGGTGACCGCGCTGGCCTCCGCCCTCGCCCACGGCTACGCCCACTACATCGCCGAGCGCGCCCCGCACCGCCGGTGGGACGTGGTGCGCGCGCTGTGGGAGGAGTGGCCGCTGGTCGTGGCCGTACTGCCCACGGTCTTCCTGCTCGCGGGCGCGTGGTGGAGATGGTGGCCGGCGAAGGGCGTCGAGTACGCGGCGTTCGCCCTCAACGTCCTGATCCTCTTCCTGCTCGGGCTGCTCACCGCCCGCTGGACGGCCCGGAGTTGGCCGACGGCCGCCCTCATGGGGGCGGGGGACGCCTTGCTCGGCCTGGTCGTGGTGGTGGCGAACGCGCTCATCAAGTAGAGGGCGTCTCCTGGTCTCAGCGGCCCGTGCGGACCCCGTCCAGCGCGATCGCGAGCACCCGGTCGCGCTGGGCGTCGTCGTCGAACGTCGTGGCCGTGATCCCCGCGACCATCCGCAGCAGATCGGTGAAGTCCATGTCCGCGCGGGCCGCACCCGCCCGCTGGGCGCGCTCCAGCAGCGGGCCTCCGGCCGCGTACATCGAGTCACGGCAGGACTGGAAGATCTCCGACTCGTCGTTCAGCGCCTCGCGCACCGCCCGCTTGGTGACCATGTAGCCGGCGAACCGGTCCAGCCAGGCCGTCAGCGCCTCCCAGGGCTCCCGGTCCGCGAGTTCCTCGGCCGCCTGGCACAGGGCGTTGACCTCGTCGGCGTAGACGCTCTCGAAAAGGTCGCGGCGCGTGGCGAAGTTGCGGTAGAGGGTGCCGATGCCGACGCCCGCGCGGCGGGCGATGTCCTCCAGGGAGGCGTCCGAGCCGTGCTCGGCGAACGCCTCACGGGCGGCGGCGAGCAGGGCGTCGTAGTTGCGGGCGGCGTCCTTGCGGTGCGGCCGGCGGGCCGCCACGAGTTCGCCGACGGGGAAAGGCGTGGCCGTCACTGCTGCCTCCCGGAGGGGTCAGAAAACGGAGGTTCACCTCCGTATCTTGAACCGGAGGTGTGCCTCCGTTAGAGTGGAGGGGTACCTCCACTTTAGCAGTGGGGGGGCGGCTCCGCCGTGTCCGGACGCGTGCACGCGCCCGCCGCCCCCTACCCCTTGTCTCCTTCGCCGCGCGGGCGTCCCGCCCGCTCCCCTCGTCACCGACCGTGCACGTCCCGGATCTCGGAGAGGCTTCTCCATGCCCCGCACGTCCACCCGCCTCACCTTCGCGGTCCTCGCGACCGGTGCGGGCGTGTTCTCCATGCTGCAGTCGCTGATCGCGCCGGCCCTGCCGACCGTCCAGCACGCCCTGCACACCTCCCAGTCGACCGCGACCTGGGTGATGACGGCGTATCTGCTGTCCGCCTCGGTCTTCACCCCGATCCTCGGCCGGGTCGGCGACCTCGCCGGCAAGAAGCGCACACTCGTCGCCGTCCTGGTCACCGTCCTGGCGGGCTGTCTCGTCGCCGCGCTCGCCCCGACCATCGGCGTCCTCATCGTCGCCCGGGTGGTCCAGGGCGTCGGCGGCGCCCTGTTCCCGCTGTCCTTCGGCATCATCCGCGACGAGTTCGCGCCCGCCGAGGTGAGCGGCAGCATCAGCACCCTCTCCGCGGTCATCGCCGCGGGCGGTGGGGTCGGCATGGTCGCCGCCGGGCCGATCGTCTCCGCGCTCGACTACCGCTGGCTCTTCTGGATCCCCGTGGCGATCGTCGCCGCGACCGTCCTGATCGCCGTGGCCTACGTCCCCGAGTCCCCCAAGAGGGCCCAGGGCAAGGTCAGTTGGTACGGCGCCGGGCTGCTCTCCGCCTGGCTGGTGGCCCTGCTGCTGCCGCTGAGCCGGGCCGGACAGTGGGGCTGGGGCTCGCCGAAGGTGCTCGGCCTGTTCGCCGCCGCCGTCGTGCTGTTCACCCTGTGGCTCACGGTCGAGGCCCGCTCCCGCACCCCGCTGATCGACCTGCGCGTGATGCGGCTGCCCGCGGTGTGGACGACCAACGCGGCCGCGCTGCTCTTCGGCGCGGGCATGTACGCGATCTGGTCCTTCCTGCCGGGCTTCGTCCAGACACCGTCCGCGGCCGGCTTCGGCTTCGGCGCGAGCGTCACCGCCTCCGGCCTCCTCATGCTGCCCATGCTGCTCGCGATGTTCCTCTCCGGCATCCTCTCCGGCCGTCTGGAGCCCCGCGTCGGCGCCAAGGCGCTCCTCACCGCCGGTGCCGCACTCGGCTCGGTGGCCTGCGGATTCCTCACCCTCTGGCATGACGCGCAGTGGGAGATAGCCGTGGTCGCCGGGCTGTTCGGCCTGGGCATCGGCCTGGCCTTCGCCTCCATGGCCAACCTGATCGTCGGCAGCGTCCCGGCCGAGCAGACCGGCGCCGCGACCGGCATGAACGCCAACATCCGCACCATCGGCGGTTCCATCGGCGCCGCGGTCACCAGCGTCCTGGTCACCGGACACCTGCAGCCCTCCGGCCTGCCCTACGCCTCCGGCTACACCCACGGCTGGGCCCTGCTCGCCGTCCTCTGCCTGGGCGCCGCCGGCGCCGCCCTCCTCGTCCCGGTCCGCCGCCCGGACGGCACGACGGCCCCCGCCGCCACGGGGGCGACACGGGCACCCGCACAGGTGCGGTAGGGTTGACCTGCGTGATCACGCGGGGCACCCCGGGTGAGACCGCATCGGGACGTGGCGCAGCTTGGTAGCGCACTTGACTGGGGGTCAAGGGGTCGCAGGTTCAAATCCTGTCGTCCCGACCAGGGCGACAGCCCATGGTCACCGGTGAAGGCCCGTATCCGGAGTGGATACGGGCCTTCCGCGTGTCCAGCGGGCTGCCCCGCCGGCGGTCCGGCGCGCGTCAGGCCTGACACTCCGGGAGACCGCCGTGCAGGTCCACCATCTCCGCGAAGAGCTGGTCCACCCCGGCCGGCGTGCGCCCGCTGTCGTCGTCGAGTTCGTCGTAGGCCCGGTGCAGGTTCGGTGCGAGCCGCTCGCTGTCGAGCAGGTCGCCGAACGGCCCGAGGTCCGCCCGCCTCGCGGCTTCCAGCGGGGGCAGGCCCTGGGCGAGGCCGGCCCGGGCGAGTTCGGTCAGCCAGTCCAGATAGCGCTCCGTCGCGTCCAGCAACTCCGGCCCGCCGACCGGGCCGTGCCCCGGTACGACGGTCACCGGATCCAGCTTCCGCAGCGCCGTCACAGCGGCCCGGAGCCCGCGCACCGACCCGGTGAGAACGAACGGTGTCACCCCCGACATCACCAGGTCGCCCGCGAACAGCACGCGTTGAGGCGGCAGCCATACGACCGTGTCGCACCCGCTGTGGGCGGGGCCGAAGGAGTGCAGTTCGGCCTCGTGGTCACCGAGGCGCAGCGTCACCGGGCCGCCGAAGGTCAGGTGCGGCAGCACCACCTCCACGTCGCCCCAGTCGACGTGCGGCCACAGCCCGGTGAGATGCAGGCCGGTACGCTCGGCCTCCTTCCTGGTCTCCTCGTGCCCCATGACGAGCGCCTCGGGAAAGACGACGTTCCCGAACGTGTGGTCGCCGTGCGCATGGGTGCTGACGATCAGCCTCGGCGGGGTGCCGGCGACCTCCAGGGTGTGTGCGCGCAGCCGCCTCGCCCGTGCCACGGTGGCCGCCGTGTCGATGAGCACGCAGCCGTGCTCGGAGACGATCAGACCCGCGTTGTTCAGACACCAGCTTCCATCGGGCTGCAGAAAGGCATGAATCCCTGCGGTAATCGCTTTCAGTTGCGGTTCACCGGTGAAAGTGCGCATGGGGGCGACCCTGGCAGCCGTCGCTCGACTATCACTCGAAGCCGCTTCTGGAATTGATCCTTCAGGTGGTTGTGTAGATATCCGCAAGAAATCTCTAAAGCACACGCAATGCATCAGCAAAATATTTTTTACCCGAGCGGGTATGGTGCGTTAGGCAAAATGGGAACGGGCAATTCCGGCACGAAGCTTGTAGTCTCGCACATGCGACGCGCCGAGCGGCGGGTTTTGAACTGGACACGTCGTCGGGTAGCGTCCCTGGCTGAGTGGGCAGTGCCGAACGGGGAGATCATAGATGATCGGCAATCGTGTACGGGTCCAATTGCTCGGACCGCTCGAGATCAACTGCCAATCGGAATCCGGACGAGAGGCGGCCGAATCACTTTTTCAGGTGACCGCGATCAAACTCCGACAAGTACTGGCGATGCTCGCCGTGAATGCGAACACCATGGTGAGCACGGAGCAACTCATAGACGAACTGTGGCCCTACGGGCCGCCGCGCACGGTGAAGACCATCGTGCAGACCTACGTCTACCAGTTACGCAAGCTCTTCTGCAGCAACTTTCCCGCCGCGCAGGAGGCGTCCGTCCTGATCACCCGGCCGGGCGGATACCTGCTGGCCGTCCCCCGCGAGAACGTCGACGTCTTCGAATTCCAGCGGCTGGTGGAAGGCGGCCGGAACGCCCTGGACCAGGGGCGGCCCGGATGTGCGGCGGAACTCCTGCGGGAAGCCCTGGCACTGTGGCGCGGGCCGCTGCCGGCCGATATCGTCCATGGCCCCTCCTTGCACGGGCTCTCCGCGTACCTGGAGGAACAGCGGCTCGAGGCGGTGTCGCTGCGCATCGAGGCGGACATGGCGAACAATCGGCACCGGGAAATCGTCGGTGAACTCCGCTCACTGGTGGCCACCCATCATCTGCACGAGCCGTTTCACGTCCGGCTGATGCAGGCATTGCACCGTTCCGGGCGGCGCGGTGAGGCGCTCAGCGTGTACCACCAATTGCGCCGCATTCTCGACGACGAGCTGGGGCTTGAGCCCTCGTCCGAGGCGAAGAAACTCCACCACGAGATCATCGCCAGTCGATAGCGCCGTTTTCCGTCGGCCGCACCACGATGGAATTCCTGGCCATATCAGGGCCTCGAGGCCCCCGATCAGCGCGTCTTGAGCGGGCTTCGAGGCCTCTGGTGACACTGGATAAGCATCACATCCGCTGTTCCACCGACGTCACGGGAAGAGAAGATGGCGAAGGAACTCCGTCTGGCGATGCTGGTGGCCTGCTCGTCATCGAGCGGTACGGGTGCCATGATCGCGGACTGGCTCTACGAGACCGCCTCCGATGTGAGCGGCTTCGATCTGGACCGGCTCGACCTCGCGGAGTGGGAGTTGCCGCCCGTTCCCACCCTCGCACCCGCCCCCGATGTCGAGGAGCGCGTGCGGCGGCTGCGGGGACGGCTCGATGACGCGGACGCGTTCGTCGTGGTCACCCCCGAGTACAACCACAGCTTCCCCGCCCTGCTGAAGATCGTTATCGACTGGAACCACAAACAGTGGCAGGCGAAGCCGGTGACGTTCGTGTCCTACGGCGGACGTTCCGGCGGGATACGCGCCGCCGAACAGCTGCGGCAGGTGTTCGCGGAGCTCCACGCGGTCTCGCTGCGGGACGGAATGAGCTTCCACGGCCCCCGGGACCGCTTCGACGCCGACGGACGCCCCGAGGACGTGGCGGGCACGCGCACCGCGGCCAAGGTGATGCTGAACCAGCTGTCGTGGTGGGCACGCGCCCTGGCGGACGCCCGCCGGAAGAGCCCCTACACGCTGTGAACACAGGAGCCGGGGGGGGGGGGGGGCGGGGGGCGCCCCCCCCCCCCCCGCCACCCC
>NZ_JBFAWF010000033.1:0-77448 GCF_040680195.1 Streptomyces sp. NPDC052109 | reverse complement strand
CGTCCTGGACGCCGTACGGGACCGCGACCCGCAGACCGCCGAGGCCGCCATGCGGGCCCTGCTCGACCAGGCCGGCCGCGACCTGGACCGGCTCGGCCGACCCGACGAGACGGAAGACCCCCGGTCGTAGGGGAGGGCCGGCCACCGGCGCGCCGGATCTCGTCCGGCATGCGGCCGGGGCCGACCGGGTGGTGGGGAACCGGCACAGGGCTCCGCGCAGGGGCGTCAGCATGCCGTTCCAGGCGACCCCGTTGATGTCGATGGGCCAGAGGTGTCCGCCGGGCAGGAGGGGGGCGTGCACGACGGTCGGGGCGCGAGGAGCATGTGCGGCCCGGTACAGGTGATGAGCCGTTCCTCAGCGAGCAGACAGGACGGGCGCCAGGCGGCGAGCGGGCGGCTCGGGACCGGTCGCGCCGTCGCCGGAGGCCTGTGCGCGGGCGGCGCCTCCCGCGTGCATCGCGTGCACAGATCGGGCCCTGCCCGCTCGTGCGGGCGCCGCCGGGTCAGCCGATGAGCGAGCGGAACCGCTCGATCGTGCGGCGCCGCATGGTGAGGAAGGCGAGCCAGGAGCCGTCGGCGTAGTGCACCCGGAAGCGGGCCATCAGCTGCGTGCGGGGCCGGCGTTCGATCCTGGCCACCCAGGTACGCGGCACCTCCCACACCGGGGTGCCGTCCAGAGGCCGGACCAGCCCGACGCGCTGGTCGGTCACCCGCAGCAGCAGCGCGCCCGAGGTGCGTGGCATCCCCGAGGCGATGCTGCCTGCCCCACCGGACTGCGAGCCAACGGCGTTGACCAGCTGGCCTGCCACGGCGCCCCCGATGCCGAAGCCCCTGGCACCCCTGGCGGGAACGACGTTGCCGTACGCCAGGAGGCGCTCACCGGCGGCCAGCTGAGTGACGGCGGAACGCTCGTGGAGGGCAGACATGCCCATGATCGTAGAGGGTCCGGTCACAGCCCTCGGCATCGGCCGCCATGTGCGGATTCGTCCGCTTCGAGGCCACCCCGTTCCCGGTCACCCGCTCCGTTCCGACGGCCGCGCGCGACATGAGGGACTCCCGGTGGACCACACCGATGACGTGACGCCGCCAAGGAGACGCGTGCGGCGGGACGGTCCCGCGGAGTCATTCCGCGGTGGCGAGAGCCGGACGCAGGATCGAGGATCGGTGGGCACCAGTTGCCGAGCAGGGTCGGCCGGCATCCTCCTGCGCCCCGTGCGTGAACGGCCGCCCCACGAGCCGTCGGCGCGGGTCACCGTCGGCCTCCGTGCGGTGATGGTGGCTTGGTAATCGCTTGCCGCGACCTCGGCCGAAGGCTCAGCATGACGGTTCCCACCCGTTGTTCGGCAGGGAGTGGCCTATGCGCCCGAGCGCGTGAGCGGTGATCGCGAGCCGCGCGGAGCCCGCGACGAGTGGATGCCGGTGTCCCATGTCTTCCGAAAGGGCTGGACGTGCCAGAGCCGCTTGATGCCGTGACCCCTGCCGCCGCCGGCGGATCGGTGTACCCGACGGAGGCCGCCGCACCGCCGACGGTCGGTGTGGAGGAGGAGTTCGTCCTGGCCGACCGGCAGAGCAGGTCGGCCGTCCACCGGTCCCTGCCCGTCGTGAGCGCCGCTCGCGCCCACCTCGGCGGGCCGCACGTCACACCCGAACTCGCGGAGTCCCAGGTGGAGACCGTCAGCGCGGTGTGCCGTACCGCCGCCGAACTGGAGGCGGAGATCCGGCGATTACGCACGGGTGCGGCTGCCGCCGCAGCCGAGTACGACTGTCTGCTGGTGCCCAGCGGCATGGCGGTCCTCGGCCGTTCCGGGCCACCGCCCGTCCTCGACCAGGAACGTTACCGCGCCCTTGCGCGCCGCTTCGGGCCCGTGGTCCACGGGCAGGGCGTGAACGCCTGCCATGTGCACGTCGGCGTGGCCGAGCGAGAAGAAGCCGTACAGGCGGTCAACCACCTCCGCGGCTGGATGCCCCTTCTGCTGGCCCTCACCGCCAACTCCCCGTACAGCGACGGCGCCGACACCGGATACGCGAGCTGGCGCTCCATGGTCTGGAGCCGGTGGCCCTCGGCGGGGCCTCCTCCCTATCTGCGCGACGCGGCCCACTACGCCTGGGTCGTCGACCAACTCGTGGCCACCGGGGCGGCGTTGGATCCGGCCATGGTCTACTGGCACGTCCGGCCCTCCGCACATCTGCCCACCATCGAGGTACGCGTCGCGGACGTGCTGCCCGACGCCGGGACCACCACCGCGTACGCGCTGCTCGTCCGGGCCCTCGTCGGGCACGCCGTCGAGACGGTACGCACCGGCGAACGCGCGCCCGAGGTCCCCGAGCTGCTGTTGCGGGCGGCATGCTGGCAGGCCGCCCGGCACGGGACGACGGGCACCCTGCCCGCCACGCACATGCGGGAGTGTGTCCCCATGGCCGTCGGACGGCTGATCGAGGAGCTGTGGAAACGGGTCGAGCCCCAGCTCAGCCGCTATGGGGACGACCGGCGCGTCAGCGCCTGGCTCCGTGATGTCCAGCTCGCGGGCACGGGCGCCGCGCGCCAGAGGCGGGTCGCGGAGAAGGACCAGGACGGTTTGCGGGCCGTGGTGGACGACCTGGCGGTCGAGGCGCCGTGACCTGGGGTTCGGACAGACGCCGTGGCCCCTGGTCCGGGCGGGTGTGGCTGACGCCGAGGACCTCCGCCGAGCCGGCGTCGTCCGTCCCTGCGGGCCAGGGGGTGGCGGGCGGCGGTCTCGATGGCTGCGGCGGCGTGCTGCGAACCCGGTCACGGGCCGGCGTGCACGCGACCCCGGCCAGCTGTCGACAAGGCGCCGCCGATGCGCTCCGACCGCTCCTCTGCCCTCCTGTCACACGTCCCCGGCGCCGGAGGGGGAGGCACCGTTGTAGCGGGCGAGCAGGGTGCGCAGGGTTCGGACCTCGTCCGGGGACCATCCCTCGGTACGGGCGTCGACCTCGCGGCGCATCAGGGCGTCGGCGAGGGCGAGGAGTTCGCGACCCCGATCGCTGGGATGCAGCAGCTGGCCGCGGGGGTTGTCCGGGTCGGCCTCGCGTACCACCAGACCGGCCCGCTGCAGCGCTGTGACCTGGCGGCTGATGGTGGACTTGTTGAGGTTGTACAGGCCGACGAGTTCTCCCGCACGGGTCCCGTCCCGTTCGGCCATCTCGGACAGCAGGGAGTAGGCGACGAAGCTCAGGTCCGGGTGCAGCCGATCGGCGTTGGACCGGAAGCGCCGGGAGAGGGTCACCAGCTCGCGTACGAGTTCCGGTAGCTCTCTGTCGTCGTCGGTCACGTGCTCGTCCTTTCCCTGCGTTCGCACGGCCCGGCGGGAACCCGGCCCGATGGCTTCGGCCGGGACGCGCCGAGGCGTCTGCCGGCTCCCCAGAATGATCACACGCACACACGGCGGCAGGGTTGCGCTTTGCAACATTTACCGTCCAGATCTACAGTGAGTGTGTTGCGCTTTGCAACTCATAGCCGGGTGCGCCTCGCCGGGCGTCATTCGCCGAGGCGCCCCCTCCGGAGATGTGTGCACCGTTTTATGCCGTCATGTACCCATTGGGGCAAGAGTCACGAGAGGCAGGTGAGAGTCATGCGAGCCGAGGACGTCGTCCGGGCACCGACGACACCGCTGGGGGCCCCGGCCTTACCGCCGGGCCCGTACCGGTTCACCGACCGCGAGTACCTGAACATCACCTACCGGACCGATCCCGAAGTGCTGAAGCGCGTCGTACCGGAACCGCTGCGGGTGGCGGAGCCGCTCGTCCGGTTCGAGGTCATGCGGATGCCGGACGTCACGGGGCTCGGCGACTACACGGAGTCGGGTCGGCTGGCCGTCGTCGAGCACGAGGGCGAGCGGGGGGAGTACTGCCTGTCCATGCACGTGGACAACTTCCCCGCCATCGCGAGCGGGCGGGAGATCGGGGCCTACCCGAAGAAGGCCGGCCGGCCACGGCTGTACGTCGACCACGACACCCTAGTCGGCACCCTCGACCACGGCTCGCTGCCCGTCGCCCGGGCGACCATGGGCTACAAGCACCAGCCGCTGGCCGCCGAGCAGGCCCGCGAGGAGCTGACGCAGCCGACGTTCATGCTCAAGAAACTGCCGCACTACGACGGCTCCCCGCGCATCTGCGAACTCGTCCGGACACAGATCGGCGATCTCACCGTCAAGGGAGCCTGGACGGGCCCCGCGCGGCTCCAGCTCTTCGCCCACGCCCTGGCCCCCCTCGCCGACCTGCCGGTCCTGGAGGTCGTCTCCGCCACCCACATCCTCACCGATCTCACCCTGGGCCGCGCCCGGGTCGTCCACGACTACCTCGCCTGACCCCCCTTGCCGGGAGCCGACCGCCCGCCATCCCGAGAAATGAAGTGATCCCGTATGTCAGAGAACGGCAGCATCGCCGGAATCCGGAATGTCACCGTGGTCGGGGGAGGAGTCATCGGCGCCTCCTGGGCGGCGCTGTTCCTCGCCCGCGGCCTGTCCGTCACCGTCAGTGACCCGCAGCCGGGCATCGACGAGGCGGTGCGCGGGCACATCGCCGGGGCCGCGCCCTCGCTGGAGGCACTCGGGCTGGACACCTCGGAGCTCACCGCCCGGCTCGCCTTCGAACCGGACCTGGCTACCGCCGTCCGCGCGGCGGACCTGGTGCAGGAGAACGGTCCCGAGCGACTCGAGGTCAAGCAGCAGGTGTGGCGCACGGTCGAGGAGAACGCCCCCGCCCATGCCCTGCTCGCCACCTCCACCAGCGGCATCCCCGCGACCGAGATCGCCACCGCCCTGCGGGACCCGGGACGCCTCGTCGTCGGCCACCCCTTCAACCCACCGCACCTGGTGCCGCTGGTGGAGGTCGTGCCGGGGGAGCGGACCTCGGAGGAGACGATCGAACGCGCCCGCGCCTTCTACCGCGCACTCGGCAAGCGCCCGCAGGTGTTGCGCAAGGAGGTGCCCGGATTCGTCGCCAACCGGCTGCAGTCGGCGTTGTTCCGCGAGTGCGTGCACCTCGTGAGTGAGGGAGTCGTCACCATGCAGGAACTGGACGACATCGTCACCTCGTCCATCGGGCAGCGGTGGGCCGTCGCCGGTCCCTTCCGTTCCTTCCACCTCGGCGGCGGCGAGGGCGGACTGCCTCACTTCATCAGTCACCTCGGGATCGGCATGGAGCGCCGCTGGGCCTCCATGGTCCAGGAGAAGGTCGCCTTCGACGAGCCCACCAGGCGACTGCTGACCGAACAGGCCGACGGCTTCGGCGGCACCATCGAGGAACTCGCCGCCGAGCGCGACCGCAAGCAGATCGCCCTCATGCGCGCCCTCGGCGAGAACTTCGACAGCTGAGCCCGCCGTCCGACCGCACCGCCCCGGTCACCCTTCACCCCCCCCCGGAAACCCCCGCACCGCAAAGGCTTTTGCCCCTCATGAGCGCTGACGAACTGTCCGACCGCATCCAGAAGGCCATCGCCCACCCGATCACCCACGACGACGGCTTCGACATCCACGCGGCCCTGCGCGACGTCCTCACCTCGGTCGGGCTCCGGCCCGCCGACAGTGGTGGAGAGATCACCTTCATCGGCAGCGACCCGATCGTCCCGAGCATCATGCGCCTGGGCGCCGTCCCCGCCCTCGGTATGACGGCCAAGTCCGTTGCGCTCGCCGCACTCTGGCGGCACCGCGGTGGCGAGGGCCAGGACATCACCATGGACCTGCGCAAGGCCCCGCACCGGCTGTGCCCCTTCTACGACAAGAAGTGGGAACTGCTGAACGGCTACCCCGGCGGCACGCCCTCGGATCCCGCCAACCCCCTCGGCTTCGACTTCTACCAGGCACGCGACGGTCGCTGGGTCATGCCGCTCAACCCGTACCCGAAGATCAAGAACAGCGTCTACAAACTGCTGCGCACCTGGCCCGAGAAGCAGGCCGTCGCGGACGCCATCGCACGGTGGAACGCCGCCGATCTGGAGCAGGCCGGCGACGAGATCGGCGTGGTGATGCCGATGCTGCGCACCACCGAGGAGTTCCTCCGGGAGCCGGCGTACGAGTACATCGCCCAGGAGCCGCTGATCAAGATCGACAAGATCGGCGACAGCGCCCCCGAACCCCTCCCCAGCGGTGCCGACCAGCCGCTCTCGGGTGTACGGGCCCTGGGGATGGGACACATCATCGCCGGCGCCGGAGTCGGCCGGGACCTGGCCCAGCACGGCGCCGACGTGCTGAACATCTGGCGGCCCGACGAGCTGGAGCACGACTCCACCTACAACAGCGCCAACGTCGGCGTCCGCTCCAGCACCATCGACCCGTACGGCACCGAGGGCCGGGCGAGGATCCGCGCGCTGCTGCGCGACGCCGACATCTTCTTCGCCAACCGCCGCCCCGGCTACCTGGAGAAGATCGGCCTGAGCGCCGAGGAGGCCGCGGCCGTCCGCCCCGGCATCATCCACCTCGGCATCACACTCGCCGGCGAGAGTGGTCCGTGGAGCCACCGCGTCGGTTTCGACCAGACCGCCGGCGCGCTCAGCGGGATCATGCTCATGGAGGGCGTGGACGGTGTCGCGGCCCGGCCGACCAGCACGCCCGCCCTGCCGTACATCATGGTCGTCAACGACTACGTCCTCGCCTGGCTGGCCACCACCGGCGCCCTGGCCGCGCTGATGCGCCGCGCCACCGACGGCGGCAGCTACCGCGTCACGCTCAACCTCACCCGCGTCGCCACATGGATCCTCAGCCTCGGCGTCTTCGACCGGGACTACGCCCACGAGGTCGCCCTCGCCCCCGATCCCGATTCCCCGCACGCCTACCTCGACCCGGACACCTTCACGGCCGAGACCCCCTGCGGCCACTACCAGGGCGTCACCGACCAGGTCATCATGTCCAGGACCCCCGGCCGGGTCCGCGACGTCCTGCTGCCCCGCGGCAGCAGCGCCCCCGTCTGGCTCCCCCGCCCCAGCTGACTCCACCGGCTCCCCGCACGTCGAGCCACTGACGGGCTGCCAACTCCGGCTGTGGCACAGTGGATCGTCCGAGGCGATCAAGGGGAGGAGCGGCGATGGCGGCGGAGCTGAACGAGCAGGTGCGCCGGCGGCTGGAGGAGCCGAACTTCTGGTACGTGGCCACGGTGACGCCGGACGGGGCGCCACATGTCACGCCGATGTGGGTGGGGCTGGAGGACGGACTGATCGTCTTCAACACCTCGGTCGGCCGGATCAAGGAGGAGAACCTCCGCGGCGACGCCCGCGTCCATCTCTCGCACGCCGACCCCGAGAACCCCTACGACCGGGTGCAGATCTCCGGCCGCGCGGTGCGCTTCGTGGCGGGGGAGGAGGCCGAGCGGGGCATGGACCGGCTGGCCCGCAAGTACCTGGGCCTGGACGGGTACCCCTGGCTGATCGAGGGCGAGCAACGGGTGCACGTGCTGGTCGAGCCTGAGCGGGTGCGCCACGTCATCGGAGTCGAGCCGTTCCGGCCGGGAGTCATCCCCTCCTGAGCCCGGTGGGCCACGGGCTGCGCAGGTCGGGGCCCGCGGCTGTCACCGGGTGCCGGGGCGGGACTCGTAGTGCAGGCTGTGGAAGCGGCCGTTCTCCTCGTGCCCGGCCGGATCCTGGCCCAGCGCTCGCACCGCCGCGATCGCATACTCCTGTTCCCGCTCGTCGGTGAAGAGCCGCTGGGGATAGGTGCGGGAGGCATCGAGTGTGGTGCGCAGCCCGTGCGCGGCCAGCGCCCGGACGATCGGCTCGTACGACACCGTCCGCAGCACGAACGCGCTGACCCATACCGGTCTCCGGGCGCCGTCCAGCAACGCCGTGAACGTGCGGGCGGTGATGTAGCTGCCGCCGCCCGTCAGCGTGATCAGACCGACCTCGGTGAGCGCGCGCCGCAGCCCGGGGCCGGGCGGCCCCTGTTCCAGGTCGTCGGTGAAGGCGTCGTCCAGGAGACCAACCTCGAGGGCGTACCGCACGGCGGGGGCGGCGACGTCCAGGCCGAACACCGGCACGGCGTCCGGTCGGCGCCGCTCGGCGTAGAACTGCCTGTCCTGCGCCGCGAGTCGCGGCGTGGACAGCTTCTGGGAAGCGGGGGAGGTGTATCGCTCGTACAGGTCCGCCAGCGTCACGTCGTGGTTGAGGAGTGCGGCGTTGATCCCGTACGAGCAGCACACGTCCAGCACCGCCGGCCGGTCGGGGCGGCCGTCGTCGAGCGCGACCCGTTCGGCGGCCACCTGCCGGAAGACCGGCTGGGCGTGGTGCGGGATCTCGTACTCCAGCGGGGCCAGCCGGCCGAAGTACGTGCGGGGGTCCGGCCGGTCGTAGATGTCGTCGAACCGCGCCTTTCCGCTCGTCATGCCCTCGGCACCCGCAGAGCCCGACCCGGCCATGCCGTACTCCTCCTCGCAGAACGCACCCGTCCCTCCATCATGTCCTGCGGCATGTGTCCGCTTATGTCCGCCACGCAGGGGTGCTCTGTGCGGACCCGCCCGCTCCGAGGGCCCGGGGCGCATGCGCCGGCGATCACGCCGTGCCCGTGGCCTCTCCGGTGTCGTGGGGCGCTGCACGGGTACCCGTCCGGGACACCGGAGGGAGGTGCCGCCGTGCCCGCGTACGAGCAGACCCCCGGCCGGGCGCGCCGCGCGACGGGCCGGGTGAGCCGGGCGCGCGGACTGGTGAGCGGCCCGGCGTGGCGGCGCCGCCCGTCACCGGCAAGGAGGCACGGCTCACGGGGCTTGTCCGGCCCGGAAACCTCGGACAAGCCGTCGTAGGACCGCACACCGCGGCCGGGCGACGAGCCCGGCGGAGTCGCGGAAGGAAGTGGACAGGGCATGCGGTTTCGAGATCGTGTGCACGCCGGGCACGAGCTGGCCGAGCGGTTGCGCCTCCGTCAGGAGGCGGGAGCGCTGACCCACCCGGTCGTGCTGGCTCTGCCGCGAGGCGGGGTGACGGTGGCCCGCGAGGTGGCGCGGGCCCTGGAGGCACCGCTCGACGTGCTGGTCGCGCGCAAGATCGGCGCGCCGTACCAGGAGGAGCTGGGTGTCGGGGCGCTCGCGGGCGACGACCCTCCGCTGTTCGACAAGCGGACCCTGGACTTTCTCGGGCTGAACGAGGCCGACCTGGACGAGGTGGTGGAGCGGGAGCGTGCGGAACTGCACCGCCGGGAGCAGCGCTACCGGCAGGGCCGCCCCCCGCCCGAGCTGCGGGACCGTACCGTGATCGTGGTGGACGACGGGGTGGCCACCGGGGCCACCGCGCGGGCGGCGCTGCGCTGGCTGCGCCGCCAGTCGCCGGAGCGGGTGGTGCTGGCGGTGCCGGTGTGCTCGCCGGAGGCGGCGGACCTGCTGCGGGGCGAGGCCGACGAGACGGTCTGCCTGCAGCGGCCCGCCGGCTTCCTGGCCGTGGGGGAGTGGTACGAGGAGTTCGAGCAGCTGACGGACGACGACGTGCTCACCGCACTGCGCACACAGTGACACCCGGGCGCGCCGCGCCGGGGCGGAGGCCGCGATGGAGTTGGTCGAGGAACGTTCCTTCCGCTACCGCATCGCACCGCACGGCGGTATGCGGGTGCCCGGGGTGGTGTTCGCCTCCCGGCAGCTGCTCGCCGACGCCGAGCAGTCCCTGGAGCAGGTCGTGCACGTGGCCGCGCTGCCGGGGATCGTCTCCGCCTCGTACGCCATGCCGGACATCCACTGGGGGTACGGCTTCCCCATCGGCGGTGTCGCCGCCACCGACGTGGACGCGGGCGGAGTCGTCTCGCCGGGCGGCGTCGGCTTCGACATCTCCTGCGGCGTGCGGCTGCTGGCCGCCGACTGCGACGCCGACGCGCTCCGGCCCGTGCTGCTCGCGGTGATGGACGACCTGGACCATGCGATTCCGCGCGGGGCCGGACCCGGCGGCGTGTGGCGCCCGGACGGCTCCGGCGAGCTGGAGCGGCTGCTCGCCGAGGGCTCGCGCTACGCGGTCGAGCGGGGGCACGGAGAGGAGCGCGACCTGTTGCGCTGCGAGGACGGCGGCGCGGTCGCCGACGCCGACGTGCGACAGGTCGGGCAGCGGGCCCGGGAGCGGGGCCTCGGCCAGGTCGGCAGCCTCGGCTCCGCCAACCACTTCCTGGAGGTGCAGCGGGTGACCGAGGTGTACGACGCCCCGGCCGCGGCCGCCTTCGGGATCGGGCCGGGCCAGGTGTGCGTGATGATCCACTGCGGGTCGCGCGGACTCGGTCACCAGATCTGCACCGACCACGTGCGGCTCATGGACCGCGCCATGGCCCGGTACGGCATCACCGTGCCCGACCGGCAGCTGGCCTGCACACCGGTGGACTCGCCCGAGGGGCGGGCGTACCTCGGGGCGATGGCCGCGGCCGCCAACTACGGCCGGGCGAACCGGCAGCTGCTGTCGGACGCGGCCCGTGCCGTCTTCCGCCGTGCCGCGGATGCCCGGCTGTCGCTCGTGTACGACGTCTCCCACAACCTCGCCAAGATCGAGACCCATCCGGTGGACGGGCAGCGGCGGCGGTTGTGCGTGCACCGCAAGGGGGCCACCCGCGCCTTCCCGCCCGGTCACCCCGAACTGCCCGAGGACATACGGGAGTTCGGGCAGCCGGTACTGATCCCCGGCACCCTCGGGACGGCGTCGTACGTGCTGGCCGGTGTGCCCGGCGGCGACGCCTTCCACTCGACCTGTCACGGTGCCGGCCGCACCATGAGCCGGCATCAGGCCGCGCGCACCGTCACCGGCAGTGAGCTGCGCATGCGGCTGCGTCAGGCTGGGATCGCCGCGCGCCCGAAGTCCTGGCGCGGTCTGACCGAGGAGACCCCGGAGGCGTACAAGGACGTCGACGCCGTGGTCGCCGCGAGCGAGGGGGCCGGGCTGTGCCGCAAGGTCGCCCGGCTGGTGCCGCTCGGGGTCGTCAAGGGGTGAAGCGGCCGGTCGGCGGGTGGCCGGGGCAAGGGTGTCGGCACGGCAAGGGGCGCCCGTGCGCGGTCACACGTCCACGATCACCGTGCAGGTCCAGCCGTACGAGTCCGGGCCGAAGTGCAGCTCCTGCCAGGAGACACCCTTCGGCGCGGCGCCGACGACGGTGACGTCGCTGAGGTCGGCGAGCGACAGCCGTACCTCCACTCCGCCGTCGTCGGTGGGCTCCGCTTCCACGTCCACCGGGATGCGGCCCGCGACCTCGAGCCGGAAGACCACCTCGTCCAGTAGCGCGACCAGCAGTTCCTCGCCGCCGGCGGGGGCCAGGCGGACGCGTTCGACGGCGGCGGGGTGCACGTCCGACACGTCGGCGAAGGCGTCCACCAGGGCCCGTACGGCCTCGGTGAGGCAGTGCTCCCGCGTGGTGCCCCAGGCGTGCAGGCGCGTGTCGGCGGTGTGCGGCATCGCGCAGTGGCCGTTCTCGCCCGCGCGCCGCGCCTGTAGCTCGTCGCCGATGTCGCCGACCATGGCCACCGATCCCTTCTCCGACTCCTCGCCCTGGTCCGGTCCGGTGCAGTCGTCCCCTCTCATCGTTGCACCCCTTGTCCTGTTCCTCCCGAATCCGCCACACGCCGCGGCTGATTTCATACATTCCTGGCATGAACCGTGTGACCACCGCCGTCGTCCAGGCGGGCTCCTGCGTCTTCGACGCCGCCCGGAGCCTGAGCAAGGCCCAGGACCTGGTGGGCGAGGCCGCCGGGCAGGGTGCCGAGACGTCGGGGTCACGGTGGGTGCGCCGTCCGCTCCGGGCCGGGGCGGTCGAGGGGGCCGGACCTTGCACTGTGCGGCGCTGTTCTTCGGCCCGGGCGGTGCGCTCCCAGGTGGACGACCGGGACTCCTGGCTCGCCGAGCTGGACCTCGGTGAGCTGCCCGCGCCCGGTTCGACTTCGACGGGGTGGGTCACTACGCCCGGCCGGACGTCTTCACGCTGCACGTCGACGAGACGGCCATGGACAGTGTGGTCCTGCGCGACCACCACGTCAGTCGCCCGGTGCGCCAGAAGCCAGGTGAAGCAGCCGGTCACGGGCCGGGTCGCGTTCTCGCCCCGGAGGGAGCCCCCGCCGACGGCGGCGGCGTCGCGCTGCCGGTCCGGGGTCCGGGTGACCGTGGGGGGACATCGACAGCACGACCTGTGCCGCCGCGCAGACCATCGCGAGACGCCTGCCCGCTCGACGAATCCGCTCGGAAGGTCGGCCTGACACGGCCACACGGGCACCCGAAGTTCTCCCCGCCACCCCCTGCTCGTTCCTGTGCTCAGCCGGACGGCGGGGGCTCCTCGCCGAAGACCCAGGGGGCCAGGACGACCAGCCAGCCGTCCGGGTCCTCGAAGGCCAGGGCGCCGTGTTCCGGCCAGTAGGGGTTCGCGGAGGGGAACGGGCTGTGGCCGTGCTCGGCGAGCCGTCGGGCGGCGACGGCGACGGCCTCCGGGCCACGCAGGTAGAGCACCAGCTGGTTCTCCGGGTTCGGCTCGGGAATCCGGGGCGGGTCGCCGTGCTGCAGCAGCTCCATGTGCACCGGCGTGCCCGGCAGACCGAGGACGATGCCGTCGTAGCCCTGGTGACCGCGCCACTGGGCGAGTACCGGCAACCCGAGGACATCGCGGTAGAAGACGAGGACGTCGTCGTAGTTCGCGGTCGGCCGAGCGAAACGGACCGCCCCTACGTCGAGGTGGCTGGGCCAGGAGTGAGACATGAGCCGATCCTGGCATGCCCCGGCCATGGGCGGATCGGGCCCCGGACCTACGACCGCAGTCCCCCTCGTGCCGGGCGGTGAGAAGAGCGACGCCCGCTCGGCAGCCGGTCGACGCCGTATGAGCGAGGATGGGAACGAGGCGCTGACATGGCACGCATGCTCGTCAGGGATGACGATCTGGTCGTGCGGCTGGCCTGGTGGGAGCAGGCGGCCGTACGCCATGGCGATGTGCGTGTGCCGCTGGCAGCGGTGTGCCGGGTGACGGTCGAACCGGACTGGTGGCGTGCACTGCGCGGAGTGCACCGGCACGGCATCCAGATCCCCGGCACTCTGTGCCTGGGCACACGCGCGCATCAGGGCGGGGAGGACTTCGTGGCCGTACGCCCCGGCAGACCCGTGGTCTGCGTCGAACTGTGGCCGTCCGCTCCCTACCGGCTGCTGGCCGTGGCCGCGGTGAGCGAGCCGACAGCCGACGCCATGGCTCGCAGGTTGCGCCGGGGCGCGCCGAAGGCCGACGCATCCACACCCTGGCGGCAGCCACTGCCTGTACCCGAGGAATCGGAGCAGCGGCCCGCCGGCATGCCTGCTCTGGAGCCGGCGGGCCTCCGGGGTGGTCACACCAAGGCCGTCAGCCGCGCCGATCGTCGCGCCCCGCAGGCGTGAGGCGCGGACAGTCGCTGTCTCTCGGCCCTACGCGTCGAGGGCCAGCGCGATCGTGCCCGAGAGGGTTCCTCGCGGGTGGCGCCGCGCCGGTGACCTCCACGTCGGCCGGACGGAGCAACAGGGAACCGAGCCGGAAGCCGGGGCGCAGGATCTTCGTGCACACCAGCTGATCGGCGTCGGGTGAGACGTGATGGGTGAGGGCGTCGTGGTACGCCGGGTCGAAGGGCTCACCCTCCTCCCCGAACGCCTCGAGCCCCAGGGACCCCAATTGGGCGCGCAGGGTGTCGTTGATGTCCTTCAGGCCCGTCGTCATCGGCTCGTGCGCGCACGTGCGGTCGACGGCGTCCAGGACGGGCAGCAGGGCGCGCAGGACGTTGGCCACGGCGATCTCGCACACGGCCGTGCGGTCCCGGCGCACCCGCTTACGGTAGTTGTCGTACTCGGCCTGCACCCGCTGCAGGTCGGCCGTGCGTTCGTCCAGCAGACGCCGCAGCCGACCGGGGTCGGTGTTCTGCGGCCGGCCCTCTTCCATCGTCAGCCCGCCTCCGGCTTGTCGTCGTCGACGATCTCGGCGTCCACCACGTCCTCTTCCGAGGAGGCGGCGGAGGTGTCAGAGGGCGTGCCCGTGCCCGCGGACGCCTGGCCCTCCGTGCGGGACCTCTCGTACAGCGCGGTGCCGATCTTCTGCGCCGCCTCGGCCGCCCGCTCCATGGCCTGCCGGATCGCCGCGGTGTCCTCGCCCTTCAGGCGCTCCTTCAGCTCCGCGAGCGCGCTCTCCGTCTCGCTCTTCGCGTCCGCCGGGATCCTGTCGGGGTTGTCCTGGATCAGCTTCTCGGTGGAGTAGACCAGTTGTTCGGCCTGGTTACGGGTCTCGGCGGCCTCCCGGCGCCCGCGGTCCTCCTCGGCATGCTGCTCGGCCTCGCGGACCATGCGGTCGATGTCGTCCTTGGGCAGCGCCGAGCCCCCGGTCACGGTCATCTTCTGTTCCTTGCCGGTGCCGAGGTCCTTCGCCGAGACGTGCATGATCCCGTTGGCGTCGATGTCGAAGGCGACCTCGATCTGCGGCACTCCACGCGGTGCGGGCGCGAGGCCCGTGAGCTCGAACATGCCGAGCTTCTTGTTGTAGGCGGCGATCTCCCGTTCGCCCTGGAAGACCTGCACGGTCACCGAGGGCTGGTTGTCCTCGGCGGTGGTGAAGATCTCCGAACGGCGGGTCGGGATCGTGGTGTTGCGCTCGATCAGCTTCGTCATGATGCCGCCCTTGGTCTCGATGCCGAGGGACAGTGGGGTGACGTCGAGGAGGAGGATGTCCTTGACCTCGCCTTTGAGGACACCGGCCTGGAGCGAGGCGCCGACGGCCACCACCTCGTCCGGGTTCACCCCCTTGTGCGGGTCCTTTCCCGTCAGCTCCCGCACGAGCTCCGTCACCGCCGGCATCCTGGTGGAACCGCCCACCAGGATGACATGGTTGATGTCCGACACCTTGATCCCGGCGTCCTTGACCGCGTTGTGGAAGGGGCCCTTGCAGCGTTCCAGCAGATCCGCTGTCAGCTGCTGGAACTGGGCGCGGGTGATTTTCTCGTCCAGGTGCAGCGGACCTTCCGCAGAGGCCGTGATGTAGGGCAGGTTGACGGCCGTCTCCGACGAGCTGGACAACTCGACCTTGGCCCGCTCCGCGGCCTCCCGCAGACGCTGGACGGCCATCTTGTCCTTGGCGAGATCGATGCCGTAGTTGTTCTTGAAGTTCTTGGCCAGGTGATCGACGAGCCGCTGGTCCCAGTCGTCGCCGCCGAGGTGCGTGTCGCCGTTGGTGGCCTTCACCTCGATGACGCCCTCGCCGATCTCCAGCAGGGACACGTCGAAGGTGCCGCCGCCCAGGTCGAAGACGAGGACCGTCTGGTCGTTCTCCTTGTCCAGCCCGTACGCCAGCGCAGCCGCCGTCGGCTCGTTGATGATCCGCAGCACGTTGAGTCCGGCGATCTCCCCGGCCTCCTTGGTCGCCTGTCGCTGCGCGTCGTCGAAGTAGGCGGGGACGGTGACCACGGCGTCGGTGACGTCCTCGCCCAGGTGCGCCTCCGCGTCCCGCTTCAGTTTCTGCAGCACGCGTGCGGAGATCTCCTGCGCCGTGTACCGCTTGCCGTCGATGTCTCCGTGCTCGGGGAACCGCCAGCCGTGATCGCCCATGTGCCGCTTCACGGAACGTGCGGTGCGGTCGACGTTCGTGACGGCCTGCCGCTTGGCGACCTCCCCGACCAGTACCTCGCCGTTCTTCGCGAAGGCCACGACCGAAGGCGTCGTCCGGGCCCCTTCCGCGTTGGTGACCACGGTGGGCTCGCCGCCCTCGAGGACCGAGACCACGGAGTTCGTCGTTCCCAGGTCTATACCGACCGGACGCGCCATCGGGACCCTCCTCCTCGTCCGCACCCCGTCACCGGGGCCTCGCCGACCCGGCCCGCTCCCACCGGAGGCGTACCGCGCGGGGTGACGGCTCCGGGACGGTGCCCCGAGGAACGCGTTCCCCGGGCGGCGGCCGGGTGACGCTCGTGGTCCAGCACCTCCATTTTCGGCCACCCGGCTGACGCGTGCGAGCCCGCGAGGCGGGGTCGTCCGGGGATGTCCGCGGCCGCTCAGCCGTGGGTGGGCACCTGGGTGGTGAGGAAGTCCAGCAGGACGCTGTTGAAGCGCTCGGGCTGCTCGGCGCTGGGCAGGTGCCCCGCGTCCTCGATGGAGGCCATGGTGGCGTGCGGGACGAGCCGGTGGATCTCCTCCGCATCGGTGATCGGCGTGTAGACGTCGTCCGCGCCGACGACGATCAGCACGGGTTCCCGTACGGCGGGCAGGGTGTCCCGGTAGTCCGGGCGTTCGGCCCGCCCGCGCAGTGCCGCCGCGGCACCGCGTGGGTCGGTGGCGCGCATCATGTCCAGGACCCGCTCGGCGACGTCCGGCATCGCGGAGACGTTGTACGCGGCGAGCATCTTGTCGATCACCTCACCCGCGTAGCCGTCCATGCCCTCGGCCAGGAGCCTGTCGGCCAGGCGGTTGCGGAACTCCTTGCCCTCGTCGGTCTCGGCGGGGGCGGAGGTGTCCGACAGGACGAGGGCGTGCACCCGTCGCGGGTGGCGGCGCCGGAACTCCATCGCGATCTGACCGCCCATGGAGACGCCGCCGACCACAGCTCGCTCGATGCCCAGGTGGTCGAGAAGCGCGGCGAGGTCGTCGGCGAAGTCGGAGAGGAAGACCTTCCCGGGCGTGACGTCGCTGCTGCCGTATCCGCGCAGGTCGGGGGCGACGACCCGGTATCCGGCTTCGCTCAGCGCCTTGGCCTGGGGTGCCCACAGAGACCGGTTGAACGGGTGCCCGTGGATCAGCAGGACCGGCAGTCCGGTCGAGGGGCCGAGGTCGTCGTAGTGGATGCCGGCACCGCGCAGGTCTATCGCGTTCATGTCGGCACCCTAACTCCATGATCGCCGGCGGGTGGACGTTTTGCGCCCGACATCGCCGTGTGGCCGCCTCGCCCCGCGTGTGCGGACGCCGAACACGAGCGGCTCGGCGAACTGCGTGGTGGCGCGGGGGAGTCGGCGACGAGCAAGAATCGACTCCATGGCCAGGACGCCGCCGGGGCCGAGGACCGAGAGCACGGTCGAGTAGGCGGTGCGTGCCTTGATCGCGTCGATGACGGACAGGTTGAAGTACTCCTTGCGCCTCCAGAATCCCGGGTCGTTGACGTGTGAGAAGGCGATCGATCCGCAGGAGATGGCGAGGACCATGATCTCGGGGTGGTGGACCCCGCTGCCGGCGGCAGCGGCAGGGCCACGCCCGTGAGTGACGACGGCGACGGTCGCCGAGCCGAGGGCGACGCGGAGGAGGGCCGCGCTGAGCCAGGCCAGGACGACGGGCGACAGGGACCAGTCGGTGGCGTGTCCGATGCAGTCCGAGAGCCCACCGTCCACGAGGACCCACGATGGAAGGCGCCGCCCGCGCCGGCCACGAGCAGGATCGTCGCCGTGGGCTGGGCGGCCGCCCGGCAGGAGGCGCCGACCTCGTCCGGGCCGCGGCCGATCCGCGGGCCGAACGCCCGGATCGCGTCCTGTTCGGGGGCGCCACGCCGAAGAGCACCGCCGGCGTGCCCTTGACCCCGCGGTCGGCCGCCGGAAGCGGCGGGTCCTGCGAGAGCCGGACTCGGTGGAGCCGCGCGTCGCCCACGGACCGCGTCGCCTGCCTGCAGGTGCGCCGGGCCGGCAGATACGCCGCTGCTCGGCCCGGCGATGTCCGCGCCGGCCTAGACGTCGCGGCAGGGGACGCGCGCGGCGAGTTCGGCCGCGAAGTGCCGCGCTTGCGCCCCCCAGTCGTGGTCGGTCCCGCCGAAGTGCTGGAGGACGCCGAGCAGTTCGTGTGCCTCCGAGAGGGTGAACAGGGGCAGTCGCGGTTCGTGCGGTTCGGGCATGCCGGGTGCGGAATGGATGAGTTCGTCCATGCCGGGCGCAACGGGTGCAGACCGAGCGGGTTACGGCCGGCGACCAGCCCTGGGCGGGGTCTTTGCCGAAGGCACGTCCTTTGGGCGGGGACGGCGCCGTATGTGCGGCCTGGGCCTGTCCTCGTGGCGCGACGCTGCCGGCACAAGCCGTCGGCTGCGTCGCCCGAGCCCCCCCACGGGTCCGGCCGCGCCGGGGCCGCTTCGCGCGGGGACCGTCAGAGGCGGCCACGTCGTTGAGTGGGGCGCCGGTGGGATCGGCCGCGCTTCGCTCGGCTCCGGGCCAGGGGCGGCCTGCTCCGGCCCGCGGACGGGAGCGGTGTCAGCCCGCGCCGCGGATCGGTGGCAACCCGCGCCGCGGATCGGTGACAGCCCGGCGCCGGGTGGCGGTGGGCGAACGCCGGGCCGGCAGGCGGCGGTGTGGGCAGGGTACTTCGCACGGCACCAGGCGTGGAGGGCCTGCCTGTGCTCAGCCGAAGTGCCGGATGCGGGCGGCCGTGGCGGGTGCGTAGGGCGGCCAGTCGTGCACCGATCCGGTGGTGACGAACTCGGCGACGGCGGTGGCGAAGGTACGTCCCAGGGCTCGCTCGGCCTCCGCGGGCCTGCCCAGCATCGGGCTGTCCGGGTAGGCGTCGAAGGTGTTGAAGAGGAAGGGCAGTTCGCCGCAGTGGGTGGCGCCCAGGGCGTGCTCGTCCTCAGCGGGCCGGTAGTCGAACCGGTAGACGTAGGTCGGGTTGCCGCCGGCCGCGTGGTGGTCGGCGATCTGCAGCGCACCGTCGCGGAACAGCTCATCGGTCTGCACCGCGGTGAAGATCTGCGCCGGTGTGGCCTGCGGAAGCCGGGCGGCGTGCCGCTGGTAGACCTCTCGGGCCTGCTCGCCGATCTGTCCGTGCAGGATGTCCAGCGCACCGGCGGAGGTGAGGTTCTGGATGCGCGGGTCGAAGGCGAAGAAGGCCGTTGCCTCGTCCCGGGTGGTTCCGATCAGCAGCGCCTTGCCTCCCAGAGCGCCGTCCGCGAGCCCCTGCTGCCAGGCGTGGGGGACACCGGGCCCGCCGAGCACCGGGTACATCGGCGGCGCCGCGGTGCCCGGTCGGGCGAGCCGCCCCGCGAGTCGGCCGTAGGCGGACAGCAGCTGTTCAACGGGCAGTGCGCGCAGGTGCTTCGCGGCGTCGGCGCCGTCTGGTACGCCGAGCAGGCGCAGGTAAGCCTCGGCGTTCTCGGCGGCGTTGCCCGGGTCCTGCGGGGGCAGACCGAAGGGGCCGCTTTCCAGGAGCACCCGGGTGACGAGCCCCGTGGTCTGTGGATCGAGCGCGAGTGACAGGGCGGAGTAGGCTCCCGCAGACTGTCCCCCGACCGTCACATCGTGCGGGTCGCCGCCGAAGGACGCGATGTTGTCCCGCACCCAGCGCAGTACGGCTGCCTGGTCCTGAGGGCCGAGGTTGGCGGCACCGATCTCCGGCAGGTACAGATAGCCGAGCGGTCCCACCCGGTAGTTCGCGGTCACCACGACGATGTCGCCCAGTGCGGCCAGCCGCCCCCCGTCGTACCAGTCCCAGCCGCCGGAGCCGCTGGTGAAACCGCCGCCGTGCCACCAGACCAGGACCGGGCGGGGCGCGCCGCCCGACAACGCCGGCAGCGGAGCGTGGACGTTGACCGTCAGGCTGCCGTCCTCGTCCCAGTCCGGCACGCGGTGCCCCATCACCCGCTCCAGCCGGGAGGCCGCCTGGGGAACAGCCGGCCCGGCCTGGGCCGCCTCCCTCACCCCGGTCCATCCGGGGTGCGGCTGCGGCGGTGCGAAACGCAGCTCACCGACCGGCGACGCGGCATAGGGGATTCCCCGGAAGGAGATCACCTCGCCTCGTGCGACCCCCCTGACCCTGCCGCGGTCCGTGTCCGCGGTCCGGCCCTCGATGTCCGTCATCGTGCTCACCTCTCGCGTTCCGTCTGCTCTGTGCAGGTTCTCTCCACGAGCACGAATCTGGGTCAGAGAGGAGGACCGAATCGTGAAAGAAGGACATACGATCTCGCGATATGGAGAAAACAGGTCATCGACTCAACGACACGGACAGCCGCATCGCCGCCGCGATGCTGGCCTCCCCGCGCGCCTCGTGGCGCACGGTCGGCCGAGTCCTGGGCCTGTCGGAGCGCACCGTGGTGCGGCGTGCGGCACCGCTGTTCCACGACGGCACGCTGCGTGCCACAGCCGTACGCAACCCGGTGTGGTTCCCCGATCTGATTCCACTGGCCCTGCGCATCCGGTGCCGCCCGAACAGGATCAGCGCCATCGCCGCCACCCTGGCGCGCCGCCCCGACACCCTCTGGGTGGACGTCCTCGGCGGAGGCGACGAGATCTGCACGATCCTCTTCCTGGACGGGCCGGAGGCGCGCAACGCGCTGCTGTTGCGCGACCTTCCGGCCACACCAGCGGTCCAGTCCTGGACCTCGCATGTTCTGCTGCGGGTCTTTCCGGCGGCCTTCCACTGGAGCGGTGGTCTGCTGTCGGACGCGGAGCTGACCGGCCTCCGGCCGGAGACGCCGGCGGCACCTGCCCGGCCCTCCCTCCTGCCCGTCGACCGCCCGCTGATCGCCGCGCTGATCGAGGACGGACGAGCCTCCTACACCGATCTGGCGCGCCGCGCCGACACCACCCCGCTCACCGCCCGCCGCCGGCTTGAGGCACTGGTGGGCGGCCAGGTCCTCAGACTCGCGACCGAAGTCGACCTCGCCCGGCTGGGCATCCGCACCGAGGCACTCCTGTGGATCACGGTGGCACCCGGCGTCCTGGAGGAGACGGGCCGGCAGCTCAGCCGCCACCCACAGGTACGTTTCACCTCAGCCACCACCGGCCCGGCCAACCTCCTCGTGGCCGTCGCCGCAGCCGACCTCGACGCGCTCTACCACTTCCTGACCGACACCGTCGGCGCGTTGTCCCACATCTCCACCATCGAGGTCACGCCCATCCTGACGGGGGTCAAGAGAACCGGGCTGGTCCGCCCGGGCAGCCTGTGAGCGGACCGCGCGGGGGCCTCGAGCACGCGGTGTGCCGTGCCCGCGGTGACGTCGGCGCTCGCCGTGTGACCGGGCGCGTCCGGACCCGCTGTTGGTCGATAGGAGGGCCTTCCGGCCGACTTCTCGTGTCATCTGCCAGTACGGCCGCCGGACGGGCGGAGAAGACGCTGTGCCGCGACCGCGCCGGGCGGACCTCCGTGACCGGGCGGCCGGCATGGCCAGGTACGAGATGAAGCACGGGACGGGGAGGACACGTGAGCGTGCAGCAGTACGACGAGATCGGCGAGGCATTCGAGGGCTTCAAGTCCCTGCCGCTGACGCGTTACGGGGAGGTGCCGAGCTTTTTGGCCCTGGTCGGGGACGTGAGCGGCGGGTCGGTTCTCGACCTGGCCTGCGGCACCGGTTTCTACAGCAGGGAGTTCCAGCGGCGCGGCGCCACGGATGTCCTCGGAGTCGACATCTCGGTCGAGATGATCGCCGCCGCACGGGAGAGCGAGCAGCGTGCCCCGATGGGTGTGCGCTACGAGGTCGGTGCGTGGCCGAACCGCGTCCTGTCGACGCGCGCTTCGACATCGCGCTGGGAGTGCAGTGCCTCAACTACGCCGAGGACGTCGCGGCGATGGAGCGCATGTGCCGCAACATCCACCGAGGCCTGGTGCCGGGCGGGGAGTTCCTCGTGCTCGCCCAGAAGCCCGACTACCGGTTCGACTGTCCGTCCCTGGACAAGTACGGGTTCCGCTGCGAGCCGACCGGCGGGGAGATCGAGACGGGACTGCGGGTGCGGGTCACGGCTCTCCTCGCCCCGCAGCCGATCAGCATCATCAGTGCGGTCCCGCGCCGCGAGGTCTACGAGAAGTGTCTGCGGGCGGCCGGGTTCAGCGAGCTGGAGTGGGTTCCGCTGCGGGTGTCCGAGGCCGGCATCCGTGAGTTCGGGGAGGACTTCTGGGCGGACCTCCTCGCGCACCCGCCGCTGGAGATGCTCGCTGCCATGCCCGACCGGCCGAGTGGCCGGACCTCGCAGGGTTCCGCCGTGCGGATCCTCGGGACGGCGCCGTGAGCGGCGCACGGGCCGGACAGGGCCGGGTAGGGACGCCCGGCAGTGTCCTTTTTGCTGCGGCCGGACCTGTGCCCTGCCACTCCGGCCGCCGGATCAGGCGGAGTCCGTACCGGTGTCCGACTCCGAGACGAGTTCGGTCAGGCGGTGCAGGAGCGTGACCAACTGGACTCGCTCGGTGGGTGTGAACGCCTCGTAGGCCCGGGTCTGGCGCTCCCGCAGCAGGGACCGGAGCAGGGCGAGGCGGCCGGCTCCGTCGTCGGTGAGGCTGACCAGGACGCGCCGCTCGTCCTCGGGGGAGCGGCGGCGCACCACGACACCCCTGGCCTCCAGCTGCTGCAGCATGCGGGTGGCGGTGGGGACGCTGACACCCGCACTGCTCGCCAGCCGGCCCACCGGGATGTCCGGCTCCGCGGCCAGGGGTTCGAGGAGCGAGACCTGGGCCATGGAGAGCCCGCCGAAGTGCTCGGCCCCTGCCGAACGAGCCCGCCGCATGGCGACGAAGAGCGCGTCGGCCGCCTGTGCGATCTCCTCGGCGGCCACGTCCTCACGCGCCGCCATCCGCTCGCCATTGCTGCTGTCACCCATGGTTGGTAACTTAACAGAGTAATGATTAGCGAGCTAAATATTAGGAGGCGAAGAACATGTCCTCTCCTCGCCGTGTCGACGTCCACCAGCACCTCGTCCCGCCGGCCTACCGGGAGGTGATGGACCGGCACGGCGTCACGGCCGGCGGCTGGCCCACTCCCGTCTGGGACGCACGGAGCGCGATCGCGATGATGGATCGCCGGTCGATCGCGACGGGCATCCTGTCGATCAGCGCGCCGGGCACCCACTTCGGCGACGACACCGAGGCCCGAGCGGTCGCGCGCGACGCCAACGAGTACGCCGCCGAGCTGGCCAAGGACCGGCCCGACCGCTTCGGGTTCTTCGCCGCCCTCCCGCTGCCGGACGTCGACGGTGCGATCGCCGAGGCGGCCTACGCGCTGGACGAACTGCGCGCCGACGGCGTGGTGCTGATGTCCAACGTCCGGGGCCGCTACCTCGGCGACAAGGAGTACGGGGCGCTGTGGGCCGAGCTCGACGCCCGAGGCGCAGTGGTCTTCGTCCACCCCGACGTACCCCCGATGCCCATGCTGGAGGGCATGCCCGCTCCCCTGGTGGACTTCCCCTTCGACACCACCCGCACCGCGGTGCACATGACGCTCAACGGCGTGATGGGCCGGCACACCCGGATGAAGGTGATCCTCTCCCACGCGGGTGGCTTCCTGCCCTACGCGGCCTGGCGGTTCACCGCCGGCGCGCCGTTCAACGCCGGCACCACGCCACTGGGCATCCTGACCGACCTCCAGCGCTTCTACTTCGACACCGCGCTGTCCTCCACGCCGTCCGCCCTGCCCTCGCTCCTCGCCTTCGCCGCCCCCGGGCACATCCTCTACGGCAGCGACTTCCCCTTCGCTCCGGAGGAGTTCGGCGCTCTCCTCGACTCCATGCTGGACGGCTACGCGGGCTTCGAGCCCGGCCAACTGGACGCGATCAACCGCGGCAGCGCCGAGATCCTCTTCCCCCGTCTCGCGGGTGCCTGAGCACACGCCCCCGCGACAGGCCGGGTGAGGGACACGGATGCCGGGCCCGAGGGCGCTGAAGCATGCCTCGATCCGTCGGCCGTGGCCGGCGAAGGGGGCGGTGGTCGGGAGGCTCGCCAGGACGGTGCGGCCGGGTGGAGGGACCGGTCAGCCGTCGCTCGAGATCGTCACGTCTGACGGCGAGGGCGTCGGCCGGGTCCAGGCCCGGGAACCGGGTCGCCAATGGTTCGCTCGGCACCCTCAACAGCGGGGAAACCTGAGCCCGTCGTCCGGCCGTCGGGCTCGTCCCGGCGTCTCCGTCAGGCGGGGGGCCGACGCGGTCCGGCCGCAGCAGTACGGCGTCCGCCCGGCCGGTGCGCAGCCCGTCGGCGAGTGTGCCGTCGTCGTGGAGCCCGGTCACCGGGACGGCGCGGACGCCGAACCCCAGGGCGAGCGCGGTCGGCGGCGGCGAGCGATCGGCGGCGGTCAGGACGGTGATGGAGTCGCCGAGCGGCTCGTCGAGACGGGTACGGCGGCCGTCGCCGCTCATCCGCGGTGGCGGGCGGTGGGTGCTCGCCCCCCCCGGCGGGGACCGCGCCGTACGAAGGGCCCGCCGGTCAGGGGTGTGCTGAGATCACGGCCGGCCGCCCTGGTCAGGCCGGGTATGCGGCAGGCGGCGGCGAGGAGCCTGCGGCGCGCGGGGCGGCGCCGTCCTGGCCGCCGGTCACGGCCCAGCCCCGGGCGGCCGCGAGCCGGATCACATGCCGGGTGTGCGGCCTGCGCTCGCTCCCGTTGGTGTCCAGCAACCTTTCGTCGCCGCCCCGTTGGAGTGGACGGGGGAGCTTCCAGGTGAGGTCGCAGGCGTCCCGCAGCCCCGCACACAGCCCTTGCCCGATGACGGGCGGGGTGAGGTGCGCCGCGTCCTCACCGGGGAACGCCCGTCCGTCGCGCCACCGTTCGGCGACGCGCGCCCGGAAGGTGTACTCCGTCTCGCGGGCGACCTCGAAGTCCCCGTCGTACGGGACCGGCGGCCATGCGGCGATGAGCTCGCACAGCGGCGGAGGTTCCTCACCGCGGCACACCACGCGCACCGGGAAACCCGGGGGATCCAGCAGATCGACGGCGTTGCCGCCGCCCGGGACGCCGGCGTCCCGTACGGGCGTGCCCGTTGCCGGGGCCAGCCGGTCCAGGTCGGCACGTTCCGCCGCGCGAACGCCGGGCCGGTCAAGCGAGAGGCTCGTGCGTGCGGCGACGGCGGACCCGCGACACCTCCAGGCACAGTGCGACAGTGAGGAATCAGCAGCTTTGACAGATTGATCGTCAACAGCCGACCTCGGCGAGGTGATGGGGTGTCCCGTCGGCGGGCGCCCGCGTTGTCGCTTGGCGCCCGCTGCCCGACCTCGACTGACGGGGGCTGGGCCGCCGGCCGGTCGGTGATGGTGGCCGGACGGGGTAGTGACCCGCGTGTTGCGGGGTGCTGCCGACGTGCCGGCGGCAGACTGGGAAGCCCGAACTCGGAGCAGCCCATGTCGATTGATCAGCGGTCGGCCGAGTTGGGATCGGCGCTGCCGCCCGCGGCGAAGGTGTCTCCAGGGCAGGAACTCCCCTTTACCGCGTTCCGTGTCCACGGCGACCGCGCCTGCGTCCGCGGCCACGCGGCGCTCGGACCTGACGGAGCCCCCGTCGGTCCGTACGGGAGCGTGCCGAGCGGGCTGGTACCGGATGCCGCCCGGGAATCCGGCCGCCAGGCGACCCTGTCCGTGCCGAGCGACCTGCGCCCGGCCCGGCGGGGCCTGGACCGGCTCACCGCCACCGCCCCGCCGCTCGGCCGGCCTGCCCTCGTCTCCGCCGAGGTGGAGATCACCGGCTGATGGCCAGGGAGCGACGGCCCTCCGCACCGGTGTTGCGCCGCCAGGAACGTCGGCTGGGCCGGCGTACGACGGTTGCTGTGCGCCTTGCCGGTACCGGTGGGGGACCGGCCGGCCCCGATCCGCGTGGGAGATCGGCGCCCGCAGTCCGGCGGCAGGCTCGGCACCCGGGTACGGAAGAGGCCGACCAGCAGCCCGTACGGCTCGGGGGGCCCGGCCGGACAACCACCGCGTCGGTCTTTCCCTCTTCCTCCGTGAGCGAGAGGGGGGCGCCATGAGGGCCGGCTGGCAGCGGATGGTGGCCGTTGGCGTGTGCGGTGGGGTGCTGAGCTGCGGGGGTCTGGCGCGGCCGGCCGCCGCCGACCAGGACCCCCCGACGATCAGCCAGGCCTTTGCGGGACCACGCCCCGGAGAGGCCATCGGTATCGACCTGCTCAACTACGAAAGAAGGCCGGGGGTGCGCCTGGTGGCCGAGTCCCCGGTCTTCGCGGCCCCGATCCGGATGGACGGCCCCGCGGGGGACACCGACGGGGAAGGCGTCAAGGCGCGTATCCCCGCCTGGGTCAAACCCGGTTTCTATCCGCTCGTCGTGAGGGCACGCGGCAGGGTCGTGGCCCGTGACACCATCGAGGTCAAGCCGCCGAAGCGTCCCTCCATCGACGTGGACGAAGACGGCGCGGGGCGGCCGGGCACCAAGGTGAACCTGTTCTTCGACGACCTGTATCCCGGCGAGACCGGCGACTTCTTCACGGCCCACTCACCGGCATTCGCCTCGCCGGTCCGCCTCGCACACGACGAGCGGTCCTGGAACAACACCCGCACCTTCAACGCCCTGAACGTGCGCTTGCCGCACACTCTCAAAGACGGGACGTACGCGGTGTGGGTGACCGACGCGCACGGGCGGCGGAAGGCCGTGAGCCGGCTGGAAGTCCGCTCCGCCCGCCCCGGCGACGAGGACTACGTGGGCAAAGCCGAGGGCCCCGCGTTCTTCGGGGAGGCGGACCATCTGCTCAACGCCCGGGCCAAGGGATTCACGATCGCGCCGGGCACCACGATGTACGTCAGGTGGCAGGACGCGCATCCGGACCCCGGGGAGGAGGAGCGGATGACCGCGACATCCCCGGCCTTCCAGGGCCCGGCCAAGCTGAGCTTCGATCTCCTCAAGGGACGTGAGGGCGATGACCCGATCTTCTGGGGTCCTGCGCGGGTCAGGCCCGACCTGGAACCGGGCTCGTATCCCGTCACCGTCGTCAGCCACCGCGGGCGGGTGAAGAAGACCAGCTACCTCACCGTCACGCAGGGCTCCCCCCGTCACGCCGACGACGGCGGACCGCCGGCCGCCGTGTGGGCGGGTGCGGCCACCGGAGCCGTCGCTCTCGGCGCCGCCGCCGCGGTGCTGCTGATCCGGAGGCGCAGGGGCACGTCCCCCTCCTGACCGGGAGAGGGGGCCGCTGCCCTTGCACGTCTGCCGCCGCAACGCCCTCCGACGACGACACCCTCATGCCGGGGCTCGAGGCAGCGGGCCAGGTCCGAACCGGATGCCCGGGGCCGCGCCCAGCCACGGGTGATCGCGCACCGCTGGGGACGGGAAGGTGATTCCGGGGGACCGCCGCCGCACACTGGGTTGAGGAGGCCGGCTTCGTGTTCGCATATGAATGTGTGGGGCGGGGGTGTCGTGGCGGCCGGGGCACTGTCGGCGGGAGGTGTGCATGTCCGTGCGGATCCCGGTACCGAACCCGGCCGTGCCCCGCTGGGTGACGTGGTTGTGCGACCGCGACCCTGATCTGGCGGCGACGCGGCGGGCCGGGCGGACCGCGATCGTGATGCCGGCCCTGTTCGCGCTGTGCAGTCAGGTTTTCCACTCCCCGACGATGGCGAGTTTCGCCGCGTTCGGGTCCTTCTCGATGCTGCTGCTGGTCGACTTCAGCGGCCCGATGGTGGAGCGGCTGCGGGCTCAGACGGGCCTCGCGTTGGCCTGGGGGGTGCTGATCTGTGTGGGCACCTTGGTGGCGCGCGTGACCTGGCTGGCCGTCGTCACGACACTGCTGGTCGGCTTCGCGGTGCTGTTCTGCGGCGTCGTCAGCTCACTGCTGGCGGGCAGTACGACGGCGCTCCTGCTGGCGTTCGTCCTGCCGGTCACGGCACCGGTGCCGCTGTCGCAGCTGCCCGAGCGCCTCGCGGGCGCCGGGCTGGCGGCAGCGGCGGCGCTGCCCGCGGTCTGCCTGCTGTGGCCGCGGCCCGTCGCCGATCCGCTCAGCGCGCCCGCGGCCCAGGTCTGCCGCAGCGCCGCGACACACCTGCGCACGGACGCCTCCGGCCTGGGCGGACAGGGACCGGTGCCCGATGCCGCGCAGCGCCGGGCCGCGGCCGACCGGACCGCCGACACCAGCGCGGAACTGCGGCGCGCCTTCGACACCACCCCGTACCGTCCCACCGGGCTGTCCACGACCTCGCGCGCCCTGGTCCGCCTGGTCGACGAGCTGACCTGGCTGAGCACCATCCTGGCGGACCGACCCGCGTACACCGACAGGCCCCCGGCCTGCGACCCGGCCGCGCGTACGGTGCGCCTGGTCGCCGCCGACGTCCTGGATCACGCCGCCGACCTCCTGACGGGCATGCGCGGGGACGCCGGCCCGCTGCGTGCGGCCATGGCGGAACTGCGGACGACCATGAGGGGAATGGAGCGGAGTTCCACGGTCCGCCTCCCCGCCGACCACCCGGTCGGCGCCGGTGCGGCGGACGTCTACGGGTTCATCGCCACGCTCGACCTCTCCTTCCGTGCCCAAGAGCTCGGGTTCGCCGTCCTGCAGATCGCCGGCAATGTCGAACTGGCCGCCACCGCATGGCAACGCCCCTGGCTCGACCGGCTCCTCGGCCGTGAACCGGGCGTGCTGACCGCACCGCTGGCACTGGCCCGCGAACGGGCCGCAGCGCATCTCGGACCGCGCTCGGTGTGGCTGCACAACAGCCTGCGCGGCGCCGTCGGACTGGGCATCGCGGTGCTCCTCGCCGATCTGACCGGCGTGCAGCATTCCTTCTGGGTGCTGCTCGGCACCCTGTCCGTGCTGCGTTCCAACGCGCTCAACACCGGCCAGAACGCCTTGCGGGCGGTGCTCGGAACCGTGGTCGGCTCCTTCATCGGCACCGGGCTGCTGCACCTGATCGGGCACCACGGCACCGCCCTGTGGTTCCTGCTGCCCCTCGCCATCCTGGTGGCCGGCATCGCTCCCGCCGCCATCTCCTTCACGGCGGGGCAGGCCGCGTTCACCGTCACCCTCGTCGTGCTGTTCAACATCGGCCACAGCCCCGACTGGCACATCGTCCTGTTCCGCGTGCAGGACATCGCCCTGGGCTGCGCGGTCAGCATCGTCGTCGCGCTGTTCTTCTGGCCCCGAGGCGCCGCGGCGGCCGTGCACAGGGCTCTCGCGGAGGCGTACACCGACAGCGCCCACTACCTTGTCGACGCGGTGCACTACGCCCTGGGCCTCTCCGACCCGTCGGACCCCGGCGCGTCCGTCGGCGACCCGCTGCAGCGGAACCGTCAGGCAGCGGCCTCCGCCCGCCGCCTCGACGACGCCTTCCGCACCTACCTGGCCGAACGCGGCGCCAAACCCGTGTCCTTGGCGGACATGACCACACTGGTCACGGGCGTGGCCGCCCTGCGTCTGGCCGCCGACGCGGTCCTCTCCTTGTGGCGGGGCGTCGGTCCGGCGCACGCGAACGCCGCCCGTACCGGCGCCGACCGTGCCGTCGTCGGTACGGCGTCCCGCGTCATGGAGTGGTATTGCCGCTTCGCGGCGAGCCTCGGCCGCCAGGCGCCCATCCCCGACCCCGTGCCGCTCCTGCCCAAGGCCGCGTCGCAGCTCGTGGAGTCCGTCCGCACCGACCTCGTCGACGGCCGGGGTCAGGCCACGGCCACCGCGGTCCGCGTCATCTGGACCAACGACCACGTCGATGTCGCCCGCCGCCTCCAGCCGGGCCTCGCCGCGGCGGCACAGGGCAGCGCCGCCCACTGAGCTGCGGGCGCCGCGCCGGTGGCATCCGACGCGGGGCCGGGGCACCTTCGAAGGCGGCGACATCACGCCGATCGGCGACGGAGTTCGTACTGACGGGCATGAGCGAACGCGTCTCCCGCCGGGCCATGCCCCACGTCGCCTCCGCCGTTTTCAGGCAGGCAGGCAGGCAGGCAGCCGCCGACGGCGTGATCGTCGCCGCCATGCCCGGGTCCGCGCGCCGCCACGAGGCCTTGGCCGTGGCGGCGGCCATCGCATGACGTGCCCCCTCATCCGCGGCGCTGCGCGTCACGGCAGGCGGCCGCCCGCGCGCCCTCGCCGTGACGGGACGGCGCCGCGGGCTTTCGGGGGCCGAAGCGGCCGCCCTCAGCGCTGTCGGCCGCAGTCGTAGAGGCGGAAGCCGCCCTTGGTGCGCCAGCCGTAGTCACCGGAGCGGACGCGTGTGCAGTGAGACTTCACCCAGGTCGTGGCGGGAGTGGTGGGACGCAGGGGAGTGAGCAGCGCGTAGCGGAGCTGGTGAGTGGTGACCAGGGTGGCGAGCCGGCCGGCGGTGGGGAAGGGGGTCAGCCCGGTGAAGCCGCCCATGACGAGGATCGGCTGGGACCGGGCGCGCAGCAGGCGTTCCGCCGGATACGCGGCCTGGGTGGCGACCAGGTACTTCTCGCCGTGCCGGTGCTTGGTGAGGTAGTCGAGCAGGGCCGTGTCGCGGGCGCTGGGCTCGTCGAGACCGACCCGGCGCAGCGCGGATCGGTGGTGGACGGCGCTGAGGTAGGCCTTGCCCACCGGACCGGCTGTCGGCGATGTGGAGGCGCCGGCGTAGAGCGGGTCGAGACTGGAGGCGGCCCAGCCGGCGGGCACGAGCAGAGTGGCCGCGATTCCGGCGGCCAGCGAGCCCTGGACCAGCCCTCCGTAGGGGCGCGACCCGCTGGCCCACAGGCCTGTCGCGCCGCCCACGCCGAGGAGCAGGGCGAGCACCACCAGCCAGGCAGCGAACTCGGTGGACAAGTCGAGAACCAGCGCCCAGGCCACCGTCAGCAGGATGGCCGCCGGCAGGAACCAACGCCGCCGGCCGGCTGCCTCGTACTCGGACCGGAAGAGCGCGAGCCCGCCGCCCGCGAGTGCGGCGATCGACGGCGCGAGCACGGCCGTGTAGTAGGGGTGATTGCCGTTGGAGACGCTGAACACCACGGCATGGACGGCCAGCCAACCGCCCCAGAGGAGGAAACCGGCGCGTTGCAGGTCGGTGCGCGGTTGGCGGGCACGCCAGACCACGCCCAGTACGCCCGCGAGCACGGCGAGGGGCAGGAGCCAGGCGACCTGGGGGCCGACGGTGTGGTTGACCAGCATGCCCCAGCCCGTGTTGCCGGACGTCCGGCTCGCGGCGGTCGCCGACACGGCACCGAACGCGGTGTCGTCGTCGCTGAACCGGCTCATGCCGTTGTAACCGAAGACCAGGCTGAAGGGATTGTTGTTGGAGGTGGCGTCGACGTACGGGCGGTCGGCGGCGGGCGTTGCCCAGGCGACCAGGGTCCACGAGCAGGAGACGGCCAGCGCGACCACGCCACCGAGCAGGAGGCGCAGAGCCCGTTGCAACCGCGTTCCGCCAGCCGCGAGTTGGTAGACGACGGCGAAGACCGGCAGCACCAGCCAGGCCTGCAGCATCTTCGTCTGGAAGGCGAGCCCGACCCAGATGCCACAGGTGATCAGCGGGAGCAGCCGCTCGGTCCGCACCGATTTCTGCAGGGCTCCGGCCGCTGCCACCAGCAGCAGAGTGAGTGCGGTGTCGGGGATGGTGGCCCTGTTGAGTACCACGGTGACCGGGGTGAGGGTCAGCGCCAGCGCGGCCATCAGCGCGGCGAACGGCCCGGCCCAGGCCCGTACGATCCGGTGGAGCAGCCACACGGTGAGCACACCCTCGATGACCTGCGGGAGGGCGGCCGCCCAGGTGTGCGGGCCGAAGAGCCAGACGCCGATGGCCTCGGGCCAGAAGGCGCCGGGCAGCTTGTCGAGGGTGATCGAACCGCTCGGGTCGAGACCGCCGAAGAAGAAGGCCCGCCAGCTGGTGGCCATCGACCGTATCGCCGCGCTGTAGTAGGGGTGGATCGCGGCGTGCCCGATGCCCCACGCGTACAGCAGTGTGGCGGCGACCAGCACCGCGGCCAGCGCCGGGCGCTCCCAGCGTGCCGGAGCTTCCGGCCGGCCGCTGCGGCGGTTCGATGCCCGGTGACGGCGGCCCTGGGGGCCGGCGGTGGGGGCGGTGGGGATGGTGGCCATGGCGGTGGTCCTTGGATCAGTGGTCAGGCGGAGTGGCGGACTACAGGCGGCAGGCTGCCCGGCAGCCGCGGACACGGGGCGCGGGCCGTCCAGCGGTACGCCGCCCCACGAATCCTTGACAGTCGCGGCGTTGGCGGCGGAACGGCTGGTGCCGAAGCCGGGGCGGCCTTGGCGGTCGAGGCGGCTCGTGCCCATACCCCCGTGGTGGTCAACGGCCGTGGCCGGGGGTGCCATGCCGTCGGCCGCGCCCGGAGCCGACATGTCGGTCGCCACGGACGCGTCGACGGCGCGGCGCGTCGCCGGAACTCCGCTGCCGACAACGGCGGTTGCCGACGGAGGGACGTCCGCGCCCGCCCGGTCCCCAGCGGCCGACCCGGCTCCTGGCACCCGCCCGGTTCGGATGCCGCCCGGTCCGGCGACGGCGCGGACGGCTGCCACCGGCGGCGGCACGACGGGCAGGACGCCCGGCGGGTGCGCAGGCCGGGCAGCGGCGGGGCGACGGCGCGCAGGCCGCGCCGGGATGAGGCGTCCGGGACAGGGCGGGCAGGGCGGCGAATCCTCTCTCGACCGGTGGCGAGCGCTCGAACGTTCGACAAGCGCACACTGTAGCCGCATGGGATCACGCAACCATCACACCCGTGTCCCCGGTCCGTCTTCGACAGGGGACGATCCGGCGACTGGCTCAGGAGGCCCTGAGCCAGTCGTTCACCCGGTGACCAGGATGAACCCGGCCGGACGGGCCGAGCCGGGCCCCACGCGAGGGCCCGTTTTCCGCGGTCCGGTCAGCGGACGAAGGAGATCTCCGGGTAGCTCCGCGCGGGTCCGTCCAGCAGCGTGCTGTGCTTCTTCCGCAGCTCCTGGTCGAAGAAGGCGGCGAGGTAGACGCGCTGGATCTTGATCGCCCGGTCGGGGTCGATCGTGCCGTACTGCTCCTGCACCTGCGCCGGGGACATCCCGAGCATGCTCGCCACCTGCGGCACCAGCCACTCGTTGTCGCTGAACGACAGGTGCCTCGAGCCGTGGAGCTGGATGTCGACCCGGTACCCCTTCAGGTGCGGCCACAGCTTGCGCCACGACGAGTCGTTGTTGCGGTTGTGCGTGCCGGAACTGAAGAGCATGAACGGGCGGCTCAGGTCCTTGCTCGGCGCCGTGCCGAAGAACTGGCCGTCCAGGTTGGCGCCCGCGTCGATGCGGTGGTCCAGCTGCATCGCGGTGTCGACCGCGGCGCCGCCCAGCGACCAGCCGAACATCCCGATGCGGGACGTGTCCACGGTCTTCGACAGACCGGAGGGGAGCTTGGCGTGGTCGGCGTCCGGGTTGCCGCCCTTGGCGATGGTGCCGAGCTGGTTGATGACGAAGCGGATGTCGGCAGCGCGCACGTTGAGCGTGTCGGAGGAGTGCGCGCCCGCCGGCATGGTGTTGACCTCGAGCCGTCCGCCCGGGAACTGCACCTCGCTGGCGTCGTGGGTGTGGTCGACGGCGATGACGATGTAACCGCGGCTGGCGAGATCCTCGGCGAGGGCGGTGCCCATGGCACGGTCCGAGTGCAGCCCCGTCGAGTACAGGAGCACGGGCAGCTTGCCGAGCTTGGTGGTGACGGGGGCGAGGTCGTGGCCGGCGGTCTGCGGCAGCGTGACCTGCTGCGGCGACAGGCCGCGCGAGTAGAGGAAGTGAGCCCCCGAGACCGACGGCATCCACGGCACCTGGGCGTGCCCGGACGTGGACGAGGCCGGGTACCAGTACGTCACCATCAACTCGCGCGCCCTGTTGCCCGGGACGTAGGGGTCCGTGCGCGACTTGTCGACGAGGTGCTGGCTGAAGGTGCCGACCTGGTAGGGCCCGCTCGGCGCGGGAAGCGAGAGCTGGACAGCCGAGCGGCCACGGCTGAGCGCGGGAGCCGGATGCGTGCCCTTGGGCAGGGTCGCGCTGTCGTTCTCGGGTGCCCAGGGAGCCTTCTGGTCGGGCGACGCTCCGGTGGCCGCCTGCTCGTTGGGCGTCTTCCCCGCGGCCATCGCCGGCGTCATTCCGGCACTCAGGGCGACGGCCAGCACACCTGCGGTACCGACTGCTCGGGATATGAGTCTGTGGCGGTGACGCGGTCTGCGGTGTTGCATGTAACTCCCCTGGTGATCACAGGCCACTGGCCTGGCGATAGTCAGGGGCACACCGTACCGCTGCCCGGGCCAACGGAGTTCGGGGCCACCTGTTCGCCGCGGAGATCTGCGACACACGCGGTCGGCGCCGGTGGAGCAAGCGCGACGAATGCCGGCGAATCCGCGCACGTGCGGCCTCCTGCCCACTTGGCAGCGCCCCGCCCGCCGTCGCAGTTCCGCCCCAACTCCCTGTCGGGTAACGGGCCTTCTGTCCTCGCTGCCCTCCGGAGCCGCACTGCCTCCCGGGCCGGACTCAGCATCCGAGAAGACCGGTGGACCGCTTCCCGTGCGGGCCGGGAGCACAGTTGGCCGGCCGGTGACGGTACCGCGCGACGGGACCCGACCCGCACAGGCGGGCACCGCTCCTCTCATGCGGCGGCGAGGTCCTAACACGCCTCATCTCACGTGCCGTAGCGACACGCTGCGACACGTGAGGTGAGGCGACGTCAGAAGATCACTCAAAAGGCCTAATAGTACGTCAATCCTCTTTTTTTCTCGCTCACTTGATGTGCGGTCAGCGGCTTGCGTCGGGGGCGCGTGGGGCCGCGAATACCTCGAACGGCTCCCGCCTCCGGTAATCCGATATGACCGGTATGTCGGCTCTGGGTATGTTGATCGCAGCTGGCTGAAGGGCCGGCGTCTCTGTGACAGAGCAGACAGGAGAGCACCATGAAGGTCCCCCGATCTACCGTAGTAACCGCCGCTGTAGCGGGCGCCGCGGCCCTGGCTGCGACCGGTATCACCTACGCCTCGACGTCCTCCTCCTCCGCTCCCCAGGCAACGTCGGCGCTCCCGGCCGCCGCGGCCCCCCTCGGCGGCGAGGCCGGTCAGGGCAAGGGCAACGAGGGCTGGAGCAGGGGCAACGAGGGTGGTGAGCACCGCGAGGGTGGTGAGCACCACGAGGGCCGCATCCTGGTCAACGAGCGGTCGTACTCGTCCCACCCGGGCGACTGCATCACCGTGGTCAGCGGTCTGGGCGCCAAGACCCTGAACATCCGCAATGACAGCCACAAGTCCGTCGAGGTCTTCCGAGGGGCGGTCTGCGACAACGGCGCTCCCATCGCCACCGTCGGACCGCACAGCTCCAGCTACGGTGTGCGCGTGCGGCACCCCGAGGGCATCGAGATCAAGGACGGAGTGGTGGCCAGCTTCCGCGTGGTCTGCCCCTGGGACTACTAGGCGCGAGGCGTGTGAGGAACCCCGGCCCGCCGGAATCGGGCCGGGGCTCCGGTCCCCGACCATTGTCTGGCAACGCACGTGCCGCGTGCACCGTGCCATAACGGGGCACCAGGCCCTGCTCACCTGGTGCCCGGGCGGCCGTCCGGTCGTTCCGCGGCCGACCCGCCTGCTGATTTCCCTCCGAGTGCCTCCAGCTCCTGCGTGTCCCGAAGTCTTACCCCGAACGGGTGAACAAGCCGGGAACCGCACGCTGGGGGCACTTCCTGTTTCCCCGGGCCGTGAGCCCGGGCGTGTACGCCCGCCGGACCGGACAGCCCCCGGCTGATGCGGATCGCGCTCAGGTGCTCGGTGCACCGGCACGGCTGCCGGCCCGCGGACCGGCCCGTCGCACCGGGGAACCCTGAGAGCCGTCGCTCGGAGCGGCCGGCGGCGCCCGGCGGTGGACGCGGTGACCGACTGCACCCCGGCATGCCGGTGTCTCCCAGGCCCGCACGCGGGAGACACCTCGATGTGCCGCAGCGACGGGCGATTTCAGCGCACCCAGACGTCGATCACTGGGGACACGGCCCGCATCCTGCTGTCGACGAGACGCAGCTTGTTGTGGCCCTTCATGCCCAGCGCGACGCGCATGTTGTACGTCGAGTGCGCGTCCGTGTTCATCGACGCCGGCAGACTGATCCAGCCTTGCCCGCCCACCTGCTGTTGGAGGATGACCCGGCTGCCGGCGGGCACGTCGGCGGTGCCGCGGAGCCTGAAATGCTGCCACGCGCGCACGTTGTCGGCCGAAACGTCGACCGAGGGGGAAGCCGAAGCCGTGGCGGTCGGCTTGCGGTGGGGCGAGGGGCGTGCGGCAACGGCGACAGCCGTGCCGACGGAAGCGGCGACCACGGCTGCGGCCACCGCTCCGGCACCCCAGATTCGTACCGTCTTGAGCATGCTCTGTCTCCCGGTCGGGGGAACGCAATCGCCGGAAGCATATGAACATGACGGGCCTATGTGATCATTAGACACGAAGTATTGCGAAGGGCGTACCTCGTTCAGCTGCGGCGGCCTCCTGGGGCGCCTCATGTCCGGCTTGCCGCGGATGCCGCCGTCGTTCGTCGAGCCGGCGTACCGGGGCCGACGGGCGTCCGAGGGCCGGCAGGCGGCTGCTCCCTGCGCCTGCCTGGACGATCCCTCGGACGCCGGCCGGGAGGTTCGGCCCCGGCAGCCGGAGAGAAGCCTTGACGCCTACCAGTAGTGCCGTCGGCCGGCGACCGCGTGTCCCATCGAGCCCAGGATCCACAGGACCGCTCCCACGACCACGAGGATGATGCCGATGGTCCACAGGATGGATATCCCTGTGACGAAACCGATGACGAGTAGGATGACACCGAGGGCGATCATGGCGGGCCTCCTGGTGATGAATGGCTCTTGTCGTCCGAGTGCCCCGACTCGCGCGCGATACGCCCACCGGAATTCCGCGGAAATATCCCTCGCATTCCCAGCGCAGCTCGGTGGGGGAGAAGGCCGGATGTCCGTGGGCCGCATTTCGGCTCCGGTCCAGGCCCGCGGCGGCGCCGCAGGGCTGTACGGAGGGGCCGGGGGGCAACGGAGAGTGACCAAACGGGGGCGGACGGCTGACGGTGTCGATCACCATGACCGCGGGCCTTGCGGTCATTCCTTGGGGGGCGGTGCAGGCGCGACAGGCTGATGTGCCGTTGCTCGGTGGCGCCACCGAACGACCGGTCCGGGTCGACTCGGAAGGGAGGGGCGGCCGAGCGGAAGCGCACTTGTCCGTCGGCGTGCGGTCGTCAAGCCGACGTCCCCGTTCGCGGCCCCAAGCTGGCGGCCTTGAGCGCAGGCGCCGGGAGTCGGTGAGCATCCCGTCACGCTGGATGGGCGAGCCGAGTTCGGCGAGCCTTCGCGTCACTCGCGACCAGCGAAATCCGTCCGTACCGCTCCGGTAACATGATCGAACTCACCAGGGGCTCCCTCGGTACGCGCCCTTGACCGGAGAACTGTGGCATCTGGCATGAAAAGTGACCATTTATCAACATCTGAAAATCGGCCAAACAATTGATACCTAAAGCATCGCGGGTGTTGTCGCGAAACAACTGCAGAACTGAATGTGCCGCGTGGCGTCAACCGCGGGCGTTGATGTGGGCCACGACGGGTGCGGTGACCCTCGTGTTTCTCGTCGCGTTGGAGATCGCCGCACGACGCTACGGCCTCTCGGGGCCGATCACCAATCAGCTGCGAGAAGTGATACTGCCCCCCAAGTCGGGTTTCCTGCTGTACGCCAGCATGGCGCTGATGATGGTGGTCCTCACCTGGCGGCAGCGGCTCGTCGCGGCCGGTGTCGCCATCGGCATCGACGTCGCCTTCCTGGTGGTGCGGTGGGCGCTCGGTGTCAAGGTCACCGACGGCCATCCCTTCGGCAACGGCGCCTTGTGGGTGATTCTGGGCTATGCGGTCATCGCTGTCACGCGTCGCAAAGGTCAGGAACGCGTCCTGCTGTTGAAAGGTGTCGGCCTCGGCCTGTTGCTGGTGGCCGGCCGCAAGGCCGGCGATACCTGGCTGTTCATCACGTCGAACACCCGGCCGGCGGTGCTCGACGAGTATGTGGCAACCGCCGATCACGCGCTGGGCAACCCGTCATGGCTGGCAGGCCGGATGGTCAGGGCCACCGGTCCGATCGGCGCGCATGTGCTCGACTACGTGTACATACAGCTTGCGGTGGCCGCGGTCGTCGTCGCGCTGTACCAACTGCGCAACGTGGCGGTCGAGCGCCGATTCCCGCGCCATCATCTGGTGCGTACCTTTCTGGCCATCGGCCTCCTCGGCCCAGCCGTCTACATGGTCTTCCCTGTCGTCGGACCGGTCTTCGCCTACGGCGCCGACGGCGGACACTGGGCCGTGGCCAACCTGTGGCCGGACACTCCGCCGATGAATACCCCGCACCCCATACCGTTCGACGAGATCACCCCACGCAACTGCATGCCCAGCCTGCATACGGCGTGGGCTACCGCAATTTTCATTCATTCTCGCAAGGGCCCGCGCATTCTGCGGTTCGCAGGCGCGTTCTGGCTGATCGCAACGCTCGGTGCGACACTGGGATTTGGCTATCACTACGGCGTGGATCTCATCGCCGGCGTGGTGTTCGCGCTCACGGTCGAGGCAGCGCTTCGCTCGCTCGAACGTGGCTGGGACCGGTCAGGAACGCAGCTGGTCTTCCACGGCACAGCAGTCTTTGCCGCGCTCTTGGTGTCCTATCGCTATCTGCCGATGGAGATGGCCGCGCATCCATGGGTTTTCGGACCGCTTCTGATTCTGGCGATGTCCTCGGTGGTCCACGGCTACGTACGAACCACCAGACGGTGGGAACCGAAGGCCGTACCAGTGCGGCAACCGGAACCTCAACCCGAACCCGTCTGAGTCACTCGTCGCCGAGGAGCACGGAGCCCAGCGGATGACAGGCTCGAGAACCGGGCGGGAGTGCCCGACGGGCGGTGGTGATCCCCGGGGTGTCGACAAAGTCGACGCTCTACGTACTCGCTTTCGCGGGCACGCACCTCACGGCGAGGCCGGCTGCGCTCAGGTAGGCGAGGGCTCCGACGGCCATGGCCGTGCGCAGTCCGGTGCTGTAATCGCTGCCGGTGGCGAGCAGGCTGCCGCCCAGAGCCACGCCCGTGGCGCTGCCGATCTGGCGGGTGGTGTTGAACAGGGCGGAAGCCGCCCCCGAGTACCCCGGGGGCGCGGCGGCCATCACGGTGGCGGTCGAGCCGGTGAGGGCGAAGGACGTGCCGAAGCCGGCGGCCATCATCGGAGCCACCAGAACCGCGTAGGCGGATTCGGCCCCGGCCGCCGCCCAACCGGCCAGTCCCAGCGACGCCACCAGCATTCCGGAGACGACCAGCGGGCGGTCCCCGGTACGGCGGGACAGCCGCCCGGACAGTACGGAGGCGAACATGGTCATCCCCACCGCCGGGAACAGCGCCGCGCCGGCCGCCAGGGCACTGAAGCCCCGCTGGTGCTGGAAGTACAGGCTGGCGGTGAACACCATGCCGTAGAAGCCGAAGTTGAACAGCAGGCCGAAGGCGGCTCCGCCACTCATCGTGCCGGAGCGCAAAAGAGCCGGCGGCAGGATCGGGGAGCGGGCCCACCGCTCGCGCACGACGAACGCGGCCGCGGCCACGACCGCCAGTGCCAGTCCGGCGAGGACGGCGGGGTCGGACCAGCCGCGGCGGCCCGCCTCGTTGAGCGCGGCGGTGAGCAGGGCCACCGCCGCGACCACCGCGCACTGTGCCGGCCAGTCAGGTGAACGGGCGGCGCGTCGCGGGGAGGGATCCACGTGCCGCAGCGTGAGCAGCAGACATGCCGGCCCGACGGGCAGATTGATGAGGAACACCGACCGCCAGCCCACCGTGGTGACCAGCAGCCCGCCGAGCAGCGGTCCCGCCGAGGCGGCGATGCCCGCCATCGAGCCCCACAGGCCGAAGGCCCACGAGCGGGCCGCGGGCTCTGGAAAGGACTGCTGCAGCAGGGCGAGCGAACCAGGCACGATCAGCGCAGCGCCGAGCCCCTCCAGCAGCCGGGCCGCCACCAGGGCGGAAGCGCTGGGGGCGACCGCACACGCGGCCGACGCCACCGTGAACACCACCACACCCCAGCAGAAGACGAGCCGGTTGCCCAGCCGGTCGCCGAGCGCGCCGCCCGTCATCAGGAATCCGGCGAGGACCAGGGTGTACCCGTCGGTGATCCACTGGATGCCGGTGAGCGAGGCCGACAGATCCCGGCCCACCACCGGCACGGCGACGTTGATGATCGTCACGTCCAGGATCACCATGAAGTACCCCGTACACACCGCCAGCAGCGGTGCCCGGGAGCGCCTGCCGGGCCGGACGGCCGGCTCGGCGGCGGGAACGGGCGCCTCGGTCATGACGGTGTCGCCGGTCTCCGGGCCCGGGCGGTCGGCATGCCGGCACCGCCCTCAGCCCGGCGGCGGCCTCCGCGGTGCGGAAACACATGTCCCGAGCGACCGCGACGACCTCGGCCGCTCCCGCCGCACGCGGCGGAAGCGGGGCCACTGATCACGTGCCCGCGCCCACGTCGCCCGTCTTCCCGCGCCACTCCTCCATCTTGGCGGCCGACAGCGGACCGTACACCTCGGGACCGTCGCCGGGCGGCTCGCACTGTACGGAGCAGGGCGGACACTCCGCGTACAGACGGCGGAGGGCGCGGTGTGGAGCCTGGGTGATCAACCGCTCTGCCACGCGGAGCCGCAGCCGGGATGGCAGGATCAGGGCGTGTCCGTCATCAGCAAACTGCAGATCAAGCCGGGGCAGAGTGTCGTGGTCCTGGGCAAGCCCGAGGACGTCCACCTGGAGATCGAGGCCGCAGGCGATGCGGCTTCGGCCGACGCGGTCCTCGCCTTCGTGACCACCTCCGGTGACCTTCTCGGGGCGAATGCGCGGGCGGCGCTGGCCGCCGCGCAGCGCGATGCCCTCGCCTGGGTGGCCTACCCGAAGGGCGGGAGGCTCGGAACGGATCTCAACCGCGACACCCTGGCCGCCGCGCTCTCCGAGCGGGGTGTGCGTCCCGTGCGCCAGATCGCCATCGACGACACCTGGTCGGCGCTCCGGTTCCGGCCCGGTGAGTGATCGCCGACGGGCAGGCGCGCCGGGGCTGGAGCGAGACGGGCAGCACGAGCGAGCAGGTGCTCGCCCCCGACACCGCCGACCCGCCCCGCGCTCCACCGTGCCCCGGCCCGTACCTTCGGTGGCGTGGATCTCCTCGGTCTCAGCGCAGGTCGACGACCGTGCGAAGCTTGCCGCTGGCCGGGGTGCGCTCGAAGGATTCCCTGCGCACGTTCCGCACCGCGAGGGACAGCAGGCCCTCCGCCATCGCTGAGGCCACCTCCGGGATCTCGGTGGTGACCGCGGCGCGCGTGACGCCGGGGGCGGGGGCGTACTGCTCGTCGAGCCGGACCGTCAGCTCCTCCCGGTCGGCGCCGGGCGCCACCGCCAGCTGCACCTCGCCGTGGTAGGCGAGGCGTTCCTCCAACACCCTCACGATCCGCCGGTAGTTGACGAAGTACGTGCCCACGCGTACCACGTCGCCGTAGCGCCCGAGCAGTTCGAGGCGAGGCACGGTGCTGCCGCACGCACACGTGCCCTCCATCGCGCGTCCGAGGTCGCCGATCTCGTAGCGCTCCAGGCGCTGACCGGCGCGGGCCCGGGAGGTGAACACCAGCCGTCCCGGTTCTCCCGGAGCCACCGGCCGGTCCAGCAGCGGATCCAGGATCTCCAGCGTGTGCAGGTCGGTCAGCACATGGTGGACCGAGCCGTCGGAGGACGCGCACTGGTAGCCCAGGGGCCCGAGGTCGGTGCTGCCGTAGGCCGCGGAGCGGATCACCTCCACTCCGAAGTCGTCCCTGAGCACCCTGCGTTGTTCGGCGGTGAAGTGCTCGCCGCCGTAGAACACCTGCCGGATGCCGCCGTAGGCACGCAACCGGCCGGCCTCGGCGTGCAGCAGCTGCCACACGTAGGAAGGCATACCGAAGAGGGTGTCGACCCGGTGGGCGACCAGTGCCTCGGCGACCATGGCGTGGTCGGGTCCTGCGGCGATCGGGAACTGGGTGGCGTTCAGCCGTTCCAGGATGGAGAAGAAGCTGATGAAGCTTCCGTACATGCCGCCGCTGTAGAAGAGGTTGGCCGCCCGGTCCCGTGCCGGGTCGAAGCCGGCCGCGAGCAGCCCGTCCGCCGCGGCGCGCATCTGGTTGTCGTAGTCGTCGCAGGTGAACACCGACAGGGCGGGTGCGCCCGTGGAGCCTCCGCTGCGGAAGTAGAGGTGTGCGTGGCGCGGATCCAGGGTGGCGAGCGCGCGCTGCACGCCCTCCTTGCCGAGGAGCGGCGCGTCCGGGACCGGGGGCGGTACCGGCGGCGCCACCAGATCGTCCAGGCAGGGCACCGTACGGAAGTCAGCGTCCGCGGTGCGCACGCTCACCCTGCGGCTGTAGCGCTGCAACGCGTAGACGCCGTCATGCGGTTCGCCGTCGTAGCCGTCCAGCATGGAGCCGACCGGGGTGACGCGGGTGACGCCCGCGGCGAACATCGCGCGGGAGAACTCGGCCACGTCAGCACGGTCGCCGGCGACCGCAGCGGTCTGCAGGTAGCGGCGCATGGGCCGCAGGACCGCGGTGATCGCGTGCCGGGGGAGCGGCTTGACCCAGACGCTGCGGTGCAACGGGGAGGCGTCCAGGGCGGAGCGCGTGTCGGCCAGGACCCGCCAGGAGCCGTCCTCGGCGGCGAACACACGGGTGAGGCCCAGGTGCTGTTCGAGCCGGGCGAGCTGCAGCACAGTGGTGATCTCCGCCTGCTCGGCGGGATGCGGTGCAGGGGCCGGACGCGTGTCGGACACCTTCGCCAGCCGCTGCGCGAACCGGCCCGCGAACGCGAAGAGTTCCTCGGTGGCGTCGGTGTCGAGATACACCACCTGCGGGCTGGAACACGCCTGCTGTTCGAGCCGGCAGACGTCCTCGGCGAGCGCGTCGAGAATCGCGTCCTCGGACGCGGACTGCCGGGTCAGGTAGGCGAAGGAGATCCGGTGGCCCCATGCGACCACCCGGCACCCGGGCTGGGCCAGTTCGCCCGCCGCGCGCTCCGCGTCCTCGCCGCCCCACACCGCGATCGCGTCCGCCGGCCCGCACAGCGCCTGCAGCCACTCACGGCGCGCGGAGGGGAAGCGCAGGGCGACGACGCGCTCGGCGATCAGTCCGGACGGGTCGGCCGCACCGAGCGCGGCGAGTACGTCGAGGGCCAGTGCGGAGCCGGAGCCGCTGGTCTTCAGCACGTTGAGGTTGCCGGCCAGCAGTCCCTCGACGACGCTCAGCGGGGCCACGGCCGCCGCGTTGCCCGGTGCGATGTGCACCAGCAGGCCGACGGGCGCCCAGGCCTCGTACACCGTCTCGCGGGCGTCCGGCCGGGTCAGCCGTTCCGGGCGCAGGCCGCCCAGTTCCCGCCGCAGCTTGCGCTCCAGCGCCTCCCGGCCGAGTGCGGCCGCCAGCTCGGCCAGCACGCCCGCGGCCTCGTCGGCGGGCAGCTGCTTGGCCAGTCGGCCGTAGCGGGCGGAGGCGGGATCGGCCAGATCACGGCTGAGCGCGGCACAGGCGCCGAGCACCACGTCGGTGGGCAGCGGACGCGACAGGACCCGCCCGGCCAGCTCGGGCAGACCGGCGAGGCGCCGGCCGGCCTCGGCGTCGTCGACGAACTCGCCCTGCCACAAATGGAGTACGGGGGCTATCACGACATTCCCTTCATCAGTTCGGCGGCGGCGACCGCGCAGCTGCGGTTGCGGCTCACCCCGGCACGGCCGTGCACGGTGAACCAGTCGGTGGACAGCGGACAGGGGCACTCCTCGCCGGGGTGCAGCGACGCGAGGTCGCCCATCAGCACGCTCTGCGCGGGCACCGAGGTGATGTAGGGGCTGACCAGGTGCAGGAAGCCACGATCGCCGTACGGCAGGGGACGCAGGGTCCCGGTGTCGCGGACGGCCGCTCGTGACCACACCGGCACGTGGAGCCGGTGATGGGCGCACTCGACGTAGGGCACGCAGTGCTCGACGGAGCCGAACGTGTCGCGGACGCGCTCTCCTGGAATCCCGAGGCGGTCGGTGACCTCTGCGTAGAACGCGTCCTTGCCGATCTCCCGGTCGGCGTGCCCCTTCCAGCCGCCCCCGAGCACCACCAGCGATCCCTCGGGCAGCCGTAGCGGCGGCAGCCCCATCGCCCGCATCCGCTCCAGGGTGAAGCACAAGAACGCGGGGAGGCCCAGGATGCGGACCGGCACGTCGTCCTCGGCGTAGCGCTGGAGCGCGGCGACGCAGCCGTGCACGTCGAATTCGTGGCCGGCGCCGGTGTGCCGCAGAGCGTGCGTGGTGTGCCGGGCCGGGGCGAAATCGCACAAATAGTTGTCGGTGAACGACGTGCCCAGTCTCATCGCCGGAGCCGGCTCGTAGCTGTACAGCAGGTAGTTCGCCGGCTGCTCGGGGGTGATCCAGCCGTAGTGGTCGAAGATCCGGGCCACCATGCGTTGTGCCGCGCGGATGGTCCACTCGTCGAAGAACATCTGGGACTTCTGGCCCGTGGTGCCCGAGGAGGTCAGATGCAGGAACACTTCGTCGCGCGGGATCGAGAGCACCTCGTGACGCTTGAAGAAGGCGGCCGGCACCAGGGGGGTGCGCACTCCGTCGCCGACCGTGGCAGCGGGTGCTTCGGCCGGGTCCTCGAGCAGGGCCGCGAAGAAGGGGGAACGGCGGGCGTGCCAGGCGTTGGTCTCCGCCATGGCGGCGGCGAACAGCGCGTCGGTGCCGGGGCCGGCGGCGTACGGTTCCGCCAGGTCGCACAGGCGCTGCACCTGGCCGAGCGCCGCCGGGTCGGGAACCTCGACGGGAGCGAGATGGGGTTTCATCGGGACACCTCGTGAAGGGGCAGGTAGGTGGTGGTCCAGGCGCTCAGATAGGCACCGAGGTACGGCTGCAGCAGCGGGCTGACGGCGGTCGTGCGGAAGTCGATCTGACGGCTGGTGCGCGAGAGCACGACGTAGTCGTGGAGCCGGTCGTGGATGCGGCGCATCGCTGGGTAGACCGCGCTCGGTACGAATCCCGAGGCGAGGAACACCTCCAGCGCCTCGGTGTCGGCCAGCGGCAGCAGCGCCTCGACATAGTCGGCCCCGGCCCGGGTGACCGACGCGATCAGCGCCTCCAGGGTGCCCGCCACCGCGGACGGCCTGGGATGGACCGCGACCAGCGCGCAACTGCCCGCCACGGGATCGAGGTCGGCGTACGCCTCGAAGCGGCCGTCGACGGCCACCAGGACCGCGTTGGGGGTGTGCAGCGGGAAGAAGCGGTCGTCGGCCGCGGGAAACAGCTCCAGGAAGCGGCGCCGCACGAAGGCCGGGGCCGCGACCAGCTCGAGCGGTTCGGCGTCGCCGGGGGCCGCCGCACCGCGGCAGGGGGCGGGCCGAGTCCGGGTGTAGTCGATGCCGACGCCGTGTGAGGCGGCGGACAGCAGCGCCGACAGCCGGTCGGGCACGCTCGCCACGGGTGCGCGGCGCGCCAGCACACCGTCGCCGTAGCGGGCGAACAGCGCGAGCGTCTCGCAGCCCTCGACCTCGACGGCGTTCGGCAGCAGCCCGAGCGGCCGGAACCCGTTGCGTACGACGACCTGCTGTGGACCTTCGGTGACGAGACGGACGGTGGCGTACACCGAGTCCAGCAGTCCGGTGGCGAAGGCCGCGTCGCAGACCGCGCCGGTCAGCCGGGAGGCCAGGCCGCCGCCGCGATGGCCGGGGTGCACCGCGAGGCCGACCAGTTTGCCGATGCGGCCGCCCGGTTCGGTCAGCACGACCGCGGAACCGACCAGGTCGCCCGCGGGGGCGCGGGCGACGAGCCAGTGCGCGCCGCCGTCGGTGATCAGTCGGCGCATGACCACCGGGTCGCTGCCGAGCGGCACCGGGTAGCCGTGCCCGTACACCTCGAAGTACAACTGCCTCAGCTCGGCGATGTCCTGGACGGACGCGGGGGAGAGGACGGCGCTCACGAGGACTCTCCCGTGAGCACGGGCGTCGGTGCGTCCGGGCTGTGCTGCCCAGCGGTGTCCGCGCGGCCGCCGAGCCACCACAGCGCCAGCGCGACCGGCACGAGCCCTGTGCCCTGGGCCAGGCACAGCGTTCCGGCCGTCAGGCGGTCGCCCAGCGCGCCGAACACGAGCGCGGACACAGGGAACGTGGCGCCCAGCACCGCCTGCATGACCGCGAAGAAGCCCGGCTTGTCGTCCGCGGGCACCAGCCGCTGGAACAGGGCGACGAACCGGACGCCGATCACGCCGACGCACCAGCCGGTCACGGCCATCGAAGCGAGGGCCGCCGCGTGTCCGGCGCACAGGCCCGGCAGAGCCAGGGCGGCGGCCGTCACGGTCAGGCACACGCTGCCGACCGCCACGGGACGGCCGGGCAGACGGCCGCCCGTGCACGACCCCAGCAGGGTGCCCGCACCGAGGGCCGTCTCCAGTGAGGCGACGGTCGAGCCGGTCGCGTGCAGCACCTCCTGGGTGTACAGCGGCATCACCACGTAGACGGCGGTGGTGAACACGTTGGCGGCGGCGAAGCAGACCAGCACACGACGGATGAACGGCAGACCCGCCAGTACCGAACGCAGGGTTCGCGGCTCGGCGACCGGGCCGTTTCCGGCCCCCCGGCGCGGGAAGCGCGTGGAGGCGATCAGCAGGGCAGCGAGCAGGTAAGCGCCACCGCAGGTGGCGGTGACGCCGGCCGGTCCACCCGCATCGACGACGAGGGGGCCGAGCAGCCCCCCGCACAGTCCGGCGACGGACTGGGTGGACAGTTCGAAGCCGGTGGCCGACTCGATGTCGGCGTCCTCGACGAGTTCCGGAACCGAGGTGGTCAGACAGGGATCGAAGACCGCCTGACAGCCGGCCAGTACCAGCCCCACCGCGTAGGCCGCGGTCATGGGCAGGGCCCCGGCGCAGGCCAGGGCGGCCGCCGTCACGGCCACCGCAGCCGCCACCGCTGCCGCGCTCGCCAGCACCCTGCGGTGCGCGTGCCGTGCGACGATGCGGGCGATCACCGGGGCGAGTGCCACTGCGGGCACCGTGCTCACCACGAGGAACAGGCCCGAGTCGAGCCCCCGGTGCGCGCCGCCCGCGAACCCCACGAGCCACCAGACCGTGCCGACCTGGAACATGCGGCTCGCCGCCTGGGTGAGGAGCTGACCGGTCCAGACCCTGCCGAAGGACGGATTGCGCAGGACGAGCGGCAGGCGCCGTACGCGCGTGGTCGCCGCCCTCACGTGTGCGGCCGTTCGTCGACGACCCGGATGAGCTTGCCCGAGCGGGAGTTGACCGCGAGCTCCTGGTGCCGCACCCACTCGACGCCGATCGGGTTCACGTGCCCGGAGGCGGTCGCGCTCGCGTAGAAGGGCCGCGCGGCGAGGACCGCCGCGACCACGGACTCCCGCAACGCGGCAGGCACCTCTGCGGGATCGGCGACCGCGAGTCTGAGCACCAGGCCGTCCCGGCCGTCCCGGCGCCGCACCACCAGTTGCAGGCCGGTCACCTCGCCGCGGATGGCTGCGGCGGTGACGACGTCGTGGACGTCCTCGGTGTAGAGGGACACGGGGCCGACCCGTACGCCCTCCTCGGCGCGCCCGAGGATTCGGAAGACACCCGCGTCCCGGTCCACCCACTCGGCCCTGTCGCCCGCCGGGTAGCGGAGCACGGGCATGAGCCGTCGGCGGAGATCGGTGACGACCAGCCGCCCCGGCGCACCGTTGCCGTCGACAGGTTCGTCACTCTCGTCCGAGAGGATCTCGACCACCGTGTGCGGTGTGAACGCACGGTGGATGCGTGGATCGCCGCCGGGCACGGCCTCGCCCAGAAGTCCCGCGTCGACGCTCGCATATCCCAGGGAGCGCGGCTCGGCATTCGGGAACGCGGCCCGGAGCAGCGGAATCTGGTCTCCGAAGAGGCACTCCCCGCCGAAGAAGAGCAGCTCCACATCCGGCAGGCTGCGGTCGGCGCCGGCCAGGCGTTCGGCGAGCGAGCACAGGGTGGTCGGGGTGCCGGCAACGACCTGGACCCGGAACTCCTCCAAGGTCGCAGCGGTGGATTCCCAGGGCGTCGCGCCGCCGATGGGCAGCCGGACGTTGGCCACGGGCGAGCGGTGCAAGGAGTCGAGGACGAAGCTGAAGCTCGCGTACAGGTCGCCCGCGTAGAAGAGGTCCGCCACTCGGAGACCGGGCCGCAGCCCGGCGCGGACGAGCCCGGCGCCGAACGCGGCGGTGAATTCGCGCCATTCGGTGCGAGTGTAGTAGGAGAACTTCGGCGAGCCCGTGGTGCCGCCGCTGCGGAATACGACGGCTTCGTTCAGGGGGGCGGTCAGCAGCCGGTTGGCGCGGGGTGTGTTGGCTCGCCAGAAATCGGCCTGGGGCACCACCGGGAGATCCGTGAGCCGCGTCACGTGGTCAGGGAGGTGGGCGTAGAGGTGGCGGTAGAAGGGCGAGTTGTTCCGGGCGAAACCTATGAGTTCCGCAATTGGTTGAACGGGCATCGATTCCTGCTCGAAGGCGTGGACCGCCGGCGCGAGAAAGCCGGCAGGGTGCGACGGGGCAGGCCCACTGACGTGGACTTCGTCGCTGAAAGTGTGAGTGAACGGACGCGCGTGGCGAACGGCGCGTCCGGAGGCGAGTTTATCTCACCATTCGGAACGGCCTTGCGCCAACTGGCCACCCGTGGAAGGGGCATTGAGCCCTCGCGGACGAGTTGTGGGGACCTTCGGTTCCCAGGTGACCGGAGACGGTGATCACACCCAAACTGTCACCTATAACCGTGCTTTGAGGGTGACTCAAGGAAACCTTATGGAAATCCGCTTCCCGGCAATCCTTTCCATGGCCTGAATACGGCTCCGGCTGATCCGAGGAATGGAAAATCCCGGGATCCGCCGTCGTGCGTCTCCGGGCCCGTTCAGCGGGCGCCGGCCGGCACGACGTCGTGCGGCACCCGAGCGGCAGTGGTCCCCGGGCCGACCCGGATTCCCTGCCGAGGAAGTGTTATCCGAGGCGCGGCGAGCGGTCTCCCAGGTATCGGACACAATCGTGCGGTCTCGAGGACAGGAAGCATGGGTATGAGCACGCAGGACGCGATGGAGACGGCGGCACTGGTCACGGCCGCCCGAGAGGGCGACACACAGGCACAGGACGCCTTGGTCAACGCGTACCTCACCCTGGTCTACAACATCGTGGGCCGAGCCCTGAACGGCTCGGTGGATGTCGACGACGTGGTTCAGGAGACCATGCTGCGGGCCCTGGACGGGCTGGGCGGACTGCGTGCCCCCGAGCGTTTCCGCTCCTGGCTGGTGGCCATCGCGATGAACCAGGTCCGGGAGCACCGGCAGAATCGTCTCTCCGCCCCCGGCGGGGTGGAAGAGGCCGAGGACCTCGCCGATCCGGGTGCCGACTTCGTCGATCTGACCGTCGTCCAGCTCCAGCTCACCGGGCAGCGCCTGGAGACCGCGCGGGCGACACGCTGGCTGGAGCCCGACGACCGGGAACTGCTGTCCCTGTGGTGGCTGGAGTGCGCCGGCGAGCTCACGCGGGCCGAGGTCGCCGCGGCTCTGGACCTCTCCCCGCAGCACGCCGCCGTCCGGGTCCAGCGGATGAAGGCACAGCTGGAGGCGGCCCGCGTGGTGGTACGAGCGCTCGACGCACGGCCGCTGTGCGAGGAACTCCGGACCGTGCTGGCCACCTGGGACGGCAGGCCCTCGGCGCTGTGGCGCAAGCGAATAGCCCGGCACGCGCGCGGCTGCACCCGCTGCGGCGGGTTGTGGAGCGGACTGATGCCCGCAGAAGGGCTGCTCGCCGGTCTGGCGCTGATCGCGGCGTCACCCGCACTGCTCGCCGTGATGTCCTCCGGCGCGGGAAGGCTTGCCCCGGCTGGTGCCGTCGCACCGCTCGCCGGCCCCGGGGGTGGCGCGGGACCGGGCTCCGGCACCGGACGGGGTGGCGTACGGGGCCGGACCGGCTCGCGCAGGCAGTCCCGTCGGCGTCGGCGCATGCGCCGCCGGGCCGTCGGCGGCGCCGTCGTCGCCGCCTGCGTGGCGGGCGGCGGCCTGTGGTACTTCGGTACAGGTTCCGGCCCCGGCACCGACGCGAACGCCGAGCGAAGTACAGCCGTGCCCATCCTGGACCTCTCCACGCCCGGCACCGAGAACGCATCGCCGTCGTCCTCGCCTTCTCCGTCCCCGTCCGTGACCAAGCCGAAAAGGACGCGCGCCGCCAAGTCGGGAAGTCCTGCCAGGAGGAGCACCCCCGCAGCCCCGGAATCCGCTCGCACGACTCCTGCCGCCGGGAACACGCCGCAGGCTGAGGCGGATCCGACCGACGTCGGCCAGGTCGTCGCGCTCGTGAACAAGGAACGGTCAGCCGCCGGCTGCGGACCGCTCACGGAGGACCCGCAACTGCAGAAGGCGGCCCAGGGCCACTCCGACGACATGGCCGCGCGGGACTTCTTCGACCACACCAACCCGGACGGCGCGGATCCCGGGCAGCGCATCACCGCCGCCGGCTACCGCTGGTCCACCTACGGCGAGAACATCGCCCAGGGCCAGCAGTCCGCCGCCGCTGTCATGCAGTCCTGGATGAACAGCCCCGGCCACCGGGCGAACATCCTCAACTGCTCGTTCAAGGACATCGGCGTGGGCGTGCACAAGGGCGCGGGCGGTCCCTGGTGGACCCAGGACTTCGGCGCCAAGATGTGACGCCTCTGTCCTCGGCGCCGTGGCCGGGGATCAACGGCCGGGGGCGCGCTCGGTGACCTCCTGCAGGAACCACTCGTTGCCGTCCGGGTCAGCGAAGGCGGCGAACGTGCCGTAGCCGGCCCGCTCGGGGTGCAGGCCGGGCACGCGGTGCGCGTCACCGGCGTGGTGGAAGGCGCCGCTCTCGTCGCGGAACGGGCCGGAGACCCGCACACCGCGAGAGGTCAGCTCCTGCCGGGCCTCGACGATGTCGGTGACGGTCAGCTGCAGGCCGTGGAGCGTGCGCGCCGCCTGCTCGGTGAGACCCTCCCCGAAGATGATCGAGCACCCGGAACCGGGCGGAGTCACATGAGCGTTCCGGTAACCGTCGTCGATCGGGAAGCCGGCGTCGAGGGGCCGGCCGAGCCGCTCCACGTAGAAGGCCTTGGCGCGGTCGGCGTCGGACACGGGCGTACCGGCGCAACCGGGACCTCACCGCGTTCGGACACGTGTGAGTGGTGGATGCGCGCCCGCAGTCACGTGAGCGCACGCGGTGCAGCGGAAGAACGCAAGCCTCGAGGAAGCCGCTTCTCGCCATCGGCGGCAACGACATCGGCCTCTCGGCCCTGTCGGGCCCCTGTGCGTAGCTCACGTCCACTGGTGCGGCCGGCAAGTCCGTGCCGTAGGCCGCGGGAGACTTCGTCCGGCTGCGCGACGAGGCGAAGGAACCCGACGCGATGCCGGCCACCATTGGGTGGAAGCCGTCAGTCCCAGGCAGAGGCCGGCCGCGAGCCGCCAGGGGCGCGTCCCCGTCCCTACCTGGTCACCGGTGCGCGCGGCCGTCCACGTCGACCGGTAAGGGCGGCGCCGACGTCCCACAGCACCGTCAGGATCACGAAGAAGGCCAGGACGTACAGGCCGTCCGACGGGGCCCGGCGGCGGCCCAGGGACGTGTCCCGGGGCACGCACGGTGATCCATCGGCCGGCCGGCACAGGAAGCCTCAGTACCAGTGGTTGGCCTGCCAGAAGGACCAGGCCTGGCAGGGACTGCCGTAACTGGCGTTCATGTAGTTGAGGCCCCACTTGATCTGGGTGGCGGGGTTGGTCTGCCAATCGGCGCCGGCGGAGGCGTACTTGCCGGCGGGCAGGGCCTGGAAGAGGCCGTAGGCACCGGAGGAGGCGTTGACCGCGTGGTAGTTCCAGCCGGACTCGTGGTCCACGATGTTGCTGAAGCACTGGAACTGGCCGGCCGCCACCATCTGACGCGCCATCGCCTGGATCTGCGCCACGGTGTAGCTGCTCTGGACGGGGAAGTCGGTGGAGCCGCGGGTGCTGTCCCGGCTGGCGGCCTCGGTCTTGGCCTGGGCGCGCTCCTTGGCCTGCTGGGCCGCCTTCTCCGCGGCCGCCTTCTTGGCGATCGCCGTCTCGGCGGCTGCCTTGCGGGCCGCCTCTTCGGCGTCCTTCTTGGCGCCCGCGTCCGCGGCGATGGCCTGGGCGTCGGCCTGTTCCGTCAGGGACGCGGACTGGACCTCGGCCTGCTGCCCCATGGGTATGTCCGCGAGGAGCGTGGTGTCCGCTGCCGCCGCCTCGGCGTCGTTCGGCTGGGCCGTGCCCGCCGAGGCGACTCCGACGACGCTTCCCACAGCGGTGACCGCCGTGGCCGAGGCCACCGCGACTCCCCGGACCGACATCCGACTCACGCGTTTCCCCTCCGGTTCGTCCGCTCCGTCGATGACGTGACGGAGCGCAGGTATCTCCCTTGCCGATCCCGGCAGTTGGAACACTCTGCCGTGCCGGTGCGATCGGCGCAATCATGGAGGAGAGAAGGTGGGGTTGGTCACATCCTTCACTCTTGCCCCACAGCTACCGCCGATGTGAACCCTTTCCGCATGTCGGCTCGTGTGACGGACATGTCCGAAGAGCTGAGGGAGCCGGCCGTTCTCACATCGGGGAAGAGTGGGAGGACGGCCGTCCCGTTCCTGCGGCGGGGCCAGCCAGTAACATCCCGGCCGCAGGCACCTTTTCGGGAGTAACTGCCGCACTCAACGTCGGGGCCGCCGTCGGACCACTCGTCGCCGGGATCACCCTCGGCGCCGCGGTCGGGGACCTCGGCCCGCTGGCGGGCGAGCGGGCTCCTTGGCGCGGTCGCGCTGCTCATCGCGTTCCCCTCCGTACTGTGGTCGCGGCCGACCGGAGCCCCGAGGTGCTCCAGTGACGCATGCGAACGTCTCCTCGAACATCGCGGGGGGCCGAAGGCTCGTGGAACGAGGGTTGTCCGTACGAACGTCTCCCGTCTTTCGGAGCGGGCGAAGCAGTCGGCGACCGAGGCCAACAGGCCCCCGAACGCGATGTCGTGGCCTTCGCGGTCTACCGTCGTCGAAGCGGCCGTCTCGTTCTGATGTCGCGCCACACCACGTCATGATCAAGGCGGCCGCCCTCATGCCCGCAGCCACCCCCCGGCCAGCCGCTGAAAAGCAGCAACAGCAACGGCGGGGCTGTCCACAGCTGCCGTAACTGACCGGCGACAACCCACCCTGCGGGTCAGAATTCAACCGCCCAAACCGGGTCAGGAATCAGCCGCCGCCGACGGCGGTTTCATGCGGCGCCCCCATCGCCGCTATCGTGGCCGAGCCATTGTGCGTGATCGTTGGCTCCGGGGGAGAGATGGGCACGGGGGAGAGGCGCCTCACCGCGCTGGGGCACTACGAGGTGGCTGAGTTGTTGGGTGCCGGCGGGATGGGGGAGGTATATCTCGCCCACTCTCCGTCCGGACGAGCGGTGGCCGTGAAGGTCATCCGTGAGGACCTGGCTGCGAGACCGGGGTTCCGCGAGAGGTTCGCCCGTGAGGTCCAGGCGGCCCGGCAAGTCAGCGGCGCGTTCACCGCGCCGGTGCTGGATGCGGACACGACCGGTGACGTCCCGTGGATGGCCACCCAGTACGTTGCCGGTCCCTCTCTCGACACCGCGGTGAAGGAGCGAGGTCCCCTACCCGCCGACGAGGTCTGGCAACTGGCGTCCGGGCTGTGCGAGGCGCTGCGGGACATCCATCGAGTCGGTCTGGTGCACCGGGACTTCAAGCCGAGCAATATCCTGCTGGCCGAAGACGGGCCCAAGGTCATCGACTTCGGAATCTCCCGCCTCGTGGACGCGACTGCTCTGACACAGAGCGGCGAGATGATGGGGACTCCGCTGTTCATGGCGCCCGAACAGTTCCGGGATCCCCGTGAAGCCGCGTCGTCCGCCGACGTCTTCGCCCTGGGCTCGGTGCTGGTCTACGCGGCGACCGGGCATGGTCCGTTCGACGCCGACACCCCATACGCGATCGCCTGGAACGCGGTCCACGAGGAACCGAACCTCTCCGGGCTGCCGGAGTCACTCCGTGTGGTCGTGGAACCGTGCCTGCGCAAGGAGCCGTCCGCACGGCCCGATCCGGAAGCATTGCTGGCTCTCTTGTCGTCTCGGCGTGAGCGGCGCACCCAACAGGCGCTGGCCCGAGATGCGGCCCTCGCGCAGACACGTCGTAAACGCCTGCGCCGCGGCGCGTCGGCGCTGTCGGCGACGGTGTGCGCGGCGCTGGTGGCCTGCGTATGGCTGTGGTGGCCCCGGTCCGAGGGCGAAGAGGCGGACGCAGCTCGGCCGTCCGCCTCCACCTCACGACCGGCGCCGACACCGGTCCGTCTGCCGGGCTGGAAACCGTGGAGCACCCAGTTGGCGGACGGTTTGCCCGACGGCTCGCCCACCTGCACCTACCGGTCCGCCGCTCTCTGGTGCACCGAGGGCGCCACTCTGGCGGCCCGGCTGGACCCGCGCACGGGGAAGGTGCTCTGGCGGCGGACCACGAACGAACACGGACTCCCCGTCCTCCTCGGTGTGACGCAGGAGGCTGTCGTCGTCGGCGAACGTCTCGGCACCGAGCAGACTGATTCGTACAGGGTCTGGACGTTCGATGCAAAGACCGGCAGGCCCATGCGTGAACAGAAGATCGCCGGCGCCGAGACGTGCGTCGTTGCAGAGGACACCCTGTTCTGCTCGAAGAACGGAGCAATCACCGCATGGGAGCCGGTCGGCATGGAACGCGTGTGGACCGCTGATCCGGGCTGGGACCTGCTGTCCCCGGGCACCGGAGACCCCTTCGACAGGGTCTACGTGGCGAAGCGTGACGCAAGCGGACGCCCCACGCAGGTCGGAGAGATCACGCAGGGCGACGGAACGCTCCTCTGGCTTCGTGATGTCCCTCAGGGAGCCGATCTCGTCACTGTCTCCGGGAATTACCTGTACGCCACGGGATCGTCGACCTCCGGCACGGAGGTGACCCGGCTGATCCGGATCGACCGCGGGACCGGCGGAGTGAAGTCTCTCGAGCTGGGGGCTCCCGAGGAGCTGCTCGGCGTGGTGGAGGACGTTTTCTACACCCGTAGCGACACGGGTGTGGTCAGCGCCTATGACATCTCCGCGAGAAGACGGATGTGGTCCTCTACCACACTGCAGGACGGACTCTCCGCTCCGTCGGTCGACGGTGACCGCGTCCACTTCCTGTCCCAGGACGGAACGGTCATCGCCTTGGACCGGCACACCGGCGGTGCCCTGTGGCAGAACCAGCCCTCGAAGGGGACAGCCCGTCCAACCGAGTTCATCGGACCCGTTCCGCGGCTCGTCACCCTGGGCGACGTCATCATCGCCCCCGCCCCCGACCTCCGCCTCCGTTCCTTCCTCGCTCCTGCCGCGAGCGCGGCTTGGCCGAGCGGCGGCGCGAGTGAAGCCCGCCGGTAGCAGATACGGCAGCCGTAGATAGGTCTGCCGTTGCCTGTTGCTGCTTGTCAGCGGCTTGCGGGGGGTGGCTGCGGGCGTGAGGGCGGCCGCCTTGTCTCGAACCAAGGGAGCCGACGCGCGCTGAACTCCCGCAGCAGGTACGGCACGACGTCATGTCGCGTCGGGCGGCGGGGCCGGTACGACCTGACCAGACTCCTGCCCGCGGCACCGCCCGCGTACCGCGTCGCCGGTCACCTGCACCTACGGACGCGCGATCACCGAGCTTCTACCGGGGGTGCCGTTCTCATGCCCGCTCAGTCGCAGTTTTGCAGCAGAATCCGGGCCTGGTCCCTGGCGGCGGCCACGGCCGGTTCGGCCAGCCCGCACAGCCGCAGGCACGACGACGCGACGGCATCCGCGTCGGCCGCTTCCGGCTCGCGGGAACGCCGTACCTGGATGACGACCTCCACCAGCTGGATCAGCAGTTCGCCGAGCCGCTCGGCGGGCATGCTCCGGGCGACGTCCTCGCTTGCCGCGAGGGCGCCGAGGGCGCCGTAGTCAGCCTGGAGTCGGCCCCGTTCGGTCCGGAAGGCGTCGAACCGCTCGGCCCGCACCTCCGGCAGCAGGTACAGCGTGCCGATGTTGTAGGGGGTGCGGGAGAGGGTGCGTACGTCCACGGCGGCCACCGCGTAGAGCGCGGCGGCCGCGTCGGCCCGCTCCGGCACCAGTGCCCGGATCCGCTCCACCATCTGCAGACTGGGCCGTACGGACGTGGCCAGCAGCTCGGCGAGGATGTCCTCCTTGGTGGCGAAGTGGTAGTACAGCGAGGCCTGTCGGATGCCGACCCGCTCGGCGATCATCCGGGTGCTGGTACCGGCGACCCCGCGTTCGACGAAGAGCGCCCCGGCCGCGTCGAGGATCTGCTCCCGGGCGGACGTACCGGGGTCGGACGGCGGCGTGTGCCGGGGCCTGCCTTGACGGGGACGCGTCGTCGTCATGGCCCCATCCTGCCACCACCCCGGCATGCCGCCGCTCCCCGTCACGTGGAGGCCGTATAGGCCCGCCAGCCGCCGTGGCGGGTGATGTCGGGCGCGCCCTCGACGGCGTACGGCTCGACGAGGAAGCCGCTGACCCGCCGCCCGTCGGCCAGTTCGACCGTACCGATGGCCATCGGCGGGGGAACGGTGGCGGTGAACGCCCCGAACCCCGCCGCCGGAAGCCGCCAGACCTCACCCTCGATGCCAGGCTCCCCACCGCCTGATGCGATCCCGGCGACCCGGACCAGGCCCGGCTTGGGCGGCTGGGTGGCCAGGGCGTACAGCCGGTAGTCGCCGGTGGTGCGCGCCGGGCCCACCAGGGTGCCGCCCGCCTGCACCACCTGGGCGTTGAGCGGCTGCCCGGTGAGGTGGGCGCCGGCCACGAACAGGTCGAGCCCCGGGTTGGCGAACCGCTCGGCCAGGACGGCCAGGGCGCGGTCGGAGAAGGCCGGTCCGGTGAACATCACGCCGAACGGCAGGCCGTCCACGAAGCCGGCCGGAACGGCGAGCGACGCGCAGTCCAGCAGATTGGCGAAGTTCGTGAAGCGCCCCAACAGGGCGTTGGCGCCGACCGGATCGGCCGCCACCTGCTCAAGGGTGGGATGCCAGGTCGTCGTGGGGGTCAACAGGGCCGTGCAGCCGTCCAGGACCGCGCGTCCGGCCGCCGCGAGCGCGGCGAGCCGGGCGGTGTCGGCGGCCCAGTCGGCGGCGGTCTTCTTCCGGCCCGCCAGCACGATGGCGGCGACGGTGGGATCGAGGTCGGTGCCGATCAGATCGCGGTGCTTCTCCAGGTGCGCGCCCACGGCGGCGTACCGCTCGGCGACGAACGCGCCGCCGTACAGCAGTTCCGCGGCCTGGAGCAGCGGGGTGATGTCGGCCTCGACGATCTGCGCGCCGGTGCTCGCCAACCGGGCGACCGCCGCGTCGAAGGCCTCGCCCCAGCCGTCGGCCATGCCCTGAAGATGCTCCCGAGCCGGGACGGCGACCCGGGGACGGGCAGGGGGCGGCGGAAGCTGGGCGCCGGTGCGGCAGAGCGGGTCGGCGGGGTCCGCACCCTCGGCCAACTCGGCGGCCAGGCGGGCCAGTCGCAGGTCCCGGGCGAAGACCGTCACGCAGTCGAGGGTGTAGCAGGCTGGCACCACCCCGGTCACGGGCACCAGGCCCTTGGTGGGCTTGACCCCGACGACGCCGTTGAGGGCGGCGGGCACCCGGCCGGAGCCGGCCGTGTCGGTGCCGAGCGCGAGGTCGGCGATGCCCAGCGCGACCGCGACGGCGGAGCCGGAGGACGACCCGCCGGAGACGCGGGCCGGGTCCCAGGCGTTGCGCACCGCGCCGTAGGGGCTGCGGGTGCCGACCAGGCCGGTGGCGAACTGGTCCATGTTCGTCTTCCCGAGGACCACCGCGCCGGCCGCGCGCAGCCGCGCCACCGCGGGCGCGTCGGCCCGCGGGACGTAGGCGTACGACGGGGCGCCCGCGGTCGTGGGCAGGCCGGCCACGTCGATGTTGTCCTTGACGGCGGCCGTCAGGCCGGCCAGCGGCAGCGCCGGGTCGATCCCGGCCGCCTCGGCGAGCACCTCCTCGCGCGGCCTGAGGTGGATCCAGATCTCGGGCCGTTCGGCGCTCGCCATCCGGTCGTAGGCGGCCTCGACGCGTGCGGCCGGTGTCCCGGCGGTCATGCCCGCACCGCCGCGAGGATCTGGCCGGAGGCGACCTGCTCACCGGGCTTGACGTAGATCTCCAGCAGGGTCCCGGTGGCCGGGGCGCTGACCTTGGACTCCATCTTCATCGCCTCCAGGGAGAGGATCGGGTCGCCCTCGGCGACGGCGGCGCCGGGCTCGGCGACGGTCTGCCAGACGGTGGCGGTGAACGGCGCGGTGACCGGCAACGCGCCGTCGGGAACGGTGACGGGGACGGCGGCGGCGTCCACGCCGGCGGTCACGGGCTCAGGCGCGTCGTCCCGGTCGAACTCGCCCGCGGCCCGCCAGCGCTGCTTCTCTGCCTCGAACGCGGCGCTCTGCCGCTCCCGGAACGCCGCGATCGAGTCGGCTTCGGCCGCCAGGAAGGCGTTGTACTCGGCGATCGAGAAGGTGCCCTCCTCGGTCTCGAAGCGACCGCGGCCGGCGTCCGTCTCCGCGCGCAGTTCCAGCAGCTCCTCCGCGCCGACCGGGTACCACTCGATGCGGTCGAAGAAGCGCAGCGCCCACGGCGAGTCCTGGAACAGGCCGCCCTTGCGGAACCGGTTCCAGATCTGCACGGTACGGCCGACGAACTGGTAGCCGCCGGGGCCCTCCATGCCGTAGACGCACAGGTAGGCGCCGCCGATACCGACGGAGTTCTCCGCGGTCCAGGTGCGGGCCGGGTTGTACTTGGTGGTCACCAGGCGGTGCCGGGGGTCGAGCGGGGTGGCGACGGGGGCGCCGAGATAGACGTCGCCGAGGCCGAGCACCAGGTAGGAGGCGTCGAACACGGTGCGATAGACGTCGTCGGCGGTGTCCAGGCCGTTGACCCGGCGGATGAACTCGATGTTCCAGGGGCACCACGGGGCGTCGTCGCGCACCCCGGCCATGTACCGCTCGATGGCCAGCCGGGTCGCCGGATCGTCCCAGCTGAGCGGCAGCCGCACCGTCCGCGAGGGGACCACCAGCTCGTGCGTGGGCGGCACCTCCTCCTCCAACTCGCGCAACAGAGAAGCGAGCTGACGTGGCCTCATGTGCCGTCCGTCGGTGTGGATCTGGAGCGAACGGATGCCCGGCGTGACGTCGAGGACGCCGGCGGGCGCGTGGGCGGCCAGCGTCTTCTGCAGCGCGTGCACCCGCATCCGCAGGCCGAGGTCGAGCGCCATGGGACCGTACTCGACGAGGACATTGCCGTCCCCGTCGCGGCGGTAGGTGACGCCGGGACGGTCGTCGGTGGGTTCCAGTCGGCCGAGCACGCCGTCGTCGCCGTCGCCGCCGGTGCTGATCAGCGCGGGCGAGGCCCGGCGGGCGTCGAGGCCGGCCGTCTCGGCTTCCTTGACCGGTACGAAGCGGAGGGTGTCGCCGGGACGGAGTTGGCCGAGCTTCCACAGGTCGCCGCCGGCGACCACCGCGGGGCAGACGAATCCGCCGAGGGACGGCCCGTCGGGGCCCAGCACGATCGGGGTGTCGCCGGTGAAGTCCAGGGCCCCGACCGCGTACGGCGTGTCGTGGATGTTGGAGGGGTGCAGTCCGGCCTCGCCGCCGTCCTGGCGGGCCCACCGGGGCTTGGGCCCGATCAGACGGATGCCGGTGCGGGCCGAGTTGTGGTGCACCTGGTAGTCGGTGGCGTAGAGGGTGTCGATGTCCTCACGGGTGAAGAACTCGGGCGCCGCGTGCGGGCCTTCGGTGACGGCGATCCGCCAGTGGGAGGTGATCGCGGGCCGGCGCACGGCCGGGACCGGGCCGCCGCCGGCGGTCCGGAAGGCCCCGGGGCGCAGGACGTCCCCGGCGACCAGCGCCCGCCCGCCGTGCCCGCCGAAGCCGCCGAGGGTGAAGGTCGAGGCGCTGCCCAGGTAGCCGGGCACGTCGATGCCGCCCCGGACGGCCACGTAGCTGCGCAGGCCGGGGCCGAGGCAGGCGCCGAGCACCAGGGTGGAGCCGGCCGGGACCGGCACCGGCTCCCACAGGGCCACGGCGGTGCCGTCCACGGTGACCGGGACCGGAGCGCCGGTGACGGCGACCACGGTGGCGTGCGAGAAGCGCAGCGTCAGCCCGCCCGCGGTGACCTCCAGGCCGGGCGCCTCGGCCGGGTTGCCGACGGCCCGGTTGGCCTCGGCGAAGGAGATGGCGTCGAAGGGGCCGCTCGGCGGCACGCCCACGTGCCAGTAGCCGAGCCGGCCGGGCAGGTCCTGGACCGTGGTCATCGCTCCCGGCACCAGGACGTCGATGCGCGGCTCGGGGTCGCAGGCGGTGTCGAGCGTGCTGGTGCTGTGCACCGCCTCGCGCACTTCACCGCGCACGGTCAGGGCGCGCAGCAGGCCCAGGTTGGTGACGATGCCGTCCACCCGGCTCCCGGCCAGCGCCCGGCGGAGCACGTCGAACGCGGCGTCGCGGGTGGGGCCCTTGGCGATCACCTTGGCGAGCATGGGGTCGTAGTACGGCGAGATCTCCAGACCGGTCTCGGCGAAGCCGTCGACCCGGACGCCGGGCATGCCGTCCGCGCCCTGGCCGGGGAAGACCGCCCGGGTGATCAGACCCGAACTGGGCAGCGCGTCCCTGCCGGGGTCCTCGGCGTAGACGCGGGCCTCCACGGCGTGCCCGGCGGGCTCCCACTCCCGCTCGAACACCGTGTCGTCCACCCTGCCGTCGCGGGCCAGCAGGAGCATGAGTTCGACGAGGTCGACGCCGTACGCCTCCTCCGTCACCGGGTGCTCGACCTGGAGGCGGGTGTTGACCTCCAGGAACGCGGCCTCCTCGCGCACCGGGTCGTAGACGAACTCCACGGTCCCCGCGCCCCGGTAGCCGACCGAGGCGAGCAGCCGGCGCGAGGAGTCGTGCAGCAGTGCGCGCACACGGCCGGGCAGGGCCGGGGCCGGGGCCTCCTCGATCACCTTCTGATTGCGGCGCTGCAGCGAGCAGTCGCGGTCGCCGAAGACGGCGATCCGGCCGGTGCCGTCGCCGAAGACCTGCACCTCGACATGGCGGGCGGGACGCACCAGGCGCTCCAGGAACACCCCGGCCGACCCGAAGTGGGACTCCGCGAGCGCCGCGACCCGGGCGAAGGCCTCGCGCACCTCCTCGGTGGTGGCGCAGGCCTGCATGCCGATGCCGCCGCCACCGCCCGTCGCCTTGACCATCACGGGCAGCCCGATCGCTCCGGCCGCGGTGACGGCCTCCTCGGCGCTCCCGAGCAGCTCCGTCCCGGCCAGCAGCGGTACTCCGGCCGCCTTGGCCAGGGCGCGGGCGGTGTGCTTCTCGCCGAACGCGGTGATCTGGTCGGCGGTCGGCCCGGCGAATCTCAGGCCCGCGTCCTCCACGGCACGGGCGAAGGCGGTGTTCTCGGAGAGGAAGCCGTAGCCCGGGTGGATGATCCCGGCGCCCTGGGCGAGCGCGGCCTCGATGATCGCGTCACCGCGCAGGTACGACTCGCGGGCGGGCGCCGGACCGAGGCGCACCGCGTGGTCGGCCTCGCGGACGTGCGGAGCGGCCCGGTCGGCGTCGGAGAAGACGGCCACCGTACCGAGACCCATCTTCCTCGCGGTACGGATGACACGGCGGGCTATCTCACCGCGGTTGGCGACGAGAACGGCGGCGGGACGGGTCACGCGGCTCCCTCCGGAGTGCGGACGGCCGCCGCGGACCGTGGGCCGCAGGCGGCCGGAACCGGGTCCACGACGAGCATCCGCAGCGGGGTCGGGTTGAAGTCGTTGCACGGGTTGTTCATCTGCGGGCAGTTGGACACCAGCAGCAGGACGTCCCGCTCGGCGCGCACCGCGACCCGCCGGCCCGGCGCCGACATGCCGTCCACGATGCCCAGCGCCCCGTCCGCCTCGACGGGCACGTTCATGAACCAGTTGAGGTTGGAGACGAGGTCCCGCACGCCGAGGCCCCGCCGGCCGGCCTCGGCGAGGAAGTTCTCGCGGCAGCCGTGCTGGAACATCACATGGTGGCCGTAGCGCAGGGTGTTGGACTCCTTGCCGCAGGCGCCGCCGATGGTGTCCTGGCGGTCGATCTCGTTGGCGACGACGGTCATCAGCGGGCGGCCCTCGTTGCTGCGCAGCACGGTGCCGGTACGCACATAGGCGTTGCCCTGCCAGGCCAGCGTGTCGGGGACGCTGTAGCGCTCCTCGGGGTCGTCGGCGTCGTAGAGCAGGCAGTCGGCCGACTGGTTGCCGCCGACGTCGACGATCGTCAGGACGTGCCCCTTCCTCACCACCGCCGACCAGGGCGCGTTGGGGGCCACCGTCTCGTCGAGGACGACGGTGCCCTCGACGAGACTCGCTCCCCGCTCCAGCCGGGAGCCCTCCGCGTACACCGCGCCGACCGGGACGGTGGAGGCGAGGGTGCCGCCGGAGACGGTCGGGTGGACGGTCGGGGTGTTCTCGATCCGTGTGGTCGCCATGTCACAGCCCCCGGGCTTCGCAGTAGTCGACGGTGTTCAGGTACGCCCGGCGCAGTTCCGGTGCGGCAGCGGTGAACCGCGGGCCGTCCGGGCCGGTCGGGGCGCCGCGCCAGGCGTGCACCCGCAGCGGCCCGACGACGTAGTCCGGGCGCGGATCCAGCGGGTGGGCCACATTGGCGACCAGCACCAGCAGGGGCATCTCCGCGACGAGTTCGACGTGCGTGCCGGGGCCGGCGCCGCCCCGCCAGGCGAGGGCGCCGTCCGCCTCGACGCGTACGCCCTGGAAGAAGGACAGGCTGGGCGGCAGATCGCGTCGGCCCAGACCGTGCTTGGCGGCGGCCTTCAGGAAGAGGGAACGGCCGGACGGGGACGGCCCCTCGGGCCGGGCGTCGCCGTACTTGCGCTCGTTCCAGGCGTCGGTGGTGGTGCCGCAGAAGGCGTCGTGCCGGCCCGAGGAGTCACCGCTGACGACGGCCAGGACCCGTCCGTCACCGGACAGCAGCGGGTGGTTCTCACCCAGGTAGGCCTGCCACGGGATCTTCAGGGTGTCGGCGACGTTGAGCCGCTCGACCGGTTCCAGCGCGTTGAAGAGCAGCAGGTGGGCACAGGCGTCACCGGTCGGGTCGTCGAACCGCAGTCGGCTGCCGCGGGCGAGGACCTTGTGCGTGTAGCCGCCGGGTGCCACCGTCTCCGCCCACACCAGCGCCGCCGGTTCCACCCCCGGAGGGCGGTACGGGCTGCTGGACGCCGGAAGGTACGGCATCCACGCACTGCCCTGGCCGCTCTGGGCACGGGCGTCGTCGCGGGCGCTGCGGACGCTGTCGGTCAGGTGCAGATCGCGCGTGGTCATGGATGTCCCGTCATCCTCTCGTCGGTGGGTCGTCGGTGGGTCGTCGGTGGGTCGTCGGTGGGTCGTCGGTGGGTCGTCGGTGGGTGGGGCGCCCGCGCCGCCACCGGATCCGTCAGGCCGGCTCGGCGACGGGGCGGGCCCCGGCGGGCGGCTCGGTGTGCGTGTGGGGTACGTGCCTCAGCTCGATACGGCGGTGCAGCCGGCGGGCGACGAAGTAGACGGCACCGGCGGCGAGGCTCAGCCCGATGAAGAGCAGGGCGCTCCACCGCAGCCACCACGTGTCGCCGGTGAGGTCGTAGATCTCGGGGCGGGGCCAGATCAGGTTGAGCGTCATACCGGCCTGGTAGAGCACCGCGGCCGCGTTGACCGCAACTCCCCAGCGGCCCAGCGAGAACAGGGGCCGCCCCGTCTCGTCGACACCGCGCGGAAGCCCGCCCGCGCCCCGGTGCCGGATCCGCGCGACGAGCAGCGGAAGCGTCACGCCCAGGTAGGCCAGGTACAGCATGGCGATGCAGAGGCTGGAGAGGGCGGTGAAGATCGCCGACTGCCGGACGTCGACCAGGAGCGCGATCGCGGCGCCGGCGCCGACCACGATCGACGCGGTGACCGGCGTGCCCGTGCGGGCTGAGACCTTTCCGAGGCGCCGGTGGAACGGCAGGGCGCCCTCGCGCGCCATGGAGTACATCATCCGTGCCCCCGAGGTCTGCACGGCCAGGGTGCATGCGAACACGGCGACCGCCACGCAGCACAGCAGCAGCCGGCCCAGCACCCCGCCGAGCCGGTCGGTGAGCACCCAGGAAAGACCGCCCGCGGCCAGCTTGCCGTCGGCCAGGCTGCGTGCCGCCATCAGCCCGGCGAGGATCAGCAGCGCCCCGCCGACGCCCGACGTGACCAGCGCCCGCAGGATGGTCCGGGGCGTGGTCCGGCGTGGACTGCGGGTCTCCTCCGCCAGCTCGCCCGCCGAGTCGAAGCCGACCATGACGTACGCCGCCATCAGAGAGGACGCGAGAAAGGCCCCGGCATAGCCACCGTGGCCGGCCCAGCCGGTGTCATGGACCACCACCTGCGGTCCGCGCTCGGGAAGGAAGAACAGAGCCAGCACCAGCGCGACCACACCGATGATCTCGACCGTCACGCCGAAGCTGGTGGCCGCGGCCATCTGGCGGATGCCCAGGATGTTCACCACCGTGGTGATCACCAGCAGGACGCAGCCCAGGAGCACCGCGTTCTGCGCGCCGGTCGGGGACCCGACCGAGGGATCGGCGCCCGGTCCGCCGACGATCTGGAACCCCGACCAGATGCCCGGCAGTACGGCCTGCGCCGCGATGGCGGCCGCCGCGACGGTGAGGACCTGCCCGATGATCATGATCCAGCCGACGAACCAGCCCACCGTGGTGCCGGCCAGTCGGCTCGACCACTGGTAGACCGCCCCCGATATGGGCCAGCGCGCCGCCAGTTCGGCGAAGCAGAGCGCGACCAGCAACTGACCCGCGAAGACCAGCGGCCACGTCCAGAAGAAGGCCGCGCCGCCGAGACCGTAGCCGAGTCCGAAGAGCTGGAAGACGGTGGTGAGGATCGACACGAAGGAGAAGCCCGCGGCGAACGACGCGAAGCCGCCCACTCCGCGGCGCAGTTCCTGCTGGTAGCCGAGGGGGGCGGCAAGGGTCGTGACACCGCCGTCAGGGCTCTGCCCACGGGGGATTTCGGGCCGGCTCATCACCATACCTCCGGTCGGTCGAGGGTTACCTGTCGATCGACAGGTATTGCGATGGTGGGCTGGACCGGTCTCACCCTCGAGTCGCCGGAGTTAACTTCGTGTATCCGAGGCGAACAGGTCGCGCGTCCGCGCGGGTGGGGGCGTAGGTGCAGGGCGAAGCGGTGCTGCGTGTGCTGTTTCATGCCGCGCCCGGTTCCGCGTTCCCGGTGCTGTTCATGAACCTGCCGGTGGTCGTTGCCGCCGGCTTCGAAGTCGAACCCCACTCGGCGCATGAGGTCGAGGAGGCCGTCGGGGGGTGCTGCCCTCTCGGTGGACCGGACCTTCGAAGTGGGTGCGCAGCTCACCGTCCCGGGCGACCGTGGCCCGACGCCGGCGAGGGCGAGCCAGCCGGCGGCCGTGACCGCGACCGCGCACATCCACAGGCCGGCAGTCTTCGCCGTCAGGACGCGTCGGCGGTGCCCGCACCGGACGAGCAGGGACCTGAGGGTGTGTCCGGACCACTACCCACTCACATTTCCGCCGGTCGGCGTCAGACGACCAGTGCGCCGGTCAGCGAGGTCATCAGTCCGGCGGATTCCGCACCCATCCCCGGCGCGGAGAGCCGGCCGGGCGGTGTGCTCCGGGGTGGCGGTCCGGTCGGCTCGCTCCTGCACGGCGCGTTGTCGGGCCACGGGAACCCGACCGGTTGGGCACCCAACAGCGCCGCATCGGAGCGGGTTCCGCGTCCAGGGCCCACACTGGTCGCCATGAGGAGGGGAATCGGCGCGGGGGCGGCTGGTCGGGGCGGGACTCGGGCGCCGGGTGAAGCGGGGCAGCGGGTGGTGCGGATGGAGGGGTGGGCGCTGCTGGCAAGCAGGGCCGCGGCGCTGCTCAACGTCGTCGTCGCGCTGGTGGCCGGCGCGGGCAGCGAGCGGAGGTTCGACGGGGCCGTCGCCCTCGCCGCCGGGCTCGCCGCGCAGTCCGCGCTGCTGGGCGTGACCACACTCCGCCATGGGCGACGGCTGCGGCCCTGGACCGGCTGGGGCGACCTCGCCGTGGGCTGCGCGGCCCTGGTCCTCAACGCCACGGTGGTCAGGGGGCCGTACATGCACTCGTGGGGCTTCTTCGCCTACCCGTACACCTTGGTGGGTTCCTGTGCGTGCGGGCTACTGCTGCGGCGTCTGCCGCAGGTGCTGGCCGCGTCGGTGTGTCTGGCCTCGGTGTATGCGGTGTGCGACCGGCTGGGCAGCGGCCTGCCGTGGTGGAACATCGTGCCGAACGCGGCGAGCTACCTGGGTGTCGCGCCCGTGGTGTGGTTCGTCGCGTCCCAACTGCGGCGACTGGGCGCCGAACTGGACGCCTCCCGCGCCGTCGCCCTCGAACTGGCCGCGCGTGAGGCGGTGCTGAGCGAGCGCACGCAGGCCTCGCGGCTGCTCCACGACCGGGTGCTGCAGACGCTGGAGGCCCTCGGTGGCGGGAGCTGGGTCACCGATCCGTGGATGCGGGACCAGGTGCGGGCGGAAGCCGGCTGGCTGCGGCGGCTGGTCGAAAGCGGCCCGGACGGGGTGAGCACCGCGCCCTTCGCCGGACCCGAAGCGCCGAGCGGCGCCACCGGTGGCAGGGACCTCGGTGCCGCCCTGCACGCCCTGGCCCGCGAGCGCGGGCGCCAGGGCCTCACCGTGGAGGTCTCCCTGGCGCCCGGTGCCGAGGGTGGCTTCGCCGGGATACCGGCCCGTGTCGCCGAGGCCCTGGTCGCCGCCTGCCGCGAGGCGCTGACCAACGTCGTCAAGCACGCGGCCACCGACCGGGCCACACTGTGGGCGGCGGTGGAGGAAGACGAGGTGGCGGTCGGGGTCGTGGACCAGGGACGCGGCTTCGACCGTGCGGCCCGGCCGGAGGGCATCGGGCTGTTCCACTCGGTCCGCGGCCGCCTCGCCGAGGTCGGCGGGACGGTACGGATCGACTCGGCCCCCGGCGAGGGCACCAGCGTCGAGTTGCGCGCGCCCATCAGCCGGTCGGCCGAGGTGGACGAGGCCGACGAGGCGGAGGAGGGACCGGTGGGGCCGGTGGGGCCGGTGGGGCTGGTGGGGCCGGGGAATCAGGGGGCCCGCCGGACCCGAGGCGCCCGACGGACCCGAGGCTCTCGCCGGACCCCGGGCGCCCCGGGCTGATCCGCAGCCGCGGACCGCCCGGGGCACCCAGGGCACGAGCGCGCCCTCAGAACCGCAGATAGCGGCTCGGGTCGCTGGCGGGAATCGTGCGCACACTGAGCCGGTGCAGGGTGTAACCGTCGTACGCGTCCAGCCAGTTGTACTCATAGACGGTGATGGTGCCGTCGCCGTTGACGGCGGCCACGTACGCCACGTGCCCGTTGTCGCTCGCCTGGTGCACCTTGGGGTCCCACTGCGCGATGTCGCCCACGTGCGGAGTGGACGAGACACTGGCGCCGGTCCACTGGTTGGCGTTGCCGAGAAAGTCCGGGCTCTTGGTGTGCGGACGGCCGTCGCTGCGTATCGCCCACGCGGCGAAGGAGACACACTCGCCCTCCCAGTAGCCGTGGCCGTCGCTCACCCACTGGTCCGGGCCCACGCGCCAGGGGTAGGCGTTCGGGTCGAGCGTGGAGGAACTGTTGCAGTGCGGGACGCCCGGCGAGTAGCCGTCGGCGCCCTGCGGCGGGGTGGTGATGAAGTGGTCGTAGACCCAGGTGCCGTCGGTCAGCTTGTCCCAGGTGCGGCTGTTCTGCCAGGGGAAGGTGCCCCCGTCGCCGATGTCGGTGCCGCCGTCGTTGACCTGGCACACCACGTTGACGGTGTCGCCCTCGTGGAGCCAGCGCACGAAGTGGTTGGTGGCCGGCTGGCTCTGCTCGGCGAGCGTGCCGTCGGTGCCCTGCACCTTGTACGCGGTGGCGGCGTGTGCCGAACCGGCCGTCAGCGCGATCGATCCGGTCGCCAGCGCCAGGGCGGCGGTGAGGCGGACCAGGCCGCCGGCTCGGCGCGCGGCCCTGCCCGTCCCGGCCGGCGCCGCCGGCCCCGTCCCGTTGTCGTCTCCGGCCTGGCGGGTGGTCTTCCGTGCGGTCGTGATGCGCATGGTGCATCTCCTTTCGGGCGCGCCGGACGATCCGGCGCGGTGGATCGCGGAGGTGGTGGTGGGGAAGCCGTGCGCGTCAGCAGTCCGGCTGCTGCCACACCCGCAGGGCGTCGGCGGCGACGTAGAGCCCGCCGGCGCCGCGGTTGTCGAGCTGGACCGTGACCGCCCCGGACGGCCCGGCGCGGTACACGCCGAGGCGGGCCCAGTCGTTGGTGAACGCGTTCTCGTCGACGCGAGCCTGGGCGGAGGTGCCGCCGGTGGTGACCGTGTAGTGCGCGGCGGCATTGTCGGAGTAGTTGTCGGGGACGAAGGCGTCTATGCGGTAGCACACGCCGGGCGTCAGACCGACGGGGCTCCAGGTGGCGGTGGCCCGCCCCTGAGTCGTGGAACCGGAGGTCGCGATGTACCGCATCGTGCCCAGCTCGCCGTGCCCGGCGCGTGTCTGCCAGCCGCCGCTGACGGCGAACTGGGCGTCGGGTGAGCCTGGACCGGTCAGGGACACGTCGGGGGAGTAGGCGTAGCCGTACTGGGTGGCGGTCGGCGCGGGCTCGGGCGGCAGGACGCTGCCGTCGGCCGCGGTGGCCGGGCCGTCGCCGAGGTGGACGAAGGCGCTGGGCCACGGGATGTGGTAGGTCGCGCCGAAGCTGGTCTCCGTGCCGCCTCCGGCGGGCAGGTGGAAGCGCGAGTACTCGCCGTTGACATGCAGGTTGTAGTTCTCGACGGTGATCGAGCCGTCGGGGTATACGTCGTCCACGTACGCGACGTGGCCGACCGGTCCCAGCGTGCCGTCGGCCCAGACGGCGACGGAGCCGGGCACCGGGGTGGTGTCGACCCGCGCGCCGTGTGCGGGGGCGGTGGCCGGCCAGTCACCGGCGTTGCCCCAGGTGTCCTGGTCGACGGGGCTGAGGGAGCTGTCGGACGGTGCCCAGCCGGGGGCCGGGTAGCTCGCCGGACGTGGTGCCGCGCCCGGGCCGTGCAGGTTCTCGTACACCTTCCAGGCGGCGAAGGAGTCGCACTGGCCGTAGTACTCCCGCCACGGGTCCGTGCCCTGGTCCTGGTGCTCGAACTGGCCGAAGGTCTCCCAGGGGTAGTCGTTACCGATGTGGCGGGCGCGGCCGGTCACGGGGGCCGAAGCCGCTCGGGCCGTCGCGGACACCCCCGCCGTCGTCGACGTCGAGGACCTCGAGGAACTCGTGGGCATCCTGGACGCGGCGGACGTCGTGGACGCGTGCTTCGGTGACGCAGTGGCGGCCGTCTCCGCGGCCGAGGCGGGCCGGGTCCAGAGCGGCAGGGCGACCGCCAGCGCCAACAGCAACCCCAGCAGCGGCAGTCCCCGGGCCCGAGCGCCGGCGGGGCCGGGCGTGCCGTGGACGGATCTCACGTGGTACCTCCTCGATGACGTGGACGGGATCGCCGACCGCCGCCTGTGGCATCACGGCGAGCCGCGCGGGGCGGCCGGGTCGGCTGGTCCAGCGTCGGGGGTGGCCGACCGCGGCGTCATGTCGGTGAAAAGCCGGACCATCGCTGTCCGACGGGCCATCACATTCGTTTCGTCACACGGAAGTTCGCGTACGACAGCCGCCGCCGACGCCCTGGACGACGTTCGCGGGTGACGTCCTCCGTGCGGCCTCGCGGGGTGCCATCGCCCGACATGACCGCGGGTCCGCGCCACAGCACAGTGGCAACAGGGCGGTGACACCGACCGGTGCCGCGCCGGCGGAACGCCCCCGCAATCCCACAAAAGAGGAGATACCCGATGACCCGACGTCTGGGAGCGCTCGCGGCGGCGGCCGTGACTGCCGCCGCCGTGCTGACCGGCACGCTGTCCGCCGGCAGTGCGGATGCGGCGAGCGTGTACTACTACAAGACCTGGCGCACCGACGGCACGCTGGCCGAGCAGTTCACGCCGACTCCCGGGAACGTGGTGGGCTGGATCTACGGCAACGGCACCACCGTCGGCATCGTGTGCCAGGTGTGGAGCGAGGGAACCGTCGACGGCCTGCCGTACCACGTGTGGGACCAGCTGCAGAACGGCTCCTACGTGTACGACTACTACATCACCACCCCCGCGCCGGACGGGCAGTTCACCACGTCCATCCCGCGCTGCCAGGTCGGCGACTGACCGGTGGCCCGAGACCCGGGGCCGCGGCCGGGCCGGCGCGGCCGCCGGGGGCGTACCGAAGCGCCATGTCGTCCCTTCGCATGACATCCGTACGACTCGTGCGCGGCGTGCGTAGCTCGGCAGGATCGGGTGATGAGACGACGCCGCCGCCCACCGGAACACGAGATCGGGGACGCGCTGCTCGAACGGATCGAGCGGCTGGAACGCGCCGTGTCCGACCAGCGGCGCCAGACGGAGGCGCTGCGCGCGGACGTGACCCTCGTGATCGGTGAACTGGCCGCGATCCTGCGGCTGTTCGAGTTCCTGCGCCCCGACCGGGCCGCCGGTGCCTCGGACGGCGGCGCCTCGCACGGCGATGCGACCGGGAGTGACGCTCCGGACGGCGGCACGTGAACCCCATGGGGGAGGAGGCGACCGCGGTGCGCAGGGAGCCCGATCCACGTGCGGGCTCCCGCGCGCCGTCCTGTTTTCGCGGTGGACAGCCCTTCACATGGTGGAGGACGATGCACCCGTGGGGGACGCGACGGGGGCGGTGGACGCTGCGGCGGCGGTGCGGGTGGCGATCGTGGACGACCATCCGGTGACTCGGGTCGGCATCGAGACGCTGCTCGGCGCCGCGCGGTCGGTGGACGTGGTGTGCGCGGTGGCGCACCCCGCCGAACTGCCCTCGAGCGACGTGCCCTTGGATGTCGTGCTGCTCGACCTCTACCTCGAGGGCGACACGCCCGGACTGCCGTTCGTCGCCCAACTCGCCGAGCGCACAAGGGTGCTGGTGATGTCGGCCTCGCGACGGCCGGGTGACGTGCTCGGCGCGATCCGCGCGGGGGCCGGCGGCTACCTCACCAAGCACTGCGAGCCCGAACTGATGGTCTCGGCGCTCCGGACGGTGGCCGCGGGCGGGTTCGCACTCTCCCCGCAGTTGGCCGGCCTGCTCCAGACCGACCTCGCCGAGGTTCAGGCCGCCGAGGAGGCAGACGCCTCCTGCGGCGCCCTCACCGGCATCCCTGCCCTCGCGGACCGGCCACGCCCGTCGCTGGCACCGCGCGAGGAGGAGGCGCTGCGCTGGATCGCCCGCGGCTTCACTCACGCCCAGACCGCGACGCGCATGGGCGTCAGCAAAGCCACGGTGAACACCTACGTGGAACGCATCCGCCGCAAACTCCAGGTCGGCAACAAGGCCGACCTCACCCGCGCCGCCCTCCGCACTCTGGGCGAGGACGCGCTGTGACCCCGGCGCGCGCGTCCGCGGCACCAAGTGCGGGACCTGCCCGCGCAGTCCACCATGACGCGGAGAGGCCCACGGACGAACCGACGCGGCGGGCCTGTCGTTGCGCAAGGGCGGGGCACGGTAGCCCGTCGGTCCCGGCTCCGGGCTGGGCGAGGCGCTGTGGGTGGTCGAGCGCACTTTCGCTCCTGGCTCCGGGCCGAGGCGTGCCCGTAGACAGCTGCCCAGCGGCGTCAGACAGCTGAGGTCGTACCCGTACGCCTGCCAGGCCGAGGAAACCCCATCCGCTTCGCGAGAGGGGCTGTCAGGCCGAAGCGGGGGTAGGGGGCGCGGTACCGTGCCGACTACGGCGACGGGTCGTGCGCGGGCAGACGTGCCGACGACGCGGGGGACTTGGGGGCCGAGCGGCAGGGCGCGTGGGCAGAGCCGGTCCCCCATACGTTGATCGGTGTGGTCCAGGCCGGTGTTCTTTGACCGCCTCGGCGGTGCCGTCCCGTCGCGCGGTGACGGTGTGCCCCTGGCGTACCGGTGGGCAGCAGGCGACGTTCAGCTCGAGTACACGCTGTTTCAAGGTCGTTTAACCAAAGTCCGGTCTCGTGCCTACCTCACACTCGCGTGCCGGCGTCGCCTCTGTGTGCGCCGCGGCTTTGACGCTTTCAGGACTGGTCGTCACCGGGGTGCTCGCCGCCCATCCGGCGGCTGCCGCGGACCCGGCCGGCTACCAGAACGTTCGGATCAACGAGGTCACCTCGTCGAACAACGACACGGTGGAGCTGTACAACACCGGCTCGACCGCGGTGAGCATCAGCGGTTGGAAGATGTCCGACGACAGCTTCTCGCCGCAGACTTTCAGCCCGTCCTCCAGCTCGATCCCGGCCGGCGGCTTCGTCACCTTCAACTCGCCCAAGGGGCTCGGTGACTCGGACAAGCTGGTGATCTACACGTCCGATGGCACGGTGGTCGACCGCGTCGAGTGGGCCACCAACGGGGCGAAGCCGGCGATGGCGCGTTGCGGTGGCGACGGCACCGGCGCGTGGGTGACCACGACCTCGGCAACCACGTTCGGCACCTCGAACGCCTCGGGTTGCCCGTCGTCCGTACCGGCGGCGAACCGGGTAAGGATCAATGAGGTCACCTCGAACGGCGCAGATACCGTGGAGCTGTACAACGGCGGAACGAGTGCGGTCGGCATCGGGTCGTGGAAGTACGTCGACAACGACACCAGCCACTCTCCGGTCTCGATCTCGTCCTCCTCGCCGAGCGCGACCAGCATCCCCGCGGGCGGCTACGTCACGTTCAACTCCACCCTCGGTCTGGGCGACGGCGATTCGGTCTTCCTCCTCGACAACAACGGCAACACCGTTGACTCGGTGACTTGGGCGACCGATGGCGCCAAGCCGTCGGACGAGCGCTGCGCCAACGGCACCGGCTGGTTCCAGACCTCCACGACCGCGACGCTCGGCAGCGCGAACTCCTGCTCGGGCAGCGGCGGTGGCGGTGGTGGCGGTCAGCCCGGCCAGTTGCTGGGTGGCGGCGGCTCGCTCACCAGCGGCTGCACGCCCGAGGCGCCCACCGGTACGGGTTCCACTCCGGCGGGCACCCTGGCGTGGCCGGGTGGGCCGGACGTCACGATCGCCGACAACGTCTGCGCGTTCACCACGTCCACCGGCCCTGAAGGGCGGGACCTCAGCGGCCTGGCGTTCGATCCGGCGAACCCGTCGGTGCTGTGGGCCGCCAAGAACAAGAGCTGGCTGTACAAGCTTGTCAAGAGCAACGGCAAGTGGATCCCGGACCCGTCGTGGAGCGCGACCGGCAAGCAGATCCGCTTCGCGGGCGGCTCCGGCGAGCCGGACTCCGAGGGCCTGACGGTCGGCGGTAACGGTCACATCTACGTGACCTCCGAGCGCGACAACGCCAACAACACGGTCCCCAAGGACACGATCATGGAGTTCGACCCGGCCGCGACCGGATCGACGCTGACGCCGATCCACCAGTGGGACATGACCTCGCAGTTCCCGCAGCTCAACACCGGCAGCAAGGACGACGCCAACCTGGGCTTCGAGGGCGTCGGCTATGTGCCGGACAGCTGGCTGACCGCGAACGGCTGGGTCGATCCGCGTACCGGCGCCGCCTACAACCCGGCGAACTACCCGCTGCACGGGTCGGGTCTGTTCTTCGCCGGTCTGGAGTGGGACGGCACGCTGCACGTCTACGGCCTGAACTCCGACGGCACGTTCACCACGTTCGGCACGATCGCGACCGGAGAAGTCTCCGTGATGGACGTGTCGTTCGACGCGGGAACCCAGCGCATCATCGCCACCTGCGACAACACCTGCGGCGAGACGCACACGTTCATGAAGATCAACGCCGGCGGCGCGATCGTTCCGGACGTGACCTACACGAACCCGGCCGTCATGCCGACCGACAACCTGGAGGGCTTCGCGATCGCGCCGACGTCGACCTGCGTCAACGGCTTCCGCGAAGCGGTCTGGAGCGACGACGGCATCTACGGCTTCGGCTCCGGAAGCTCCTCCTACGGACACGCCGTCTACAGCGGCACCTTCCCCTGCTGATCCCGCCGACCGCGGGAGACGGCTCACGCACGGGGCCGCCTCCGAGGTGAGGCGCTCAGGCAGTGCGCAGCGATGAAGCTCCTGGCAGAGGGGGAGGACCAAGACCACCCCCTGACCACCAGGAGCTTCGTCGTGCTTGTCCCCGGGACCGCGTTCGACCCGCCAGGACCGGCTGAGGTGGCCCGGTGCGCGGTTGCCGTACGGGCGGCGCACCGGACACGCGAGAGGCGCCGCGTGTGAGGTTCACCGCGGTGTGCCGCTTCGCGTGTCGTGCTGCCTCCCGGACCCGGCCGGGCGCGTCGGCGGACGGTGGCGCGGGCGGCCGGGGCGTGTGAGGCCGCCAACTCCAATCTCACACGCACCCCCTGCAGGCGCCGGCCGGCCGCACTGAGAACTCTGCGCCCGCGGGCTCACGGAAGCCTGCGGGCAGAAGGCCGGTGACCTCCCTGACCGAGGTGCGCGCCCTCCCGCGCGGGAGGCCGGCCGGCGGCGCTCGCCGCCCCGCGCCGGGCCGATCAGGGCCGCGTCCATGAAACCGGCCACACACCTGTGTGGTCAGGGTAAGTGTCGACGCCGTGACCTCGAACCGCGGATGTTCGACGGCGCAAAGTCGTCACCGTCTTGACAGGTGACGGAGCGCCGGTGATGCTTGGAGGCGTCCGGAGAGACGAGCGGGACGTGATCCACGATCGACGAAGTGGAGAATGGTCATGAACAGGGAACTCGCGATTGACGCAGACGCGGCGGCACGGCGTGCGCGGTACGGCCGGCTTCCCGAGCGCATTCGCTTCGAGGACATGACGGAAGAGACCCAAGCCGTGCCGAGCGGTGGGGTGAACGCCGCGTACGACCCCGAGGGCTCGTGGAAGTACTACTCGTGCCTGGCCCTCGACCTGGGACTGTAGCTCCTTCGAGAGGGCGACCGGGCCGGCAGAACAGCCTGTACCCTACGACCGCCTGGCGGGTCGGACGGGGCCCGGGCGAGGGCCGCCGTGGAGCAACTCGTGCTCACCCCGACCGCCGACGGCATGGGCCCCATGGCGGGCCCCGTCGCCACGCCACACACTGGCGATCCGGGGTCGGGACCGCCGCCCACGGGACAAGCGCGGTTGTCAGCCGGCCTTGCCGGGCTTCACGAGGGTGTACGTGACGGAATGCTGCTGCTTGTGACGCCGGATGCGCCCCTTGGCGACCAGGGACTCGAGGGTGTTCCGCACCACCTGCGGCGTCGGGCTGCGGTCCGGGTACCTCTCGATGAGCTCGTCCCGCACCTCCTTGGCCAGGCGCGGCTCCTGGTGGTCGCCGAGCAGTTCCGCCAGGAGATCACCGAGCAGAGGACGGCGCGACTTCCCCTTCGCACCGGCCCTGGCCGTGCTCCCCGACGGAGCGGTACCGGCCGACGCCGGACGGCGCGACGCGGCTCCGGAGCGAGTCGGCTTCGCCTTCGCGGCCACGGGCTCTTCCTGCAACTGCTCGGACAGCCGTGCGCGTTCGCCGCCGGCGCAGTCGGCGGTCCTGGCTCGCGAGGACGATCGCGCCGGGGCCGGGGCCGAGCGCGGTCTCCAGCTCGGCGCACAGGGTGGGGGACAGGTGGTTGGTGGGCTCGTCGAGCAGGAGCGGCTGGGGCGCGGGCCCAGGGACAGCTCGTAGGTGTCGCGGACCGTGCGCTCGAGTCGCTCGAACACGGTGTCCTGGGCCGGCAGTCCCGCCGTCAGCGGGCGCCGCCTGCGCACCTCGCCCTCGGCCGGGAGACGTCCGGCGAGCACCGCGAGCGGTGTCGACTTGCCGGCCCCGTTGCCGCCGGTGTGATCGGAGGCGCCGCAGGGCTGGGCCCGGTCCCGGGGTCGTCGCGGTGGGCGGTGCGCCGCCCGGCGGGCCGTCTGCCAGGATCCGGACTGCCGGAGCATCACGATCGGAGAGGACGGCCGGTACTGGGTCGATGGCTGATTCCGGCTACCGGGTCGTGAGGTGACGAGCGGCCGTGGCCCGTCGCGGTCTCGTCGTCTCCGTGCGGGACGCGGCCGGTGCGGCACGGCAGGGCACGGCGGGAAGCCTGGGAAGCGTCGTCGTCACAGCTCCCGCGGGACAACGGGAAACGCCACGCCGGCGGCAGGCAGCCGGCCACCTGCCGACGCCGGCGGATCTGTCCGTGGTGGGTGTCCTACGACGGTGGTCAGAGGGTGATGGTCTTGTACTCGGTGTAGGTGCCGAGGCCGACGGCGCCGTACTCGCGGCCGATGCCGCTCGCCTTGAAGCCGCCGAAGGGGCCGTCGAACGCGAGGGAGGCGCCGTTGACCGTGACGGTGCCGGTGCGGACGCGGCGGGCGACGTCCAGGGCGTGCGCCTCGTCGGAGGACCAGACGCCGCCGGAGAGGCCGTACTCGGAGTCGTTGGCGATGCGGACGGCGTCGTCCTCGTCGTCGTAGGCGATGACGACCAGGACCGGGCCGAAGATCTCCTCCTGTGCGATGCGCATGGCGTTGTCGACGTCCGCGAAGACGGTGGGCGTGACGTAGTTGCCCTTCTCCAGGCCCTCGGGGATCTGCGGGCCGCCGGTGACCAGGCGGGCACCCTCCTCGATGCCGAGCCGGATGTAGTTGCGCACCCGCTCCTGCTGGTCGGGGCGGATCATCGGGCCGATGAAGGTGTCGGGGTCGGCCGGGTCGCCCACCTTCAGCGACTCCACCAGTTCCTTCAGCGCGGCCACGACCTCCTCGTAGCGGCTGCGCGGGGCCAGGATCCTGGTCTGGGCGATGCACGACTCGCCGTTGTTGAGCAGCGAGCCGAACTTCACGCCCGCGACCGCCTTCTCGATGTCGGCGTCGGGGAGGACGATCGCGGCGGACTTTCCGCCGAGCTCCAGGCTGACCCGCTTGAGCTGCTCGCCCGCGATCGAGGCGATGCGCCGCCCGGCTCGCGTCGAGCCGGTGAAGGCGATCTTGTCGACCTCCTCGTGCGACACCAGGTACTCACTGGTCTCCCGGTCCGCGGGCAGGACGCTGATCACCCCCTCGGGCAGGCCCACCTGCTCCAGCAGCTCGGCCAGGAAGCCCATGCTCAGCGAGTTCTCCGGAGACACCTTCAGGACCACGGAGTTGCCCGCGACCAGCGCAGGAATGATCTTGGACGTGGCCGAGGAGAACGGCGAGTTCCACGGGATCACCGCGGCCACCACGCCGACCGCCTCACGGCGCACCACACTGCGCACCGGGGACGCCGGGTCGGAGGGCACCAGCACCTCCTCCCAGCCGAACTCCTCCGCCGCCTTCAGATAGGCGTTGGCCTGCCGGGTGAGGCCCGGCTGCCCGGCCCGGGTGAACCAGCCCGCCGATCCGTTCTCCAGCGAGATCAGTCGCGCGATCTTCTCCGCGTTCTCCTCGCGCAGCGCGTTGAACCGCCGCAGGGCCGCGATCCGCTCCGACGGCGGCGTGGATCGCCACACGCCCGCCTCGAACGAGGCCCGCGCCACGGCCACCGCACGGTCGATGTCCCTCGGCTGTGCCTGGGCGGCGCGGCCGACCACAGACTGGTCGTGCGGCGAGGCGATGTCGAGCAGGTCAGGGTCACTCGGTTCTGCCCAGGAACCCCCGACGAAGAGCCGGTCGTAGATGATCACGTGCTCTCTCCCTCTCGGAGAACTTGCTAACTGTCACTCCAATGTAGCACTTCGCTGGTCTAGCGACACATGTATGAGATGGCAGGCCTTGATTCCTCCGCAAAGCAGTCCTGTTCGGGGCGTGAGGGCCGACGCGGCACAGGGGGGCGCGAGCATCGCGAGTATCGCCGGGGAGGCGGGGGTGGACCGCCGCACGGTCTACCGGCGGTTCGCCTCCCGGGAGGAACTCCTCGCGGCGA
>NZ_JBFAWF010000032.1:0-81391 GCF_040680195.1 Streptomyces sp. NPDC052109 | reverse complement strand
TGGAAAACGGCTCGGGCCGCGGCGGGCGGGGGGGGGCCGCGGTCTCCTCGGCGGGGCCGCCCCCGGGGCGCGGGCGCGCCGCCGCGCGGGGTGAAGACCGACGGCTCGTCGTCGGGGTCGTCGGGCGGAGTGGACGGGTGGGGCGGGGTCGAGGGGCGCGGCGGGATGGGAGCGTGGCGCGCTTCCGTGCTCATGCACCCCCCGTTTCCTCGTGCCCGGGCCCGTCCTCACGTACGCGGGCCGCTGCGCTGCTCGGCCGCACCCGGCGCGGAAGCTCCGTACCGGGCACGCATACCCGTACGGCCGGACCGGCATCCCGGTTCAGCCGAAGCGGCCGGGGGCGTTCCGCCGTACCTGCGCGTCACTCTACGGGTTGTCCGGGCCGGAATCAGAACCAGTCCGGGGCGCTGGGGCATCTGCCCGGAACGTCCCCCTACCCTGCGGTAATCCTGTCTGGCAGGCTTCCGTCATGACTGCGCGCGCCGCCGACCGGGCCCGTTACGACCGGGCCACCGCCCATCTCGACGCCCCTCTCGCGATCGTGGACCTGGAGGCGTTCGACGCCAACGCGGCCGACCTCGTGCGCCGGGCCGCCGGCAAGCCGGTCCGGGTCGCCAGCAAGTCGGTTCGCTGCCGATCCCTGTTGGAGCGTGTCCTGGCGAGGGACGGCTTCCAGGGGATCATGTCGTTCACGCTGGCCGAGTCGCTGTGGCTCGCGCGTTCCGGGTTCGACGACGTCCTGCTGGCCTACCCGTCCGCCGACCGGAGCGGCTTCGCCGAGCTGGCCGCCGATCCCAAGCTCGCCGGCGCGGTCACCGTGATGGTGGACGATCCGGCGCACCTCGACCTCATCGACGCCGCCCGCGACGGCGGGCGCGAAGTGGTTCGTGTCTGCCTGGAGTTGGACACCTCGCTGAAGCTGCTCGGTGGCCGGGTCCGGGTCGGGGCGCGGCGCTCTCCGCTGCACTCCCCCGCCCAACTCGCCGAGCTGGCGCGGACGGTGGCGCGGCGTCCGGGCTTCCGGCTGGTGGGGATCATGGCGTACGAGGGGCACGTCGCGGGAGTCGGGGACGCGGTGGCCGGGCGGCCGCTGAGGTCCCGGGCCATCCGGCTGATGCAGGCGACGGCCCGCCGGGAGCTGGCCGAGCGGCGGGCCGCGGTCGTGCGCGCGGTGCGGGCGGTCGTCCCGGACCTGGAGTTCGTCAACGGCGGCGGCACGGGCAGTGTGCAGCACACCGCCGCCGAGGACGCCGTGACCGAGATAGCGGCGGGTTCGGGGCTGTACGTCCCCCGCCTGTTCGACAACTACACGTCGTTCACCGGCCGTCCGGCGGCCCTGTTCGCCCAGCCTGTCGTGCGACGGCCGGGGGTGGGGGTCGTGACCGTGCTCGGCGGTGGCTATCCGGCCTCGGGCGTCGCCGGCACCGACCGGCTGCCGGTGCCGTACCTGCCGGAGGGGCTGCGGTACGACCCCCAGGAAGGGCCCGGCGAGGTGCAGACCCCGCTGCTCGGCTCGCCCGCCGACGACCTCCTCATCGGTGACAAGGTGTGGTTCCGGCACGCCAAGGCGGGCGAGCTGTGCGAGCGGTTCGAGGCGCTGCATCTGATCGAGGGGGACACGGTCACCGCGACCGTGCCCACCTACCGCGGCGAGGGGCAGACCTTCCTCTGACCGGCCGTCCTACAGGGGCGTGACGTACGCGCCCGCGATTCCGCCGTCCACCAGGAAGTCGGTGGCGTTGACGAAGGAGGAGTCGTCGCTGGCCAGGAAGGCGACGGCGGCGGCGATCTCCTCGGCCTCGGCGAACCGGCCCACGGGGATGTGCACCAGGCGGCGCGCGGCGCGCTCGGGGTCCTTGGCGAACAGCTCCCGCAGGAGGGGGGTGTTGACCGGGCCCGGGCACAGGGCGTTGACCCGGATGCCCTCGCGCGCGAACTGCACGCCCAGTTCGCGGGACATGGCCAGCACGCCGCCCTTGGAGGCGGTGTACGAGATCTGTGAGGTGGCCGCGCCCATCCGGGCCACGAAGGACGCGGTGTTGATGATGGAGCCCTTGCCCTGGCGGCGCATGTAGGGGATGGCGGCCTTGCAGCAGAGGTAGACGGAGGTGAGGTTGACCTCCTGGACCCGCTTCCAGGCCTCCAGGCCGGTCTCCAGGATGGAGTCGTCGTCGGGCGGGGAGATGCCGGCGTTGTTGAAGGCGACGTCGACGCTGCCGTAGGTGTCGTACGCGGTCTTGAACAGCGCCTCGACCTGCTCGGGGTCGGTGACGTCGACCTTCACGAAGAGCCCGCCGACCTCGTCGGCGACGGCCTTGCCGCGGGCCTCGTCCACGTCCGCGCAGACCACGTGGGCGCCCTCGGAGGCGAGCCGGCGTGCGGTGGCGAGGCCGATGCCGCTGCCGGCTCCGGTCACGACGGCGGTACGGCCGACCAGGCGGCGGCAAACACTGTTGTCGGTCACTGTGCGGGGCCCTCCGTGCTGATGAAGACGTTCTTGGTTTCGGTGAAGGCGGTCAGGGCGTCGGGGCCCAGCTCGCGGCCGAGGCCGGACTGCTTGAAGCCGCCGAACGGGGTCCAGTAGCGCACGCTGGAGTGGGAGTTGACGGACAGGTTGCCCGCGCGGACGCCCTGGGAGACGCGCAGGGCGCGGCCGACGTCCCGGGTCCAGACCGAGCCGGACAGCCCGTAAGGCGTGTCGTTGGCGAGGCGGACGGCGTCCTGCTCGTCGGTGAAGGGGAGGAGGACGGCGACGGGGCCGAAGATCTCCTCGCGGGCCGCCGCGCTGTCGTGCCGTTCCCCTGTGAGGACGGTCGGCGGGAACCAGAAGCCGGGTCCGTCGGGGACGGTGCCGCGCAGGCCGAGGGCGTCCTCAGGGACGTACGACCGTACGCGCTCCAGCTGCTGACGGGAGATCAGCGGACCCATCTCGGTCTTCTCGTCGGCCGGGTCGCCCACGACCACGGCGGTCAGGGCGCCCGCGAGGAACTCCCGCGCCTCCTCCAGCACCGTCTCCTGGACCAGGATGCGGGTGCGGGCGCAGCAGTCCTGGCCGGAGTTGTCCAGGAAGGAGAAGGGGTCGAGCGCGGACTCGAGGTCGGCGTCGGCGAAGACGATGTTCGGACTCTTGCCACCGAGTTCGAGGGTGACCGGCTTGACGAGCTTCGCACAGCGCTCCATGACCTCGCGGCCGGTGCGGGTGGAGCCGGTGAACACGATCTTGGCGACGTCCGGGTGGTCGACCAGGGCACGTCCGGCGGTGTGGCCGTAGCCGGGCAGCACCTGGAAGACGTGCTCGGGCAGACCCGCCTCCAGGGCGAGTTCGGCGAGGCGGAGCGCGGTGAGCGGGGTGGTCTCGGCGGGCTTGAGAACGACCGCGTTGCCGGCCGCGAGCGCCGGGAAGGAGCCCCAGGCGGCGATCGGCATGGGGAAGTTCCAGGGGGCGATCACGCCGACCACGCCGAGGGGCTCCTGGAAGGTGACGTTCCAGCCGCCGGGCACCGGGATCTGCTTGCCGAGGAGGCGCTCGGCGCCGCCGGCCGCGTACAGCAGCAGGTCGCGGGCGTTGCCGGCCTCCCAGCGGGCGTTGCCGACGGTGTGGCCGGCCTCCCGGACCTCCAGCCCGGCGAGTTCCTCGGTGTGGGCGTCGACCACGTCCGCGAAACGGCGAAGCAGCCGGGCCCGGTCGGCGGGGGCGAGCGCGGCCCACCCGGTCTGGGCGCGCGCGGCCCGTACGACGGCGGCGGCCACGTCCTCCGCGCTCGCGGCGGGAACGGTGGCGACGACCTCTTCCGTGGCGGGGTTGAGGACCGTCAACTCCTCTGTCTCGGACACGTGTCGACCTTTCACAGGCGTTCGAAGGAGCGGCGCAGCTCCCAGTCGGTGACCGCGGCGTCGAAGGCCTCCAGCTCGACGCGCGCCATGTTGCGGTAATGGGCGACGACCTCGTCGCCGAAGGCGGCCCTGGCGATGGGGCTGTTCTCCCACAGCTCGGCGGCCTCGCGCAGGGTGGTGGGGACGTGCTCGAGGCCGGCGGCGTAGGCGTTGCCGGGGCAGGGCTCTGGGAGTTCCAGCTTCTGCTCGATGCCGTACAGGCCGGCCGCGACGAGGCCGGCGACGGCGAGGTGCGGGTTGACGTCCCCGCCGGGCAGGCGGTTCTCGAAGCGCAGGGAGCGGCCGTGGCCGACCACGCGCAGGGCACAGGTGCGGTTGTCGTGGCCCCAGGCGACGGCGGTGGGGGCGAAGGAGCCCGGCTGGAACCGCTTGTAGGAGTTGACGTTCGGGGCGTAGAGGAGCGAGAAGTCGCGCAGGGCGGCCAGCTGTCCGGCGAGGAAGTGCCGCATGACGTCGGACATGCCGCCGGGACCATCTCCGGCCATGGCGTTGGTGCCGTCGGCGTCGGCGAGGGAGAGGTGGATGTGGCAGGAGTTGCCCTCGCGCTCGTTGTACTTGGCCATGAAGGTGATCGACACGCCCTCCTGGGCGGCGATCTCCTTGGCGCCGGTCTTGTACAGCGCGTGCTGGTCGCAGGTGACCAGGGCCTCGTCGTAGCGGAAGGCGATCTCGTGCTGGCCGAGGTTGCACTCGCCCTTGGCGGACTCGACGGTGAGGCCGGCGCCGGCCATGTCGTTGCGCAGGCGGCGCAGCAGGGGCTCGATGCGGCCGGTGCCGAGGATGGAGTAGTCGATGTTGTACTGGTTGGCCGGCGTGAGGCCGCGGTAGCCGGCGTCCCAGGCCTGTTCGTAGGAGTCCTTGAAGACGATGAACTCCAGCTCGGTGCCGACCTGGGCGGTGTAACCGAGTGCGGCGAGCCGCTCCAGCTGGCGGCGCAGGATCTGGCGCGGGGCGGCGACGACCGGGGAGCCGTCGTTCCAGGCGAGGTCGGCGACGAGCAGGGCGGTGCCGGGGTGCCAGGGGATGCGGCGCAGGGTGGCGAGGTCGGGGCGCATGGCGAAGTCGCCGTAGCCGCGGTCCCAGGAGGACATGGCGTAGCCGTCGACGGTGTTCATCTCGGTGTCGACGGCGAGGAGGTAGTTGCAGCCCTCGGTGCCGTGGTGCAGGACCTCGTCGAGGAAGAAGCGGGCGGCGAACCGCTTGCCCTGGAGCCGCCCTTGCATGTCGGGGAAGGCCAGGACGACAGTGTCGATCTCACCGCTCGCGACGAGGGCGTGCAGTTCCTCGACACTGAGCGGGGGTGTGCGGTCTGCCACGGGAGAGCCTCCTTCGGCGCCTTCGCGCTTTTTCGGCCGGGCCGGGAGCCATAAGGTATTGCTCAGAACCATTGCTTGGGAAGGGGGTACGGCGGATGTCGCGGGAGATGGGGTGGCAGGGGCTGGGCGACCGGCTCGCTCCGGTGCTGCGGCCGGTGCGGGCGGGCAACGGCTTCGAGGAGGCACTGGAGCAGATTCTGCAGGTCGTGCGGCTCGGTCTGGTGCCGGGCGGGGAGCGGCTGCCGGCCGAGCGGGAGCTGGCGGAGCGGCTCGGGATCAGCCGGGTGACGCTGCGCGAGGTGCTGAAGGTGCTCCAGGACCAGGGGCTGGTGGAGGCGCGGCGCGGGCGCTACGGGGGAACGTTCGTCCTGCCGCGCACGGACGCCGGCGGCGAGGACGAGCTGCGGCGGCGGATCGCCGAGGTCGACATCGAGGACGTCCTGCGGTTCCGCGAGGTGCTGGAGGTGGGCGCGGCCGGACTGTGCGCGGCGCACGGACTGACCGAGGCGCAGGCGGACCGGCTGCGCGAGGCACTGGCCCGCACGCACGACGCCCCGCTCGCCGACTACCGGCGCCTGGACACGCTGCTGCATCTGACGCTGGCCGAGCTGTGCGGCTCGCCGTCGCTGACGGCGCAGTACGCGGCGGTCCGGGCCACGGTCAACGACCTGCTGGACTGCATCCCGCTGCTGGTGCGCAACCTGGAGCACTCGCAGCGCCAGCACATCGCGCTGGTGGAGGCGGTGCTGGACGGAGACGCGGACGGCGCGCGGGAGATGATGCGCGAGCACTGCGCGGGCACGGCGGCCCTGCTGCGGGGCTTCCTCGCATAGGACGCTTCTGTAAAGGTATGCGGGTGAACCTTTGACTTCCGGGGAGGGTGGCATGACCGTACCGCTGATCGGGATCAGCACCTATCTGGAATCCGGCGCGCGCTGGGGCGTGTGGGAACTGGACGCGGCGCTGCTGCCGGCCGGCTATCCACGGCTGGTGCAGCGGGCCGGCGGGCTGGCCGCGATGCTGCCGCCGGACGCGCCCGACCGCGCGGCGCGGACGGTGGCCCGGCTGGACGGGCTGGTGATCGCCGGTGGCCCGGACGTGGACCCGGCCCGCTACGGCGCCGAGCGCGACCCTCGTACGGGCCCGCCGGCCCCGGCCCGCGACGCCTGGGAACTGGCCCTGATCGAGGCCGCATTGGAGGCCGGAACGCCGGTGCTGGGCATCTGCCGGGGCATGCAGCTGCTGAACGTGGCGCTTGGCGGCACGCTGGTCCAGCACCTGGCGGGGCACGCGGAGGTGGTCGGCGTCTTCGGCGGCCACCCGGTGAAACCGGTGCCGGGCAGCCTGTACGCGGGGATCGTCCCGGAGGAGCTGACCGTGCCCACCTACCACCACCAGGCCGTGGACCGGCTCGGCGCGGGTCTGGTGCCGTCGGCCCATGCGGCGGACGGCACGGTGGAGGCGGTCGAGCTGCCGGCGGACCGGGGCTGGGTGCTGGGCGTGCAGTGGCATCCCGAGATGGGCGAGGACCTGCGGGTCATGCGGGCGCTGGTCGCCGCCGCGGGCTGAGCGGGGCCGCACGGCCCGGCGCCGGCGGTCTCGCGGCCGCCGGGCGACCGCGGTCGCGTCGTGGCCGGTCGCGCAGTTCCTCGCGCCCCCAGGGCGTCTGGAGCGACGCGGTCCACGGCTCCGTGACTGCGCGCAGTCGTGCCTCGGACGGCGTGGCCTGGACGGCCGTGGGTTCGTGACGTCGTCAGAGCCGGTTCCTGAGCCACTCCAGGGCCACGTCGCCCTGGGCGCGCTGGAAGGGGCGCAGGGTGGGCAGCCCCGACGGTGCCGGGTTGAGGGAGCTGCGCAGGAAGTAACCCGTGAGGGCGGCCAGCGCGGCGGTCACGGCGTCCGGTTCGGCGTCCCGGCCCAGGGGGTGCGCGGTGAACACCTCGTCGGGATCGGGGCCGCCCTGGGCCCGCACGCACGGCAGCATGATGAGCAGGTCGAACCAGGGCGCGGCGCGCAGGGCGTGCGGCCAGTCCACGAAGACTACGCCCCCGTCGGGCGTGAGCAGCACGTTGTCCGCGCGCAGGTCGGCGTGGGCCAGAGTGTCCCCCGAGGCGCCCTCGGCCCAGCGGGCCTCGAGCGCGGCGAGGTCGGCGAGATGTCCGGCGGTCCAGGCGCCGAGCCGGTCGCGCACGTCACCGGCCTCGCCGCCGAGAAGCCTGCGCCAGCCGCTGAAGTCCTCGGCCAGGTCCTCGGCGACGGGAGGAACGTCCAGGGGGCACGGCGTGCCGGTGCGGCCGAGCACGGTCACGGCGTCGAGCACCCTGCGCAACTCGTCCGGCCGCCAGGGCACGCACGGCTGACGCCCTCTCACCTCCTCGAAGACCAGCGCCACCCAGGTGCCGTCGTCATACGTCCCGAGCAACCGCGGCGCGGGGACGGCGGCCGGGAGCGCGGCGGCGTTCCGCGCCTCGCGGCGGTGCAGGCCGGGGCTGTGCGGGTTGGCCTCGGCGCTCACCGCCTTGACGAAACCCGTGCCGCCGGCGGCGGTGCGCACCCGGGCCGCCACGCCCGGCGAGAAGCCGCCGCGCTGTGTCTGCGACCGTACGACCGGCGCACCGAGCACCTCGCCCACGGCGTCACGGACGGCGGCGGGGAGGTCTTCCCAAGGGGGGCGGACGCCTGTGGCGGGCGGGGCGGTGGGGGTCATGCCGAGCATGGTGCCGGGTCGCTGCGCGGCACGGCCAAGGGTTTTCCGTGCGGATGGCCGGGCCTCGGCGGATCGCCGCCGCAGAGGTTGCGGATCGCTGCCGGGTCCGGGTTCGTGGGTGGCCGGTCGCGCCCACGCGGCGGAGCCGCACATCGAACACCGCCCCGCGCCCGGGGAGTCGCGGTCGCCGCCCGCTTGGCAGCCGCCGTGACTGCGGGCAGCCGTGCCGCCGGGGCGGCACGGGCTAGCGCCGGCGGTCCCCCTCTGGGGGAGGCACCCTGCCGGCGCCGGCAAGCGTGCCCACCTCCCCCACCCCGACTCAGCCGCACCCGGTCACCCCCGCGTGAGCGACAGCAACTCCCGTGCCGGCCCGGCCGGACGGTGTCCCGTGGGCCAGACCGCGCGCAGGTCCCGGCGCAGCGACACACCCTCCACCGGGATGCTGACCAGGCGTCGCATCGCCAGTTCCTCCCCCACCGCCAGTTCGCTGAGGACCGAGGGGCCCGCGCCGCTGACCGCGGAGGCCTTGACCGCCGTGGTCGAGGACAGCTCGATCAAGGGGCGGGCCAGGCCGCCCAGGGCCGCGTCGAGCACCTGGCGGGTGCCGGAGCCGCGCTCGCGCAGGATCAGGGGGGTGGCCGCCAGCTCCTGCGGGGTGAGGGGGCGCCGGCGGCGGGCCCATGGATGGCCGGGCGCGGTGACGACGATCAGGCGGTCGTGGGCGATGACGACGGAGTCCAGACCCGTCGGCACCGTCAGACCCTCCACGAACCCGACGTCGGCCTCGTCGGTCAGCAGCAGTTCCGCGACCTTCGCCGAATTGCCGGCGAGGAGGGAGACGGCCGTGTCGGGGCGCTCGGCGTGCAGCGCGAGGAGCCAGCCGGGCAGCAGGTACTCGGCGATGGTCATGCTCGCCGCGACCCTGAGGCGCGAGTCCCGCCGGTCCCGCAGCGCCCGCGCGCCCGCGTCGAAGGCCGCCGCCGCCTCCACGACCCGGCGGGCCCAGTCCGTGACCAGGGCGCCGGCGTCCGTGAGGCGGGAGCCGCGCGGCGAGCGGTCGACCAGGGCCACGCCCAGCTGCCGTTCCATGGAGCGGATCCGGCTGCTGGCGGCGGGCTGGGTGATGCCGACCTCGCGCGCCGCGGCGCCGAGACTGCCCAGCCGGGCCACCGCCAGCAGCAGCTCCAGGGCAGCCAGGTCGGGCACCCGGTGTGCCAGTGATTCCGTGCGCTCCTGCTGCCCCTCCGCCTCGCTCATAAGACCAGCTTATGTCCTCATAGCAAGGAACCGCCTGGTCAGCGGCGGCCGGAGGCACGACAGTGGGAACCATGGTCACCGCAGTCCAACCGCTGTCAGCCGTCCCCCTCCCGCGTGCCGCCCGCGTCCGCCACCTCGGCCCCCACTGGTACGCAGCCGTCATGGGCACGGCCATCGTCGCCTTGGCCGGCGTGGCGCTGCCCGGGCACGTGAACGGTGTGCCCGACGTCCTCGCGGGAGTGTGGGCGCTGTCCCTGGTCATGCTGGCGGTCCTGCTGACGGCCCGGACCCTGCACTGGATCCACCACCGCGACAAGGCCCGCGCCGATCTCCTCGACCCGGCCGTGGTCCCCTTCTACGGCTGTCTGTCGATGGCCCTGCTGGCCGTCGGCGGCGGCGCCCTGACGGTCGGGCAGCGTGTGATCGGAACCGGCACAGCCGTCGTCCTGGACGCCGTACTGTTCACCGCCGGCACGGCGGTCGGACTGGGGGCCGCCGTGGCCGTCCCGTACCTGATGGCCGTACGTCATCACGTCGAGCCCGCGCAGGCGGCCCCGGCATGGCTCCTGCCGCTGGTCGCGCCCATGGTGTCGGCCGCGCTCGGCCCGCTGCTGGTGCCGCACCTGCCGGCGGGGCAGCCCCGCGAGACCCTGCTGCTGGCCTGCCTCGCGCTGTTCGGGCTGAGCCTGTTCGCGTCGCTGCTGATGCTGGCACTGGTCTTCGCCCGGCTGCTCTCGGGCCCGCTGCCGCTCGCGCTCACCCCCACCGTGTTCCTGGTCCTGGGTCCGCTCGGGCAGTCCACCACCGCGGTCGGCAGGATCGCGGACGCGGCTCCGGGGGTCGTACCGGCTCCGTACGCCCGTGGCCTCGGCGTCTTCGTGATGCTGTACGGGGTGCCGGTCATGGGGTTCGCGCTGCTGTGGCTGGCGCTGGCGACCGCGCACGTGGTCCGGGGCCGCCGGCAGGGCATGGGTTTCACGATGTCCTGGTGGGCGCTCACCTTCCCGGTGGGCACCTGTGTCACCGGCGCACTGGCACTGGCCCGGCACACCGGTCTCGTGGCCTACGACGGGCTGGCCGTCGGGCTGTACGCCGTCCTCACCGCCGCCTGGCTCGCGGCCGCCGCCGGCACCGTGCGCGGTCTGCTCAGCGGCGAGCTGCTCGCAGCGCCTCGGACAGCACCCCTGGCGCCTCGGCCAGGGACGGGCCGTACCAGGTCAGATGCCGCCCGCTGACCAGGGCGCAGGGCAGGCCGGGGAAGGCCTCCGGGCCGTCGTCGGCGGTGAAGCGGTAGGGCTCGTCGGGCAGGACCACCAGGTCCGGGGCCGCGGCGCGCAGCTCCTCCAGCGGGACACGGGGGTAGCGCTCGGCGTGGCCGGCGTACAGGTGGTGCACGCCGAGCCGGGCCAGGACGTCGCCCGCGAAGGTGTCGCGGCCGAGGACCATCCAGGGCCGGCGCCAGATCGGCACGACCGCCGTCGTACGGCCCCGCGCCCGCGCCGGCCCCGCCCAGGCGGCCTCCGCCTCCGCCAGCCACCGCGGGCGTCCCGGCGCGCCGCAGGCGACGAGCACCCGTTCCAGCTCGGCGAAGGCCTGCGGAACGCTCCGCACCTCGGTGACCAGCACGTCCAGGCCCGCGGCGCGCAGCGCCTCGAGGTCAGGGGCCCGGTTCTCCTCCTCGTTGGCGATCACCAGCTCGGGGGCGAGGGCGAGGATGCGGTCGAGCTGGGGGTTCTTGGTGCCACCGATCCGGGTGACGTCCAGGTCGGCCGGGTGGGTGCACCAGTCGGTGGCGCCGACCAGGGCTCCGGGCAGCGTGACGGCCACCGCCTCGGTCAACGAGGGAACCAAGGAGACGATCCGCGCCCCGACGGGGCGCGGGGCTGTGTCCGGCATGCGGCTGCCGCCGCGCGAACGCGACCAGCCCCGACGAACCTGCGGACGCTCGACGGCCAATCACGCCTCCACCGTCAGCGCGACCGATCCTGGACGGCCTCGATGTGTTCGGCCACCGCCACCACGACGACCCGCGTGTCCGGCACCGTCGCCCGCCACCGATGCCGCACCCCGCCGGTCAGGTAGAGCGTGTCCCCGCGGCCGAGCCGGTACGCGCGGCCCTCGGCCTCGATCTCCACCGCACCGTCGGCGACGTACATCAGCTCGTCGTTGCGGTGCTGGAACTCGCGGCCGGCGTCGTGGTCTCCGGTGAACTCGGAGGCGTGCAGCTGGTGGTGGCCGCGGACCAGGGAGCGGGTGCGGGGCTCGAAGTCGTCGTCCTCGGCGGCCGGGTCGGCGCGCACCAGGTCCACGCTGGCCGCCGGGTCGGCGGCGGCGAGGAGTTCGACGGCCGTGGTGCGCAGGGCGTCGGCGAGCTTCTCCAGGGAGGAGCGGCTCGGGCGGGCCCGGTCGTTCTCGACCTGGCTGAGGAAGGGCACCGACAGTCCGCTGCGCTCGGCCACCACGGCGAGAGTCAGCTCCAGGGCACGGCGGCGCCGCCGGACGGCCGCGCCCACCCGCACGGGCTGTTCTTTGTGGTCACCCATCGCTCCGGCTCCCTCCCCCGCTCGTCGTGCCGCCTTCCGGGTGCCCGGACCGGGCGCACCCCTTCTGATGACTTCACTGCACCCTACGCATGTTCGGCAAACCGTTTCACGTCCCTGTCACAACCCCGACATGCCGTCGAGTCCCCACCCTCACGGTTCGCGCCAGCGTGCCGGGGCCGCGGCCCGTCCGGTACGGCGTCCCGGCCAAGGGTGAACACGCCGACCAGCGGGGCCGGGCGACGCCGCCCGGGCCGGCGGTCGTCACTCTCTGCGATTGGCCGGATTCCTGCCGTGCGCGTGGACGCCGCGAGGGGCGGGCCGCCGGACGCTCTGCGGCGTCCGCGGCCCGCCCCTCGGGTGGCGGTCCGGGGCGGTCAGGTCACCCGGCCGCCCGACTCCGGGCGTCGTGCCCGGCGACCGGGGCCCACTTGGCGACCAGGCCGGGGTTCTGGCGGAGCCAGGCGCGGACGGCGTCCTGCTCCTTGCCCTTGCCGGCCTTCTGGATCTGCGACTCCAGGCCCGTGAGCTGCTTCTCCGCCATGGAGAAGTCCTTCAGCCACTTGCCGACCTGCGGGTTGTCGCCGGCGAAGCCCTTGCGGGCGAGGGTGTGCACGCCGTCGCTCTTGCCCCAGGCGCCCTCGGGGTCCTTGAGCTTCTTCAGGTCGTAGTCGCTGTAGGCCCAGTGCGGGGACCACAGGGTGACGACCACCGGCTGCTTCCTGGCGTAGGCGCGCTTGAGCTCGGCGAGCATGGCCGGGGTGGAGCCGTCGATCACCTCGTACGTGCCGTCGAGGCCGTACGCCTTGAGGACCTTGTCCTTGAGCAGGCTCATCTCGCCCGCGCTGGGCTCGATGCCGACGATCCTCCCGCCGAACTCGGAGGCGTGGTCCTTCAGGTCCGCGAGGGAGTTCACGTCCTTCACGTACGACGGGACGGTCAGCTCCAGGGAGGTGGGACCGAACCACGAGCCGAGGTCGTCGAGCTGCCTGCCGTACTTCTTCCAGTACTCGGCGTGGGTGGTGGGCAGCCAGGAGTCGGTCTCGAAGTCGAGCTGGCCGGTGGCGAGGCCGGTGTAGAGGGGACCGGCCGCGTACTGGGTGGTGGTGACCTTGAAGCCGCGTTCCTCCAGGATCTCCTTCCAGAGGAAGGTCGAGGCGACGCCCTCGTCCCAGGGGATGTAGCCGATCCTGATCTCCTTGCCCTTGCCGACGTCGTCCGTGCCGGAGGCCTCGGAGGTGCCGGCGGACGGGCCGAAGACGCCCGTCCCGCCCGCGACCAGGGCGAGGACGACCACGCCGACGACGGCCACGGCCGGGCGTGGGCGGTGGCTCCACGCGCGCGTGGGGGCCTTGGCGGCGGCCCTGCGGCCCAGCGGGGAGAGCTGGGTGCCGAGGGCGCCGGTGATGCGGTCCAGGTAGATGGCGAGGACGACGATGCCGACGCCCGCCTCGAAGCCGTAGCCGATGTCGAGCTGGCCGATGGCCTCGTTCACGGCGCCGCCGAGGCCGCCGGTGCCGACCATGCCCGCGATGACGACCATGGACAGGCCCAGCATGATCACCTGGTTGACGCCGGCCATGACGGTGGGCAGGGCGAGCGGCAGCTGGACGCGCCAGAGGATGTCGCGGGGTGTGGTGCCGAACGCCTCGGCGGCCTCGACCAGTTCGGCGTCGACCTGGCGGATACCCAGCTCGGTCATGCGCACGCCGGGGGCGAGCGCGAAGATCAGGGTGGCGACGACACCGGCGGCCGTGCCGAGGCCGAAGAACAGCATGGCCGGGATCAGCAGAACCATCGACGGCATGGTCTGCAGCAGGTCCAGGACGGGCCGTACGGCCGCGCTGACCGCCTTGGAGCGGGCCGCCCAGATGCCCAGCGGGAGCGAGATCACCAGCGCGATCACGGTCGCCACGAGGACCAGGGCGAGCGTGGACATGGCCCGGTCCCACAGGGCGAGGGAGTCGACCAGCGCGAATCCCGCGAAGGCGAGGACGCCGGCGACGAGACCGCGCAGCCACCAGGCGATGACGGCGAGGATGCCGGCCATCAGCAGCGGCTGGGGCGCGCCGAGGACGGCGTCGATGCCGTTGTACATGCCCTCCATGACCGCCTTGACGGCGTCGAAGAGCCAGGAGAGGTGGTCGACCAGCCAGTTGACGCCGGAGTCGACCCAGTCGCCGAGGTGGATCCTAGGCACGGCCGATCACCTTGCCCTCCGGGTTGTCGCAGGACACGGGACCGGCCGTCTCGTCGCCGAGGAAGCCGACCAGCCGCTGCCTCGGTACGACACCGATGACCCGGTTCGCCTCGTCCACCACGGAGACGCGGTGCGACAGCCGGGCACTGATCGCGCACAGCTCGGTGAACGGCGTCTCGCGGGTCGCGGTCTCGCAGCCGCACAGGGGGGCGTCGCCCGTGACCGAGGTGTCCATGAGGGCTCCCGCCGTCAGCGCCCGGGTGCGGTCGACGTCCTGGACGAACGAGGCGACGTAGTCGTTCGCCGGGCGCAGCAGGATGTCCTCGGCGGTGCCGGTCTGCACGATGCGCCCGTCGCGCATCACCGCGATGCGGTCGCCGAGGCGCACGGCCTCGTTGAGGTCGTGGGTGATGAAGACGATGGTCTTCTTCAGCGTCTCCTGCAGTTCCAGCAACTGGTCCTGCATGTCACGGCGGATCAGCGGGTCCAGGGCGCTGAAGGACTCGTCCATGAGGAGCAGATCGGCGTCGGTGGCGAGGGCGCGGGCGAGGCCGACGCGCTGCTGCATGCCGCCGGACAGCTCGTCGGGCCAGGACTCCTCCCAACCGGCCAGGCCGCACAGGGCGAGCGCCTCGTCGGCGCGGCGCTCACGCTCGGCGCGGGGCACGCCCTGCACTTCCAGGCCGTAGGCGGCGTTGTCGCGGACGCTGCGGTGCGGGAACAGCGCGAAGTGCTGGAAGACCATGCTGATCTTCCGCGAGCGCAGCTCGCGCAGCTCGCGGGCGCTGAGCGCGGTCAGGTCCTGGCCGTCGAAACGGACGCTGCCCGCGGTCGGCTCCAGCAGGCCGTTGAGCATGCGCAGGAGGGTGGACTTGCCGGAGCCCGACAGGCCCATGACGACGAAGATCTCGCCCGCCCCGACACGGAAGGAGGCGTCGATCACGGCGGCGGTGGTGCCGTCGGCGCGCAGCTCCTCCCGGTCCGCGCCCTGCCGCAGGCGTTCCACCCCTTGCTCCGGTCGTCCGCCGAACACCTTGAACAGGTGTTCGACCTCAAGCCTCGGTTGCACGCGTGCCTCTCGCCTCGGGGACATGACAGAGGCCGCGCCTCCCCGAGATCCACATGGTCAAACTTTTAAGTGGCTCATCTCACAGCCCGGCCTGCAAGGACAAGGGGGTCCTGCCCGCGCCGGGCCGGGTCAGCGTCGTGTCCGCGCTCCCGCGGCCTCTGACCGCGGTGGTCTCCGCGTGGTGCCTGTGGCCGGCCTGGGCCGCCGTGGGCCGTGCCCCGCCGGCCTGCGCGGCGCTCGTCACGGAGCGGCCGCGCTTGAGGCGGCCGCTGTCACTGACCGGGCGATGTCGGTGCCGTGCGGCATGATGCGAACGTGACCGGACGACTCATGCTCCTCGACACCGCATCGCTGTACTTCCGCGCCTACTTCGGCGTCCCGGACTCCGTGAGGGCACCGGACGGCACGCCCGTGAACGCCGTGCGCGGGCTGCTGGACTTCATCGACCGGCTGGTCAAGGACCACCGGCCGCAGCAGCTGGTGGCCTGCATGGACGCCGACTGGCGGCCGCAGTGGCGGGTGGACCTCATTCCCACCTACAAGGCACACCGGGTCGCCGAGGAGCACGAGGACGCGCCTGACGAGGAGGAGGTGCCCGACACCCTCTCCCCGCAGGTGCCGGTCATCGAGGCCGTGCTGGACGCGCTCGGGATCGCCCGGGTCGGCGTCGCTGGGTACGAGGCGGACGACGTGATCGGCACGTTCACCGCGCGCGCCGCGGTCCCGGTGGACATCGTCACCGGCGACCGCGACCTGTACCAGCTGGTGGACGACGCGCGCGGCGTCCGGGTGCTGTATCCGCTGAAGGGCGTCGGCACACTGCAGCTGACCGACGAGGCGGCGCTGCGCGAGAAGTATGGGGTCGACGGGCGCGGGTACGCGGACCTGGCGCTGCTGCGCGGCGACCCGAGCGACGGCCTGCCCGGTGTGGCCGGGATCGGCGAGAAGACGGCCGCGAAGCTGCTCGCCGAGTTCGGCGACCTGGCCGCCATCATGGCCGCACTGGACGACCCGAAGGCGAAGCTCACACCGTCGCAGCGCAAACGGCTGGACGAGGCCCGCCCGTACGTGGCGGTCGCGCCGAAGGTGGTACGGGTGGCCGACGACGTACCGCTGCCCGACGTGGACACGGCCCTCCCGCGCGCCCCGCGCGACCCGGCCGCACTGGAGCGGCTGGCCGAGCGGTGGGGACTGGGCGGCTCGCTGCGGCGGCTGCTCACCACGCTCGCCGAGGGACCCGAGGGTCCTGAGGGACCTTGAAAGGAAATTTTCCGGTCAAGGGCCCTCATCCGGCGCTCCGGAGAGAGGTGTTGCACAGGAGCGAGATGCTAACTTAGGTAAACCTAACCATTTGGCAGGAGGTCGTGATGGCAGAGCGTCCGGGACGAAAGCCGCGCAAGGCCCGTACCGCCCAGGTGATCCGCACCGAGCGGCTGACGCCGCACATGCAGCGGGTGGTGCTCGGCGGCGAGGGCCTGGCCGGCTTCGCGGCGGACACCTGCACCGACCACTATGTGAAGCTGCTCTTCGGCCCTGCGGGCGTGACCTATCCGGAGCCCTTCGACCTGGAGCGGATCCGCGCGGAGTTCCCGCGCGAGCAGTGGCCGGTGACCCGGACGTACACCGTGCGCGCCTGGGATCCCGAACACCGGGAGCTGACCCTGGACTTCGTGGTCCACGGCGACGAGGGCCTGGCCGGACCGTGGGCCGCCCGGGTGCAGCCGGGTGAGACCGTGCGCTTCATGGGCCCCGGCGGCGCCTACGCCCCCGACCCGGCGGCCGACTGGCATCTGCTCGCCGGTGACGAGAGCGCGCTGCCCGCGATCGCGCGGGCCCTGGAGACGATTCCCGCCGGCGCCCGCGCGCATGCCTTCGTGGAGGTGTCCGGCCCCGGGGAGGAGCAGAAGATCGACTCCGATGCGGAGGTCGTCTGGCTGCACCGCGGAAACCGGCCGGTCGGCGAGGCGCTGCTGGAGGCCGTGCGGGGGCTGGAGTTCCCCGAGGGCCGGGTGCAGGCGTTCGTGCACGGCGAGGCGGGCTTCGTGAAGGAGCTGCGCCGGCTGCTGCGGGTCGAGCTCCAGATCCCGCGTGAGGACCTGTCGATCTCCGGCTACTGGCGCCTGGGCCATGACGAGGACGGCTGGCAGGCCTCCAAGCGGGAGTGGAACGCGCGCATCGAGGTCGAGCAGGAGGGCGGGGCGGCGGCGGCCTGAGCACGGACCGTTCAGGGGGCCGTCTCGTTGATCTTGCCGAACGGGATGTGCACGCTCGGCGTGGTCCGGGACGTGCTCCGCAGGTGGGTCACCTGGTCGTCGAAGAAGATGTGCGGGTCCAGCACCCTCATGACGGCGCCCTTGTCTATGCCGCCGAGGAAGAAGGCGTCGTTGACCCGCACGCCCCACTCCTTGAGGCTGTTCACGGCCCGCTCGTGGGCCGGTGCGTTGCGCGCGGTCACGATGGAGACGTGGACCCGCACCGCGTAGCCCGGATCGGCCTCCCGGCGCCGCTCCTCCCGGCGCTGTATGCGGTTGACGCCCGCGAGGAAGTCGCGCAGCGGGCCGGGGTCGTGCGGGGTCGCCGCGTTACGGGCCTCGTGCGCGCGGAACTCCTCCAAGCCGTCGGACTGGTACACCTGCTCGGCAGCGTCACCGGCGAGCACGCCGTCGAAGTCGAAGGCGATCCGCAGCTCCCGGTCGGCGAGGTCGTCCGGGTACGCGGCGCCGAGCACATGTCCGGCGGGCAGCCCGGCGGCGACGGCCTCCCGCACGTCGTCGCCGTTCGCCGACAGGAACAGGGACATGTTCAGCGCCGGCATGAACTTGTACGGGGACCGGCCCTGCATGAACACGGCGCGGCTGATCGGCAGCCCGTGGGCCTGGATCGAGCGCATGACCCGCAGGCCGGTGTCGGGGTCGTTGCGGGAGAGGATGATGACCTCGACGAGCGGATCGCCCGGCTCGCCGAGGTCGTTCAGCGACAGCAGCCTGCGGATGAACGCGAACGCGACTCCGGGTCGGAGCGTGTGGGCCACATGCTCCTCCTGGTAGGCCCGGTAGGCCTCCTCGCCCTGCTCGCGGAAGACGGCGTCCGACTCCCGCAGGTCGAACAGGGCACTGGAGGCGACACCGACGACGAGTCGGTCCGCGAGGTCATAGGCCGGCATGCGCTACATCCTCACACCGGCCGCCGCGCCCGCGTTCGTGGCGTGCACCGCGTGCACCGCCACACCGAGCACCGCGTCCGCCGTCGCACGGGGCACCGCGCGCGCGTCACACCGACCGCTGGTACGAGCGGAAGGTGCGGATCGACAGCCACACCGCCGCGATCGCCAGCGCGAGCAGCGCGCCGCCCCGGCTGAGGAGGCCGCCCGGGTCGGGATGCTCGGACATCGCCGAACGGCCCGCCACCATGGCCCAGTTGACCGGGTTGAAGTCGGCGATGTGCCGCATCCAGCCGGGCATCTGCGCGGGTGCCATGAAGGCGCTGGAGAGGAAGGTCAGCGGCAGCAGCAGGAAGGTGTTGATGCCGATGATCGACTCCCGTTCCCGAACGAGCATGCCCAGCGCGTTGGACAGGGCGCCGAAGACCGTGCCGAGCAGGACGGAGGCCAGTACGAGGAGGGCGATGCCGCCGACCCCGCCGGGGTAGTCCGCGCCGCCGAGCAGGCCGAGCAGCACGATGACCACCGACTGGAACGCCGTGACGAGGCCGTTGTTGACGACGTTGCCGTTCATCAGCGCGGCCCGGCTGACCGGGGTGGTCAGGAACCGGTCCAGGGTGCCGCGCTGGATCTCCTCCAACGTGCCCATGCCGGCCCACATGTTGGAGCCGAGGGCGCTCATCACCACCACGCCCGGCACCAGGTAGTCCAGGTACGAGGTGGTGCCGAAGCCGCCCAGCTCGACGACCTTCTTGAAGAGGTTTCCGAACAGGAACAGCCAGATCACGGGCTGGATCAGGGTGATGACCGCGTAGGCGGGCTGCCGGGCGAACACCCGTAGTTGACGCTGTGTCATGTACCAGGTCTGGGTCAGGGCGTCCGTCATCGCACACCTCCCGCGAGCACGGCCCCGGTCGCGGTCCCGGCATCGGTGTACCGGCGGCCCGCGTGGCGGAGGTAGACGTCGTCCAGCGAGGGCCGGGCGACGGTGGCGGAGGCGACGGTGACCCCGGCCCGGTCGAGCGCGGCCAGCAGCGCGGGCACCGTGGCCGCACCGTGGTCGGCGCGGACGCTGATCCGGCGCCCCTCGCACTGCGCCTCGTGCACCCCGGGCAGGGCGGTCAGGGCACCGGCGAGCAGCGTGCGGCCGGCCTCGCCGACCGCTTCACGCAGCTCCAGGTGGACGGCGTCACCGCGCAGTTCACCCTTGAGGGCGTCCGGGGTGCCCTCGACCACGACCCGGCCGCGGTCGACGATCGCGATGCGCTCGGCGAGCCGGTCGGCCTCCTCCAGGTAGTGCGTGGTGAGCAGGATCGTCAGCCCCTCCTCACCGGCCAGGCGCCCGATCTCCTCCCACATCGCGGTGCGCGCCTCGGGGTCGAGTCCGGTGGTCGGCTCGTCCAGGAACAGCACCTCGGGCCGGTGCACCAGCCCCAGCGCCACGTCGAGGCGGCGCCGCATGCCGCCCGAGTAGCCCTTGACCGGCCGGCGGGCGGCGTCGGCGAGGCTGAACCGCTCCAGCAGCTCGTCCACCCGGTGGTTGAGCGCCGTACCGCTCAGTCCGTAGAGGCGGCCCTGCAGTTGCAGGTTCTCACGGCCCGTCGCCATCGGGTCGGCGCCGGACTGCTGGGCGACCACGCCGATCGCGCGGCGCACCCGGTCGGGGTGGCGCAGTACGTCGTGCCCGGCGACGGTGGCGGCGCCGGAGTCGGGGCGGGCCAGGGTGGTGAGGATCTTGACGGTGGTGGACTTGCCGGCGCCGTTGGGGCCGAGGAGTCCGAAGACGATGCCCGGTGCCACGGTGATGTCCAGGCCACCGAGGGCGGTGACGTCACCGGGATAGGTCTTGACGAGCCGGCGCGCCTCCACTGCGGGCGCACGGGTGTTCATGACGACTGCTCTCCTGCGTGTGCGAAGGATGGAAGATCCACGTGAAGAGCGCCGGGCTATCCTGGGTGTGCCGCACCTCGATGGCCCGGAGCCGCCGCACGGCGGATCCGTTTCGGGGTTCGAGACCCCGGCGGAGCTGCTGCAACAGCCCCGTCGGGGTCGTGTTTCTCCTCAGGTGGTCGGGGTGAGGTCCGGGGGCAGCTCCCCGGTCTCGTGGTAGTGCCGCCACTCGTCGACCCTCGGCAGCGTGCCCTCCTCGATCTCCGCCAGGAAGCCGCGGACCCACTCGGCCTGCGCCGCGGTCATGTGCAGCTGGTACTCGGTCTCGACGAGGAAGAGCCGGGGCAGCGTCTCGTACAGCTTCTCCAGTGCCCCCCGGCCGCTCGCCACCTGCACCTCCAGAGCGCTGAGCCGCTCCCGAAGCAGCCGCACCACCTCGTCCGGGTGCAGCGCACCCATGAGCGAGAGGGCGGTCTCGAAGATCGGGTACTCCTTCGCCGGGAGGGCGATGAGGTCCGACAGCCATTCGGCCAGCTCCTCACGCCCGGCGTCGGTCAGCCCGTACACCGTGCGCTCCGGACGGTTGCCCTGCCGCTCGACGTCGGTCACCTCGACGAACGCGTGCTTCTCGAGGTTCTGCACGACCGTGTAGAGCGAGCCGTAGTTGATCTTGGTGCTGGCGTCCTTCCCCTGGCGGCGCAGGGTCTGCGCGATCTCGTACGGATGCATGGGCTTCTGCCAGAGGGTCGCCATCACCGCGAGCGCCAGCGGGTTGCCGAGCTTGCGACGCTTCAGGACCATGACGATCGCCTCGCTTCCGAATATCCGCACACGAACATATCGCGTTCTCTTCGCGAGGGTCAACACCCACTCGATATATCGCGTGCGGGGGCCCGGGGGGCCGGTCAGTCGCCCCGGACGCGCGCGTGGAGGTGCATGTCGTGCCAGCCGTCGGGGTGGAGCAGCGCGCTGCGCTTGGTGCCCTCGACGGCGAAGCCGGCCTTGGCGGCCACCCGGCAGGAGGCCTCGTTGGTGGTGGAGTGGGAGAGTTCGAGGCGGTGCAGCCCGATCTCCTCGAACGCCCAGCGGGACAGGGCGGTGGTGGCCCGGACCGCGACACCCCGGCCACGCGCCCGTGCCACCGTCCAGTACGCGACCTCGGCGACGCCGTCGCCGAGCAGGATCTCGCGCAGCGCGACCCGGCCCAGCAGTTCCCCGGTGTCCGCCTCCGACACGGCCCACTGGGCCTCGCGCTCGTGCCGCCAGGCCTCCCGCCACCGCGCGATCCACCCGGCGACCTCCTCCTCGGAGTCGGCGGACCTGATGTGCCACTGGTGCATCGCCGGGTCCTGGAAGGCGGCGTGGACGGCGGGTGCGTCCTCCGCCCGCCAGGTGCGCAGCAACAGGCCGTCGCCGGTGGGAAGGGTGGGCTGGGACACGCGGGCGAGGGTTCCGGCCGGCACGACCGGGCTGGTGAGATACGGCATGATCCGCATCCTGCCGATCACCGGGCCGTCGTCGCAGCCGTTTTCCGCCTCGTACTCTTGACCCCGATGAGACGCCGTACGCCACCCCCTCCCGCCCCGCTCCCCCAGCGCGACGGGGTCGATCCCGTGCGGGTGCGGCTGCCCCACGGCGGGGCGTGGGCCACCGTGCGGGAGCACCTGGTGCAACGGCTGACGGGGGCTGGGCCCGGCGTGGTGGCGTCGATGTTCGACGCGGGGCTGATCGTCGGCGCCGACGGGCGGGCGGTGACCCCGGACGCGCCGTACGAGCCCGGCATGTACGTGTGGTTCCACCGCGAGCCGCCCGCCGAGGTGCCGGTGCCCTTCCCGGTGGAGGTCGTCCACCGGGACGCGCACATCGTCGTCGCCGACAAGCCGCACTTCCTGGCCACGACCCCGCGCGGCACCCATGTGACGCAGACCGCGCTCGCCCGGCTGCGGCGCGAGCTGGGCATCCCGACGCTGACCGCGGCGCACCGCCTGGACCGGCTGACCGCGGGGCTGGTGCTGTTCACGGTGCGACCGGAGGAGCGCGGCGCGTACCAGACGCTGTTCCGGGACCGGCGGGTGCGCAAGGAGTACGAGGCGGTCGCGTCGTACGACCCCTCGCTGGCCCTGCCCCGGACCGTGCGCAGCCGGATCCTGAAGGAGCGCGGGGTACAGGCGGCCCGCGAGGTCGAGGGCGAGCCGAACGCCGAGACCTACGTCGAACTGGCCGGGCACCGAGGCGGGCTGGGCCGGTACCGGCTGGTTCCGGCGACCGGGCAGACCCATCAGCTGCGGGTGCATCTGAACACGCTCGGCGTGCCCATCCTCGGCGATCCGCTGTATCCGGAGGTGACCGGCCCGGTGCCGGCCGGTGACTTCCGGCGCCCACTGCAACTGCTCGCGCGGAGGCTGGAGTTCACCGACCCGGTCACCGGCGTGGAGCACGCGTTCGCCAGCGGGCGCGTGCTCGGCGCCTGGGAGTCGTACGACGGCTGGGCCGGCCGGGGCTGAGCGCGGGCTACCGCGCGACCGGCCCCGGGGGCGCCGCGGACGACCGACGTCACGTCGCGGCGCCTCCCGGCGGGGCGCCCGTCGTCGTCACTCGCCGCGCCACCAGTGGAGCAGCCGCCGCCAGACGCCCCGAGGGCGGGACGCCGGTGCCGGAGCCGCGGGGCAGGGCTCGGGCAGGGCGGGGCGGGAAGCGGTGGGACGCGGCTCGACGGCCGGGGCCTGGGCGGAGCGCAGGCCGCCGGCCTGCCAGGTGGAGCGCTGCGGCGGAAGCGCCACGGGCCTCGGCGGGACGTCGACGTCCTGCTGCGGCTTCGGCTCGAAGCGCACGGGCAGGGACACCAGGTGCCGGGAGGCGATGGACGAGCGCCAGCTCAACTCCTCTTCGGGGCAGTCCAGCTGGATGTCGGACAGCCGCATCAGCAGCGCGTCGACGCCGACGTCGGCGATGGCGCGGCCGATGTCCTGGCCGGGACACTCGTGCGGGCCGCCGCCGAAGGCGAGGTGGGAGCGGTTGCCCTGCATGCTCGCGGACAGGTCGGGGCGGATGCGCGGGTCGAGGTTGCCCGGCGCGGGCGCGAAGAGCAGGCCGTCGCCCTTGCGGATGCGCTGCCCGCCCAGCTCGGTGTCCTGCTTGGCGTAGTAGGCGAAGACGGTGCTGAACGGCGGCTCGTCCCACAGGGACTGCTCGATCGCCTCCGGTACGGTCATCTGGCCGCCGCTGAGCTGGGCGCGGAAGCCGGGCTCGGTGAGGACCATGCGCAGCGCGTTGGCGAGGAGGTTCGCAGTGGCCTCGTAGGCCGCGAAGAGGACGAGCCGAAGGTGTTCGCGGACCTCGTCGTCGCTGAGCCCGGCCGGGTGGGTGACGAGGTGGCTGGTGAAGTCCTCCTCGGGCTGGGCGCGGCGCCGGGTGGTGAGCCGGCTCAGGGCGTCCATCACGTAGGTGTGGCTCTGGATGGCGGTCTCGGTGCCCTTCAGGGCGTCGCGCGCGGCGTGCACCATCCGCTCGTTGTACTCCTCGGGCATGCCGAGGATCTCGCACAGGACGGCCATCGGCAGATGCTCGGCGAACTGGGACACCAGGTCGGCCCGGCCGCGTTCGCAGAAGCCGTTGACCAGGCCCTGCGTGTAGCGGCCGATGTGGCGGCGCAGGGTGCGGTGGTCCATGGTGGCCATGGCCGCGGTGACCGCCGCGCGCAGCCGCTGGTGCTCGTCGCCCTCGGCGTGCGAGCAGATCGGCTGCCAGGCGATGTGCGGCATGAGGGGGTGGTCGGGCTTGACCGTGCCCTCCGTCAGCGGGCTCCAGATCCGGCTGTCGCGGGTGAACAGCGAGGGGCTGCGCACCAGATGTAGGTTCTCGGCGTGCCCGAGGACCACCCACATCGGTACGTCCTCGTGCAGCAGCACGGGTGCCACGGAGCCGTGCTGCTCCCGCAGCCGCTCGTAGAGGTCGCCCAGGTCCGCCGCGTCGGGGCCGTAGAGCCGGTGCAGCCCGCCGGGGCCGAGGGCGTGCGCGGGGCAGCCCGGCGGCGGGCCCGGGGTGGGGTCGGTGTCGGTCAGCGAGGGGGATTCAGACGTCACGGTGTCGCTCCGGAACGAAAAAGGGTGTGGGGGTGGATCGGCTGCGGTCAGGTCAGGGCGCGGGACAACGCGATGGAGTGCAGGAAGCGCATCAGGGTCATCAGCACGTCCTTGCTGGAGGCCCGGCGGCGCACGTCGCACTCGACGATCGGGATCTCCGGGGTCAGGTCGAGCGCGGTGCGCAGTTCGTCGACCGGGTAACGGGGCGCGTCGGGGAAGGAGTTGATGGCGACGACGAAGGGCACGCCGCGTTCCTCCAGCCGGCCCATGACGTCGAAGCTCACTTCCAGGCGTCTGGTGTCGACGAGGACGACCGCGCCGAGCGCGCCTTCGAACAGGCCGTTCCACAGGAACCAGAAGCGCTCCTGGCCGGGGGTGCCGAAGAGGTAGAGCACCAGCCTGTCGGTGATGCTGATGCGGCCGAAGTCCATCGCCACGGTGGTGGCCGTCTTGGAATCGGATCCGTAGTTGTCGTCCACGCCGATGCCGGCCTGGGTCATGGTCTCCTCGGTGGTCAGCGGCCTGATGTCGCTGACGGAACCGACCATGGTGGTCTTGCCGACACCGAAACCGCCCACGATCACGATCTTCACCGCGGTCTCGGCCGTGTGCGGCAGATGATCCTCGGTGCGCGGACCGGGGATGGTGTCAGAGCCGTTGAAGTCCATGCATCACCGCTTCGAGGAGTGAACGGTCGGGGAGCGCCTGGCGGACGACCGGGGCGCGCACCTTTACCAGTTCGGCCGTGATCAGCTCGGTGATCAGGACGGTCATCGCGCTGAACGGCAGGTTCAGATAGGCCGAGAGCTCGGCCACGGACAGGGGGTTGGCACACAGCCGCAGCACCGCGGCCTGCTCCGGTGAGGCGGCCGGCTGGGGCGCGTCGCGCGCCACGATCAAGGTCACGAGGTCGAGTTCGGCGCGTGCGCCGTCCTCGGATCCGGCGACCGTGTAGAGCCGTTCGGGGTTCTTGGGCTCGGCCTCGCCGTCCGCCGGCCCGGACGCCGGCGGCTGCGGCCGCGGAGGCGGCGGTGGGGGCTTCGGTTCGCGCCGTTTGCGCCGTGGAGGTGTCATACGCTCTGCCCGTTCCGCCGCGGCGGACTGGTGAGGTGGGCGCCGATGCGGACCACGAGGTCGCGCATCATGCCGCTCATCCGTCCCGGCTCGCAGGTCACGTCGGCGAGCACGGCGAGGTAGGCGTTGTCGCCGGCGTTCATGAGGTAGAAGTAGCCGCCGTCGATCTCGAACACGACGACCTGCATGTCTCCGGCGCCGGGGAGCTCCTTGATGATGGCGCCGGCCAGGCTCTGCACGCCGGCGCAGGCGGCGGCGACGCGGTCGGCGGCGTCGGGGTCGCCTCCGTAGCGGGCGATGCGCAGTCCGTCCGCGGAGAGGACCACGATCATCTCGATGCCCGGCACGCCGTCGTTCAGCTGCTTGAGCATCCAGTCGATGTTGCCTCGCTGCTGGATCACTTGAGGTCCCCCTCGTCGTCGGCCTCGGTGGTGCCCTCGACGGGCTCGTCCGCATAGTCGTTGAGCAGGTGCACGTACTTTTCCGGGTGCCTCGTGAAGTCGGTCAGTTCCGGCCCGGTGGCGCCCTCGGGCATGCCCTTGCGCAGGCCGTTCCAGAAGTCCTCGATCCCCTGGCCGAGTGGCCGCTCCATGAGCTTCTTGCGCTCGGGGTCCATCTCGGGCTCGGGTTCGGGTGTGGGCTGTGACCAGATGGTCGGCCTGCCCTCCCGCTCGGCCCGCTCGAGCTCGGCCTTCTCGGCGAACCGCTGGCTCAGCGGCGTCTTCATCCGGCTGCGGCGCTGCGGCAGCCCGCCCGCCGTCCACTCGGTGACCACGGGGACGTCGTCCTCCATGGAGATGCCGGCCGGGATCTTGGGGCTGGTGGGGCGGCGCCTCTTCGGCGGGCGCTTGGGGCCCTCGACGGCGCCGAGCGCGGGAATCGGCGTACCGGTGGCGCCGATGCCGTGGGCGGCGCCGACACCGGGCTCGGTGGTCGTCATCACACGCGGCACGATGAGGATCGCGCGGACACCGCCATAGGCGGAGGCCCGCAGCGAGACCTCCATGTCGAACATCTTGCACAGGCGGCCGACGACGGCGAGCCCGAGGCGCGGGTTCTCCCCGAGGTTGTGGGCGTCGTCGCCGTTCTTGGCGTCCTCGATCATCCGCTCGATGCGGGCGCGGGACTCCTCGCTCAGGCTGACGCCGGCGTCCTCGATCTCGATGACGACGCCGGACTGCACCTCGGCGGCCGTGACGTGCACCTTCGTCGAGGGCGGTGAGTAGCGGGTGGCGTTGTCGAGGAGTTCGGCGGCGGCGTGGATGACCGGCTCGACGGATGTGCCCTTGATGTTGATGTTGACGATGGAGTTCAGCTGGATGCGGCGGTACTCCAGGATGCGCGACATGGCGCCGCGCAGCGTGCTGTAGAGGGAGACCGGCAGGGGCCACTGACGGCCGGGGCGGCCGCCGCCGAGGACGGAGATGGTGTCGGCGAGACGGCCGATGAGCGAGGTGCCGTGGTCGATGCGCAGCAGGTCGTCGAAGACCTCGGGGTTGCGGCCGTGGTCCTCCTCCATCTCCCGCAGTTCGTTGGACTGCTGGTGGACGATGGCCTGGACGCGGCGGGCGATGCTCACGAAGGACTGCTCGGTGGCCTCGCGCATGTTGATCTCGTGCTCGGCTCCGCGCATCGCGGCGCGGAACAGCTGCCGGTACGCGTCCGGCAGACTGCGCAGTTCGGGGTCGACGTCGTAGCCCTTGACCATGACGTCGCGCAGCGGTTCTCCCACGCGCAGCCGCAGCAGGCCGTGGGGGATGACGTCGGTGGCGAAGCGCTCGATCAGCTCGTCGTGGGCGGCGATCCGGTGCTCCAGATACGCGCTGTGACGGGCGTGCTCGGCCTGTTCCTCGCGGAGCCTGCGGCCGCGGCGGGCGGCCTCCCCGCCCGTGGCGAGGACCAGCAGCACGGCCAGCGCCCCCACCGCGCCGACGGCGATCCGGGCCGACGCCGGCACCAGGGCGACGGCGGCCCCGGTCGCGGCGGCCATCAGTATGGCCGGGGGCAACAGCACGCGCGCATAGGGACGTTCACGGCGACCGGGAGGCTTCTGAACACTCACCATGGATGCCTTCTGAGACGAATCGGCTGGGTGTCGGGAGAGCTTTCGGGGGGAAGGTTCATGAACTGTCGGGATCTATCGCATGTTTGGGAACAGGCGCACGAATTCACCTCAACTCGGTGCGCCGCGGGCGAGCTTAGTCCGACCGGATCATCGCCGTGTCATATTCGGCAAGCACCTGAAATCGCCCGTACGACAGGAGTACGCTCGGCCCCATTTACACGCAGGGCTGCCATTCGAACACGTTCGGTCACTGGGTACGGGCATGCGAAAGTGACTCACCGTGATGAGTGAAAGTGCAGGTGGGTCAGGGTTCTTCCGGGCACCGGACAGGTGCCACTCCGTGGAGGAGCGCGGGGAACTGCGCGATCAACGGCAGTTCACCCGCGCCCGCGATGCGTCAGGTCATCCCACCGACGAGTAGGCGACCACACCCCGCAGCAACTGATCCACGGCCTTGCGCGCGGCCTTGGCCACGGTCGAGCCCTCCACAGGAGCCGCCGCGGAGATCTGGCCCAGCACGTCGATCACCTGCTTGCACCACCGCACGAAGTCCCCCGCGGGCATGTCCGCCTCGCGCAGCACCTCGTCGAGCCCCTTGCCCGAGGCCCACATGTACGCGGCCCAGGCGAAGCCCAGATCCGGCTCGCGCTGCCCGACGCCCTCGGTCTGGTTGATCCGGAACTCCTCCTCCAGACCGTCCAGCCGGCCCCAGATCCGCACCATCTCACCGAGCGCGGCCCTCGCCTGGCCCGACGGGAGCTTGGGCGCCATCGCGTCGTCGCCGACCCGTGCCTCGTACACCAGCGCCGAGACGCAGGCGGCGAGTTCGGCCGGGCCGAGGCCCTCCCAGACCCGCTCGCGCAGGCATTCGCTGGCCAGCAGATCGAGTTCCCCGTAAAGCCGGGCGAGCCGCTTGCCGTGCTCGGTGACCTCGTCGCCGCGCAGGTAGTCCAGCTCGGTCAGCAGGGCCACGATCCGGTCGAAGGTGCGCGCGATCGTGTTCGTACGGCCCTCGATGCGGCGCTCCAGCTGCGAGGTGTCGCGCAGCAGCCGGTGGTAGCGCTCGGCCCAACGGGCGTGGTCCTCACGGTCGTTGCAGCCGTGGCAGGGATGCGCGCGGATGGCGGTGCGCAGGCGGGCGATCTCACGGTCGTCGGCGGCCTGGGAGCGCTTCTTGCGGGCCCGCTCCGCGGGGATGTGCCCGGCCTTGGTGCGCAGCGCGGAGGCCAGGTCCCTGCGGGACTGTGGCGAGCGCGGATTGAAGGACTTCGGGATGCGCATCCGGTCCAGCGGCTCCACCGGCACCGGGAAGTCCATCGCCGCCAGCCGCTTGACCTGGCGTTCGGCGGTCAGCACCAGCGGGCGCGGGCCGTCGTAGTGATCGTAACCGCGATGGCCGTTGGAGCGGCCGGCGGGCAGGCCCGGGTCGAGCACCAGGGCCAGGCCCGCGTACTTGCCCGTGGGGACGTGGATGACGTCGCCCGGCTTGAGCCGCTCCAGGGCGCCGGCCGCCTCGGCGCGCCGCAGGTTGGCGCCCTGCCGGGCCAGCTCGGTCTCGCGGTCCTTCAGTTCGCGGCGCAGTCGCGCGTACTCCTCGAAGTCGCCGAGGTGGCAGGTCATGGAGGCCTTGTAGCCTTCCAGGCCCTCCTCGTTGCGCTGCACCTGGCGGGAGATCCCGACGACCGACTTGTCGGCCTGGAACTGCGCGAAGGACGTCTCCAGCAGTTCGCGCGAGCGGTGCCGGCCGAACTGCTCGACCAGGTTGACCGCCATGTTGTACGACGGCTTGAAGCTGGAGCGCAGCGGGTACGTGCGCGTGCCCGCGAGACCGGCGAGGTGCTCGGGGCTCATGCCGCGCTGCCACAGCACGACCGCGTGTCCCTCGATGTCGATGCCCCGGCGGCCGGCGCGGCCGGTCAGCTGGGTGTACTCGCCGGGGGTGATGTCGGCGTGCTGCTCGCCGTTCCACTTGACGAGCTTCTCCAGCACCACCGAGCGGGCCGGCATGTTGATGCCGAGCGCGAGGGTCTCGGTGGCGAACACCGCCTTCACCAGGCCGCGCACGAACAATTCCTCCACGACCTCCTTGAAGGTCGGCAGCATGCCCGCGTGGTGGGCGGCGATGCCGCGCTCCAGGCCCTCCAGCCATTCGTAGTAGCCGAGGACGTGCAGGTCCTCGGGCGGAATGGAGGCGGTGCGCTCCTCGACCAGGGCGCGGACCCGTTCCCGGGCCTCCTCGTCGTTGAGCCGCAGGCCCGCGTACAGGCACTGCTGGACGGCGGCCTCGCAGGCGGCGCGGCTGAAGATGAAGGTGATGGCCGGGAGCAGGCCCTCGGAGTCCAGTCGCTCGATGACCTCGGGCCGGCCCGGTGTCCACACGCGCGAGCGCTGTCTGCGCTCGCGCTCCCGGTCGGCCTCGCGCATCGCCCGGCCGCGCCGCCGGTCCTGGTACGAGGGTCTGCTGGCCTCCATGCGGGCCAGGCGGACCAGGTCGGGGTTGACGGCCTTCTTGTGGCCCTCGCCCTCCTCGAACAGGTCGTACATCCGGCGCCCGGCGAGGACGTGCTGGAACAGGGGCACGGGCCGGTGCTCGGAGACGATCACCTCGGTGTCGCCACGGACGGTGTCCAGCCAGTCACCGAACTCCTCGGCGTTGGACACGGTGGCCGACAGCGACACCAGGGTCACCGACTCGGGCAGGTGGATGATCACCTCTTCCCAGACGGCGCCGCGGAAGCGGTCGGAGAGGTAGTGGACCTCGTCCATGACGACGTAGCCGAGGCCGAGGAGGGTCTGGGAGCCGGCGTAGAGCATGTTCCGCAGGACCTCGGTGGTCATCACGACCACCGGGGCGTCGGAGTTCACGCTGTTGTCGCCGGTGAGCAGGCCGACCTTGCCGGTGCCGTAGCGGCGGCACAGGTCGGCGTACTTCTGGTTCGACAGCGCCTTGATGGGTGTCGTGTAGAAGCACTTCTTGCCCTGCTGCAGGGCGAGGTGGACGGCGAACTCGCCCACGATCGTCTTGCCCGAGCCGGTGGGGGCGGCCACCAGTACGCCCTTCCCCGCTTCGAGTGCCTGGCAGGCCTCGATCTGGAAGGGGTCGAGGCCGAAGTCGTACATCTCGCGGAAGGACGCGAGCGCGGTGGCCTGCTCGGCTGCCCGCCTGCGGGCCGCCGCATACCGCTCGGCCGGTGAGAGGTCCTCTGTCATCGTGCTTTCGAGCGTACCGGGCCCCGCTGACAACAGGACGATCATTATCCCGATCATTTGCCTCGCGACACGACGATGCCCCCGTCCACCAGGGCGGGGGCATCGTGCGGCTCGGTGAGGCGCGGGCTCAGGTCACGTCGTCGTAGCCGTTGACCCGGTCCGTGCCGGTCGGCTCGGGCAGGGACCGGCTGGCCGCGACGGGCTCGATCTCGCCGATGTCCTCGGGAGTGAGGTCGAGCTCGGAGGCCTCGTCGTCGGCGGGGCCCTGCGCCTCGCGGCGGGCCCGGCGCCGGTCGTTGAGCAGCGAGAAGCCCACGGCGATGAAGAACAGCCCCCAGATCGGTGCCGCCAGCGCCAGCATCGTCCCCGGGTCGGGGCTGGGTGTGGCCACGGCCGCGAAGGCGGCGATACCGACGATCATGCCGCGCCACCAGCCGAGCATCCGCCGACCGGACAGGATGCCGGTGAGGTTGAGCATCACCAGCAGCAACGGCATCTCGAAGGCGAGGCCGAAGACGACGACCATGCGCGTGACCAGGTCGAGGAGGTCGTCCAGCGGGAGCAGGTTCTCCGCACCGCCCGGCGTGAGGTCGACGAGGAACTTCGCCGTCACGGGCAGCACGTGGAAGGCGAGGTAGCCACCGACCAGGAAGAGGGGGAAGCCGAAACCGACGAACGCGTAGGCGTACTTCTTCTCGTGCCGGTGCAGGCCGGGTGCGACGAACGCCCACAGCTGGTAGAGCCAGACCGGCGCCGCCAGTACGACACCGGCCGTCAGCGCGGTCTTCAGGGCCAGGGTGAACGGCGCCAGCAGGCCGCTGACCGTGATGTGCGCACAGTGGACGTTCTTGGTCTTGGCCAGCTGCCCGAAGGACTGCCCGCAACCGACCGAGTGGAGCACCGGCTGGGTGATGAAGTTGATGATGTCCTTGTAGAAGAAGGCCGACACCACCGCGACGACGACGATCGCCAGAACGCCCTTCGCGAGCCGGTTGCGCAGCTCACGCAAGTGATCCGCGAGCGGCATCCGCCCCTCGGGATCCTTCTCCGTATTGCGGGCAGACTTGAGCAACCCACATCCTCATCTCGTGCAACGGACCGGACGCCCCGGTCCTCGCGTCAGCGCTGGGTCGTGTCGGTCGGCTCGTTGACCGGGCGGGAGCTGGACACGTCGCCGGGCGCGGCCTGGATCGTGCGCTGGGCGGGGGTCGGCTCCTCGGCGGGCTGCGCGGAGGTGGTGGACTGCTTCCCCTCGTCCTTCATCGCCTTGGCCTCGCTCTTGAGGATGCGCGCGGACTTGCCGAGAGAACGCGCCATGTCCGGAAGCTTCTTGGAGCCGAACACGAGGACGATCACCAGAATCAGCAGCACCAGGTGCCACGGCTCAAGTGCGTTGCGGAACATAAAGTCTTCACCTTCTCACTGAGGCGGGGCGACGGGGCGTGTCCGACGGGTCGGACATTTGTCTGACCATCGTGCTGGCAGCGATCGTAACGCCCTGGGGTGAACGGTGGACAATCCCCGTGCGTACGCCCGCTCCGCGGACCGCGCCTCAAATTCCGGGCCGCGACCAGCAGCGTACCTGGCCGAACCCGCAAGGTGACAGGCCGAAGTGCCCCAAATCGCACGACGTGACGCAATCACAGGGCATCTACAGCGCGGGCCGCGCTGCCGGCCGCCCGCTCCAGATCCTCGGCCGCCCTGTCGATACGGCGCGCGGAGTCGGCGACCTGCTGTCCGAGGCGCCTGGCCTCCAGGAAGACCCGGACGGCGAGCACCCCCAGCACCGCTAGACCCAGGAAACCCACCGCTACCGCGAACATCGGCCAGAACATGACGTCGAGACTAGACCGTCCCCAGCGGTGCGACGCAGCCGCCTGCGCCGCGAAGTGCGGCTCCGGGGCCCCCGCACCGGGCGGCTTCGGGGGGCCTGGTACCTGGGCTCGCGGCCGCGGGGAGCTGCACGTCGATTCCACCCTCAGGGCCCTCCACCCCGAGTCCGGCGTCCGGGTCCCGCACCCGGCTCCGCCCTCAGCACCCCGCACCCCGAGCGCGGCCTCAGGCTCCCGCACCCCGAGTCCGGCTTCGGGGTCCTCCACCCGACTCCGCCCTCAGGGCCCGACACCCCGAGCACGATCTCAGGCGCCCGCACCCCGGGCCCGGGCCAGGCTCCCGCGCCCCGGGCCCGGCTTCCCGGTCCTGCACCCCGAGTCCACCCTCAAGGCCCGACACCCACCTCCGCCCTCAGCACCCCGCACCCCGAGCGCGGCCTCAGGCTCCCGCAGCCCCGGCGGGCCGCGGCGTGCTACACCGTGGAGTGCAGCCGCAGCGTGCTGACGCCGCCGCCGGTGAGCAACTCGACAATGCGCTCACCTGCGGGCTTGCGGACGGCGGCACCGCACTCCGGGCAGGTGAAGGAGTAGAACGTCGTCCGGCTGCTGGCGCCGATGGCCAGGCGCAGCGCGCTCGCGGCGAGCTCGAAGCGGCCCCGGCAGTCCGGGCAGCCCGCCTTGAACACCACGGGGACCGCTCTCCTCATCCCGGCGAAGGCGGCCGCCACCGTCATCTCACCCGCACCGGACACCCGAGACTCGCTCACAGGCCTCGCTCCTTCTCGTGGGTCGTTCACCGGCCGTCGATGCGCCGTTGTCATCTGCGGCGCCGTCGTGGCTGGTCGCGCGGTTCCCCGCGCCCCTGGGCGCGCGCAGCGCCCCGGCAGCTCACTCCGGCGGCGCCGTGTCGTACGCCGCCAGGGCCTCCGCCGCCGCCCGGCGGGCGCTCTCGGCCAGCTCGGGCGGGGAGACGATCCGGCCGTCGGCGCCGAGCCGCAGCGCGAGGCGCCGCAGGGAGGCCGGATCGGGGGTCCGCAGAGTGATACGCAGCCCGCCGTCGGGAAGCTCATCGGCGCTGTCGTGCGGGTAGTACTCGGCCACCCAGCGGCCGCCCGGGCCGACCTCGACCACGACCTCCGGGTCCTCGGCGGCCGGCTGCACCAGCCCCTCGGAGAGGTCGCGCAGCTCTATCTCGGGCGGCGCGGACGGCTCGTCCAGGATCCTGATCTCGGCGACCCGGTCGAGCCGGAAGGTCCGCCGGGCCTCGGAGCGACGGCACCAGGCCTCCACATAGGTGTGGCCGACGCTGACCAGGCGGATCGGGTCGATCTCGCGCTCGGTGACCTCGTCGCGGGCCGGGGAGTAGTAGCGGATCCACAGCCGGCGGCGCTCGGAGATCGCCCGGTCGACGTCGGCGAAGACCCCGCCCTCGGACTCGAAGGTCACCGACAGCCGGGAGCTGGCGCCCGCAGCTTCGCCGGCGGCGGCCTCCACCTTGGCCGTGGCGCGCAGCAGGGCCTGCCGGTCGCCCTCCCGCAGGCCCGGCAGGGTCGAGACCGCGCGGGCCGCCACCAGCAGCGCGGTGGCCTCGTCGGCGGCCAGCCGCAGCGGCTCGGCGGCCTCCTCGCCGAGTGCGGCCGGGTTGTGCCACCAGATGCGCTCGCCGTCGGTGTCGATGTCCAGCAGGTCACCGCCGCGGAAGCTGGTGCCGCACATGGGCAGCAGATCGAGGTCGGCGACCAGCTCGTCCTCGGTGATGCCGAAGGCACGCGCCACGTCGGCGATCCGCGCGCCGGGCCGCTCACGCAGATACGTCACCAGGGAGAGCATCCGACGGGTCTGGTCGATGGCGTTCACGGGCCTGACCGGTTTGCCTGCCACAGTCCTGCTCCCCCCTCAGCCCTTGGCCACGGCACGCAGCCGGTCCACCACGTCCGCGCGCAGCTCGGCCGGCTCCAGGACCACCACGTCCGGCCCGAACTCCACCAGCCAGGCGTCCAGGCCGTGCCCGTACGGAATCTCCAACTCGTCCCACCCGTCGCCGAGTTCCCGCACCTTGCCGGCCTTCGCCCGGAGGGGGTAACCGGCGCCGGAGCGCAGCCGGATCAGGGCCGTGCCGTCGGCGATCTCGCCCGCCCAGCTCGCGACGGTCTCGCGCACGGTCACCACGTCGGGCACGGGCGCGGTGAAGCCCGTACCGCGCGAGCGGACCCGGCCGGTGATCCGGGACAGCCGGAAGACCCGCTCGGCGCCCCGGTCCCGGTCGAAACCGGCCAGGTACCAGTGGCCGCGCCAGCACTCCAGCGCCCATGGCTCCACGTGCCTGGGCTCGGGGTGGGCGGCGGAGGCCTTGCGGTAGTCGAAGACGACCGGGCGGCGGTCGCGGCAGGCCAGCATCAGCGGCTCGAACGCGGCCTCGTGCACCGGAATGCGGGGTTCGAGGGCGCCGTGCGCCTCGTACGGGTCGACGCCCTCGGGGAGCCCCGCGGCGCGCAGCTTCTGCAGCGCACCACTGGCGGCGCCGGCCAGACGGGCCTGCTGCCACACCTTCGCGGCGAGGCCGAGCGCCGCGGCCTCTTCGGCGTCCAGGGTGATGGGCGGCAGACGGTTGCTGTCGCGGCGGGCCATGTAGCCGACCTCGCCGTCGAGGTTCTCCACCGTCTCGATGACCAGACCCAGCTCGCGCAGGTCGTCCTTGTCCCGCTCGAACATCCGGTTGAAGGAGTCGTCCGAGCCCGCCTCGAGGTAGGCCTCGATGGACGCACGCAGCTCACGCTTGCTGAGTGGCCGCCGGGTGCCGAGCAGACACAGCGCGAGGTTCATCAGCCGCTCGGCCTTGGCAATGGCCATCGACGCCCTTCACCTTCCCTATCGTGCTTCCGACCGATGACCGTACCGCTCCTCGGTGCGGTGACAAAAGCCGAGGGCCCATGCCCGGACAGGCATGGGCCCCAGGTGATCGGATCCGGTCGGACACGGCCGGTCGATCAGGCGATCATGTGGGGATCGGGCGGGGATCAGACGCCCAGGAGGTCCACCACGAAGATCAGCGTCTCGCCCGGCTTGATCGCCGGGGTCGGGCTCTGGTTGCCGTAGGCGAGGTGGGCGGGGATGGTCAGCTGGCGGCGGCCACCGACCTTCATGCCCTGCACACCCTGGTCCCAGCCCGCGATGACACGGCCCCCACCCAGCGGGAAGCGGAACGGCGTGCCCCGGTTCCAGCTGGCGTCGAACTCCTCGCCGGTGCTGAAGGCGACACCCACGTAGTGGACGGTGACGGTCTGACCCGCCTGCGCCACCGGCCCGTCGCCCTCCCAGATGTCCTTGATCTCGAGGTCCGCCGGGGGCTCGCCGCCCGGGAAGTCGATCTCGGGCTTATCGATGCTCACGTCAAAAGCTCCTGCTTGTGTACGACACGAAACGCCGACAGTCTTTCATCTCCGCAGCTCTGCCGCCCGCAACGGACACGAGCGACTACATCGCCGCCAGGATGTCCACCGTGAACACGAGCGTCGCACCCTTCTTGATGACACCACCGCTCGGCGGAGTGTTGCCGTAACCCAGCTCCGGCGGCACGACGATCAGCACCCGGCTGCCCACCTTCTTGCCGGTCAGCCCCTGCGCCAGGCCCTTCACCGCCTGCTGCATCTGCTCCAGCGCGAACTCGCTGAGCCGGCCCGAGCCGTACGTCCGCTCGAACGTCTTCCCGCTGTCCCAGACCAGCCCCTGGAACTGGCACAGCACCGTCTGGTCGGCCTTCAGCTCGGGGCCGTCGCCTTCCAGGACGTAGGTCGACACGAGCTTCTTCGGCGGGTTCGTCTTCGGGACGGTGACCTTCGGGACGCCGCCGTCGGTGTTCGTGGCCACCTTCGGCAGCGCGGCGTCGCTCTGCGCGACCTCCTTGCCCTTGGCCGAGCTCTTGGAGTTGAACGACTCGATCAGGTCGATGACGAACACGAGCGTGTCCGTGCCCTTGATGCCCGCCTGCGCGTTCCCCGACGTGCCGTAACCCCACGTCGGCGGCACCGCCATCAGGACCCGGCTGCCCGTCTTCCTGCCCGCGAGCCCGTACCGCCAGCCGTCGATGATGCTGCCCTGGGCCAGCTGCATCACCAGCGGACGCTTGCGGTCGTAGGAGTTGTCGAAGACCTTGCCCGTGTCCCAGATCTGCCCCAGGTAGTTCGCCTGGATGAAGTCGTTCTCCGCGACCGTACGACCAGCGCCCGCGATCACCGTCTTCACCGCCAGGTTCTTCGACGGCTCACCCGGGCCCTTGGCCACCGTCGGCTTCTCACCGAACTTCGTGCCCGCCGTGATCGCCGGCAACGGCCCGTCCACGATCTTCGGCGGAGGAGGCGTGGACACCGACGGCGACGGCGACGGCGACGGCGAGGCACTGGCCTTGCTGGAACTGGACTTGTTGTCACCGCACGCGGCGAGTGTGACCAGACCTGCGGGAACGGCGGCGAGGATGAGGGAACGTCGGCGCACGGAAGAGCCTCGTAATCGGTCGATCTTGTGGATGGCGTGCGCGCAACTCTACGGCGTGAGAAGGGCGCCGTACGGGAAACGTACGACGCCCGTGTGGCGTTCCGGCATTTCACGCCCGAAACGCTTGACTCACCAGCCTTTGGCTACATTCCGGCGATCAGCTTCTCCACCCGGTCGTCCACCGAACGGAACGGGTCCTTGCACAACACCGTCCGCTGCGCCTGGTCGTTCAGCTTCAGATGCACCCAGTCGACCGTGAAGTCCCTGCGCTGTTCCTGTGCCCGCCGGATGAAGTCGCCGCGCAGCCGCGCCCGAGTGGTCTGCGGCGGGACCGACTTGCCCTCGAAGATCTTCAAGTCGTTGCAGACCCGGGTCGCCTGACCCTTCTTCTCCAGCAGGTAGTACAGGCCACGACGACGGTGGATGTCGTGGTAGGCGAGGTCTATCTGAGCGACCCGCGGATGCGACATGGTCATGTTGTGCTTGGCCCGGTACCGCTCGATGAGCTTGTACTTCATCACCCAGTCGATCTCGGTGGCGATCCGGTCCAGTTCCTCGGTCTCGATCGCGTCCAGCGTACGACCCCACAGCTCCAGCACCTGCGCGACCGTGCCCGTGCGGATCCCGCGGCGGTCGCAGAAGTCCACCGCCTTGTCGAAGTACTCCCGCTGCACCTCCAGCGCCGACGCCTCCCGGCCGCTCGCCAGACGCACCTTGCGCCGGCCCGTGATGTCGTGACTGACCTCCCGGATCGCCCGGATCGGGTTCTCCAGCGTCAGATCCCGCATCACCGTGCCCGCCTCGATCATGCGCAGCACCAGGTCCGTGGCCCCGACCTTCAGCAGCATCGTCGTCTCGGACATGTTGGAGTCACCGACGATGACGTGCAGCCGGCGGTAACGCTCCGCGTCCGCGTGCGGCTCGTCGCGCGTGTTGATGATCGGCCTCGACCGGGTCGTCGCCGAGGACACGCCCTCCCAGATGTGCTCCGCGCGCTGGCTCACGCAGTACACCGCACCACGCGGCGTCTGCAGCACCTTCCCCGCACCGCACAGCAACTGCCTGGTCACCAGGAACGGGATGAGGATGTCCGCGAGCCGGGAGAACTCCCCGTGCCGCGCCACCAGATAGTTCTCGTGGCAGCCGTAGGAGTTGCCCGCCGAGTCGGTGTTGTTCTTGAACAGGTAGACGTCGCCCGCGATTCCCTCCTCGTGCAGGCGTCGTTCCGCGTCCACCAGGAGTCCTTCGAGAATGCGCTCGCCGGCCTTGTCGTGGGTGACCAGTTCGATCACGTTGTCACACTCGGGTGTCGCGTATTCCGGATGTGAGCCCACGTCGAGATAGAGCCGGGCGCCGTTTCGCAGAAAGACATTGCTGCTGCGGCCCCATGACACGACACGGCGGAAGAGGTACCGCGCCACCTCGTCAGGAGACAGGCGCCGCTGTCCCCTGAACGTGCACGTGACGCCGTACTCGTTCTCCAGCCCGAAAATGCGGCGGTCCATGAGTGAACATTACGCCCGATCCCCTGAGCTGAAACGGGGTTCGACAGCACGATTTGGATCATTTTCCGATGAAGACGCAACGACCCCGCCCCGCGCGGGAGCTGCGAGGACCTTCCCCGTGGCCAGCAGCACCAGCAACGACACGGCCCCCGCCGCACCCGGAACCGCGAAACCCCACACCGTGCCACCCGCCTGGACCACCGGACCCGTCACGCCCGTCCCCGCCGAGGCACCCACGGTGAACGTCGTCACAAGCCACGAGAACGCCTCCGTGACCGTCCCGCTCGGCGCATGCCGGTCCACGATGATGAACGCACAGGCGATGCACGGCGCCAGGAAGACCCCCGAGACCACCGACAGCACCACCATGGCCACCGCGCCCGGCGCCAGCGTCAACGGCAGATAACACACCGCCAGAAGCGCCACCAGCACCCGCAGTCGCCGCTCCGGCGGACCCGCCCACTCCCGGGCCCCGTACAGCGTGCCACCGACCAGTGCCCCCAGCCCGAGCCCCGCCATCATCCAGCCGTACACCGCGTCACCACCGTGCGCATCGGCGTACGACACCGACGCCACCGTGATCGAGCCCAGCGCGACACCCACGAACAGGAACGCGCCGAGCAGCGCGAGCAGGCCGGCAGAGCGCAGCGCACCCAGCCAGTGCGCCTCACGCGGAGCCGACCGCCACGCGCGCGAAGGCGGCGACACCACCACCGACAGCGCCCCCAGCACCCCCAGCACGTTCAGCACGAGAAGAGCCGCACGCTGGTCCCACAGCGACACACACAGCGTCACCAGCAGCGGCCCCACCGTGAACATGATCTCCTGCGCGACCGCGTCCATCGCGTACGCCGTGTGCACCTGCTCCTCACGACGGAGCACCGACGGCCACAGGGCACGCAGACCCCCCTCCAGCGGGGGCGCGAACAGGCCGGCCGCCGCGACGGCCACGTACGCCTGCGGCAGCGGATCGGTACCCGAGAACGCGAACAGCGTCATGGACGCAGCCGCGAGAACGGCCGCCGGCAGCTGGACACGCGGCTGACCGTACAGGTCCACCAGCCGGCCCAGCACCGGCTGACCGACGGCGTTGGCCACGCCGTAGACCGCCGCGAGCGCACCCGCGAGGCTGTAGGTGCCGCCCTCGGCACGAACGAACAACACCAGGGCGATCGCGGCGGTGGCGTTCGGCAGCCGCCCCACCAAGGTGCCGGTGAGCAACCGCAGCGCATGCCTCGCCCGGAGTATCTCCAGATAGCCCGTGGCCATGTGCCTGCCCTCCCGCGGCTCGACCGGGCCACCGAGACAACCCGACGTTTTACGTATAACTTCCTCTCCCATACGTACCATGTGCGCTGTTCACGCGTCCAGACGAAGGAGCAGCCCGCCGGTGGCACGCAGCAGCACGCGCCCGACCAGCAGGGACGTCGCCCACGCGGCCGGCGTCTCCCAGGCCGCCGTCTCCCTCGTCCTCGGCGACAAATGGCGCGGCCGGGTCTCCGAAGCCACCGCCGAACGAGTCCGCGAAGCGGCGCGCGAACTCGGCTACCGCCCCAACCTCGCCGCCCGCAACCTCCGCCTCGGCCACACCCGCACCGTCCTGCTCGTCGTCCCCGCCCTGACCACCGAGTTCTTCGCCGGCGTCTACACAGGCGCCGCCCGCGTCGCCGCCGACAACGGCTTCGGCGTGGTCCTCTACCCCTCCCCCGAAGGCATCGGCCCCGCCCGCGACCCCTTCGCCTCCGCCCAAGCCGCCCTGGACGGCGTCATCGCCTCCTCCATGGCCGCCGACGCGCTCACCGCCATCCGCGGAGACCAGCTCCCCCTCGTCATGCTCGACAGCGACCCCCACGGCAGCCTCGGCGCCGCCACCGTCAACCTCGACATCACGGACGGCATCCGCCAGATCGCCGAACACCTGCTGGGCCTCGGCCACCGCCACATCCTCCACCTGGCCGCCGACGTACCCTCCTGGACCTTCGAAGTACGCGCGCGTGAACTGGCGGCACGCCTCGCCGCCGTACCAAACACACACGTACGTACGGCCCCGGCCCCGATCTCCATCGAGGGAGCCCTGGCCGCCACCGAGACCGCCCTCACCGCACCCGGCCCCCGGCCCACCGCCGTCGTCTGCGACGACGACAAACTCGCCGCCGGCGCCTACAAGGCCCTGCACCGCCTCGGCCTGCGCGTACCGGACGACGTGTCCGTCACCGGCGTCGACGACCTCGGCCTCGCCACCGCCATCGACCCCGAGCTGACCACCGTACGACTCGACGCCGAACTCTTCGGCGAACGCGGCATGCAGGCCCTGCTCGCCGTCCTGGACGGCCGCGAACCGGAGCGTGGGGACATCCCGGTCCACCTGGTCGTACGGGGTTCCACGGCCCCGCCACGCGCCGCCCAGACACCACGGTGACGTATGAGAACGCCGTGTGCCCCGGCCAGGACGACGGCCGGGGCACACATGAGCGGGCAATCGGGGCGGCGGGTCACTCCTCCTCGGAGCCGTCCTCCTCCTCCGAGCTCTCCGCCTCCGTGGCCGCACCGTTCGCAGCCAGCAGACGCGACAGCTGACGACCGACGATCCGCTTGAACTTCCGCTTCTGCGGACGCGTACGATCCAGCACCGCCACTTCAAGGCGCTCCGCGGGAATCTCCCGCTCGCTGCCGTTGGTGTCACGGGACAAGGCCTGCACCGCCAGCTTCAGAGCCTCCGCCAGCGACATGCCGTCACGGTGACGCTGGTCCAGGAAACTGCTGATCTGCTCGGCGTTGCCGCCCACCGCGACCGAGCCGTGCTCGTCCACGATGGAGCCGTCGTGCGGCAGCCGATAGATCTGGTCACCCTCCGGGGTCTCCCCCACCTCGGCCACGACCAGCTCCACCTCGTACGGCTTCTCGGCGGCCGACGAGAAGATCGTGCCGAGCGTCTGGGCATAGACGTTCGCCAGACCACGGGCGGTCACATCATCACGGTCATAGGTGTAACCCCGCAGGTCGGCGTAACGCACACCACCGATGCGCAGGTTCTCGTACTCGTTGTACTTGCCGGCGGCCGCAAAACCGATCCGGTCATAGATCTCGCTGAACTTGTGCAGCGCACGGGACGGGTTCTCACCGACGAACACGATGCCGTCGGCAAACTGCATGACCACCAGGCTGCGGCCACGGGCAATGCCCTTCCGGGCATACTCCGCCCGGTCGGCCATGGCCTGCTGGGGGGAGACATAGAACGGCGTCGACACCGGTTATCCGTCCCTTTCTGTCATGGTCACTGGATCACCTTGATAAGAACCGGGGCCCGCGCTCAGAGCAGGGCGGCCTTCGGGCCGTCGGGCTCCTCCAGGCGCTTCTGCAGCACCGCACGGGCGATCTCGGAGGCCTCCTCCTCCGTCAGCCGGCGGAAACCGTCCTCGGTGATCACGGTGATGATCGGGTAGATCCGGCGGGCGACATCGGGACCACCGGTCGCCGAGTCGTCGTCAGCCGCGTCGTAGAGGGCCTGCACCACCAGCGTGGTCGCCTGCTCCTCGGTCAGATCGTCACGGAACAACTTCTTCATCGCGCCCCGCGCGAAGATCGAGCCGGAACCCGTCGCCGCGAAGTTGTGCTCCTCGGAACGGCCGCCCGTGACGTCGTACGAGAAGATGCGGCCCTTCTCCCGGTCCACGTCGTAACCGGCGAAGAGGGGGACCACCGCCAGGCCCTGCATGGCCATGCCCAGGTTCGACCGGATCATGGTCGACAGCCGGTTCGCCTTGCCCTCCAGCGACAGCTGCGCACCCTCGACCTTCTCGAAGTGCTCCAGCTCCAGCTGGAAGAGCTTGACCATCTCCACGGCCAGGCCGGCGGTGCCTGCGATACCCACCGCCGAGTACTCGTCCGCGGGGAACACCTTCTCGATGTCCCGCTGAGCGATCACATTGCCCATGGTGGCCCGACGGTCACCGGCGAGCACCACGCCCCCGGGGAACGTCGCGGCCACGATCGTCGTCCCGTGCGGCGCCTCGAGCACGCCCTGCGTGGGCGGCAGCTGCCGGTTGCCGGGCAACAGCTCCGGCTGGTGCTCGGAGAGAAAGTCCATGAAGGAGGAGGATCCAGGCGTCAGGAAGGCAGCTGGTAGACGCCCGGTGCTACGAGTGTTGGCTTCCACGCGTTTCCTTCCACGTATGCAGCAGCCCGGCTTGTGACGTCGGGCCGATCTTTGAACTGCCCCAGTGCGGCGTTGCAGCTGAAGCACAGTACGCCACGGACCCTACCCGTCTCATGGCAGTGATCCACATGTGCCGGCACGGCGGCCAGGCATACACGGCAGACGCCCCCGCCCCGGTTGGTCCTCTCGTCCGAGCGCAGCCCGGCACGCCCTTGCAGCGCGTCGACAGCCCGTCGGAAGCGGTCGCGTTGCCGTGCCGTTCTCCCGGACCGGCTTGCCCATGGCCTCCCGGCGGCGCCGGTGGTGCGCAGCGCCGTACTCCGCCGCGCACTCCCGGCGATACGCCTGGAGGCCGTCAGGTCGATTCCTGTCGCGCGCGAAGGCGTCAGGAGGCAGTTCCCGCCCGCACTTCCCGCATACCCTCGCGTTGGGTCCCTCTGCCACCAGACTCCCCCGCCACCTTCACTTCGAAGGCACTGCGACCGACTGGCCTTTACTCTCCACCCTTTTGCACGAATGAGCGCACGAAATCCTCGGCGTTCTCCTCGAGTACGTCGTCGATCTCGTCCAGGACGGAGTCCACGTCGTCGCTCAGCTTCTCGTGCCGCTCCTTGAGGTCCCCCTGGGCCTGCGCGTCCTGCGCCTGCTCCTCGACCTCTTCGGTGTCGCGCGTGGCCTTCTGCTGGCCGCCGCCGGTGTCCTTGGTTGCCATAACCCTCACCCCGCTCAGATCGCCTGCCGATCGGTGATGATCAGACCCTACAAGCCGGGTCCGACATCGGCCCCGCACTTTCTCCAACGTACGGGGGCCACCTCGATGATTCCCGGCGGGCCGGATTTCCACCCTGTCCGCCGGGGCCGCACCGAGTACCCCCCTGGCCCGCTCAGCCGCCTGACAGGACCCTGACCAGGTCTTCCGCGGTGCGGCAGCGGTCCAGCAGTTCCTTGACGTGATTTCGCGTTCCGCGTAGCGGTTCCAGGGTTGGAACGCGCTGCAACGAGTCCCGGCCGGGCAGGTCGAAGATCACCGAGTCCCAGCTCGCCGCGGCGACGTCGTCGGCGTACTGCTCCAGGCAGCGGCCGCGGAAGTAGGCACGCGTGTCCTCCGGCGGCCTGGTGCGGGCCTTGTCGACCTCGGACTCGTCCAGGAGCCGCTTCATGCGGCCGCGGGCCACGAGGCGGTTGTAGAGGCCCTTCTCGGCGCGCACGTCGGCGTACTGGAGGTCGACGAGGTGGAGGCGGGCCGCGTCCCAGTCGAGGCTGTCGCGACGGCGGTAGCCCTCCATGAGTTCGCGTTTGGCGACCCAGTCGAGTTCGCCGGCGAGGCTCATGGGGTCGTTCTCCAGCCGCGTGAGGGTGTCCTCCCAGCGGGTGAGGACGTCCTTGGTCTGGTCGTCGGCGTCGGCGCCGTAACGCTCCTCGACGTACTTGCGGGCCAGCTCGAAGTACTCCATCTGAAGTTGGACGGCGGTGAGCGTGCGTCCGCTGCGGAGGGTGACCAGGCGCTCGAGGGAGGGGTCGTGGGAGACCTGGTGGAGGGTGCGGACGGGCTGGTCGACGGCGAGGTCCACGGCGATGAAACCGTCCTCGATCATGGACAGGACCAGGGCGGTCGTGCCCAGCTTGAGGTAGGTGGAGATCTCGGAGAGGTTAGCGTCGCCGATGATCACGTGGAGGCGCCGGTACTTCTCGGCGTCGGCGTGGGGCTCGTCGCGGGTGTTGATGATGGGGCGCTTGAGGGTGGTCTCCAGGCCCACCTCGACCTCGAAGTAGTCGGCGCGCTGGCTGAGCTGGAAGCCGTGTTCGTGGCCGTCCTGGCCGATGCCGACACGGCCGGCGCCTGCGAAGACCTGGCGGGAGACGAAGAAGGGCGTGAGGTGGCGCACGATGTCCGAGAAGGGGGTTTCCCGCTTCATCAGGTAGTTCTCGTGCGTGCCGTAGCTGGCGCCCTTGTTGTCGGTGTTGTTCTTGTAGAGGTGGATGGGCTGCGCGCCGGGGAGCTGGGCGGCGCGTTCCGCGGCCTCGGCCATGATCCGCTCGCCGGCCTTGTCCCAGAGGACGGCGTCGCGGGGGTTGGTGACCTCGGGGGCGCTGTATTCGGGGTGGGCGTGGTCGACGTAGAGGCGCGCACCGTTGGTGAGGATGACGTTGGCGAGGCCGATGTCCTCGTCGGTGAGCTGGCTGGCGTCGGCGGCCTCTCGGGCGAGGTCGAAGCCTCGTGCGTCCCGTAGCGGGTTTTCTTCCTCGAAGTCCCAGCGGGCCCGGCGGGCCCGGTGCATCGCCGCCGCGTAGGCGTTGACGATCTGGGACGAGGTGAGCATGGCATTGGCGTTGGGGTGGCCGGGGACGGAGATCCCGTACTCCGTCTCGATGCCCATTACTCGCCGTACGGTCATGCGGCCCTCCTTGCCCGGCGGCACCCTCTGTCGTGGGCGCCGCTCACGTACCGCTTGCGCTCCGGTGCGTGTGCGGTGCCCGTCCCCGCACTGCGCGACTCGGCGGTAGGAACGAGCCTAGAACGCCTTTGCGCTGGTGGGGAGATCATTTGCGTCATTGGCTGCTCCGGTCGTGGCCTGAAAAAACGAGAGGGCTGCGGGCCCCCCGGTGAGGGCACCCGCAGCCGCCCCGCTGTTACAGGTACTGACCGGTGTTCGCCACCGTGTCGATGGAGCGTCCGGTGTCTGCGCCCTGCTTTCCGGTGATGAGGGTACGGATGTAGACGATCCGTTCGCCCTTCTTTCCGGAGATGCGGGCCCAGTCGTCGGGGTTGGTGGTGTTGGGGAGGTCCTCGTTCTCCTTGAACTCGTCCACGCAGGCCTGGAGGAGGTGGGAGACGCGGAGGCCCTTCTGGCTCTTCTCGAGGAAGTCCTTGATCGCCATTTTCTTGGCGCGTCCGACGATGTTCTCGATCATGGCGCCGGAGTTGAAGTCCTTGAAGTAGAGGACTTCCTTGTCGCCGTTGGCGTAGGTGACTTCCAGGAAGCGGTTCTCCTCGGATTCGGCGTACATCTGCTCGACCGCCGTCTGGATCATGCTCTGGACGGTGGTGGCCTTGTCGCCGCCGTGTTCGCCGAGGTCGTCGGCGTGCAGCGGGAGGCGTTCGGTGAGGTACTTGCCGAAGATGTCCTTGGCGGCCTCGGCGTCGGGACGCTCGATCTTGATCTTCACGTCGAGTCGGCCGGGCCGGAGGATGGCGGGGTCGATCATGTCCTCGCGGTTGGAGGCGCCGATGACGACCACGTTCTGGAGGCCTTCCACGCCGTCGATCTCGGCGAGCAGCTGGGGGACGATGGTGTTTTCCACGTCGGAGCTGACGCCGGAGCCGCGGGTGCGGAAGAGAGACTCCATCTCGTCGAAGAAGACGATGACGGGGGTGCCCTCGCTGGCCTTCTCACGGGCACGCTGGAAGACGAGGCGGATCTGCCGCTCGGTCTCGCCGACGTACTTGTTGAGGAGCTCGGGACCCTTGATGTTGAGGAAGAAGCTCTTGCCGGCCGCTTGGCCGGTGACCTCGGCGACCTTCTTGGCGAGCGAGTTCGCGACGGCCTTGGCGATCAGTGTCTTGCCGCAGCCGGGGGGCCCGTAGAGCAGGACGCCCTTGGGCGGGCGCAGCTCGTGCTCCTTGAACAGGTCCGGGTAGAGGTACGGCAGCTCGACGGCGTCGCGGATGGCTTCGATCTGGTTGCCGAGGCCGCCGATCTGTTCGTAGCCGATGTCGGGCACTTCTTCGAGGACGAGTTCTTCGACCTCGCTCTTGGGGACGACCTCGTAGACGTACCCGGAGCGGGGTTCGAGCAGGAGGGCGTCGCCGGCGCGGATGGTGACGTCCAGCAGCGGCTCGGCGAGCCGTACCACCCGTTCCTCGTCGGTGTGGCCCAGTACGAGGGCGCGCTCGCCGTCCTCGAGGATCTCCTTGAGGGTGACGATGTCGCCGACGCGCTCGAACTCCATGGCTTCGACCACGTTGAGCGCTTCGTTGAGCATGACTTCCTGGCCGCGCCGCAGGTCGTCCAGGTCGACGCTCGGACTGACGTTCACGCGGAGTTTGCGGCCGCCGGTGAAGATGTCGGCGGTGCCGTCCTCGACGGCCTGCAGGAAGACTCCGAAGCCGGCCGGCGGCTGCGCGAGCCGGTCGACTTCCTCCTTGAGGGCCACGATCTGGTCGCGGGCCTCGCGGAGGGTGTTGGCCAGCCGTTCGTTCTGGGCGGACACGCCGGCCAGGTTGGTCTGCAGCTCGACGATCCGCTCTTCGAGAATCCTCGTGTGTCGCGGAGAGTCGGCGAGCTTGCGTCGCAGGACGGCGATCTCCTGCTCAAGGTAGGCGATCTGCCCGGCCGGGTCGTCGGACCCTCGTCCCGGGCGGATGCCGCGGTTCATGTCGTCGTCGTGGGCTGCCACGGTCCTCACCTCCTCCAAGGGGAGCTGGACGCTTCCAGACCCTACCTGGGTGGGTGTCGATTGAAACCCCTAGATCACAATGACTGTCAAGGTGTGTCGTCGGTCACCCGTTGCGCTCTCCCTCGCACCGAGGGGATACCCACTCAACGTGATGTGGAAGCGGCTTGTTCCGGGCATCGCGTGGTCAAAACCCTTCCTGAGTGGCCGGAGTTGTCCGTTCCGGGCTGATCGGCTCGGACTCGGGCACCCCGGAGGCCGCTCGCGCGTTCATCACGCAGAGCGACGGTGCGGGCGTTGGGCGTCACGGCGGGCCCGGCTTGAAGTAGTGGTTGCCGCGGCGGGGATGTGTCTGTCCTGATCGAGCGCTGGTACCCGAGGGGCGAGGGGCGGAAACCCCCGGTGCCGGTGCAAGGCTGCCGGTACGCGGGCGGAGGTAGGGTCGGGAGTGTTCAACAGCCGCTGGCGCGGACCCGGCTGGCCCTCGTGGTGCCGACTCCCGCCGGTGTACCGACGGCAGGAGAGGTGACCGTGCAGCAGGAGGCCCCGGGCGGGGAGGCGCTGGAGGTCTGGATCGATCAGGACCTGTGTACCGGCGACGGGATCTGTGCCCAGTACGCCCCTGAGGTGTTCGAGCTGGACATCGACGGGCTGGCCTACGTGAAGGGTGCGGACGACGAGCTGCTGCAGTCCGCGGGTGCGACGGTGCCGGTGCCGTTGCCACTGCTGGCGGATGTGGTGGACTCGGCGCGGGAGTGTCCTGGTGAGTGCATTCATGTACGCCGGGTTTCGGACAGGGCGGAGGTGTACGGGCCCGACGCGGAGTGAGTGCGGAGTGAGTGGCGTCGGCCCGGGCTGGTCGCCGGGCCGGGCCGGGTGTCAGACGCTGTGGGTGTCGGCGGGGGTGGAGCGGATGAACGCGTTGCCGTTCCAGTGCCACTTGGTCGGGGTCTTCAGGTCGGGGCAGCAGTTGGGCACGGCGTCGGAGGAGTAGCCGAGCAGGGTGGCGGCGACTGTGCCCGCGTGCAGGGAGAGGTCGGTGACGGTGAGCCGGTCCTTGGGGTCGACGAGGGTGGCGACGACGCGGGCTGTGCCTGTGTCCGTGGAGCGGGTGAGGACGTAGACGCCGTCGGGCGGCGTGCCCATGGCGGAGTCGCAGTGGACGACCGCGACGGTTTCCGGTCTGCCGTCGCCGTCGAGGTCGCCGGTGGTTTTCTTGGCGACGACGGCTTTCACCGGTCCGCACTGCAGGGGGAAGTCGACGCCGGTGGTGGCGGGCGGTGCGACGGCTGCGTGGGCGGGCTTGTGCCGGGCCCCGGCGGTGGGCTGGGCGGCCGTGGCCGATCCGGGCTGTACGACGGAGGAGAGGGCTACGACACCGGCGACGGCTGTCGCGGTGGCGACCCAGTGGATGGGCCGGGTGTGGGTGTGGGCGAGCTCCGGAACGGCGGATTGCTGCACTAGGAGTGTCTCCCGTGAGGGCTGTGCCGGTGGGGTGGCCAGCATGGTGCCATACGTCACAGTGCCGGGGAACGGCGGGGTCGGGGATTTCCGCAGGCGGGGCGTCCGCGCGGGTGGCGGCCGCTGGGGGGCGGAAGTCCTGGTGTGCCGTCAACGGACGGGCGCCGTGCCCGAGTTCCCGGCTGTTGGCGGGAACTCGGGCACGGCGCCCTGGCGTTGTGCTGCGTACGGGGTGGTCAGCGGCCGGTGCCGCCGTCGGCGTTGGGTCCGGCGTAGTCCTCGCCGTAGGCGCCCTTGGCGGGGCGGCGGCGGCGCATCGGCGGTTCGACGCCGTCGGCGAGGCGCCGGGCGGTGAGCAGGAAGCCGGTGTGACCGATCATGCGGTGGTCGGGGCGGACGGCAAGGCCTTCGATGTGCCAGTTGCGGATCATGGTTTCCCAGGCGGTCGGCTCGTTGAAGCAACCGATCTCCCGGATGGACTCCACGGTCCGGGCGAGCTGGGTGGTGGTGGCCACGTAGCAGCACAGGATGCCGCCGGGGACGAGTGCCTTGGAGACGGCCTCGAGGCATTCCCAGGGGGCGAGCATGTCGAGGATGACGCGGTCGACGTCGGTGTCGGACAGGTTGTCCTGGAGGTCGCCGACGGTGAGCTGCCAGGCGGGGTGGGGGCCGCCGAAGTAGCGTTCCACGTTCGCCTGGGCGATCTCGGCGAAGTCCTCGCGGCGCTCGTAGGAGTGCAGCATGCCCTGGTCGCCGATGGCGCGCAGCAGGAAGCTGCTGAGCGAGCCGGAGCCGACGCCGGCCTCGACGACGCGTGCGCCGGGGAAGATGTCGGCGAAGGCGAGGATCTGCCCCGCGTCCTTGGGGTAGACGACGGCTGCCCCGCGGGGCATGGACAGGACGTAGTCGGGGAGCAGGGGGCGCAGCGCGAGGTAGGCGACGTTGCCGGTGGTGCGGACAACGCTGCCCTCGGGAGCGCCGATCAGTTCGTCGTGCGGGAAGGAACCCTTGTGGGTGTGGAAGTTCTTCCCGGCTTCGAGCGTGAACGTGTAGTGGCGACCCTTGGGGTCGGTCAGCTGTACCTGGTCCCCGACCTTGAAGGGCCCGCGCCTGCGGGCGGCACCGGTCGGTTCGGACATGTGACCAGCCTACCGGTTCCCTGCCGGGGCTTGGCCGACGGAGGGGGGCGGGACCGACGGTACGGGGGCACGGTGCGGGGTGTCCGGGGCTGGTCGCGCCGTTCCCGGCGTCCCTGCCGGGGGCGCTCCGGCGCAGCGTGCCGTCAAGCCGGCCGCGCCATCGCTCTGACGAAGGCCCGCTCCACGTCCGCCGCTGACAGGACGCCGTAGATCTCGCCGGACTCCTCGACGACCAGGTATTCGGTGGCGGGGGTGGCGCGGAGGACGTCGAGGAGTTCTTCCCCGGCGAGCTCGGCGGAGACGCGCATGCCGTCGGTGAGTTCCTGGGCGAGGCCGCTGACGGAGACCCAGGGGCGGCGGTGTTCGGGTACGCCGACGATGGCTGACTCGCGGACCAGGGAGAGGGGGTTGCCGTGGGCGTCGACGACGACGAGGGCGCGGGCGCCGGCGGCGTTGGCGCGGCGCAGGGCTTCGGAGAGCGGGGTGTCGGTCTGGACGGGTACGGCGCGGCGGGTGAGGGTGCGGGCGCGGAGTTCGGGGAGGTGTTCGCGCAGGCGGGCCATGCGCAGGCTGTTGCCGGCGCCGGTCCAGATGATCGCTGCGAGGATGGCGGCGAGCAGGGCGTCGGTGACGGTGTCCATGCCGCCCACGTCCTCGTTGTTTCCGCCGAGGGCACCGGACTGGTTGAGCAGGGGCAGGCCGATCAGGACGGCCACCGCGAGGGCGCGCCCGACCCAGGCGGCGGCGACGGTGCCGCTCATGGGCCTGCCGGTGATTTTCCAGACGACGGCGCGGAGCATGCGGCCGCCGTCGAGGGGGAGGCCGGGCAGGAGGTTGAAGATCGCCACGATGAGGTTGGAGATCATCAGGCCGGCGAGCAGGACGCCGGGTACCGTGCCGGGTTCGACGGGCTTCATGGCGAGGTAGAACAGCCCGGCGAGGACGAGGGAGAGCAGCGGGCCGACGAAGGCCAGCACGAATTCCCGTCCGGGGGTCTCGGCCTCCTTCTCGATCTCGGAGACGCCCCCGAAGAACTGGAGCTGGATGCGGCGGACGGGGAGTTTGAAGCGGATCGCGGCGACGGTGTGGGCGAGCTCGTGGACCAGGACGGAGGCGTAGAAAGCCACGGCGAAGAACAGGGAGACCAGGTAGCGGGCGGCGCCGAGCCCGGGCAGCACACGGTCGAGCTGGCCGCCGAAGACCCAGGTGATCAGCGCGGCGACGAGGAACCAGCTCGGCGCGACGTACACCGGCACGCCGAAGGGCCGGCCCATGAGGATGCCTCCGCCTGGTTCCTTGGGCCGCGGCTGCGGCGGCTCGCCCTTCGCGATGCCGGAGTGGGCGAGGGACCGGTGCTCGTGGTGTGGGTCGTGGCCGGTGCCGGTGGGGTGCGCCGGGGCGTCTTCGGGCCGGGCGGGGGTGCCGGTGGCGTGGGACGGGCTGCTGGTGCCGGGGGTCTGCGTGCCCGTGGCGCGGGTGTCGCCGGCGGTGCCGTGACCGCCGCTCGTGCGGGGGTTCTCCGCGCGGCCGGCGCTCCCGCCGGCGTCCGGTTCCGCGGTGCCGCCCGGCGTCCCGGTGGTGGCGGGCCTGGCCGGGGCGTCGGGCGTCCCCGTGGCGCCGAAGCCGGCGTCGGCGTCGCGCTCGGTGGCGCCGGCGCCATCGGCTTGTGTGCCGCGGGTGGTCTCGCCGGCCTCCGGACCGCGGGTGCTCTCGCCGGCCTCCGGACCGCCGGTGGGCTCCCCGGCCTCCGGGCCGTCGGTGGTCTCCGGGCCCTCTCCGTGGCCGGAGGCGTCGGCCTGCGCGGCCGGGGCAGTGACGGTCGGGGCGTCGTCGGTGCCAGGGGTGTCGCTGTGGGGCTCCGGGGGCTGTGGGGCCGGGTGCCGGTCGGTCGTGGCTGCGGCGCGCTCCGGGTGGTGGTCCGTGGTGTCGTGTCCGTCCGCGGGAGACGCCGGGGTCCCCTGAGGCTCCGGGCCGCCGGGGTCGGCCGTCGGGGCCGTTGGACCTGCGGGGTGCTCGGCCGGCTTGTCGTTGCCGGACCGCGGCTGCCCGCTCCCGCCGCTCACGTCCACGGTGTCCCCTCGTTCGAAGCGTCTTCCGTACCTGCCGGACGGAAGGGTCTCTGCTCGATGGTATGCGGCCGTGGTGACGCGTTTCGCCCCGGCACCCCTTGTGTTTGCCCCACGGTCGCGTGGTCGAACGCGGCTGCGGCTGGGTCACTGTCAGTGGTGGGCCGTAAGGTCTGTGGACATGGACAGCAGCATCGAGGACGCGGGAGCCCAGCCCGGCGGCGCCGAGCAGACGGATCCGGCCGGGGCCCCACTGCCGTCGCCCATGACGGCTCCGCCGGCCGAGGTGTCGTCGCCGAGCCCTTCGACGGCTGCGGGGACCACGGTGGCAGCCCTTGATCCCGGCACGTCCCCCGAGCCGGAGGCCGGTGCCGGGCGTCCCGGCACGTCCCCCGAGCCGGAGGCGGTGGTGCCGGCTCCGCCGGAGGCCGGTGCCGAGCGTGTCGCCGTCCCGCCCACCTCGCTCTCCCCGTCCAGGGCCGGCGATTTCATGCAGTGCCCGCTGCTGTACCGGTTCCGGGTGATCGACCGGCTGCCGGAGAAGCCGAGCGCGGCGGCGACCCGGGGCACACTGGTGCACGCGGTGCTGGAGCGGCTGTTCGACGCGCCGGCCTCGGAGCGGACGGCCCCCAGGGCCAAGGCGCTGATCCCGGGCCAGTGGGACCGGCTGCGGGAGAGCAGGCCGGAGGTCACCGAGCTGTTCGCCGACGATCCGGACGGGGAGCGGATGGCGGGGTGGCTTCAGGAGGCCGAGCGGCTCGTGGAGCGCTGGTTCACGCTGGAGGATCCGACGCGGCTGGAGCCGGCCGAGCGGGAGCTGTTCGTCGAGGCGGAGCTGGAGTCGGGGCTGCGGCTGCGCGGGATCATCGACCGGGTGGACGTGGCGCCGACGGGTGAGGTGCGGATCGTCGACTACAAGACGGGGAAGGCGCCGAGGCCGGAGTACTCCGAGGGCGCGCTCTTCCAGATGAAGTTCTACGCCCTGGTGGTGTGGCGGCTGAAGGGCGTGGTGCCGCGCCGGCTGCAGCTGGTCTACCTGGGCAGCGGGGACGTGCTGACCTACGACCCCGTGCTCGCCGATCTCGAGCGTGTCGAGCGCAAGCTGCACGCGCTGTGGGAGGCGATCCAGCGGGCGACGGAGACCGGACAGTGGCGGCCGCGTCCGACGAAGCTGTGCGGCTGGTGCGACCACCAGGCGCACTGCCCGGAGTTCGGTGGCACTCCCCCGCCGTACCCCTTGCCGGTGAGGGCGCCCGAGTCGGGGCCGGTGTCGCAGGGCAGAATGGGCCCGGACTAGCGAAGGAGTGTCAGGTGGCCATCCGTGTCCTACTGGTCGACGACCAGCCCCTGCTGCGTACGGGTTTCCGGATGATCCTGGAGGCCGAGCAGGACATCGCGGTCGTGGGCGAGGCCGGTGACGGTATGCAGGCCCTCGATCAGGTGCGGGCGCTGCAGCCGGACGTGGTGCTGATGGACATCCGTATGCCGCGGATGGACGGGGTGGAGGCGACCCGGCAGATCACCGGGCCGGGACGGGACGGTCCGGCGAAGGTGCTGGTGCTCACCACGTTCGATCTGGACGAGTACGTGGTGGAGGCGCTGCGGGCCGGTGCCAGCGGCTTTCTGCTGAAGGACGCGCCGGCCGATGAGCTGGTGCAGGCGATCCGGGTGGTGGCGGCCGGGGAGGCGATGCTGGCGCCGAGCATCACGCGCCGGCTGCTGGACAAGTACGCCACGCATCTGCCGTCCGGCGAGGAGCCGGTGCCGGACACTCTGAACACCCTCACCGACCGTGAGGTGGAGGTGCTGAAGCTCGTGGCGCGCGGCCTGTCCAACGCGGAGATCGCGGCGGACCTGTTCGTCAGTGAGACGACGGTGAAGACGCATGTGGGGCATGTGCTGACCAAGCTGGGCCTCAGGGACCGGGTGCAGGCGGCGGTGTACGCGTACGAGAGCGGTCTGGTGCGCCCCGGCGCGCAGTAGCGCGTTGGTCCGGTGCGACACCGAAGGGCGCCCCTCCCGCCGGGAGTTGGGCGCCCTTGGCGTCACGAGGGGTCAGCTCTTGCTGAGTTCCCAGAACCGGAACACGGTGGAGGCGTCCAGGCAGTACTCGAGGCCGTAGACGCCGTCGCGGACGACCGCGTACTGCTTGGCCTGCCAGACCGGCAGGACGGGCAGTTCGGCGGCGACGATGTCCTGCAGTCGGCCGAAGTCCTTGTCGGTGGCGGCCCGGTCGCTCTGTGCGGCGGTGGCGGGGATGAGGGTGCCGGTGATGGCGCGGTTGGCGTAGTTGTTGCCCAGCACGTTGCCCTTGCCGAAGAAGGGCGCGGTGAAGTTGTCGGCGTCCGGGTAGTCGGGCACCCAGCCCTTGACGTACACGCCGTACTTGCCGGCCGCGATGTCCTTCTCGTACTGGTCGAAGGCGACGGACTTGACGTCGGCGTCGAACAGGCCGCTGGCGTTGAGCTGACCGGCGATGGCCTTCAGTTCCTCGTCGGTGGCGGGGCCGTAGCGCGACGGCGTGGACCACAGGGTGAGCCTGACCTTGCCGGTGACGCCGTCGGCGCGCAGTGCGGCGGCGGCCTTGGCGCGGGAGGGGCGGGCGCCGTAGGTGTCGAAGAAGGCCGTGTTGTGGCCGACGATGCCCGCCGGGATGATCGAGTACAGCGGGGTGGCGGTGCCCTGGTAGACGTTCGCGATGAGGGCGTCGCGGTCGATGAGGTAGGCCATGGCCTTGCGGACGCCGAGGTTTCCGGCGACCGGGTCGTCCATGTTGAAGACGAGGTGCTGGACTTCGGCGCTGCTGCCCTCGATGACGTCGACGCCCTTGCTGCCGTCCTGCTGGTCGAGGCCGGCGATGTCGGAGGCGGAAAGGCCTCGGTAGGCGATGTCGACGGTGCCGTCGAGGAGGGCCTTCTTCAGGGCGGTGCGGTCTCCGTGGAAGAACTTCAGGGTGACGCCGGAGTTCTTGATCTTGGCGGTGCCCTTGTAGTCGCCGTTGACGGAGAAGACCGCCTTGTCCTTGTCGAAGGAGTCCAGCTTGTAGGGGCCGGAGCCGACGGCCTTGTGGTCGGTGCGCACACCGTTGGCGTCGTACTGGCGGTGGTCGACGATGGAGCCGGCGCCGGAGGCGATCTTGCTGGGGAAGGTGGCGTCGGAGGACTTCAGGTGGAAGACGACCGTCTTCGCGTCCGGGGTGTCGATGCCGCCGAGCATCGGGAACATGACCGCCGGCCCCGCGGGGTCGTTGATCTTCAGCATGCGGTCGAAGGAGAACTTGACGTCCTTCGAGGTGAGGGGGTCACCGTTGCTGAACTTCAGACCGGGCTTGAGCTCGCACTGATAGACCGTGGCGCGGGAGTCGGTGAAGGAGCACTGCTTGGCCAGTTCGGGCTGGGGTTCGGTCTGGCCCCTGGGGAAGCTGAGCAGCGACTGGAAGACGTTGTCGAACAACAGCCAGGAGCCGGGGTCGTAGCCGGAGGCGGGGTCCGTGGCGAGGACGTCGTCGGACATCCCCATCACCACGGAGGAGCCGGTACCCCCGGAATCACCGGTCTCCGAGCCGCAGCCGGTCAACAGGCCGGAGGCCAGCCCCGCCACGACGGGCAGGACTGGCCACTGGTTGCGCATATTCACTTGCATGTGCCTTGTCGTCGGTCCGTCAGCCCGGGGCCGCCGTCCTGGCCCCGGGGTGTCCGGGGCAGACGTACCCGGCCCCGGAAGAGAGAGCCGTCAGCCGCTCACACCACGGCCGAGCTCCCACAGCTGAAGCGTCGAGGAGGAGTTGAGGGCGTAGGCGACGCCCGTGATGTCGTCCCGCGCGGCGACGTACTGCTTGCCCTGCCACAGCGGCAGGACCGGGACGTCCTCGGCGACGGTGTCCTGGATCTCCTGCAGGCTCTTGGCGGCGTTGAGCCGGTCGGCCTCGCGGCGGGACTGCGGGATCAGAGTGCGCTGGATGGTGGTGTTGGAGTACGGCGAGCCGAGGAAGTTGTCCTTGTCGAGGAAGGGCGCGAGGAAGTTGTCCGCGTCGGGGAAGTCGGGGAACCAGCCCATGCCGTAGACGTCGTACTGGCCCTTCTGCTCGGCGGGCCGGAAGGTGTCCCAGGGGTGGCCCTGGATGGAGGCGTCGAACAGGCCGCTGTCGTTGAGCTGCTTCTGCAGGATCTGGAACTCCTGCTTGGTGGCCGAGCCGTAGTGGTCGGTGGTGTAGTGCAGGGTCAGCTTGACCGGGGTGGTGATGCCGGCCTTGGTGAGCAGGTCCTTGGCCTTGGCGGCGCTGGGGTTGCCGTACTTGTTGAAGAACGAGTTGGAGTGGCCGGTGAGGGTGGCCGGGACGAGCGAGTACAGCGGCTCGGCCTGGGTGCCGTAGACCTTGCCGACGATTTCGGCGCGGTTGATGAGCTGGGCCATGGCCTGGCGCACGGCCTTGGACTTCACGCTGGGCGCGTTGGTGTTGAAGGCCAGGTAGCGGATTTCCAGGCCGGGCATGTCGACGAGGTCGACCTTGGCGTCGCTGCCGGCGTCCAGCTTCTGGATCTGGGCGGGCGACATGGTGCGGGTCATGACGTCGATGTCGCCCTTGTCGATGGCGGCGCCCATGGCGTCGGCGTCGGCGAAGGACCGCAGCTCGACCTTGTCGTTGTTCACCTTCACGAAGCCCTTGTAGTTGGGGTTCTTGGTGAAGGTGGCGTTGGTGATCGCGTCGCCGCTGACGTCGGCGTGGAAGGTGTACGGGCCGGAGCCGTCGACCCCGAAGCCGTCGCGCAGCTTGTCCTTCTGGTAGTCCTTCGGGTCGACGATGCCCGCGACCGGGGTGGACAGCTTGTACGGGAAGGTGGCGTCGGCGGTCTTGAGGTGGAAGATGACCTCGTGGTCGCCCTGCGTCTCGACCGTGTCGATGGTGTTGAGCAGGGAGGACACACCGCTGCTCGACTTGATGCGCAGGGCACGCTCGATGGAGTACTTGACGTCCTGGGCGGTCACCGGGTCGCCGTTGGCGAACTTCAGCCCGTCGCGGAGCTTGCAGGCGTAGCGCTCGCTGCCGCTGTCGGTGAAGGAGCAGCTCTCGGCGGCGTCCGGGACAGGGTCGCCTTCGCCCTTGGGCTGTGCCATCAGGGTCTGCACGGTCTGGCGCAGGATGTTCCAGGTGCCGACGTCGTAGGCGTAGGCGGGGTCGAGGGGCGCCGGGGCGTCGCTGGTGGCGGTGAACCGGTCCGTGGTGCCGACGACGATGGCGTCGCCGCTCTTGCTCCCGCTGTCGGATCCGCCGCAGGCGGCGAGAACCGGGGTGAGCAGGCCGGCGACGGCCGGCAGCACCAAAGTCTTGCGGTTCATGCGGGAGTTTCTCCAGAGCTGTTCGGGTCCGTGTATCCGGCAAGCATGGTGGTGCGGCGGATCACGGGGGGTTGCGGCGATGTTCTCGCGATGAGATTAGTCCGCGCCCGCAGGAGGGTTCACGGCCGCGTGAGTTGACCCCCCATCACGCAGTGAAACCAGGTGCGGACACACCGAAAACCCGACAGCGGCAGGATTAGTGCAGCTTTCCATCAATCGGGACACAAAGACCCGTCGTTCCGGGCCCGACGGGATCGTCAAGCACACTCCGACCGACCTGTCGAGGGACGCCGGAGTGGCGAACGTCACACTCCCAACTGTGTGGTGAGTCAGCGGAATTCGGCCGGGCGGCCGGCCCGTGAATTCCACCGGGGTGTACTTCCCCGGAAATTTGTCCAATCGGGCCAATGGACTTTTCACCCTGGGTGAACGGCTAGCGCATTTCCGTCATCAGGCCGCGCAGAAAAGCCAGGTCGACCTCTTCCAGAGAGGTCACCACGGTGCGTCCCGCGGCGGGGGTGATGGGAGCGACGGAGGGTACGGCGACCACGCGGCAGCCCGCGGCCTCGGCGGCGGCGACACCGGTCGCCGTGTCCTCGACCACCGCGCATCTGTCCGGCTGTGCGTCGAGCCCCGCCGCGGCGAGCAGGTAGGGGTCGGGGAAGGGCTTGGTGCGCGAGACCTCGTCGCCGGCGATGGACAGGGCGAAGTGGTGCGGCCCGAGCACGCTCAGCACCCGGTCGATGATGCGCCGGTGGGAGGCCGAGACCAGGGCCGTGGGGATGGCGTGCTCGTGGAGTTCGGTGAGCAGGCGGGCGGCGCCCGGCATCAGGGGCAGGGCGCGGTCGATGCGGTCCTCGAAGCCCTCGTTGAGCAGCACGGTGAGGTCGGCGAGGGCGATGTCGGCGCCGGTGGCCTCGATGAGGAAGCCGGCGCTGCGGGTCATGGGTCCGCCGACCACGACGTGCCGCCAGGAGTCGTCCAGGGTGTGACCGAGGCCGGCGAAGACCTCGACCTCTACGTCCCACCAGAAACCCTCGGTGTCCACCAGGGTGCCGTCCATGTCGAGGAGCACCGCCTGCAGGGCGGAGCCTTCGGCCGTAAGGGTTCCTAGCGCGGGGACCGTGCTGGTCATCCGGGCGCACCTCCTTGAGGGACGATCAGGCCGGTTCCCGGACGGGAACCGGCCTGCGGTGGACCGACAAGTGTACGTCCCCGACGCCGGAAGCGCCTCATTTGTCACGCGTGTCCTGGGGTGCCCCCTGGGACACCCCCGGCGCAGGCCAGAGGGCCGTCGGCACGCCGCCGTGAAGGGGCGCTCGCCGCGTCGGCGGGTGCCGCGAAGGCCGACGCACCCTGAGGGGCGCGGGGAACTGCGCGACCAGCCCACCACCCACCCGCACGCGCGCACGGCCGGACGCGGAACGGCGGGTGGGCGACGACGGCCGAACCCGCCGGAGGGCTCAGCGGGCGTTGAAGTACTTCGCCTCCGGGTGATGGATCACGATCGCGTCGGTGGACTGCTCGGGGTGCAGCTGGAACTCCTCGGACAGGTGGACGCCGATCCGCTCGGGCCGCAGCAGGTCCGCGATCTTGGTGCGGTCCTCCAGGTCGGGGCAGGCACCGTAGCCGAGGGAGAAGCGGGCGCCCCGGTACTTCAGGGCGAACATGTCCTCGATGTCGGCCGGATCCTCGCCGGCGAAGCCGAGTTCGGAGCGGACCCGGGCGTGCCAGTACTCGGCGAGGGCCTCGGCCAACTGGACGGACAGGCCGTGCAGTTCGAGGTAGTCGCGATAGGAGTTGGCCTCGAAGAGCCTGGCGGTCTCCTCGCCGATGCGCGAGCCGACGGTGACGACCTGGAGGCCGACGACGTCGGTCTCCCCCGACTCCTCCGGGCGGAAGAAGTCGGCCAGGCACAGCCGGCGGCCGCGGCGCTGGCGCGGGAAGGTGAACCGGGTGCGCTCGTTGCCCCGCTCGTCCAGGATGATCAGGTCGTCGTCCTTGGACACGCACGGGAAGTAGCCGTAGACGACGGCGGCTTCGAGCAGGTTCTCCGTCTGGAGCCGGTCCAGCAGACCGCGCAGCCGGGGGCGGCCCTCGGTCTCCACCAGTTCCTCGTACGAGGGTCCCTCGCCGGTGCGGGTCTGCTTCAGCCCCCACTGGCCCTTGAACAGGGCGCCCTCGTCGAGCCAGCTCGCATACTCCTTGAGCTGGATGCCCTTGACGATCCGGGTGTCCCAGAACGGCGGGGCCGGCACGGGGTTGTCGGTGGCGACGTCGGAGCGGACGTGGCCCTCCTGGGGGCGTTCCTCGACCTCCGCGGTGGCCGTGGCCCGCACCCGGCGCTGCTTGAGGTCGGGCAGCTTGGCGCCGGGCAGGCCGCGCTTGACGCCGATGAGGGCGTCCATCAGGCGCAGGCCCTCGAAGGCGTCGCGGGCGTAGCGGACCTCGCCCTCGTAGATCTCGTGCAGGTCCTGCTCGACGTAGGCACGGGTGAGGGCGGCGCCGCCGAGGATGACCGGGAAGCGGGCGGCGAGGCCGCGCTGGTTCAGCTCCTCCAGGTTCTCCTTCATGATCACCGTGGACTTCACCAGCAGCCCGGACATGCCGATGACGTCGGCCCGGTGCTCCTCGGCGGCCTCCAGGATCGCCGAGACGGGCTGCTTGATGCCCAGGTTGACGACGTTGTAGCCGTTGTTGGACAGGATGATGTCGACGAGGTTCTTGCCGATGTCGTGGACGTCGCCGCGCACGGTCGCCAGCACGATCGTGCCCTTGCCCTCGGCGTCCGACTTCTCCATGTGCGGTTCGAGGTAGGCGACGGCGGCCTTCATGACCTCGGCGGACTGCAGGACGAACGGCAGTTGCATCTGGCCGGAGCCGAACAGGTCGCCGACGACCTTCATGCCGTCCAGCAGGGTCTCGTTGACGATGTCCAGCGCAGGGCGGTCCCGGAGGGCGGCGTCCAGGTCGGCCTCCAGGCCGTTGCGCTCGCCGTCGATGATGCGGCGCTTGAGGCGCTCCTCCAGCGGCAGCGCGGCCAGTTCCTCGGCCTTGCCCGCCTTCAGCGACTGGGCCGTGGCGCCCTCGAAGAGCCGCATGAGCTTCTGCAGGGGGTCGTAGCCCTCGGCACGGCGGTCGTAGATCAGGTCCAGGGCCGTGGTGACCTGCTCCTCGTCGAAGCGGGCGATCGGCAGGATCTTGGAGGCGTGCACGATCGCCGAGTCCAGGCCCGCCTTCACGCACTCGTCGAGGAAGACGGAGTTCAGCAGGATGCGCGCGGCGGGGTTCAGGCCGAAGGAGATGTTGGACAGGCCGAGGGTGGTCTGGACGGCCGGGTGGCGCTTCTTCAGCTCGCGGATCGCCTCGATGGTGGCGAGGCCGTCCTTGCGGGACTCCTCCTGACCGGTACAGATGGTGAAGGTCAGGGTGTCGATGAGGATGTCGTCCTCGCGGATGCCCCAGTTCCCGGTCAGGTCGGCGATCAGCCGTTCGGCGATCTCGACCTTCTTCTCGGGGGTGCGGGCCTGGCCCTCCTCGTCGATGGTGAGCGCGATCAGCGCGGCGCCGTGCTCCTGGGCGAGCCTGGTGACCTTGGCGAAGCGGGAGTCGGGGCCGGCGCCGTCCTCGTAGTTCACGGAGTTGATCACCGCGCGGCCGCCGAGCTTCTCCAGGCCCGCCCGGATGACGTCGACCTCGGTGGAGTCCAGCACGATCGGCAGGGTGGAGGCGGTGGCGAAGCGGCCGGCGAGTTCCTCCATGTCGGCGACGCCGTCGCGGCCTACGTAGTCCACGCACAGGTCGAGCATGTGCGCGCCCTCGCGGATCTGTTCCCGGGCCATCTCCACGCAGTCGTCCCAGCGGCCCTCGAGCATGGCCTCGCGGAACTTCTTGGAGCCGTTGGCGTTGGTGCGCTCGCCGATGGCCAGGTAGGAGGTGTCCTGGCGGAAGGGGACGGTCTGGTAGAGGGAGGCGGCGCCGGGCTCGGGGCGCGGGTCGCGCTCGGGCGGAGTGAGGCCCTGGACGCGTTCGACGACCTGGCGCAGGTGCTCGGGGGTGGTGCCGCAGCACCCGCCGACGAGGGACAGGGCGTACTCGCGGACGAAGGTCTCCTGGGCGTCGGCCAGCTCCGGCGCGGTCAGCGGGTAGTGGGCACCGTCCTTGCCGAGGACGGGCAGGCCCGCGTTGGGCATGCAGGACAGCGGGATACGGGCGTGGCGTGCGAGATAGCGCAGGTGCTCGCTCATCTCGGCCGGGCCGGTCGCGCAGTTCAGGCCGATCATGTCGATGCCGAGTGGCTCCAGCGCGGTGAGGGCCGCGCCGATCTCGGAGCCGAGGAGCATGGTGCCGGTGGTCTCGACGGTGACGGAGACGATCACCGGCAGGTCGAGGCCGAGGGCGTCGAGGCCGCGGCGGGCGCCGAGCACGGCGGCCTTGGTCTGCAGGAGGTCCTGGGTGGTCTCGACGAGCAGCGCGTCGGCGCCGCCGGTGACCAGCCCCTCGGCGTTGCGCTGGTAGGCGTCGCGCAGGGTGGTGTACGGGGCGTGGCCGAGGGTGGGCAGCTTGGTGCCGGGGCCCATGGAGCCGAGGACCCAGCGGGGGCGGCCGTCCCTCGCGGTGAACTCGTCGGCGACCTCGCGGGCCACGCGGGCGCCGGCCTCGGAAAGCTCGTGGACGCGGTCGGAGATGTCGTACTCGCCGAGGGCCGAGTGGTTGGCCCCGAAGGTGTTGGTCTCGACGCAGTCGACGCCCACGGCGAAGTACGCCTCGTGGACGGAGCGGACGATGTCGGGGCGGGTGAGGTTGAGAATCTCGTTGCAGCCCTCGAGCTGCTGGAAGTCCTCGAGTGTGGGTTCCTGGGCCTGGAGCATGGTGCCCATGGCCCCGTCGGCGACCACCACACGGGTGGCGAGCGCCTGGCGGAGCGCGGACGCACGGGTCCGGCTGTCGGCGGAAGGGGACGGTGGCAACGAGGCCATGAATGGGCTCCCTAGATGCGACGGCTGTCGGCTATGCGGCGCCCCGGACGGGCGGGGATGCCGCACGGCGCCAGCGTAACCGGGAGTCGGCTTGGATGGGCAGCGGCGTCCACGGGGCGGACGCCCGGTGGCGGGTGTGCCACTCCCAGGCCACGTGTGATGTAACAAGTGCCGACCGACCATTAGCGGGAGGTCGGCATGGACCGGTAGTGTTCGACATTGCCGAACGGGATGGTCGCGGCACCCCAGGGCAGGTCGATGGGACGGAGGCAGGACGGCGATGGCACGGAACATCCAGTCGCTCGAACGGGCGGCCGCGATGCTGCGATTGCTCGGGGGCGGCGAGCGGCGGCTCGGCCTGTCGGACATCGCCTCGTCACTGGGTCTCGCCAAGGGCACCGCCCACGGCATCCTGCGCACCCTCCAGCAGGAGGGCTTCGTGGAGCAGGACGACGCCTCCGGGCGCTACCAGCTGGGCGCGGAGCTGCTGCGCCTGGGCACCACGTATCTGGACGTGCACGAGTTGCGGGCCAGGGCCCTGGTATGGACCGACGACCTGGCCCGCTCCAGCGGGGAGAGCGTCTACCTGGGGGTCCTGCACCAGCAGGGGGTACTGATCGTGCACCACGTCTTCCGGCCGGACGACAGCCGGCAGGTACTGGAGATCGGCGCCATGCAGCCGCTGCACTCCACCGCGCTCGGCAAGGTGCTCTCGGCCTACGACCCGGTGGCGCACAGCGAGGCGCTGGAGAGCGAGCGGAAGCAGTTCACCGATCGCACGGTGTGCGAGGCCGCCGACTTCGAGAACCTGCTCGACGTCATTCGCGCGCGCGGGTACGCGGCCGACGTGGAGGAGACCTGGGACGGGGTGGCGTCCGTCGCCGCGCCCATCCACGACCGGCGGCGGATGCCCGTGGGCGCGGTCGGCATCACCGGCGCCGTGGAGCGGCTTCGCCCGGACGGCGAACTGCGCCCCGAGCTGATCGCCGCGGTGCGCGACTGCGCCCGCGCGGTGTCCAGGGATCTGGGCGCGGGACGGTTCTGAGCGCTGCACGCTCTCCCCCAGGACGGACCCTGGGGCTCCCCAGGGGGCTTGACCGGGACGCCGGGCGGCGTTCCGGTTCTCGACCTACCCTGAAGTCGACAAATCGGGCGAGTGCCTACGTCAGTGCGCGAAGAGTGACAGTCGGCGGCGATCAATAACGATCCTGTTTCCGATAACAGAACCCTTGACGCATGCGTAACACCGAAGCAGACTCCCGTCCATCGGTCGGCATTGTCGAACACCTAACGGCAATACGCGCTAGAGTGTGACAACGCCAAGGGCCGGCATCGCTCTCACCCCCGAGGGCGCCAGAACCCCCGGCGGGTCCCGGGGTTCGGTAACCCTGGACGAAGGACAAAGGAGTCGCGGGTGTCCAGCTCCGACATCTTCATCGGCGAGACCATCGGTACCGCCATACTCATCCTGCTCGGCGGCGGCGTCTGCGCGGCCGTCACGCTGAAGGCCTCCAAGGCCCGTAACGCCGGCTGGCTCGCCATCGCCTTCGGGTGGGGCTTCGCCGTCATGACGGCCGTGTACATCTCCGGACCGCTGTCCGGTGCACACCTCAACCCGGCCGTCACCGTCGCGCTCGCCATCAAGAACAACGACTGGACCAACGTCCCGGTCTACTTCGCCGGCCAGCTGCTCGGCGCGATGATCGGCGCGACCCTGGTGTGGGTCGCCTACTACGGCCAGTTCCACGCCCACCTGACCGACAAGGAGATCGTCGGCGGTCCGGGCGCGCAGGCCACCACGGCCAAGGCGGTCGAGGCCCAGGAGAAGGGCGCGGGTCCGGTCCTCGGCATCTTCTCCACCGGTCCGGAGATCCGGAACGCGGCGCAGAACCTCGCCACGGAGATCATCGGCACGGTCGTGCTGATCCTCGCGGTCCTCACGCAGGGCCTGAACGACAAGGGCAACGGCCTCGGCGTCCTCGGGGGTCTGATCACCGCGCTCGTGGTGGTGTCGATCGGTCTCTCGCTCGGCGGCCCGACGGGCTACGCGATCAACCCGGCCCGTGACCTGGGCCCGCGCATCGTGCACGCCCTGCTGCCGCTGCCCAACAAGGGCGGTTCCGACTGGGCTTACGCCTGGATCCCGGTGGTCGGCCCGCTGATCGGCGGCGCGATCGCTGCAGGCATATACAACGTCGCTTTCGCTTAGACAACGCCTCCGAGCACGCGCCGTACGTACAGCCCCCTACCACGGATCTTTCAGGAGCACACAGTGACCGACGCCCACACCGCAGGCCCCTTCATCGCGGCGATCGACCAGGGCACGACCTCTTCCCGCTGCATCGTCTTCGACAAGGACGGCCGGATCGTCTCCGTCGACCAGAAGGAGCACGAGCAGATCTTCCCCAAGCCGGGCTGGGTCGAGCACAACGCCAACGAGATCTGGACCAACGTCCAGGAAGTCGTCGCCGGAGCCGTCGCCAAGGCCGGCATCACCCGGGACGACATCAAGGCCATCGGCATCACCAACCAGCGCGAGACCACCGTGCTGTGGGACAAGAACACCGGTGAGCCCGTCCACAACGCCATCGTCTGGCAGGACACCCGCACCGACGCCCTGTGCCGGGAGCTGGGCCGCAACGTCGGCCAGGACCGCTTCCGCCGCGAGACCGGCCTCCCGCTGGCCTCGTACTTCGCCGGCCCCAAGGCCCGCTGGCTGCTCGACAACGTCGACGGTCTGAAGGAGCGCGCCGAGGCCGGCGACATCCTCTTCGGCACCATGGACACCTGGGTCATCTGGAACCTGACCGGCGGTGTCAACGGTGGCAGGCACGTCACCGACGTCACCAACGCCTCCCGCACCCTCCTGATGAACCTGCACACGATGGAGTGGGACGACAAGATCGCCGAATCCATCGGCGTGCCGCTGCAGATCCTGCCCGAGATCCGCTCCTCCGCCGAGGTCTACGGCGAGGTCACGGGCGGCAAGCTCGGCGAGCTGCTCGGCGGCATCCCGGTCGCCTCCGCGCTCGGCGACCAGCAGGCGGCCCTGTTCGGCCAGTGCTGCTTCGCCGAGGGCGAGACCAAGTCGACCTACGGCACCGGCACCTTCATGGTGATGAACACCGGTGACAAGATCATCAACTCCTACGCCGGTCTGCTGACCACGGTCGGCTACAAGATCGGCGACCAGAAGACGGTCTACGCCCTGGAGGGCTCGATCGCCGTCACCGGCTCGCTGGTGCAGTGGATGCGCGACCAGATGGGCCTGATCTCCACCGCCGCCGAGATCGAGACGCTCGCGCTCTCGGTCGAGGACAACGGCGGCGCCTACTTCGTGCCGGCCTTCTCCGGTCTGTTCGCCCCGCACTGGCGCTCCGACGCCCGCGGTGTGATCGCCGGCCTGACCCGGTACGTCACCAAGGCGCACCTCGCCCGCGCCGTCCTGGAGGCCACCGCCTGGCAGACGCGGGAGATCGCCGACGCCATGGTGAAGGACTCCGGCGACGAGCTGGTGGCCCTGAAGGTGGACGGCGGCATGACCTCCAACAACCTGCTGATGCAGACCCTCGCCGACGTTCTGGACGCACCGGTGGTGCGCCCGATGGTCGCCGAGACCACCTGCCTCGGCGCCGCCTACGCCGCCGGTCTCGCCGTCGGCTTCTGGTCCAGCACCGACGAACTGCGCGCCAACTGGCGCCGGGCCGCCGAATGGACCCCCCAGATGGACGCGGACACCCGCGACCGTGAGTACAAGAACTGGCTCAAGGCCGTCGACCGGACCATGGGCTGGATCGAGGACGAGAGCTGAGCGGTCCCCCCGGCTCAGACATCTCTGACGAGGAGTAAGTACCCGACATGACCAGTCAGTCCACCCTGAGTTCCGTGCCTGCCCTGGGGACGCACCCGGCCTCCGGCTCGAACCCGAGCCGGGCCGAGACCAGGGAGCAGCTCTCCAAGGCGTCGTACGACCTTCTGGTGATCGGCGGCGGCATCCTGGGCATCTCCACCGCCTGGCACGCCGCGCAGTCCGGCCTGAGGGTGGCTCTGGTCGACGCCGGCGACTTCGCCGGCGCCACCTCCTCCGCCTCTTCCAAGCTGCTCCACGGCGGTCTGCGCTACCTGCAGACCGGCGCGGTGAAGCTGGTGGCGGAGAACCACTTCGAGCGCCGTGCGGTCTCCCGCCAGGTGGCCCCCCACCTGGCGAACCCGCTCACCTTCTACCTCCCCGTGTACAAGGGCGGGCCGCACGGCGCTGCGAAGCTCGGCGCGGGCGTCTTCGCCTACTCCGCGCTCTCGGCGTTCGGTGACGGTGTCGGCCACCTCCTCTCCCCCGCCAAGGCGGCGCAGGACGTGCCCGAGCTGCGCACCGAGAACCTGAAGGCCGTGGCCGTGTACGGCGACGACCAGATGAACGACGCCCGCATGGCGCTGATGACGGTCCGCGCGGCCGTCGAGGCCGGCGCGGTCGTCCTCAACCACGCCGAGGTCGCCGGCCTGCGCTTCACCAACGGCCGCGTGACGGGCGCGGAACTGAAGGACCGCCTCTCCGGCGACGAGTTCGGTGTCAACGCCCGGCTGGTGCTGAACGCGACCGGTCCCTGGGTCGACCACCTGCGCAGGATGGAGGACCCGAAGGCGGCCCCGTCCATCCGCCTGTCCAAGGGCGCGCACCTGGTCCTGAAGCGGACGTCTCCGTGGAGGGCCGCCCTGGCCACCCCCATCGACAAGTACCGCATCACCTTCGCCCTCCCCTGGGAGGACATGCTGCTGCTCGGCACCACCGACGAGGAGTACGAGGGCGACCCGGCGGACGTGTCCGTCAACGACAAGGACATAGCCCAGATCCTGGACGAGGCCGCGTTCTCGGTCCGGGACCAGCAGCTGAAGCGGGACCTCATCACCTACGCCTTCGCCGGTCTGCGGGTGCTGCCGGGCGGCCCCGGTGACACCGCGAAGGCCAAGCGCGAGACCGTGGTGACCGAGGGCAAGGGCGGCATGCTGTCCGTCGCGGGCGGCAAGTGGACCACCTTCCGCCACATCGGCCGTACGGTGATGCAGAAGCTGGAGGCGCTGCCGGGCCACCCGCTGGGCGACGACTTCGAGCCGATCTCCTCGCTGCCGAAGAAGCTCCCGCTGCCCGGGGTCGCCAACCCGCGCGCGGTCGCGCACCGTCTGCTGGTGGACCACCCGGCGCCGGGGCCGCGCATGGCCGCCGACACCGCCAAGCACCTGGCCACCCACTACGGTTCGCTGGCCTTCGACATCGCCCGCCTGGCCAACGAGAACCCGGAACTGGCCGAGCGCGTCCACCCCGACGCGCCGGAGATCTGGGCGCAGGTCGTCTGGGCCCGTGACCACGAGTGGGCCGAGACGGCGGACGACGTGCTGCGCCGCCGTACGACGCTGACGATCCGGGGTCTGGCCACGGACGAGGTCCGCGCCCGGGTCCAGGACATGCTCGACGAGGAGTAGGCCCCGGTGGCGGCCGCACCGGGTCCGGGCCGGCGGGAGGGGCGGCCCCACGCCGATGGGGCCGCCCCTCCGGCGTACCCGGAGTTCGGGGGCGGGAGGTCACGGCTCTCGTGCGGCGGTGACGCTCAGCGACGCGGACGCCGTCCGGTGAGGCCCGCATAATGTGCTCAGACATCCGATGTCTGAGCAGGGCGCGGGCGACAGGAGGCCGGTCATGGCAGTCACCGACGAGGCGATCGAGAAGATCAAGGACATGATCGTCTCGGGCGCGCTGCGCCCCGGGGACCGCCTGCCCAAGGAGAGCGAGCTCGCCGCCGAGCTGGGCCTGTCCCGCAACTCGCTGCGGGAGGCGGTACGGGCGCTGTCGCTGATCCGGATCCTGGATGTGCGCCAGGGCGACGGCACGTACGTCACCAGCCTCGATCCGCAGCTGCTGCTGGAGGCGATGAGCTTCGTCGTGGACTTCCACCGCGACGACACCGTGCTGGAGTTCCTGGCGGTGCGCCGGATCCTGGAGCCGGCCGCGACGGCGATGGCGGCCTTCCGGATCAGCGAGCGGCAACTGGACGCGTTGTCGGCCCAGTTGGACGCGCTGGGCGAGGAGCCCTCGGTGGAGGAGCTGGTCGCGGCCGACCTGGAGTTCCACCGCGGGATCGTGCGCGGCGCCGGCAACTCGGTGCTGTGCTCGCTGCTGGACGGGCTGTCGGGGCCGACCACGCGGGCGCGGATCTGGCGGGGTCTCACCCAGGAGGACGCGGTCGGTCGCACCCTGCGCGAGCACCGGGCGATCCTCGCCGCGCTGCGCGACCGGGACGCCGAGGCGGCCCGCTCCTGGGCGACCGTGCACATCGCCAGCGTGGAGCAGTGGCTGCGCAGCACGCTGTGACACACCGGTGCGGAACACTCCGGTCTCCCGGTTGACGCGGGGTGTCCGACGCGGACGAACGGGGCAGTGATCCGGTCACTCCCCCACGCAAGGGGGCTGCGGGCGCCCCCGCCGGACGCCGTAAGGTTGGTGAGTCAAGCGAGGGCACGTCGGAAGGAGGCACTGGGTGATCGAGCTGGAGGGGGTTCCCGAGCTGATCGACCCAGTCATGGTGGCCGCGTTCGAGGGCTGGAACGATGCCGGTGACGCCGCCTCCACGGCGGTCGCGCATCTGGAACGCGAGTGGAAGGGCGAGGTGTTCGCGGCGCTGGACGCCGAGGACTACTACGACTTCCAGGTGAACCGGCCCACGGTGTTCATGGACGCCGGTGTGCGCAAGATCACCTGGCCGACGACGAGGTTGTCGGTGGTCCGCGTCGGCGGCGACAAGCCGCGCGACCTGGTGCTGGTCCGCGGCATCGAACCGTCCATGCGCTGGCGCTCGTTCTGCAACGAGCTGCTCGGCTTCGCGCACGAGCTGGGCGTGGAGCTGGTGGTCATCCTGGGCGCCCTGCTCGGTGACACCCCGCACACGCGCCCGGTGCCGGTCAGCGGGGTCACCTCGGATCCCGACCTGGCCCAGCGGATGGACCTGGAGGAGACCAAGTACGAGGGCCCGACGGGCATCGTCGGCGTCCTGCAGGAGGCCTGCACGCACGCCGGCGTCCCGGCGGTGTCGCTGTGGGCGGCCGTACCGCACTACGTCTCCCAGCCGCCCAACCCGAAGGCCACGCTGGCGCTGCTCAACCGCCTGGAGGACCTGCTGGACCTGCGCATCCCGCAGGGCGAGCTGCCCGAGGACGCGCGCGCCTGGCAGGTGGGCGTGGACCAGCTGGCCGCCGAGGACAGCGAGGTCGCCGAGTACGTGCAGACGCTGGAGGAGGCCCGGGACACCGCGGAGCTGCCGGAGGCGTCGGGCGAGGCGATCGCCCGCGAGTTCGAGCGGTACCTGCGGCGCCGGGATGTGGGCCCTCCGGGCGGGAAGCAGAGGCCTCCGGCCGGTGGCGGGGGGTCCAAGGAGGATGACGAGGACGGCTCGGAGGACTGAGCGTACGACGAAGGGGCGGTTCCCGTGCTGGGAACCGCCCCTTCGTGTTCTCGCCCACGCGCTATGGGGTGCCGGAACGTCTCGTCGCGCGTCTGACGTGCCGTCGTGGCTGGTCGCGCAGTTCCCCGCGGGGCGCTTAGAGGGCGACCCCCAGCAGCGCGTCCACAGCCCTCGTGACCAGGCCCGGTGCGCCCGTGTCCGTGCCGCCCTCCTGCTGCTGCCGGGCCGCCCAGCGGTCCACCGCCGCGAGGGCCGCGGGGGCGTCCAGGTCGTGCGCCAGGGCCTCGCGGACCTCCTCGACGAGTGTGTCGGCGGGCGGGCCGTCGGGGCGGGAGACGGCCGCGCGCCAGTGGCCGAGGCGGTCCACGGCGTCCTGGAGGACCTCGTCGGTCCACTCCCAGTCGGCGCGGTAGTGGTGGGCCAGCAGGGAGAGCCGGATGGCGGCGGGGTCGACGCCGTCGCGGCGCAGCTTGGAGACGAAGACCAGGTTGCCCTTGGACTTGGACATCTTCTCGCCGTGCAGGGCGACCATGCCGGCGTGGACGTACGCCTTGGCCATGGGGAACTCGCCGGTGAGCACCTGGGCGTGCGAGGCGCCCATCTCGTGGTGCGGGAAGGCGAGGTCGGAGCCGCCGCCCTGGACGTCGAAGCCCATGCCGAGGTGGTCGAGGGCGATGGCCACGCACTCGATGTGCCAGCCGGGCCGGCCCCGGCCGAGGGAGCCGCCGTCCCAGCTGGGCTCGCCCTCGCGGGCGGCCATCCACAGCATCGGGTCCACCGGGTTCTTCTTGCCCGGACGGTCCGGGTCGCCGCCGCGCTCGGCGGACAGCAGCCGCATGGCGGCCGCGTCGAGGTTCGACACCTTGCCGAAGTTCGGGTCCGACTCGACGGAGAAGTAGATGTCACCCTCCAGCTCGTAGGCCGCGCCGAGGTCACGCAGCCGCTGCACGAGCGGGACGATGCCGGGTATCGCCTCGACGGCGCCTATGTAGTGCTGCGGCGGGAGCATCCGCAGGGCGGTCATGTCCTCGCGGAAGAGGGCGGTCTCCTTCTCGGCGAGGGCGACCCAGTCGACACCGTCCCGTTCCGCGCGCTCCAGCAGCGGATCGTCGACGTCGGTGACGTTCTGGACATAGTGAACCTGCCGCTTGGTGTCGAGCCACACGCGCTGAACGAGGTCGAACGCGTTGTAGGTCGCCGCGTGTCCCATGTGGGTGGCGTCGTACGGCGTGATGCCGCAGACGTAGATACGGGCGACGGGACCGGGGTCGAGGGTGACGAGGCCGCCGGTCGCGGTGTCGTGGATCCTCAGGTCGCGGCCCTGACCAGGCAGGGCGGGGACCTCGGAAGCGGGCCAGGCATGCATGTACATGAGCCTAACCGGCTCCCAGCTGCGTATACGAACGGGATCTCGTCGGATGGCCGGTTAGGCGCTCTTGTACATCGGAGCCGGATGTGCTGATCGGGCTCACACCGGCGGCCAGGGGATGGCCGGCCACTCCCCGCCGGGCTCCGGGTGGACCCCCGAGGTGAGCAGCGCGTCGACACGCGCGCGTGTGGCGTCGAGCTCTGCCGGGGTGATCAGTGCGGTCAGCCGCGCGCCCAGCGGCCCCTCCAGGGCTCCGCGCAGCCCCGCGAGGGCGTCGACCGCCTCCCGGGTCAGCGGCTCCCCGGCCCAGCCCCACAACAGCGTGCGCAGCTTGTTCTCCACGTTGAAGGTGACACCGTGGTCGATGCCGTAGAGCCGGCCGTCGGTGGTGGGCAGCAGATGGCCGCCCTTGCGGTCGGCGTTGTTGATCACGGCGTCGAGGACGGCGAGCCGGCGCAACCGCTCGTCGTCGGCGTGCACGAGGAGCGCGGTGCGGCCCTCACCGACCTCGGCGAGCCCGATCGCCTTCCAGCCCGGCTCCGGTTCCTCGGCGTCGACCAGGGCGAGCAGCTCGGCCTCGGCCTGCACGTCGATCCACAGCTGGCACATGCCCTCGCCGTACGGCCCGTCGCGCAGCACGGTCGGCGGGACGAGCCCCCAGCCGGTGGCCTCGGAGACCTCGTAGGCGGCCACCTCGCGGCCGGCCAGGGTGCCGTCGGGGAAGTCCCACAGGGGACGCTCCCCGGCCACCGGCTTGTAGATGCAGGAGGCTTCCCGGCCGTCGAGGGCGACGGTGCAGAACAGTGCGGCGTTGGAGGCCTCGCGGATCCGGCCGCGCACGGTCAGCTGACCGTGCGCGAGCAGCTCGGCGGCGGCCGCGTCGGCCGCCGCGTCGACGGGCGTCACGCTCCGCGGCGGTATCCGTTCTGGCGCGGACATACGTGTCCTTCCGGATCGAGCGGGAGGCTGCACAGCGGGCACGGCGGCCGCCCGGCGTTGACGACGTCGAGGGCGCGCTTGGCGAAGGCCCGGGCCTGCGCGCCGGTCAGCCGGACCCGCAGCATCGGGGGCCCGTTCTCCTCGTCCTGGAGCAGCCGCTCCTCGGCCTCGGCGAGGTCCTCCTCGGTGTCGGCGTCCAGCTCCACGAGAGCCTGCGCCTCGACGATCATGCGCTGTTCCTCGCCGTCCCAGGCCAGTGCCATGGTGCCGACGCGGAACTCCTCCTCGACGGGGGTCTCCAGCGGGGCGGTGTCGGCGATCTCGGTGGGCGCCATGGCCGGGACGGCCGCGCTGCCGCCACTTCGCCGTACGACCTCGTCGAGCAACTCGTCCATGCGCTCGGCGAGCGCGGCCACCTGGGTCTTCTCCAGTGCCACGCTGGTCACCCGGGAGCCTGCGATGGCCTGGAGGAAGAACGTACGGCGTCCGGGCAGTCCGACCGTGCCGGCCACGAAGCGGTCCGGCGGGTCGTAGAGGAACACCTGACGGGACACGTCCTGTCTCCATTGAGAGAGTGCGAAGAGTGAGTTCGGGGGGGGTTCAGCGGTGCGGACCGTCGCGGACACGCGACCGTGCGGATCGCTTCACCCTACTGCGGCCGACGATCACGGTGCGCCCGCACCACCTCCGACCGGTGCGTCGCCCTCACCAGGTTCCTCGCGCGGGGCGAGTGAAGCGAAATCCCCGGTGTCGCCGAGACGAACGAGAAACGGCCGAAGGCGGGTGTAGCGGATCGCGGTGACGGAACACGGTTCCACGGAGATCCGCTGGAAGAGGTCGAGATGGAGTCCGAGGGCATCGGCGACCAGGGATTTGATGATGTCACCGTGGGAGCACATGAGGTAGACGGCGTCGGTGCCGTGATCGCGCTCCACGCGCGCGTTCCACTCGCGGACGGCCTCGGCGGCGCGGGTCTGCATGGCGCGCATGGACTCGCCGCCGGGGAAGGCGGCTGCCGAGGGGTGGGCCTGGACGACCTCCATCAGCGGCTCGTCCTTGAGCTCGGCGAGTTTGCGGCCGGACCAGTCGCCGTAGTGACACTCCCCGATCCGATCATCGGTGTGGGCGCGCAGCTGCGGGCGGGCCTCGAGCAGCGGCCGTACGGTCTCCTGGCAGCGCTGCAGGGGGCTGGTGACGACCTCGGAGATCGGCAGTGCGCCGAGCCTGCCGGGGAGCGCGGCGGCCTGGGCGGCGCCGCGCTCGTCCAGGGCGACCCCTGGCGTCCACCCGGCGAGCATGCCGGAGGTGTTGGCGGTGGAGCGTCCGTGCCTGACGAGGATCAGCGTGGGCATGCGGCCCAGGGTAGGCGTATCAGCACATGCATCGGTGAACAGGCGAAGGGAGAATGCGCTCCGTGATCGTCGACTGTGCCATCTACCGGGACGGGCACCGCACCGAGGGCCCGGAGGATCTGTCCGACGCGCTCGCCGAGGCACGGGCGGCCGGCGGGTTCGTCTGGATCGGCCTGCACGAACCGTCCGAGCGGGAGTTCGACCTGGTCACCCAGGAGTTCGCCCTCCATCCACTGGCCGTCGAGGACGCACTGAACGCGCATCAGCGGCCCAAGCTGGAGGTGTACGACGACTCGCTGTTCATGGTGCTGAAGCCGGTCGTGTACGACGCGGCGAGCGACACCGTCTCAGCCGGCGAGATCATGGTCTTCGTCGGAGACTCCTTCGTGGTCACCGTCCGTCACGGCGAGATCTCGCCTCTGGCCGCGGTACGGCACCGGCTGGAGGAGGAGCCCGACATGCTCGACAAGGGGTCGACGTCGGTGCTGTACGCGATCTCCGACGCCGTCGTCGACCACTATCTGCAGGTGGCGACGGCACTGGCGACCGACCTGGAGGAACTGGAGGCGGAGGTGTTCCGGCCGGAGGGCGGCGGTTCGCGGGGCATCGCGTCGCGGATCTACGGCTTCAAACGGCAGGTCCTGGAGTTCCGCCGGGCCACCGGCCCGCTGGCGCTGCCGCTGACCCGGCTGGCGGGCACCGGGCCGTTCGGCGGCACGGTGCCCTTCGTGCACGAGAAGGCGCGCCCGTTCTTCCGGGACGTGGGGGACCATCTGATGCGGGTGAACGAGTCCGTGGAGGGCCTGGACCGGCTGGTGTCGGACGTCCTGTCGGCGCATCTGGCGCAGATGAGCGTGCGGCAGAACGACGACATGCGGAAGATCTCCGCGTGGGCGGCGATGGCCGCGGTCCCGACGATGATCGCGGGGATCTACGGCATGAACTTCGACCACATGCCGGAGCTGCACTGGCAGTGGTCGTACCCGGCCGTGATCCTGGCCATGGCCGCTCTGGAGGTGCTGCTGTACCGCCTGTTCAAGCAGCGTGGCTGGCTGTGACGCGCGGTTCGCGGTTCAGGCGAGCTCGTGGGCGGCTGTGACGGGGCCGCCGAGGACGTCGCGGCGCGCGGGCATGCTGAGGGTGACCATGCGGCGCCGGCCGACGAGGCGCTCGTGGGCACGGACCGCGTGGATGCCGGCCGCGAGCAGGACGCACCCGGCCCTGGGCCAGCCGGGATGCGGCCCATGTGGGCTGTGACGGCGAGGCCGACGTCCCGGTTGGACGCGGATCTCGGCGAGGGCGCACGCACGCAGGGTGTGCTGGATCAGCCGGCCGTGCCCTGCGGCGGCGAACCGCAGCAGCTCCTCGGGGGTGTGGGCCAGGTGGTCGTCCTCGTCGCCCGAGATCATCCGTACCGCCCTGCCGACCTCGGGATGGTCGGCGAAGTGCTTCAGGAGGAGCCGCATCTGCTCGGAGGCGCGCTGTTCGGCCTCGTCGGCGCCGTGCCGGGCGATCCTGGGGGCCAGCGCGCCTTCGCTCTGCGGTACCAGCACGGCGATCCGTCCGTTCTCCCAGCCGCCCTGGGCCTCCCCGCCGGCGGCGATGGAGCAGGAGAGCCGGAACGACTCGTCGTTGTCGAGGATCTCCTGGAACAGACTCCTGACCGACAGCATCGACGCCACCTCTCCGCAGGATTCCGCGGGCCCTCCACAAAAAGTCCGCAGGTTTCCGCAGAGAACGAGTCGGATGCGGGCAGAGGGGAGCCGCAACACGGATGTCCCGAGGCTCGGCCGAAAGATGGAACACCGGGGTCGTAACCGGGCGGCGCCCGGCGCGTTGTACCCGGTGACGGCCGTGGCGGGGAAGACCCCCGAGCCCCCACCACGGCCGCTGAAGCGTCCCTAGGCCAGTCCGGCGCGCTCCAGGGCCTCACTGCCGGCGCGCAGGGAGGCGATCCGCTCCTCCAGCGTGAATCCGGCCGGTGACAGGCTCAGCGTGGTGACACCGGCGGCGGCGTAGGCCTTCATCCGGTCGGCGATGCGGTCGACGGAGCCCAACAGGGTCGTGTTGTCGATGAGCTCCTGCGGGACGGCGGCCGCGGCGCCCTGCTTGTCGCCGGAGAGGTACTTCCGCTGGATCTCGGCGGCTTGCTTCTCGTAGCCCATGCGCTGGGCGAGCTGGTTGTAGAAGTTCTGCTTGGCGCTGCCCATGCCGCCGACGTACAGCGCGGTGTAGGGGCGGAAGGTGTCGGCGAGCCGGGCCACGTCCTTGTCGTCGCCGACGGCGAGCGGCAGGGTCGGGCACACGTCGAACCCGTCCAGGGTCTTGCCGGCCTTCTCGCGGCCCGCCCGCAGGTACCTGAGGGCGGTGTCCTCGAGGTGGTCGGCGGAGGGGAAGATCAGCAGGGCGCCGTCGGCGATCTCACCGGTCTGCTCCAGGTTCTTCGGGCCGATCGCGGCGATGTACAGCGGGATGTGCTCGCGCTGCGGGTGCACGGTCAGCTTGATCGGCTTGCCGGGGCCGCCGGGCAGCGGCAGCGTCCAGTGCTCGCCCTCGTACGTCAGCCGCTCCCGGGTCATGGCCTTGCGGACGATCTCCACGTACTCGCGGGTGCGGGCGAGGGGCTTGTCGAACTTGACGCCGTACCAGCCCTCGGAGACCTGCGGGCCGGAGACGCCGAGGCCGAGCCGGAAGCGGCCGCCGGAGAGCGAGTCGAGGGTGGCCGCCGTCATCGCGGTCATCGCGGGCTGGCGGGCCGGGATCTGGAAGATGGCCGAGCCGACGTCGATGCGCTCGGTCTGCGCGGCGACCCAGGACAGGACCGTCGCCGCGTCGGAGCCGTAGGCCTCGGCGGCCCAGCACACGGAGAAGCCCAGCCGGTCCGCCTCCTGCGCGACGGCCAGATTGTCCCCGTCCATTCCGGCACCCCAGTAGCCGAGGTTGATCCCGAGCTGCATGGCCGATTCCCCTTACCCATGAGTAACGTCCTTGGGGGGTGACCTTAGCGCGGGGGCGGGGTCCGAGGGCAGGGGAGGGAGCGCCGTGTCGGTGGCTTCCCGGCGAATCCGGTTGTCCACAGGCAACCCACCGCACCGGTTCTGGCCAGTAATCTCCCGCACATGGAGCAGAGGCATCTCGGCCGCACCGGCCTGCGCGTGTCCCGGATCGGACTCGGCACCCTCACGTGGGGCAGGGACACCGACGAGCACGACGCCGCGGACATGCTGAAGGCGTTCTGGGAGGCCGGCGGCACCCTCGTCGACACCGCCGACGTGTACGGCGACGGGGAGGCGGAGTATCTGCTCGGACAGCTGATGGACGGCCTGGTGCCGCGCCGGGACCTGGTGATCTCCACCAAGGCGGGCAGTGTCCCCGATCCCGACCGGCGCTTCGACGGCTCCCGCGGCCATCTGCTCGCCGCGCTCGACGCCTCCCTGGCCCGGCTGGGCACGGACCACGTCGACCTGTGGCACCTGCACGCCTACGACCCGCAGACACCGCTGGAGGAGACGCTCCAGGCCCTCGACATAGCCGTCAGCAGCGGCCGCGCCCGGTACGCGGGCGTCTCCAACTTCTGCGGCTGGCAGCTCGCCAAGGCCGCCACCTGGCAGCTCTCGGCACCGGGCATGCGCACACGGCTGGCCAGCACGCAGATGGAGTACTCGCTGCTGCAGCGCGGCGTGGAGCGGGAGGTGCTGCCCGCCGCGCTGGACCTCGGCGTCGGTCTGCTGCCCTCCTCGCCGCTCGGCCGGGGCGTGCTGACCGGCAAGTACCGGCGCGCCACGCCCCCGGACTCGCGCGGGGCCTCCGAGCACCTGGCGCCGTTCGTGGAGCCCTATCTGGACGACACCGCGACCCACATCGTCGACGCGGTGACGACGGCAGCCGACGGGCTCGCCGTCACCCCGCTCCAGGTGGCCCTCGCCTGGGTCCGGGACCGGCCCGGCGTGGCCGCGCCGATCGTCGGCGCGCGCAACGCGCAGCAGCTCACGGCGGCATTGTCAGTGGAGGCCCTTAGTCTTCCTGACGAGATCTGCCGGGCGTTGGACGATGTGTCGGCGCCCGTGCACCGCTACCCCGATCACGACTGGAGCACGCTGTGAGCACGGAGCCGGAGACCACGGAGGAACCCGGGCCGGGGACGCCGGACACACCCGAGGCCCAGGGCGGGGAGACCGCGCCCGAGGAGAGCCGTGCGGACGGCGTCGGGACGAGCGACGGGGGCGCCGACGGCGGCACGAGCGGCGCGGACGCTGCCGAAGGCGACACCGGTGCGGGCGGCGACGACGGGGGCGCGGCCCAGGTGTCCGAGGCGGAGGCCGAGTTGGCCGCGCAGCGGGTCGAGCGGGAGCGGATCGAACGGCGCAAGGCCGAGAGGAAGGGCCCCATCGACAGCGGCGCCAAGCTCAGCGGCACGGCGGCCGACCTGCTCGCCGCGGTGCGGGCGGTGGAGAGCGGCGAGAAACCGTCGGCCACGGTGTTCGCCGAGCCGGCGCCGGCGCCGCGCCGTCCGGCCCCGGAGCCCGCACGCCGACCGCAGCCCACGCCCGCACCGGCCGCCGTCGCCCCCGGCACCCCGGCACCGGAGGCGGTGGAGAGCGTCCGCCGGGTGCTGGCCGAGGGCGGCGCGCCCGAGGCCCTGGCTCCGCAGGTGGCCGCGGCGCTCGGCGAGGGTGCCGACGCGGCGCTCCGCGAGGACCCCTGGCAGCTGCTGCGGACCAGCGGCGTACGGCCCGAACAGGCCGACGGCTTCGCACGAGCCCTGCTGGGCGCCGACTGCGGCCCCGACGACGAGCGGCGGGGGCGGGCGATCACCGGGTGGCTGCTGGAGCAGGCGGCGCTGGCCGGGCACACCGCCCTGGAGCTGCCCACGCTGACCGCGGCGCTGGAGCGGCAGAGCGTGCCGGACCCGGACGCGGCGGTGCAGGCCACGCTCGCGGAGGCCGAGGCCCTGGCGTTCCAGGACGCCCTGACGGAACCGGGAGCGGCCGCCCCGCAGGCGACGGAAGACGGCGAGGACGAGGAGGAGCGGCCGGTCCGGGTCCTCGTCGGCCTGGAGCGGTACGCGCTGGCCGAGGAGAGCCTCGCCGACGGCCTGGCCCGGCTGGTCGACTCGCCGGCCAAGGAGACCGAGCAGGCCTGGCAGGCGGCCGCCGACGCCGTGTCCGGTGGGGCGGCAGAGCTGGCCCGCGCGGTCGCCGGGCACGGCCTGGTGCTGCACACCGGTGGCGAGGCGGCCCGGGCCGAACCGGCCGCGCTGCTCGGTGCCGTGCGCGCCGCCGGCCTGCGGGCGTTCGCCGCATGCCACACGCCCGACGGCGGCGCCCGCCTCGCGGCGCTGCAGGGCGCGGACCTCGCGGAGCACGGCGTGGGCACGGTCGCCGGTCTGCTGTCCGGCGCCGAAGGACCTGGCCGGGACGCGGACGGCGCGCTGGAACTGGACCTGCTGATCGTGCTGGACGCGCCGCAGCTCGACGTGGAGAGCGCCGCGATGCTGGTGGAGTCGCTGCCCGACGGGGCCCGGCTGCTGCTCAGCGGTGACCCCGCGGTGCTGTGGTCGGCCGGTCCGGGCCGGGTCTTCGCCGACCTGCTCGCCGCCCGGTTCTGCCCCCAGATCGCCTCCCGCATCCCCGACCCGGGCCCGATCGGCGAGCTGGTCTCGGGCATCGGCGTCGGCGAGCTGAACCAGGTCGCCGCGCCGGGCAAGGAGATCGTCATCGTCCCGGTGCGGGACGCGGGCGAGGCCGTGCACCGTACGGTCCAGCTGGTCGCGGACTCGGTGCCGAGGGCGATCGGTGTCCCGGCCGACCAGACCGTGGTGATCACCCCGGGGCACGGCGGCGCGGCGGGCACCCGCGCCCTCAACTCGGCGCTGAAGGAACGCCTCAACCCCGGCCCCGGCCGCTTCGGCGGCTTCGACCCCGGCGACCGGATCGCCTACTCCCCCGCTCCGGGCCGTACGGTGCCGGGTGTCGTGGTGAAGGCGGACGCCGACGGGCTGCACCTGTCCTGTGCGGGCGCCCCGGTGGTCGTATCGCGTGAGCGGGTGGAGGGCGCCGTACGGCACGGCTGGGCGCTGACCGCGCACCAGGCGGTGGGCGCGCGCTGGCCCGCGGCGGTCGTGGTGCTGCCCGGCGATGCGGCGCAGGCGCTCAGCAGGCCCTGGGTGTACACGGCGTTCGGCCGGGCGGAGCGGCATCTGTCCGTGGTCCACGGCGTGGAGCAGGCCCTGCCGAAGGCGGTGGCGGAGACGCCGGCCAGGCCCCGCACGACCCGTCTGCAGACGCTGCTGCGTCCGCAGGTGCCTGCCTAGGTCTTCTCGGAACTCTTCCTGCCCCGACGGTGATCAGCCACGAGGGCGGAGCCGGCGGTGCCGTACCGGCCTCGGGCCCCGGCACCACCGGTTCCGCTCACTTCTCGGTGTCCAGCGGCTCCAGATCCTCGTCCGCGTCCTCGACGAACTCGAGATCGTCCTCCTCGTCGGAGTCGTCCTCGTCGTCGAAGACGGCGCTGACGTCGAACCGGCACACCACCCCTTGCGCATCGATGTGCTCGAACGGTGCCTCCAGCCACTCCCCCGCCTCCGGGGTCTCGTCCGACGCGGTGACCCAGAGCGTGGAGTCGCCCTCCTCCAGGCCGAACTCCTTGTGCCGGGAAGCGATCTCGTCCGGTTCGAACTCGCCGAACAGGACGCCCAGCGCCCCCGGAACCGTCCCGGCGGCGTCGTCGGCCAGGCCGCCCGCCGCCTCGTACTCGGCCGCCTCGACCCGCTGGGCCTGCGCCAGCAGCCGCTGGGGTTCCACCACGGCGTAGTCGCGTCGGATGAGCACGGTGATCGCGTTCGGTTCCTCGGGACCCGCGTACGGCGGCAGGGACTCCTCCGCACTGGGGATCTCGAAGGGCGTGACCTCGTCGTGGCGGTCGTAGAGCAGCTCGTCGTACGCCTCGGCGGCCGCGGCCAGCTGGTTGAACGCCTCCAAGACGGCCGGGTCGTCCTCCCCCGACCTGCGTTCGACCGCGGCGAGATGACGGTCGAGCGCGGTCTTGACCGCCTCGGCGGCGGCGCGTACCTCGGCAGCGGTGGGCTGCGCAGCATCAGACATAGTGCAGACGCTATCCGTACCGGGCCCCAGCCCGCACAATAGATGCGATGCCGGAATACGAATTTGTCGACGTGTACGTGCCTCGCGGCGTGTCCCGCAAAGAGGCCACACGTCTGCTGACGGACCATGCCGAGTACGGACACTGGGAGTTGGACCGACTGAGCCTGCTGCGCGACGGCAGCCGCAGGGTGCGGTTGCGCCGGCGGATCATCCGCCAGGTGCGTGCCACGTGGTGAGGCCGACCCTCTGACACGGAACGGGCCCCGCCGACATGGCAGGGCCCGCTCCGATCATCGTGCTGCGTACCCGGTGCCGAGGGCTACGCCGCGGCCCGCGCCTTGCGGTAGAGCACGGCGCCCGCGAGCAGCGCGCCCGCGCCGACGGGCAGCGCGAGCCCCAGCGGCAGATCGCTGCCGGTGTGTGCGAGCTGGGCGCCGCTCAGGGCCTGGGCGGAGCGGCCGCCCGTCTGCTGGACCTGAGTCGACCCGTGCGGCCCCTGCGGCGTGTGACCGCCCTGGCCGGGCGGGGTCGTCGGGTTTCCCGGGTGGTGCGGCTTGCCCGGGTGGTGCGGGGTGCCGGGGTGACCCGGGTGACCCGGGTGACCGGGATGGCCCGGGTGACCAGGGTGACCGGGATGGCCCGGGTGACCGGGATGACACGGGTGACCGGGCGGGTTCCCGTGGCCGCCGCCCGGCGGCCGGCCGTGGTGACCGCCGCCACCGTTGGCGCAGTCGTTGCCCGTGGTGGCGTTGCCGGCCCCGATGACGTTCACGCTGTTGCCGCAGACGTTCACCGGGACGTCGATCGGCACCTGGACGGTGTTGCCGGAGCCGACGCCGGGCGAGCCGCCGGTGTGGCCGCCGGCGTGCGAGCCACCGGAGCCGCCGTGGCTCCCCGAGGTGCCGCCGTGGTTGGCACATGTGTTGCCCATGGACGGATTGAGCAGCCCGACGACGTTCACGGTGTTGCCGCAGACGTTCACCGGCACGTGCACCGGCGCCTGCACGGTGTTGCCGGACAGTACGCCGGGTGAGCCGGTGGCGTAACCGGCCGCGCCCGCGTCGGCGTGCGCGTAGCCGCTCGCGGCGGCGATCACACCGGTCGCGGCGGCCATGGTCATCAGGCCCTTGCGGGTGGCCTGTCGCATGGTGAGTTTCCCCCCTGCCTTCGTTTGCCCGAAATGACCGGTCCCGTAGCTCGGGCCGGTGTCGAAAAGACCGGTCGGCCCCGGAGCGCATGGCACGCGCTCCGGCGTATGGCGGGCGCGTCGATGGCATTCCCTGGGACGAGGAGTAGGGTGCCCGCATGTCTCGCAGCATCGATCTCGCAGTGGCCCCGCCCGAGCCGCCGGCCTC
>NZ_JBFAWF010000031.1:0-91465 GCF_040680195.1 Streptomyces sp. NPDC052109 | reverse complement strand
GGTCGTGGACGACCGCGACGCCCCATGCGACCGGGCCTTGATCCTCGACGACCGGGTCTTTCGTTCGCTCAATGCCCTCGGTTGGATCAGTTGGAAGGCGGCCGGCACACGCCACTGGCCCACTCGATACGCCGCCTACGTCAGCACCATGCACGGCTGGGCCTCGTCTCTGGGAGTCACGGCGGACTGGCTTGAGTGGCTTCTCTTCCATCTGAACGGTCGCGTAGACGAGCCCTGAGCTTGGGAAGCTCAGGTGATCTAGGGCTCGCTGCTGTGTTGACCTGCGACGGAGGTGCCCACGTCTGGCGGGCAGGGGTCATTGCTTCACCGGTGTTCCCCGTTGTTCCCCGTACGATCTGGCACGCGTATGGCACGACTCTTCGTCCCGCATTCGCGGTGAGGGCGGGGACTCGTGGGCCGGCTAGGCGGGTGCTGGGCATCGATGGTCGGTCCACTCGCTTGACTGGACGATGCACGAGACCGCGGGCAGCCGTGCATCGCCCCGACAGCGGTGGCGGTACTCCTCGTAAGCGTCGACAATCGGAGTTGTTGGCCGGGTGCCTGGTCGAACTTCGATTTCCGTGATCGAGGTTGGCCGTAGGGCAGTAGACATCGGGCAGGGGAGCGCTGGTTATGCCTGGGCTGTTCCTGCTGTTCCTCACCTCCGACAGGCCCGTTCCGCTGGTCTAGGCGGTTCGGCAGCGTCGGCCTCAGCCAGTTGGCGGCGCATGACTCGGCGCGAGTGATCATTCGCACCAGCATGCCAGGAGGATGATTCGTGGCACTCACCGAGACGGATCTGCTCAAGATGGGTGATGCGGGCCTGGTGGAGCTATTCCGCGCCAGTCCGCCCGGTGCCATTCCGAAGGGCCCGGCGGAGGGTACCGGCATCGTCCGTTGGGGAGGTAGCTGGGTGGCTCAGCCGCTCGCCTGGCTGGTACGCATGACCCTGTGGCGGGGAAAGGTTTTCGACCCCCAAGGATATTTGAGCAATCGGATGACCGCGTTCGATGTTCTCGCCATCGTGGCTCAGGTTTACACCGGGCCGAGCCTGTTGGACGAACAGGACTGCATCGTCATCGACTACTCCAAGATCTCACTGGTCGCACGTGGCGTTCGCGACGAGATACGCGAAGTCGAACCGGGGTTGTTTCTGGGCGTGGTGTGGCTGTTCGGGGCCCGCGTCGGCTGGTTCACGCTGAGGGTGCCGGAAAGCGGCGCTGGAGCCTTCGGGACGGAGGAAGCCGCAGCCGGGTGAACCGGCTGATCGGTCACACGCAGGGCAGTCAGCGCACTCCTCGTGGCGGCAGGGCAGTGCCTCCCTGTTTCTTCCCCTGTTCGATGACACAGAGCAAAGGGACGACTATGAGCAATTCGCGCATGCGCGCTGGTGGATTGCCTGCCTGTAAGGAGCGTCGCCGCGCCAGAAGGTGGACCGGCGTCGTGACGTTGACGTCGGCCACGGTCGCTGCGGCCTGCGCCGCCTTTGGCCTGCCGACATCAGCGCTCGGTGCTGCGTCAGCCTCGTTGCAGGGAACCGCCACCGGGGCGGGGAAGCCGCTCCAGGGGTCTCAAGTCGTACTCATGGCCGGGTCGCGCTCCGGAGTGAAGAGGCTGGGGCAGGCCACGACCGACGCGCACGGTTCCTTCCGGATCACGTACACCAAGCCTGCCGATGGCGCGGTGTACGTCGAGGCCTTGTCTGGGCAGGCGCACCGACTCCGGCTGCGCTCGGTCGTCGGGTTCGGCGGGGGCGGCGGGGTGCCCGAGCGAACCGTGAGCAAGGTGACGATCAACGAACTCACCACGGTCGCCGCGACGTACGCACTCGCCCAGTTCAGCGACCAACGCGGCATCTCCGGGCCCGGTCCGGGGCTGCAGAACGCCGCCGCAACCTCGTTCAACCTTGCCGATCCCGGGACCGGAAAGGCCGGAGGGCCCCTCACCAGCGACAACGCCAACAGCCAGACGCTCGCTACGCAGAACACGCTGGCCAACCTCGTCTCCCTCTGCGTCACGGACAACGTGCGATGCGACAAGTTGATCCAACTGGCGACGCCGCCCGGCAGAACCAGGCCGACCGACACCGTGCAGGCGATCCTCAGCCTGGTCCACAACCCGACCCAGTCGCCAGGCCGCTTGGAGGCTCTGGCGCGTGCCGCGAAGGTCTTCACACCGGCGCTCAGCGCCGCACCCTCGTCCTGGATCCTGGCTCTGCGCTACACCGCTTCGCAGCTCTACGCGGCCGGCCGCATCGCGTTCGACGCGAAGGGCAACGTATGGGCGACCAACAACTGGAACCCAGGAACCCGCGATCCCAACTACCATGTCACTGTGCTGGATCCGACCGGCCGACCGACCTTGGACAGTCCCATCAGCGGCGGCGGCATGAAGGCAGGTGCTTGGGGCCTCGCAATTGATCACGAGGGATCCGTGTGGGCTCCCAGCTACGGCGGCAACGCGATGTCGAAGTACTCGGCCTCTGGCAAACCGCTGTCACCCGAAGCCGGATGGAAGAACGGCGATTTCGTCAAACCACAGGGGGTCGCGGTCGACCAGCACGGCAACATATGGATCGCCAACTCCCACGGTCTAAAGGGCAAGCCCGGTGCAGGCAGCATCGTGGTCTACCCCCACGGCGACCCGAGCAAGGCCATCACCATCATCGAAAAGAGCCTCAACCACCCGTTCGCCGTCCAGATCGACGGCCAGGGACGGGCCTGGGTCACCAACAGCCACCTTTCTTTCGAAGAGATCAGGCAATCGGGGCGGCCCAGCAACGTCGGTGGCAGCGTCACCATCATCGGCCCCGACTTCAAGCCGATCACCTCAATCAACGACAAATCACTCCAAGCGCCCGTCGGGCTCGCTCTCGACTCCAAGGGCAACGCCTGGGTCGCCAACTTCTTCAGCAGCGCGGTCACCGAGATACGGCCAAACGGAACTGTCGCGGGCGTCCACCAATTGCCCAGGAGGGTGTTCCCCTGGTCGGTCGCCATCGATGGCCGGGACCGTGTATGGATCGCTGGTTTCGGCGACTCCTCCGTGTCACTCCTGTGCGGGGCGGACAGCGCAGCCTGCCCGCCCGGCGCTTCCGCCGGGACTGTCCTGTCCCCTGCACAGGGCTTCCAGAACAAAACGATCCAGCACCTCACGGCGGTGCAGATCGACTCCTCGGGCAACGCCTGGGTGGCCAACAACTGGTCCAAGATCGTCCCGCCCACCGGGGGCGTGGGTCTTGTGGAACTCATCGGCGCCGCCACCCCGGTCTGCACCCCCTTGACCCCGCTGCCGGTGCGTCCGTCGGCAACAGCCCCGAACCCATGCCCGAAGTAGGCTGTAGCGGGTCAGGCACAGCGGCGTTGATCTGGGCGGAAGCCCACGGAGCGTGGGGTGATTCGCTCAGGTCGGCGGAGCGGCTTTGGGGCGGCGCTGCTTTGGCGCGAGTGATCATGGCGCCGTAAGCTTGCGGCGCGTCGGGCAGTCTGTGGACCTGCCCGGTAAGGCGCGACGTTGGGGCCATGATCTTCGAGGCTCGCGCCAAAGTGGCTGCCTAAAATCGCGGAGCCGACCGCCCCAGCCACGACGTACCCCTTCTCTGACGTCAGACGGCTGATTGCTGCGCGCGCGGCGCGGGCGCCGGCCGGGCTGGAGCGGGACGGAGGCAGGAGCGCAGGCCCGGCCGGGGGCCGGGCCGCGCGCGGTGAGCGGTGCCGGTCTTCGCCCCGCCGAAGGGTGGCAAGCTCCGGGACGTACCGCTCCCCGGTCCAGTCGCTGACGCTCTCCGCGCCCACATGAAGCGATTCCCGCCGGTCGAGATCACCTTGCCGTGGAAGGTGGCGGACGGGCCTCCGGTGACCAAGCGGCTGATCTTCACCGGACCACGCGGCGGGCACGTCGGGCGGACGTCGCTCAACGAGGAGGTGTGGAAGCGGGCCCTCGCCTCGGCCGGCGTGATTCCCGAGCGGAAGCCGGGCGGGTCGTATGCCGAGTCACGCGAGAACGGCATGCACGCCCTCCGCCACTTCTACGCCTCGGTGCTCCTGGACGCCGGAGAGAACATCAAGGCCCTCGCCGAGTACCTCGGCCACTCGGATCCGGGGCTGACCCTCCGGGTGTACGCACACCTCATGCCGTCCAGCCAGGAGCGCACCCGAAAAGCCGTGGCTGCCGTCTTCGAGGGCGCATACGCTCCCGTCCGCTGAGGCAGGAGGGCGAGATGTCCGACGAAGAGTCCACCGAGTACTACACGCTGCTCTGCGACGACCCGTCCCACGAGGTGGTGCTCGTCGACTGCGGGCCCCGCGAGATGGATGTGATCCGAGCAGTGCGCAAGGTGACCGGGCAGAGCTTGTGGCACAGCAGGGTCCTGGCGCGCCAAGCGCCCGTCACCCTCCTTGGGGGTCTGTCTGCGTACAGGGCCCAGTCCGCTGTCGCTTCGCTCCAAAGCGCCGGAGCCAGAGCGGAGTGGAGACAGCAGCCGGAACCCGGAGACCGCACGGCCCCATCGTCCTGACGGCCCAGAGACGGCCCAGAGACAGCAACAAGCCCCCTACTCGCGGAGAAACCGCAGGCAGGGGGCTTGATCGTTCCGGGTTACTTCTTCTTGCCCTGGTTCTTGACCGCCTCGATCGCCGCCGCGGCCGCCTCCGGGTCGAGGTACGTGCCGCCGGGGGTGATCGGCTTGAAGTTCTCGTCGAGCTCGTAGTACAGCGGGATGCCCGTCGGGATGTTCAGGCCCGCGATGTCGGCGTCCGAGATGCCGTCCAGGTGCTTGACCAGGGCGCGCAGCGAGTTGCCGTGGGCCGCGACCAGGACCGTGCGGCCGGCCAGGAGGTCGGGGACGATGCCGTCGTACCAGTAGGGGAGCATCCGGACGACGACGTCCTTCAGGCACTCCGTGTTCGGGCGCAGCTCCGGCGGGATCGTCGCGTAGCGGGCGTCGTGCGCCTGGGAGAACTCGGAGTCCTCCGCGAGCGGGGGCGGCGGGGTGTCGTAGGAGCGGCGCCAGAGCATGAACTGCTCCTCGCCGAACTCGGCCAGCGTGGCCGCCTTGTCCTTGCCCTGCAGGGCGCCGTAGTGGCGCTCGTTCAGGCGCCAGCTGCGGTGGACCGGGATCCAGTGGCGGTCGGCGGCCTCGAGGGCCAGCTGGGCCGTGCGGATCGCGCGCTTCTGCAGGGACGTGTGGACCACGTCGGGGAGGAGGTCGGCGTCCTTCAGGAGCTCGCCACCGCGGACTGCCTCCTTCTCGCCCTTCTCGTTGAGGTTGACGTCCACCCAGCCGGTGAACAGGTTCTTCGCGTTCCACTCGCTCTCGCCGTGGCGGAGGAGGATCAGCTTGTACGGTGCGTCGGCCATGGGAAAGAGCGTAATCCACGGGTTCCGGCCGCCGCCCGGACCGGCCAGTGGGTGGACGGTTTACGGCGTCTGTTAAACGAGTGGCCACCGGCGGACCCCGTCTGTAAGTTGTGCTTGCCGGTTGTGCTTCTTACAGTGCCCCGCAGGGGGCGCGCTACGATCCATGGGGGGTCTTGTCATGTCCGCCGCCCGTCTCCGACGTGCCGCCCGGGAGAGCGTCTCCGGGCTACCCCGTGAGTTCTGGTGGCTGTGGACCAGCACCCTCGTCAACCGGCTCGGCGCCTTCGTGGCCACCTTCATGGCCCTCTACCTCACCCTCGACCGCGGCTACTCCGCCTCGTACGCCGGCCTCGTCGCCTCGCTGCACGGGCTGGGCGGGGTCGTCTCCTCGCTGGGGGCCGGGGTGATGGCCGACCGGCTCGGCAGGCGGCCGACTCTCCTCATCGCCCAGTCGGCCACCGCCGCCTCCGTCGCGCTGCTCGGCTTCATGACGGCGCCTGTCGCCATCGCCGCCGTCGCCTTCCTCGTCGGCATGGCCTCCAACGCCTCCCGGCCGGCCGTGCAGGCGATGATGGCCGACATCGTCCGGCCCGAGGACCGGGTGCGCGCGTTCTCGCTGAACTACTGGGCCATCAACCTCGGGTTCGCCGTCTCCTCCATGGCCGCCGGGTTCATCGCCGAGTTCAGCTACCTCGCCGGGTTCCTGATCGAGGCCGGGATGACCCTGGCCTGCGCGCTCGTCGTCTTCCTCAAGTTGCCCGAGTCCCGGCCCACGGCCCAGGTGAGGGAGAGGGACAGCGCCGTCAGCCTCGGCACGGTGCTGCGCGACGGGCGGTACATGGCCGTCGTCGGGCTGTCCTTCCTCGTCGCGCTGGTCTTCCAGCAGGGGTCCGTGGGGCTGCCGGTGGCCATGGGGCGGGCTGGGTTCTCGCCCGCCGACTACGGTCTCGCCATCGCCGTCAACGGCCTCCTGATCGTCGCCCTGCAGATCCCGGTCACCCGCTTCATCGAGCACCGCGACCCGCGCACCCTCCTGGTGGTCTCCTCGCTGCTCGCCGGCTACGGCTTCGGGCTCACCGCCTTCGCCGGGTCCGTCGGCGTCTTCGCGGTCACCGTGTGCGTGTGGACCCTCGCGGAGATCGTCAACGCACCGACCCAGACCGGGCTCGTCGTACGACTGTCCCCGGTGCACGGGCGCGGGCGCTACCAGGGCGTGTACACGCTGTCCTGGTCCGTCGCCGCGCTGGTCGCACCGCTGATGTCCGGTGCGGTGATCGACCGCTGGGGCGCGGAGTGGCTCTGGGGGATGTGTGCCGTGGTGGGGACGGTCGCGGGGCTGGGGTACGGGCTGCTCATGCGGGGGCTGCCGAAGGAGAGCCCGGCCGTCGCCGCCCCGAGGACGGACGCCGAGGCCGAGGTCAGTGCCGCCTGAGCGGGCCACCGACTGAGCGGGGCATCAACTGAGGACCCACCGCCCGACGGCCACCGGCCCAGGGCCCCGCTGCCCGACGGCCACCCTCTGAGAGAGCCACCGCACGAGAAGCCAACGGCTGAAGAAGCCAACGCCACAACGGGTCACCGACCCAGGGCCCCGCTGCCCGAGGTCCGCCGACTGAAGGAGCCAACGCCCGGTAGCCGACCGGCTGCAGGAACCACAGCCAAAGCTCGACGGACCGCAAAAGCCAACGCCCGAAAGCCCACCGGCCGCCGGAACCACAGCCAAAGCTCCACCGACTGCGAAAGCCCACACCCGAAGGTCAGCCGACAGCAGGCGTAGTCGAAGGGCCGCCGGCCGAGGGGCGGCGTCCCTGCGCAGGCCGGGCGGGCGGGAGAAAAGCCTGGACACACGGCCGATCCCCCACCGGTGGTCCGCCGTGGGAAGCGGAGCCGGCAGGGGATCGGAGCGGTGCTCAGAAGGAGAGGTTGACGCCGATCTGGTGCGGCTGGCTGAGGGCGCCCAGCAGCTCGCCCTGGACGGAGCCGAGCTGGGACAGCGCGTCGGCGCTGCCCAGGGTCGTGGAGTCGGCGGTGACGCTGGCCTCGGGCAGCAGACCGCCGGAGACGGTGTCGAGCTCGGCGTCGGCGATCTCGAGGGTCTGGACCTGGTGAGCGGAGTTCATGGGGAAACTGTCCTTCGCTTGGGTTGTCCTCAGGGGGGAGCGGCGCCGTTGGGGGACAGACGGCTAACCGCGGCCGCACGGGCACGCACCGGCCTTTTCAAGCCGCTTCGGCGCGATCCCGGCGGTGCGAGCGATCAAACCACGGAGCGCGCCGGGCAGCCAGTCAACCGCCGCGCATCTCCGGCCGGTTGCCCCGCCGGCCGACTCATCCGTGCGGGCTCGGTCACGCGTTGGGGGCAGAGTCTCCACATGCCGCGCCGCACAGGCAGGCCACAGCTCTTGCCACCGCCGCGCCGACCAGGACAACTCCGCACCAACGGAACCCTGTCGAACCACGGTTGCGAACGCGCTGTGCAGATTCCGTCGACGAACGCGTCCGGGCCCGTCGCCCGCGTCGTCCCGCGGGCGTCCACGCGCTCGACCGGGCCGCCCCCGCCCGCCGAAGCGACCGCCACTCTGCGGTGACGCACGCCGTACCCGGCCGTCCCCCGCGCTCGCGGCGCTCTCCGGGTTCCGCAACGCCGGAGCGGCGCCCCCCCGCCCATAGTCGGTGACTCACGTCACACCCAGCCCCGTCACATCCCCCCGGCCCGATCCGTCAGGGAGGTGTAGCCATCGGCAACCACACGGGAGCACACCATGGACGCTCGTCTGAACCTCTTCGCCAACCCTGTCGCCGGGAAGTTCCTCAAGTACGTCAACTCGGCGGGGAAGGCGGTGTCGGACTCCGGCCTGCCGGCCGCCACACAGGAGCTGGTGAAGATCCGGGCCAGCCAGATCAACGGCTGCGGGTTCTGCACCGACATGCACACCAAGGACGCGGCCGCCGCCGGGGAGACCGCACAGCGGCTGAACATGATCGCGGCCTGGAGGGAGGCCAAGGTCTTCACCGAGGCCGAGCGGGCCGCGCTGGAGCTGACGGAGCAGGGAACCCGCATCGCCGACGCGGCCGGGGGCGTCCCGGACGCGGTCTGGGCGAACGCCGCCAAGCACTACGACGAGGACCAGCTCGCCGCTCTCGTCTCGCTGATCGCCCTGATCAACGCGTACAACCGCGTCAACGTCATCGTCCAGCAGCCCGCCGGCGACTACCAGCCGGGCATGTTCGCCTGACCGCGGCCGGGGGCCTCAGGGGTGCATCCGGGCGCCCTTCAGAACCTTGTCCACCCCGTTGCGCGGTCCGTACACCGCCAGCCCCACCAGGTCCAGCTCCGCCGTCGGCACCGCCCGCACCGCCGCGCGGTTGTCGCGGTCGTTGCCCGTCGCGAACAGGTCCGAGGTGAAGACGGCACGGGGCAGGGCGCGGCTCAGCGCCCTGCCGTGCGCCGCCTTCAGGGTCTCCTTCGCCCCCTCGAAGACCAGCACCGGCTGGCGGAACATGGGGAGGTGGCCGACGCCGTCCGCGTCCTCGTACGGCTCGCCGATCACCTCGGGGACCTGGCTGCCGAAACCGCTGACCAGGAACGCGGTGACGTTGAGCCGCTGCCAGGGCTCCAGGTCCTCCCGCAGCAGCACGGCGATCTTGGTGTCGAAGCGGACGGGCTCGGTGGGGATCGGTTCGGTGTTCATGGGGTGAGACTGCCGGGCGGCCGGGCAGCGGGTCTTGTACGTTCTTTGCGTGGCCGCCGACCAGCCGGAAGTCTCCGCTTGGCGCCCGCGCGTACCGGGCGTCGTGGAGGTCTTCCACGCCCACTTCACCGAGTACGCCTACCCGATGCACGTCCACGACGCCTGGACGCTGCTCATCGTGGACGACGGGGCCGTACGGTACGACCTCGACCGGCACGAGCACGGCACCCCGCACGACACCGTCACGCTGCTGCCGCCGCACGTGCCGCACAACGGCTCGCCGGCCACCCCGGACGGCTTCCGCAAGCGGGTCGTCTACCTCGACAGCAGCCGTCTCGGCGACGATCTCATCGGCCGCGCCGTCGACACGCCCGACCTGCGGGATCCGGTGCTGCGGCGGCGCGTCGGGCAGTTGCACTCCGCCCTCGCCCAGCCGGGCGACGAACTGGAGGCCGAGAGCAGGCTGACGCTCGTCGGGGAGCGGTTGCGGGACCACCTGCGGGGGACGGCCGGCCCGGCGCACCGCCCGGATCCCGTTCTCGCCCGTTTGCTGCGCGAGCTGCTCGACGCCCGGATGGTCGACGGCCTGCCGCTGGAGGAGGCCGCGCGGCTGCTGCACGCCCATCCCGCACACCTGGTACGGGCGTTCAGTGGCGCGTACGGCATCGCCCCGCACCAGTACCTGATGTCCGGCGGGTCGGGCGGGCGCGGCGACTGCTGCTGGACGGCCTGGCGCCGGGCGAGGTGGCCCCGGCCACCGGCTTCTACGACCAGGCCCATCTCACCCGGCACTTCAAGAAGCTGGTGGGGGTGACACCGGGGCGCTATCGCGGCAGCTCGCGCTGAGCCTCGTACAGGTTGCGCGGGCGTACGGCGTCCGTGGTGCCGTACAGCTCCAGGCGGGAGTGCAGGTCGCCGGTGAAGTCGGGGACGTCGATCTGGTCGAACTCGGTCACCGTGTCGAGGCCGACGGTGGCCGAGTACGGGGCCAGGCCGTCGATCTTCACCAGGCCCGCGCGGCCGTTGGTGACTCTGACGTTCCAGTGGGTGAAGCGGGCGCCGAAGAGGGGGCCCGCGTTGGCGTCCCCGCCGTGCCGGCCGTTGTTGTTCACGGTGATGTCCGTGCGGACGTTGGCGAAGGGCAGGCCGCGGTGGCTGTCGAAGGTGCCCATCCGCATATCGCCGCGCGACCAGACGTTGTGCGAGGACAGGCCCTCGACGTTGATGCCGTGCAGCTGTGTGTTCGGCGGGGCCGGTACCGTGCGCTGCTCGATCGTGAAGTCCTCGATCAGGTTGTCGTGGGAGCCCTCGCGGCAGAAGTACGGGTGGTGCGAGCCACGGCCGGCCACGCGCGTGCGGCGCAGGGTGCAGGCGGAGGCGGCGACCAGGCCGAAGCCGTTGTCGACGTTGCGCACCGTGACGTCGTCCACCCAGCAGTCGTAGGCGCACTGCAGGACCACGCCGTTGTAGCCCTTGTCGAGGAGGTGCGGGGACTGCGGGGTCTCCGTCACGTCCAGCGTGATGCCCTCGACTCCCGAGTCCGTCAACTCCGGTACGTGCGTGGTGAGTCGCGGAGTCCACTCCGGGCGGATATCGAGCGGGAGGGGGCGTTCGAGGGTGATCCGGCGGCCCCGGACACGGGTGATGCGGACCGGCCACTCGTAGGGGACGTACGACAGCAGCTTGGTCTTGTCGTCCCAGTAGTACGACGCCGGGCCCGGGCCGCCGCCCGACATGTGCTGCAGAAGGGTGTGGGCGGGGTCGTCGGAGAGGCGGAGGAGGACGAGTCGGCCGGGGTGCAGGGCGGAGGCGTCGGCGACGGTGATCGTCCAGGAGCCCTGCCGGGCGGGTTCCACCGCCGTCAGCGGCGCCCACTCGTCCCGCTTGTTGCCGGTCCAGCCCTCGAAGGGCCAGGCGCGGGATCTGATGGCGGCGACGAGGGAGTCCCAACGGGCTCTCGGAGCCAGCCAGATGAGGCCGCCCGCCCAGGACCAGGCCGACTTGTCGCCGCCGTAGCGGGAGCCGTAGACGCCGATCAGCTCGGTGAGACTCTTCGTCGCGTACAGGGTCGTACGGCCGCTGCCGGCGCCTCGCAGCACGACGCCCGAGTCGCCGATGCGGATCAGGCCGTCGATGCGGAAGGTGCCGGGCGGGATGGTGACCGTGCCACCGCCGGCCCGTCCGGCGGCGGCGATGGCACGGTTGATCGCGGGGGCGCAGTCGGTGGTCCCGTCGGGCACGGCGCCGTAGTCGGTGACGTCGGCGACGACCCGGGGGCGGGGGAAGCGGGGGGCTCCGCCGTGCCGGCCGGCGCGGCCGACGTAGGGAATCTGGGGATGGGTGAAGGGGGAGCGGACGAACTCCCCCCAGATGGCCGGGACTTGTCCGGCCTGCGGGACTTCTCCGGACGACGGCACTTCCCCGGCCCGCGGGAATCCGGCCTGCTCTGCCGCCGCCGCCCGGACCGTCGTCGCACCGAGCGCCACCGCCGTGGCACCGGCCAGCAGGGTCCGTCTCGTGAGATGCGTGCTGCTCATGCCCATCCGCCCCTTCATATTCATGCATATGAACGACGTTCAGGATCGCGTCGGCGGTGAGCATGCCACTGCCCTGGCAGCAGAGGGAAGGGGCCGTACCGAAAGTCGGGTAAGTCAGTCGGCGGGACGCTCGATCAGGTGTCTGAACGCATCCAGGTTGCGCGTGGACTCGCCGCGGGACACCCGCCAGGCGTACTCCTTGCGGATCGAGGAGGCGAAGCCCAGCTCCAGAAGGGTGTTGAACGCGCCGTCGGCCGCTTCCAGGACCTGGCCGAGGAGGCGGTCGATCTCGTCGGGGGTGACGGAGGCGAGGGGCAGCCGGCCGGTGACGTAGACGTCGCCGAGGCGGTCGACGGCGTAACTCACGCCGTAGAGCTTGAGGTTGCGCTCCAGCAGCCAGCGGTGGACTCCGGCCTCGTTCTCGTCGGGGTGCCGGACGACGAACGCGTTCAGCGACAGCGAGTGGCGGCCGACGAGGAAGGAGACCGTCGTGGACAGCTTGCGCGTGCCGGGGAGCTTGACCACGTAGTTCCCGGGCTCGGGGCTCTCCCACTCCAGTTCGGCGTCCTTGAGGACACCTTCCAGGACCTGGCCGGCCTTCTCGACGTCACCCATGAAGGGAGCGTACGCGACGGCGGTGCTCCTGGGTCGCGGCCGTGTAGACGTCGGCGGTCTCGGTGGCCGCCCGGTCCCAGCCGAAGGACTGCGCGTGGCGGGCGGCGGCCCGGCCCATGGCGGCGGCGAGGGACGGCTCGTCGGCGAAACGGCGCAGCACGCGCGCGTAGTCGGCGGGACGGTGACCGTGCACGAGGAAACCGGTCTCGCCGTCGCGCACGGCCACCGGCAGCCCGCCGACCGAGGCCGCGAGCACCGGCGTGCCGGCCGCCTGTGCCTCGATCGCGACCAGGCCGAAGGACTCGCTGTAGGACGGCATGACCAGCACGGACGCGGCCCGGAACCAGTCCGCGAGCTGCTCCTGCCCGACCGGCGGGCGGAAGCGTACGACGTCGGCGATGCCGAGCCGGGCGGCAAGCTTCTGCAGCCCCTCCGGCTTGGCGAGCCCGCTGCCGCTCGGGCCGCCGACGATCGGGACGAGGATGCGCGAGCGGAGCTCCGGGTGCTCGTCCAGCAGCACGCCCACCGCGCGCAGGAGCACGTCCGGGGCCTTCAGGGGCTGTATGCGGCCCGCGAAGAGCGGGATCAGGGCGTCCTGCGGGAGACCGAGGCGGGCACGGGCGGCGGCGCGGCCGTCGGCGGGGCGGAAGCGGTCGAGGTTCACACCCGGGTGGACCACGGCGATCTTCGCGGGGTCCGCGGCGTAGTGCCGTACCAGCTCGTCGGCCTCCTCCGCCGTGTTGGCGATGAGCCGGTCGGCGGCGCCGACGATCTGGGTCTCGCCGATGACCCGGGCGACGGGCTCGGGGGTGTCGCCGTCGGCCAGGTTGGCGTTCTTGACCTTGGCCATGGTGTGCATGGCGTGCACCAAGGGCACGCCCCAGCGCTGGGCGGCGAGCCAGCCGACGTGGCCGGAGAGCCAGTAGTGGGAGTGGACGAGGTCGTAGTAGCCGGGGCGGTGACCGGCCCAGGCCTGCATCACGCCGTGCGTGAAGGCGCACAGCTGGGCGGGGAGGTCCTCCTTGGCGAGGCCCTCGTAGGGGCCGGCGTCGACGTGCCGGACGAGCACACCGGGGGCCACGTCGACGGCCGGAGGCAGTCCGCCGGCCGTGGAGCGCGTGAAGATCTCCACCTCGATGCCCTGAGCGGCGAGCCGCTGGGCCAGCTCCACGATGTAGACGTTCATGCCGCCGGCGTCACCGGTGCCGGGCTGGTGGAGCGGGGAGGTGTGCACGGAGAGCATGGCGACCCGGCGGGGTCTGCGGTGCAGCCGGAGCCGGGACGCGGCCGACGGGGAGCGTCGCCCGAGCCTGCTGACGTACTGGCTCACCTGGCCGTCCTCCTTGCTGCGGGCATGCCGGACGGAGGGCCTGGCTCGCCCTCCGAGGTGGTCCAACAGCGGACAGGTGCCCTGCCATTTCCGGATCAAGCGGCTTTACCCAATCATGACCTCGAATCGCTCAACCGTTCGGGGGCGGGTGCTGTCGCCGGACGGTCGCGCGCCACGCGGGTGCGACGGCACCCCACTCGGCCGACGAAGTCCCTTAACCGAGCCTTGACCTGCGGCGATACAACCTTTGACAGGACACGCACAAGCCCGGTAAACGCTTCCTCGTCCACCGTTCCCCCTCGAAGGCCGAGGACAAGCGTGTCCCTTTCCCACCGCGCCACCCGGGCTGTCCGTGTCATAGCCACGTCAGCCGCAGCGGTCGCGCTCTCCGTCACCGCCGCCCAGAGCGCCCTCGCCTGCAGCATCGGCGACTTCTCCGCCGCCCCCGCCTGCGACAGCACGGGCGAACCCGTCATCCGGGTCACCGACCGGGACGCCTCCGGCACCCCGGCCGCGCTCACCCTGAAGGTGGAGCTGAGCATGCCGGGCGGCGAGCGGGACGTCGACGCGAAGACGATCGACCACCCGACCGCGCAGGGCGTCAGCGTCGACCTGCACCCCTTGGACTGGTACGCCGGAGAAACCCTCGTGGTCCACGTCAAGGCGGGCGACCGCGTCGACGAGGACCTCAGACCCCCGGTCGTCGTACCGGACGACTTCACGTGCACGCCCACCGGCGGCTCGGCCCCCTCGGCCTCCCCGGCGCCGACGCCGTCCGGCCAGCCCTCCTCCCGGCCCTCCGGCGCGCCCTCCGTCACCCCGAGCCCGGCGCAGACCGGCAGCCCGGCCGCGTCGCCGGTCGCGAGCAGCGCCCCGTCGCCCGCCGGCGGCGGCACCCACCTCGCGGAGACCGGCGCCTCCGGTGCCACCCCGGTGATCGCCGGTGCGGCGGCGGCGCTGGTCGTGCTCGGTGGCGGCGTCGTCGTCGCCCTGCGCCGCAGGGCGGCCCACGGCTCCCGGTGAGCCGGTGCCCGGTCCGGCCGAGCCCTCGGCCGGACCGGCGCGTCCGCGGCGCCCGCTTACCCTCGTAGGCATGACAGCCCGCGCCGCGTCCCTCCCCCGCTCTCGGCTTCGCTCGAGCGGGGGGACCCCCGTCGTGGGAACGGTCACGCGCGGGACGACCAACCCCAACCGGCTCCGCCGCATGGACCGCTGGATCGCGGCGACCCACGGCGCCGAACTGCGCCGCGCCGCGGACCCGCTGGCCATCGACCTCGGCTACGGCGCCGCCCCCTGGACCGCCGTCGAACTGCTCGGCCGGCTGCGGACGGTCGCGCCCCACACGCGCGTGGTCGGCATCGAGATCGAACCGGAGCGGGTCGCGGCCGCGCGGCCGTACGAGCGGGAGGGGCTGACCTTCCGGCACGGCGGCTTCGAGGTCCCCGTGCCCGGGCGGCCGGTGCTCGTCCGGGCCGCCAACGTGCTGCGCCAGTACGACGAGGACGAGGTCGCCGCCGTCTGGGAGCGGCTGTGCGCGCGGCTAGCGCCGGCCGGCGGCGGCTCGCGCGGCGGACTGCTGGTCGAGGGGACGTGCGACGAGATCGGGCGGCGGCACGTCTGGGTGGCGCTCGGCCCGGAGGGCCCCCGGACCGTCACCTTCGCCACCCGGCTGGGCTCCCTGGAGCACCCCTCCGGCCTCGCCGAGCGGCTGCCGAAGGCGCTGATCCACCGGAACGTCCCCGGCGAGCCGGTGCACACCTTCCTGCGCGACTTCGACCGCGCCTGGGCCGCCGCCGCGCCCTACGCCTCCTACGGCGCCCGTCAGCGCTGGCTGCGCGCGGTGCGGGACCTGACGGCCGACTGGCCGGTGACCGACTCCCCCGCCCGCTGGCGGCAGGGCGAAGTGACGGTGGCGTGGGAGGCGTTGGCGCCCCGGAGCTGACATCACCCGTTCGGTGAGGGTGGGACGGAACGATCCTGGTGCGCCGTTCGTCACATCGGCGGGGAGATCGTCATGCCCGGGCGGGTACAGGGGGAACACCTACCTCTGTCGTTCTGTGTCGCAACGTGACACCATCCCCCCGGCACCGTAAGTTACTGACGGTAAATCAGCTTTGGGGGCATCTGTGATGGGCTGGGGCAAGCGCAGCATCCTGTCGGCCGCCGTGACCGTGGTCTGCGCGGTGACCGTGCTGGGCGCGCCCGGCACGGCCTTCGCCGCCCCCTCGCCCGGCCCGAGCGCATCACCGACTCCGCCGCCCGGCAAGGACCTTGAGCGGGTCCGCGAGAAGCTCGACGAGCTCTACCACGACGCGGCCGTCGCCACCGACGCCTACAACGCGGCCGAGGAGAGGACGAAGCAGCAGTCCGCCCAGATCGTCGCGCTGGCCAGGAAGATCGACGAGGGGCAGCGGGAACTCGCCCGGCTCAAGGACCAGGCGGGCGCGGCCGCCCGAGCCCAGTACCGCACCGGCGGCATCCCGCCCACCGCCCAGTTCCTGCTCAGCGACGACCCCGGACAGGTCCTGGACGGGGCCGGCCTGGTGCTCCAGGGCCAGCGGGCGACGAAGTCGCTGATGAGCGAACTGACCAGCACGCAGAAGCAGTTGCAGGCGTATGCCGCCGACGCCGCCGACCAGTGGAAGAGGCTGGACGCCGAGCGCCGGGCCAAGGCCGCCGCCAAGAAGCGGATCCAGCAACAGATCTCCGCCGCCGAGAAGCTCGAGTCCGACCTGGAGAAGAAGGACAAGGAGCGGCTCGCCAGGCTGGAGGAGCAGGCCGCGCTGAAGGCCCAGACGGACTGGCTGGACACCGGCATCCTCAAGAAGATCCACGGCAAGGCGTCGGCGCAGGGCGAGAAGGCCGTCGCGTTCGCCACCGCCCAGCTCGGCAAGCCGTACGTGTGGGGCGCCGAGGGACCGAAGTCCTACGACTGCTCCGGCCTGACCTCCCAGGCCTGGGCGGCGGCCGGCCACCCCATCCCGCGCACCTCGCAGGAGCAGTGGAAACAGCTCAAGCACGTCGACATGAAGGACATGCGCCCCGGCGACCTCGTCATCTACTTCGACGACGCCAGCCATGTCGCCATCTACATCGGCGACGGGGCGATCATCCAGGCCCCGCGCCCAGGCCGGACGATCACGGTGGCGGGCGCCGGTTCGATGCCGATCCTGGGGATCGTACGACCGGACGCGTAGGCCGCACGGCCGGGACGGGCCGGGCGGCACAGCGCCCTCGAGTCGCGGCCGCCTTCCGGGTGCGGGCTCCGCCGGGGCACGTGACGTACGCCATGTGACCCAGTCCACCGCCCATCCCGACCCACCCGGGCCGGACGTGAGCTTCGTCATCTCCTGGGCCGGGTCGCCCTGTCCAACTGTCGTACGGAACGCGGCATATGACAGCGGTCTGCGCGGGAGCGACGCGGCTCACACCATTCCATCGGAGTGGGCAATGCCGCTATGGTCACCCGTCGGTGGCTTCGAGACCCTCGACGCCGCCGTGCCCTCGGGGGGAGGGAAGGAACCCAAGACGATGCCCGTACCCGTACCGCGGCAGAGAGCGATCCCGGCCGTGGAGAGTGGTCAGGCGCAGGCCGCCTCCGCAGTCGGCGGCCCCCTCAAGGAAGAGGCCCACCGCGACGCCACGCCCACGAGCGGCACCGGCGCCACTCTCACCCTGCTGCTGATCGAGGACGATCCGGCCGGTTCGCCGATCGTGCCCGACCTGCTGGACCCGGCCGGCAAGCCGATCCGTGTGCGCACCGCCCGCAACCTCACCGAGGCCGAGCGGCTGCTCACCGACGACGTCCACTGCATCCTGCTGGACCTGGCGCTCCCCGCGCCCGGCGGCAGAGGCGCCGACGACGAGCTGGCCGTCCTCAAGCACGTGCTCGAGCTCGCGCCCCGGCACGCCGTGCTCGCGCTGACCGCCTCCGGCGACGCCGAGCGCGGCGCCGAGGCCGTACGCGTGGGCGCGCAGGACTATCTCTTCCGGGACGAGCTGGACGGCCGGCTGCTCAGCCGTGCCATCCGTTACGCGGTGGAGCGGAAACGTTCCGACTCGGCCGAGCGGCGGCTGGCGGAGGGCCGGCTGCGCGCACAGGAGAACCGCCGTCTGGAGCGCGGGCTGCTGCCCACGCCCCTGCTCGAGGGCTCCTCGCTGCGGTTCGCGGCCCGCTACCGCCCCGGCCGCTCCCGGGCGCTGCTCGGCGGCGACTTCTACGACGCCGTCCGCACCCCCGACGGCACCGTGCACGCCATGATCGGTGACGTCTGCGGCCACGGCCCGGACGAGGCCGCGCTCGGCGTGGAGCTGCGCATCGCCTGGCGGGCGCTGACGCTCGCCGGGCTGTGCGGGGACGAGCTGCTGGGCACGCTGCAGGAGGTGCTGGAACACGAGCGCGCCGACGACGAGATCTTCGCGACTCTGTGCACGGTGGACATCGCACCCGACGGCCGCCGCGCGGGCCTGTGCCTGGCGGGCCATCCGGCCCCGCTGCTCGCCCGCCCCGGCCGGCCGGCCCGGCTGCTCCCCTACGACAACAACGGCCCCGCCCTCGGCCTGCTCCCCGGCGCCCGCTGGCCGCGGATGCAGGTGGAGCTGGGCGCCGAGTGGAGCCTGATGCTCTACACCGACGGCCTGATCGAGGGCCGGGTCGGCGAGGGCGGGGAGCGCCTGGGGCAGGAGGGGATGGTGTCGATGATCCGCCGCCAGCTCTCCGAGGGGCTGCGGGGAGAGCATCTGCTGCGGGCCGCGGTTCATGAGGTGCGGCAGCTCAACGGGGGCGAACTGACGGACGACGTGGCTGTGGTGCTGCTGGATCGGGCGCCCTAGTTCCGGGCTCTCGCCGTAGGGAGTTCCTCACCGTCGCCGGGTGCGGTGCGTGGGGGTTGCTCGCGCGGTTCCCCGCGCCCCTCGGGCACCCGCGCCCGGCAATCGCGACTAGCGGCCGCCGTTCCAGGGCCCGTAAGGACCGTCGCTGCTGCTTCCCCGGCCCCGGCGGCGGAATCCCCTGCCCCCGGACACCTGCTGAAGCGCCGGCCGTACGTCCACGAAGAAGACGATCGTGGCGACCAGACCCGCGAGCTGCAGGAACAGCATCGGCACGAACAGGTTCACGGCGACCGCGATGCCCAGGATGATCAGCCAGAAGCCCTTGTTCTGCTTGTCCGCGGCGCGGTACGCGTCCTCGCGGAAGACCGCGGCCATCACGAACGCCACGATGGCGAGCGCCAGCATGACGGTGAAGATCAGCCACATCACGCCGCCCACTGCCGTCATCAGCACAATGCCCACCACCCGAGTCGAGTCGTCCGTACAGCCACCGTACCCGTACAACGGGCCGGGCACCCCCAAGGTGCCCGGCCCGGTGTCATCTCCTCGATCCGGCTCACTTGGCCGGCGGGGTGGTCTTCTTCGCGGTGGTGGCCTTGCGGGCGGCCGGGGCCTTCTTCAGGGTCGGCTTCTTCTCCGCGGCGGACTCGCCGCCGGCCTCGGCCGGCTTCGGCTCGGCCCTGAACCCGGCCGGCTCGGCCCTGTCCTGGACCGGCTCGGGCTTGCCCTCGACGGCGATGGCCAGCTCCTCGATGTCCTCGGCCGCCTCGCCACGCCAGTTCCGCACCGCCTGCTCGCCGTGCTCGGCGACCCGCTCGTAGGTCTCGCGGGCCTTGACGGCGTACTCGGCGGCGACGCCGACGCCGCGCAGGGCGAAGTCCTGGGCCTGCTCGCCGAGCTTCTTCAGGTCGACGTCGAGGGTGCCGAGGAGTTCGTTCACCTTGCTCTGGAGGGTTTCCTGCGCCTCCTTGGCCCGGGTGGCGGCCTTCTCCTGCACGGCCTTCGGGTCGGTGTTGCGCACGGCGTCGATGCGGGCAGGAGCCTCGACGCGCAGCTGCTCGACCAGGGCGGGCACCTTCTTGGCCTGCTGGATGGCGAGGTCGGCGGTGCCGGCGGCGAAGTAGAGCGGAGTCGGGTCGCTGAGGGTCTTGCGCAGGTCGTCGGTGATGGCCATGGTGATCTGGTCCTCCCGGATTCGCGTTCGGCTGAGGTTGTTGGTGGTCCGCGGTGAGGCGACCGGCGCCCTGGTCCGGTTATCCGGCCGTCCGCCGCGGACCGGCATCGGCATCGTGTCCGCCGGCCGTGCCCGTACCGCGCACGGCGGTGTCGCCGGTGTCCGCCCTCCCTCGCTGCGCCAGGTCCTCGACCGCCTCGTCCGCGGCGGGCTCGCCGACCCCGAATCCGTTCTCTTTCCGGAAGGACTCGTAGATCTGGAGCAGCACCTGCTTCTGCCGCTCGTTCAGCGAGGGATCGGCGAGGATGACGGCGCGCGTCTCCACCTCGTCCCGGTCCCGCTCGGCGTCGAGGATCCCGGCGCGGACGTACAGCGTCTCGGCGGAGATGCGCAGGGCCTTGGCGACCTGCTGGAGCACCTCCGCGCTGGGCTTGCGCAGCCCGCGCTCGATCTGGCTCAGGTAGGGATTGGACACCCCGGCGGCGTCGGCGAGCTGACGCAGCGACAGCTGGGCGTTCCGCCGCTGCTCGCGCAGATACTCACCGAGATTGCCGACGTTCAGTGATGCCATGCCTCCACCTTGCCGCATCTTCGCTAACAATTGCAAGCACCCGCTTGCAAAAGTGTCGTGGGACCGTCCCCGGGGACCGGGTCAGGATCGGAGAAGCGCCGGCCGGTCCGTCCCCGCTAGCGTGGCCGCCATGGACCTCACCGCACCGCACGCAGCCGACAGCCACGACCTGATCCGTGTGCACGGCGCCCGGGAGAACAACCTCAAGGACGTCAGCGTCGAGATCCCCAAGCGCCGGCTGACCGTGTTCACCGGCGTGTCCGGCTCCGGCAAGAGCTCGCTGGTGTTCGACACGATCGCCGCGGAGTCGCAGCGGCTGATCAACGAGACGTACAGCGCGTTCGTGCAGGGCTTCATGCCCACGCTGGCCCGGCCCGAGGTCGACGTGCTCGACGGGCTCACGACCGCGATCATCGTGGACCAGCAGCGGATGGGCGCCGACCCGCGCTCCACCGTCGGCACCGCCACCGACGCCAACGCGATGCTGCGCATCCTGTTCAGCCGGCTCGGCACGCCGCACATCGGCTCGCCCAAGGCGTTCTCCTTCAACGTCGCCTCGATCAGCGGCGCCGGCGCGGTCACCGTGGAGCGCGGCGGCCAGCAGGTGAAGGAGCGGCGCAGCTTCAGCATCACCGGCGGCATGTGCCCGCGCTGCGAGGGCCGCGGCACGGTCTCCGACCTGGACCTCGGCCAGCTCTACGACGACTCCCTCTCCCTCAACGAGGGCGCGCTCAGCATCCCCGGCTACAAGACGGGCGGCTGGAACTACCGCCTCTACACCGAGTCCGGCCTGTACGACGCGGACAAGCCGATCCGCGACTTCACCAAGCGTGAGCTGCACGACTTCCTGTACCGCGAGCCGACCCGGATGAAGATCGCGGGCATCAACATGACCTACGAGGGTCTGATCCCGCGGATCCAGAAGTCGATGCTCGCCAAGGACAAGGAGGGCATGCAGCCGCACATCCGGGCGTTCGTCGACCGTGCGGTCACCTTCACCGTCTGCCCCGAGTGCGAGGGCACCCGGCTCACCGCGGCGGCCCGGTCCTCGAAGATCGAGGGCGTCAGCATCGCCGACGCGTGCGCGATGCAGATCAGCGACCTGGCCGAGTGGGTCCGCGCGCTGGCCGAGCCGACGGTGGCGCCGCTGCTCGCCTCGCTCCGGCACACCCTCGACTCGTTCGTGGAGATCGGCCTCGGCTATCTGTCCCTCGACCGGCCGGCGGGCACACTGTCCGGAGGCGAGGCCCAGCGCGTGAAGATGATCCGCCACCTCGGCTCGTCGCTCACCGACGTCACGTACGTCTTCGACGAGCCCACGATCGGACTGCACCCGCACGACATCCAGCGGATGAACGAGCTGCTGCTGCGCCTGCGGGACAAGGGCAACACCGTGCTGGTCGTGGAGCACAAGCCGGAGGCGATCGCGATCGCCGACCACGTCGTCGACCTCGGTCCCGGCGCCGGTACGGCGGGCGGCACCGTCTGCTTCGAGGGCACCGTGGACGGGCTGCGGGCCAGCGGCACGCTCACCGGCCGGCACCTGGACGACCGGGCCGCCGTCAAGGACACGGTGCGCAAGCCGACCGGTGCCCTGGAGATCAGGGGTGCGACGACGCACAACCTGCGCAACGTCGACGTGGACGTCCCGCTGGGCGTGCTCTGCGTCGTCACCGGGGTGGCCGGCTCCGGCAAGAGCTCGCTCGTGCACGGTTCGATCCCGTCCGGCGCGGACGTCGTGTCCATCGACCAGGCCCCGATCCGCGGCTCGCGGCGCAGCAACCCGGCGACCTACACCGGTCTGCTGGAGCCGATCCGCAAGGCGTTCGCCAAGGCCAACGACGTGAAGCCGGCGCTGTTCAGCGCCAACTCCGAGGGCGCCTGTCCCACCTGCAACGGCGCCGGTGTCGTCTACACCGACCTGGCGATGATGGCCGGCGTCGCCACGACCTGCGAGGAGTGCGAGGGCAAGCGGTTCCAGGCCTCGGTGCTGGAGTACACCCTCGGCGGGCGGGACATCGCCGAGGTGCTGGCGATGTCGGTGACCGAGGCGGAGGAGTTCTTCGGCGCGGGCGAGGCGCGCGCCCCGGCCGCCCACAAGATCCTGGAGCGCATGTCCGACGTCGGCCTCGGCTACCTCACCCTGGGCCAGCCCCTCACCACGCTCTCCGGCGGCGAGCGCCAGCGCCTGAAGCTGGCCACGCACATGGCCGACAAGGGCGGTGTGTACATCCTCGACGAGCCGACGACGGGCCTCCACCTGGCCGACGTCGAACAGTTGCTGGCCCTCCTCGACCGCCTGGTCGACTCCGGCAAGTCCGTCGTCGTGGTGGAACACCACCAGGCGGTCATGGCCCATGCCGACTGGATCATCGACCTCGGCCCCGGGGCCGGCCACGACGGCGGCCAGGTCGTCTTCGAGGGCACCCCGGCGGAACTGGTCGCGACGCGCTCGACCCTGACGGGGGAACACCTGGCGGCGTACGTCGGCGCGGGGTGTGACACGGCCGCGCGGTGAAGCGCCGTGGAACCGCGGTCGGTCGCCGAGTACGGGTGCGCCGCGTCCCCAACCTCACAGGGCGATACAGCTAGCCGGCCAGCACCGCCTCGCACGACGACCAGGCCGGGGGGCTCAGCAAGGGGCGGACGCGGGTGAAGAGGCCGAGCAACGCGGGACCCCACCGGCTGCGGAAGGCGGGGTCCAGGACGGCCAGGTCGAGTTCGTTGGCGGCGGTCAGCTCGGCGAAGTCCCGGCGCGGGCCGGCCCCGGGGACGTGGGCCCGGCCGGTGAAGCGGTCCCGGAAGACCCCGTCGTCCTCGGCGAGCGCCGGATAGCTCGCCTCGCGGTCGCAGGAGCCGTACAGGTACACGAGGGCCTCGGCCTCGGTACCGATGACTCCCGCGAGGTCGGCCCGGCGGTCGGGCGGCAGCAGGGCCTCGGGAAAGCCGTCGGTGCCGTAGCAGGCGTGACACAGGCCCGCGAGCCGGAGAGCGGGGCGCGCGCCCCACTGCGCGAGTTGCCGCTCGACGCGCCGGAGATGCGCGAGGAGGGTGCCGCCCGGATGCGCGAGATCGGCGGCTCCCAGGTCGCGCAGGAACGCGATCGCGGCGGCGGGGGAATCCGGCACGGGTCTCCTCCGTCCGTCGGCCCGAAGGACATCGTCCTGACGATCATCCGGCGGTGGGCGTGAACCGGTCAATCCTCGGATTTCCTCCGCCGGCCCAAGCCGTCGCTTCACCCGCTCCCCGGCCTGGGGGCGCTCGCCGCGTACAGCCACTCCCTCAGCGCCCTGAAGTCGGCCTCCGTCAGCCCGTAGCGGTGGTCCACCCGGTGGAGCAGGGCGGGGGCGGGATGGTGGACGGTGGTCCAGGCGCGGTCGGCCTCGGTGATCTCGTCGTCCACCCAGATGAAGTGGCGCCCGGCCGCCCAGTCGACCAGCGGCCGGGTCTTCCAGTGCAGCAGCCCCGGCGGTTCGTCCTCGTCCGGCCACTCCACGACCGGCAGTGGCGGCAGGCCCAGCCAGGGCGCGAGGACCGCGTTGGCCTCGTCCATCCAGGTCGTGGCCCACACCAGCTCGCAGCCCAGCGCGGACAGCCGGCGGCCCAGGCCCGGATCGACCCGGTTCAGCAGCGGGTGGGCGTCGGCGCCGGCCGAGGGGCCCGCGTAGACCGGATAGGCGCGGTCCGCCGCCCCGAACGGGATGAGCGGACCGTCGACATCGAGGAAGAGCAGCATCACGGTCCAGGATCAGCCCTCGAAGCCCCCTTCGGCCAGGATCTCGTCGATCCGCGCCCGGTGGGCCTTCTCCCAGTCGTCCAGGGTCTGCTCGGCCTCCTCGGCCGACTTGGCGAGGGCGACCTGGAGGATCTCCGCCGCGCGGGACGCCGGTACGGCGACGACGCCCTCCTCGTCCGCCACGACCACGTCTCCGGCCTCCACCCGTACACCCCCGCAGCGCACGGGCCCGTTCAGCGGTCGTACGGCCTTCTTGGCGCCGGGGATCGGGATGATGCCGCGGGCGAAGACGGGGAAGGCCAGAGCCCGGACCTCGCCCAGGTCGCGGATCAGCCCGTCGGCGACGAACGCCGCCACGCCCCGCCGCTGCGCGACCGCGCACACGTTGCCGCCGGCCAGCGCGTGGTCGAGGTCCCCGGACTCGACCACGATCACCGAGCCGGGCGCGGCGCGGTGGATGGCCGCGTGCAGCATGAGGTTGTCGCCGGGCGGGCAGCTGACGGTGAACGCCGGTCCGGCGACGCGCGGTACGGGCTGCCACAGCGGCCGTACGCCGATGTCCATGACCCGCTCGCGGCCGAGGAGGTCGGCGAGGGTGGTGGTGGGGATGTCCCCGAGGGCGGCGACGATCTCGGTGTCGGTCATGGCCGCACGCTACCGGCCGTCGGCACCCGGAAGCCGGTGGTCAGCGGGATCACGGCCGCGTCCGGCCGGCCGAGGTGGCGCAGCTGGACGGACCAGTCGCGGGCGGCCCAGGCGGTGGTGCCCTGCGCGAGGTCGCCGAGGACGGTCAGCGAGCCGAAGACGGCCCGGCGGGCGATGGCCCGGCATCCATGGGCGAGAGGTCCTGCGCCTCGTCCACGACGATGTGCCCGTACCCCTCGGGACGTTCGATCAGGCCGGCCAGTTCGTCCAGGAGGACCAGGTCGGCGGCCGACCAGCGGGCCGACTTGTACGAGCGCGGCGGGCGGGGCCACAGCAGCGCCGTCTGCTCGTCGGGGTCCAGCAGGCCACCGGCCGGTCGAACCGGAGCACGTGCGCTCGCGGCTCCCGGCACTTCCGCCGCCCCGCCGGCAACCGGCCCGGTTCCGCGGGCAGCGGGAACACGTAGGTCTCGCGGTGGTGACCGTGGAGAGGTCACTCGACGACGTCTTCGGCACCGTCCACGTCGAACGCCCGCAGCCTCGCCTCCCACCACGTCGAAGCGGTCACGTGCCGCCTCCCTCAATCGCCCTGGAGCAGTGGAAGGTAGGAAGTCACCACGACCGGAGCGTCCGCCTCTCGCAGGCCACGCACCTTGCGCTCGTCGCGTCCATAGCCGACGAAGGCGACCCCTGCCGCCCGCGCCGCCCGGACGTCGGAGCCGCTGTCGCCGATCATCAGCGCGTCGGCGGGCCCGACCCCGAGCCGGACGAGCGCACGGTGCACCACATCCGGGTGGGGCTTCATCAGTCCGGGATCGGACGTGCGCCCCTGAACCGTCTCGAAGAGGTCCGACAGTCCCACGGCGGACAGGTACAGCTGCGCCGCCCGAGGGGAGTTGTTGGTGACGACGGCCAGCCGGTGCCCCGTGTCCACCAGGTGCCGGACGAACTCGACGGCGTGCGGCGTGGGCCAGGCGCTCCTCGCCGCGTCCCGCTCGCCTGCGGTGAGCAGTTCCTCCATCAGCGCCAGCAGGTCACCGCGGCCGGGCCCCGCCCGGTGCACCGCGCGCAGCACCACATGGGGATCGATGCTCTCCCGCTCGTCGGGCGTGAAGAGGTCACCCGCTCCCGATGCGTCGGCCACCTCGCGCAGCGTGTGCGCCAGCGGTGCCGAGGACCCGTCGGGAAAGAGCCGGCAGACCGGCCCGTCGAAGTCGAACAGCACGCACCGTGCCGTCACCAGCATCCGCCGCGCATCCCCCACGTCACCCGGGCCGTCGACCATGCCGTCCCCCCGTCTCATCCGTGCCCACGCCGCCCGGCCCCGGTGGCCGCGCCCCCGGCCCGCGCCGGACGGGGGCCCGCGTCGGCCGCCACCCATGCGCGCAAGGCGTCGATGACCACTCCCTCGCCCCGCACTCCCTCCAGGAGCCCCAGCGGTTCTCGTGCCCGCTGCAGCGCCCGGCGGACGCGTTCGGCCGCCGCGCCGAGTTCACCGGCGCCGGGGCGGTCCGGAAGGACCAGCGCCGCTCGCATCACATCGGGGAACACCGACTGTACGTACTCGAATCCGAGGTAGACGGGCAGATCGGCCTCCATGCCCGCGCACAGCGCCCCATGACCCGCCCGGTGCATGGCGTCCGCCCACATGCGGACCATGAGGTCCTGCTCCGTCTTGTCGTAGTTCATCCGCACCAGATGCGTGGCCAGGTCGTGCAAGGGGTCACCGAACAGGGAGAGCTCCCAGTCGATCACCGACAGACGCTCGCCCCCGGACCCGGGCCGCACCACCACGTTCGCCCGGTGGACATCGGTGTGCAGCAGGACAAACGGACGCGAGGCCGGTTCCGGCACACCGCGCATGAAGCGGTCGATCGCGTCCGCGGGAATGCCCACGGCCTCGAACAGCGACCCGAAGCGGGGCAGGTTGGCCTGGTGAACCCTTTCTTTGGCGAACCGCGCGATCCACTCCAGGAACCCCCGGCTGTGGTCACGGCGCGGCCAGCCCGGTGGAAGGGGCGGCAGTTCCTCCGCCGTGACATCGGCCAGACGGGCGAACATCTGCGCCAGAGCCCAGAGCCGTTCGCTGCCGATGGCGCCCTCCGGGACGACGTCGGCCAGTGTCCGCCCGTCGATGTACTCGTGCAGGGACCAGTCCCCGAAGTCGGCCAGGCAGCGCGGGACTCCGCTCATGTGGGCCTCGAGCGCGCGCAGGACCCGGGCCTCGCTGGACCAGATCCGGGGCACCACCTCGACGGTGGGAAAGGGCGTACGGAACTTCGCGAGCAGCCGTCCGGACGGCTGCCGGAGCAGCAGCGCCAAGGGTTGCCGCAGCGCTGCGATGCGGTTGATGTTGTGGTGGCCGGAAACCACCTCCCCATCGGGGCTGCGGCGCCGCGCCTCCGCGAAGTAGCGCACGAGGGCCAGGTGCACTCCGCGGGGCAGAGGGTGCGACATGCGCGCAGAGGATAGCGGGTGGCATGGGCCTTCTCACGCCGTGTCACTATGTGGACGCCGCTTCACAGGTCGTCCTCGGCCTCGCTCAGCAGTTCCCAGCATGACCGGAAACTGGCCTGCGCGGTGGCGAAGTTCCGGCCGTCGTGGGACTCGGTCTCCGTCGAGTCGCTGTGGTAGTGGGAGAGCTGCGAGCCGAGACCGAGGACGTCCAGCGACGGCACCAGGCTGCCGTCCGTCTCCAGCATGATCGTACGCTCGAACACCTCGTACAGGCCGAACAGCACGTCCTTCTCGTTGATCACGTAGAGCTTGTACTGCGGGGTCATCGGCACGCGGCGGATCTCCGCGTCGGCGTCCACACCCAGCCCCCGCCATTGCTCCATGAGGTCCTTGACCTCGATGGCGTACCTGCGGGCCATGGCACGCCAGCGCTGCCAGATCCGGTCGTCGTCGGGGTCCTTGGCGGCGGGGTACGCCAGCCGCATCCGCTCCGAGGGCAGGAGCATGCGCAGCCGTACCCGCCGCGGAGCGACCTCCCCGCCGGCCACCCGCTCGGCCTGGACCTTCAGATGGTTCCAGAGGGTCTCCGAGGTCAACGTGAAGGTGTCCAGGAGGACTTCGGGCTCTTCGAAGGCGCGGTGGATGAACGGCCCGAGCGAGACCTTCGTCCCCCGCCTGGGCCGCGCGCCGGGCGGTTCCACGTCCGGCACCTTGACCACCCGCATGCCGCTGCCCTGCCGGGACTCCACCCATCCCTCGTCCGACAGCTTGCGCAGCACACGCTGGATGGTGTCCCGGCTGACCCCGAACTCGTCGGCCAGCTGCCGCTGGGTCTTCAGGTTCTGGCCGGCCCGGTAGGTCCCGTTCGCGAGCTGCTCGCGGAGCACGGACTCCACCAGAGTGGCCCTGGGTCCGCCTTCCGCATGTCCTGAGGTAACCACACACCGAACCTAGCGTCCTCGCCCGCGGAACGCACTACTTTGGGCCGCTCATTCACTCCTATTGGACCGATAGGCCCAACCGAGATGACTGGAACCCGACAAGTTGGCGGGGCCGACCCATCTGGCTGGAAGTGGTGGGCATGGGGCCGGGGGCCCTGTCGTGGCGGCCAGGAGAACGTGAGGTCCGCGTGGCGTTCAGGAGAGCGTGAGGTCCGTGGTGATGGTGTTCCACAGCGCGTCGAACCATTTCTGGGACTGTTCCCCGAACGCGGAGTCCCGCTCACCGGCGCTCCTGTCGAAGGAGAAGAGGAGGGCCTGGGAGCCGAGGGCGTCCCACATGTCGAGCCGCTGGGTCTCCCCGGCCGGGTCGCCCCACTCCTCCTCCCGCCTGGTCAGCATGTAGTAGGCGAACAGCACTTCCTCGCCGTTGAGCAGGTACATCTTGAAGGGCGGAGTGAACGGCAGCGCGCGGAAGGTGACCTGGACGTCGATGCCGTGCGTGGCCCGCAGGGCCAGGAGATTGTGCTGGATGACCTGGCCCTGGGCGTTGCGCATCGCCAGCCAGCGCCGATGGACCGGGTCGCCTTCCAGGTGCCCCTCGACGGGCACCGGGAAGGCGAGGGTGATGTCCCGGGACGGCACGAGGATGCGGACCTCGATCCTCCGGGGACGCAGGCTGCCCTCGTGGATCAGCCGGAGCGGCTCGCCGAGGGCGACCATGAGGGTCTCTGCCGTGTGAGAGACGACGTCGATGCGCACGTCGGGGGCCGCGAAGGCCTCGGTCAGCCGGGGAGCGAGGGCCACCATCGTGGGCTGGGGCTCGCTGCGCGTCGCGGTGATCTCGGCGACGCGAGGCGGGCTGCCCTTGCTCACGTCCGTCAGCAGTCCGTCGTCCTGCAGCAACCGCAGGGCCTGGCGTACGGCGCCGCGTTCGACCCCGAACTCCCCCGCCAGTTCCGCCTGGGTGGGCAGGCGGTCGCCCGGCCTCAGCCGGCCGGCGCGAATCCGGTCCCGCAGCGCGTCGGCGACCTGCCGAGAGGAGAGCCGTTTGCCACGGTCCACTGCCACATGCTCCTGGGTCACGACCAAAACGCTACAACTTTGATCCATCTACCGGGAGTTGTTTCGTAGTTGTTTATGAAGATCCACCAACGACCGGAACTTGGTCGCAGTTGGGAACCAACCTGACGGGAACTCACCGGGATTCCGCCCCGCACTCGACCAGTCGGCCACCCGCTCCGGCAATCGGACCGGCATCCAGTCAAATAATCAGTCCAAACCTGACGGCCGGTTAAGCGATCACCGAGCGAGGGCAGAACCATGACGCCGGGATCAGTCCAATTGGACGACTAGTTGATCGCGCGGCGCACGTGACGACAGGGGGAGACATGATCGTCAGCCAACTGGTGACCGCCACCCTGACCATGGGCCTGGAGCACTTGGTCCAGGCGCGCTACGGAGGACTGGGCATGCTCTCCCTGTTCCTCGTCGGCACCGGGATCAAGGCACGGAACTCGACCTGCTCCGGGGTCGGCGCCGTGCTGATGCTGCTGCTGATGCTCCAGGCCTGAGGCCGAACACAGCAGTCCAATCAGCCGACACCCCGGAGCAGGCGCAACAGCGGCTCCAGGGAGCCGACGACACTCGCCCCTCCCGCCTCACGCAGCAGCCTCGCCCTGCGCCCGTCGGGCGCGTAGCCGAGGAAGGGCACGCCGGCGTCGTTCGCGGCGGAGAGGTCGGAGGGGGAGTCGCCGATCATCAGGGCCGCCGAGGGGGCGGAGCCCATCGCGGACAGGGCCCGGTTGAGGCAGTGCGGGTCGGGCTTGAGCAGGTGCAGGTCGGTCGTACGGCCGTAGATGTGGGGGGCGAAGCAGGAGGTGAGGCCACGGTCGCGCAGATAGGAGCTGACCACCTTGGGAGAGTTGTTGGTGGTGATGGCCAGGCGGGAGCCGACCGCGGTCCAGGTGCGTATCAGGGGGTCGGCGTAGGGGGTGGGAAAGGCGGAGGCGGCGGCCCGCATCTCCTCCTGGGTCAGCCGTTCCTCCAGTTCGGCCACGAGATCGCTGCCGGGATGCCTCAGGTCAACGGCGCGCAGCAACTCGTGCGGGTCCGGCGAATCGCGCTCGGACGCGCTCAGCAGGTTGTGCAGCCCGCGTCCGGCCAGCCAGTCCACCAGGTCGGTCGCCACCCGTTCCGCCTTGTGCCGCGCGAACAGACGGCAGATCGGCCCGTCGAAGTCCCACAGGACGACCCGGGCACCTTTGATCAGTTCCCGGAGCTTCTCGATCTCGATCGCGGTCTGTTCGGTCTGCGTCGTCGCATCAGAAGTCACTAGGAGAGTGTCAGGTCCGTGGTGATGGTTTCCCAGAGGGCGTCGAACCACTTCTGCGATTGCTCCACGAACGCCGCGTCCCGCTGTCCGGCCCGCTGCGCGAAGGAGAACAGCAGCGACTCCGAGCCGCGGGTGTCGTACATCTCCAGCGTCCCGTGCTCGGTCCGCTCCGCACGCCGCGTGATCATGTAGTGCGCGAACAGCGCCTCCACCCCGTTGAGCAGATACAGCTTGACCGGCGGGGTGAACGGCAGCGCCCGGAAGGTGACGTGGACGTCGATGTCGTGGGTGCCGCGCAGCGCCTGGAGGTTGTGCCGGAGCACCTGGCCCTGGGCGTTGCGCATGGCCAGCCAGCGCTGGTGGACGGCGTCGTCCTCGTCGCTCCCCGCGTCGACGGAGACCGGGAAGGCGAGGTTGATGTCGCGGGACGGCAGCAGGATGCGGGCGTCGATCCGCTCGGGGCGCAGCCGGCCCTCATGGACCAGCCGCAGGGGCTCGCCGAGCGCCGGGATCAGGCTCCCCGCGGTCAGACAGGCGGCGTCGATGCGCACGTGCGGCGCCGAGAACGCCTCGATCAGCCGGGGCGCGAGGGCCACCATGGTGGGCTGCGGCTCCCCGCGCGCGGGCGCGGGCTCGGCGACCCGTGGCGGACGGCCCCTGCTCACGTCGGCGAGCAGCCCGGCGTCCTGGAGCACCCGCAGCGCCTGGCGCACGGCACCCCGCTCCACCCCGAACTTCCCCGCCAGCTCGGCCTGCGTGGGCAGTCGCTCGCCGGGCCGCAGCTCACCGGCACGAATGCGCTCGCGCAGGGTGTCGGCGATCTCATGGGGAGTGAGCCTTCTGCTGCCGTTCACTGCCGCATGCTCCTGAGTCACGACCGAACGCTACAACTCGACTCTGTCCGCAGGGAGTTGTCGGGAAGTTGTTTATCCCCTCGGACCAAGTGGGGACAACTTAAGTGAAGTTGGCTGCCAACTTACGGAAGTTGGTAAATCTTTGCTGACCGAAGGGGGAATCGCCGTGCCCGCCCTCGCCCTCCTCTCCGCCCTGTTCGTCATGGGCTTCGAGCAGCTCGTCCAGTGGAAGTACGGCGCCGTCGGCGTCGTCGGCATGCTGCTGCTCTCGGTCGGGATCAAGGCCAAGAGCCCGGCGGTCAGCTCCGCCGGCGCCGTCCTGCTCGCCGTGCTCCTCGCCGGCCCGGCGCTATGAACTGAGCACCGGGCCCGAACCGATCGTCTCCCACAGCGCGCCGAACCACAGCCGCGACTGCTCCACGAACGCGGCGTCCCGCTCCCCGGCCCCCCGCTCGAAGGTGTACAGCCTCGAGCGGGGGGGCCGTCGGCGTCGTACAGCTCCAGATGCTCGTGTGCCATCTCCCGCTCGAGGCGCCGGAGCGTGTAGTACGCGAACAGCGCCTCCACCCCGTTGAGCAGGTACAGCCTGACCGGCGGGGTGAACGGCAGCGCCCGGAGGGAGACCCCGGACGTCGATCTTGGCCGGTTTCAGTCGTCCCGCATGGTTCTGCCGGAGCGGCTCACCGACGGCCGGCGTCAGCGAGACCGAGGCCGGGCAGAGCGCGTCGGTCCGCACGTGGGAAGCGGTGAAGACGTCCGCGACGCGCGGCGCGAGCTCTTCACGCTGGCCGGTCTGCCCTTGGAGACGTGGGTGAGCAGCTGCTCCGACCACAGGATGCGCAGGGCCTGCCGTACGGCCCCGCGCTCGACGCCGAACTCGTCGGCCGGCTCGGCGTGGGTGGGCAATCTCTGACCCGCCCGCAGCACACCGGACCGATCCGGCTGCGCAGTTCGTCGGCGATCTCGCGATGGGACGGGTGGGGCCGCTGTGACCTCGTCCGTCCACTGGCGGAGACGTGCTCGGGATCCACGGACGGACACCACAACTTCCCGCCAAGTTACGGCAGTTCGCCGGTCGCTGGTTATGAGTCGCATCCCAACGGAGATAAGTACAGTGAAGTTGGCTGCCAACTTGCACAACCTGGTCAAGCTTCCCAGTGGTTGGCCGACCGGGCTCCCTTCCGGAGGGGAGCCGGGAGTCCGGGCAGGGGACGGCCACCGAAGCGCACAGTCACAACTGAACACGACAGCGCACAGCCACAACTGAACACCGCACAGCACAGCCACAACTGAACAGCTCGCTACGGATGCACAGCCGGCGTCACCGGGAGAAGGGATCGGTCAGAAGATGTCCGGGCACCACGGCCGCCCGGGCGAGCGGAACAGGGCGTCGGCCTTCCGGGCGGCGCCCTCTCGTTCTTCCCGCACCCGGCCGAGCGCCGCCAGCCGCAGCACCGACTCGCCACCGAGCCAGACCGAGGCCAACTCGGCCACGCCCAGGACGAGTTCGACACCCGCGTCGCTCGCCGGAACGCAGGAAGCCCCCTCGGGCGAGGCCTCCAGCCGGAACCGGCCCCCGGTCAGACCGGCGTCGTCCACGACCTCCAGGACCAGCGCGCCCGTGCTCTCGTACGTCCGCGCCTCCAGGGCCCGTACGACGTCCAGGATGCGCACCCACAGCCAGTCGGCGTGCCCGGTGACCCGGGCCGCGCGCGGGTCGGGGAGATAGTCCGGCAGCAGATCGTCGGGGCCGCGGAAACCGCTCTTGACCTTCGTGACCCAGTCTATCGAGCACAGGTAGTGCCACAGGGCGCGCTCGGCCGCCGGGGTGGTGCCGATGAGCTTGAGCACGGTGGCGGTCTGGTCCGGCTGCTTGCCGTTCCAGGTCGCGTCGGACTTGTACGCCACCAGCCCCTGGACCTCGTCGCCGGCCGATCGGTAGACGGCGTGGAACGGCTCGGTCCAGTTGGCGTGGTAACGGACTGCCCCGGTGTTCATCTGCCACCACAGCTCGCTGCGGCTGACCGCGCCGGGCTGGATGCGGCGGAACCGCTCGAACAGCTCGGGGCCGAGCTTGCGCACGTCCTCGCCGTCCACGAGGTCGATCCGGCCGCCGTCCGAGGGGCCGGACCAGCGCGGGTCGAGGCCGGCCCGGGGCACCTCCACGGTCCACTCGGTCGCCCAGGTCGCCGGACCGAAGCCGTACCGCCCGTAGATCGGATACTCGGCGGCGTTCAGCGTGGCGACGACGTCGCCGCGCTCCTTCGCCGCGTCGAGGTCCCGGTGCATCATGCGGGTGAGCAGGCCGCGGCGGCGGTGGGTGGGGCTGACGGTGACGTTGGAGATCGCGTCCGCTGCGACCAGGCCGCCGCCGACCACGGTCAGCTCCTGGTCGAAGGAGCGGAAGGTGGCCACGCACCGGCCGCCGTCGAAGGCGCCGAGGAGCCGGCCCGGCACGAACTGCGCGCGCCGGGCCTCGAGTTCCTCGGCGGTCAGCACGGGTGGCTGCAGGAACCCGGTGGCCAGCGCGCGCTGCCAGTCCGCGAAATCGGTCTCGGTGATGGTCCGGAGGTCGGTCATGGGCCCACGGTAGGCGGACGGCCCGCCGGGTGTCCTGCGGATTGAGGACCTCAGATCAGCAGGTCGTCGACCTGGGCCTCGCCCACCCGGTACCGCCGGGCGATCTCCGCGCTGCACGCGTCGGTCGTGTGCTGCAGGCGCTGGCGGCGCCCGGACACCTCCTGCTCGTACCGGACCAGACGCCCCATCGCCGTGGTCAGTTCGAGATCCGTCCGCGCCTCCAGGTCCGACAGCTCCACCTCGGCGAGCATCTCGGCGGCCAGCTGCCGGTACTCCTCGTTGTGCGGGGTGCCGAGCGTGACATGGCGGGCCGAGGAGCGGTGCCGGGCCGGGGCGTCCTTGAGGATCTCCGGGAGCCGGTCGACCACGGAGCCGTCCGCGGGCGCCGGCACGGAGGCCCGGCCGCGCCGGCACAGCTCCGCCCGCAGGATGTCGATACGGCCCTGCAGCAGCCGCCGCACATAGCTCAGGTCCGCTTCGTCGCGCTGCGCGTCGCGGCGCAGGGTGCGCAGCTCGGGCAGGCTCAGCCGGGACAGTTCGGGCTCGGGCGGCTCTTCGGGCAGCGCCGGGCCCGGCGGAGCGTCGGCGCGCTGGGCGGGCGGCCGGTACGTCCCCTGCGTCCCCAGCCGTCCGCTGGTACTCGGTGTGCTCATGTGCGTGTGACCGTCCCCTCGACCGGCGTGTGGAAGCATCGTGCCACCCCAAGTGGCCACAATGTGACCGAGTGCCCCCGAACGGCCCTAGATGGTGGGTAAGGGATCGATATTGGACCCGCTGTCACCGCCTACCGGGCACCCGGCATGATGGTCCGCATGCGTGCGGTGGTGCAGAGAGTGGACGGCGCGAGCGTCGTCGTGGACGGCGAGGCGGTCGGCGCGATCGAGGGCGAGGGGCTGTGCGTCCTCGTCGGGGTGACCCACGAGGACACCAAGGAGAAGGCGGCGCAGCTGGCCCGCAAGCTCTGGACGATCCGGATGCTGCAGGACGAGCGGTCGTGCAGCGACATCGACGCCCCGCTGCTGGTCATCAGCCAGTTCACGCTGTACGGCGACGCGCGCAAGGGGCGCCGGCCGACCTGGAACGCGGCGGCGCCGGGCGACGTGGCCGAGCCGCTGGTGGACGAGGTGGTGTCGCAGCTGCGGACGCTGGGGGCGACGGTGGCGACGGGACGCTTCGGCGCGAAGATGCGGGTGTCCCTGACGAACGACGGGCCGTTCACGGTGCTGCTGGAGATCTAGGCCCAGTCCGCGCGGCGCCGTCCCGTGCGGCCCGTTCCACGCGTCCCGTGCGGCCTCCTCCGCGAGCAGGGCGGGTTTCACCGGCGGCCCGGGCGGGATACCCATGGCGCGTGATTCCATCCAAGGTCGATGACACCCTGCCGGAGCTGGCCCCCTTCGTCCGCGCCGTGCAGGCGCGAAGGCCCGACCACGGCACCTGGTGCGAGGCGTGGACGGTACGGGACGTCCTGATCCACCAGACGGGCAATGCCGAGGAACTGGCCCGGGTGCTCCAGGCGTTCCTCGCGGGAACGCCGGTGGAGACCAGGGGCTTCGACCGGGAGGCTCCCTTCCGGCGGATGTCCGACCCCGAGCTGTGGGCCGCGTTCATGAACCGCTGCGAACGGCTCACCGAGGTCGCCGCGGCCGCCGCCCAGGACCTGTCGCCGGACACGGAGGTGAGGTGGACCGGCCGGACGGTGACGGTGCCCTTCTTCGCGGAGCACATGCGTGAGGAGCTGATCCTGCACCGCTGGGACCTGACCGGCGACGACCGGACCGCGGTGCGGGCGCTCGACGAGCCCTGGATGACCGAGCACAGCGTGGTGTCGGTCGGCCGGCCCTTGCTGGCACGGGGCAGCGCCGGCCTGGATCCGGGGCCCGACGGCCGGGTCGAGGGCCGGCTGCGCACCCCGGGTACGGACGACATCGTGGTGACCGCCGACGCCGGGGGCAGCAGCATCCGGTTCGCCGCCCCCGAGGGCCCCGCCACGATCGAGAGCGATGCGGCCACCCGCGTCCTGCTGCTGTGGGGACGGCGCCCGGCCGACCCCACACGCTGGCACAGCTCCGCCGGACCGGAGGCCCTGCGCCGGGTACGGAGCCTCCTGAGCGGCTACTGAGACGGCGCGGAGCCCCCTACGGCTCGACCACGACCTCCTGCGCGGCCGCCGTCTCACCGGCCATGAGCCGGGCGTCGACCGGCACGTTCCGCTTGACCAGCGCCAGGGCCACCGGGCCCAGTTCGTGGTGCCGTGCCGAGGTCGTCACGAAACCGATCTTGCGGCCGTCGGGCCCTTCGTCCGCGATGCGGATCTCCGTGCCCGGCACCGGCAGACGCACCTCGCTGCCGTCCAGGTGCAGGAAGACCAGCCGACGCGGCGGCTTGCCCAGGTTCTGGACCCGGGCGACGGTCTCCTGACCCCGGTAGCAGCCCTTCTGCAGGTGCACGGCCGTACCGATCCAGCCCAGCTCGTGGGGGATCGTCCGGTGGTCCGTCTCGAAGCCCAGCCGGGGCCGGTGCTGCTCGACGCGCAGCGCCTCGTGGGCGAGCAGACCCGCGGCGGGGCCGTGCGCGGCGGCGAAGGACTCCAGATCCTCGCGCGGGAGGAAGAGGTCACGGCCGTACGCCGTCTCGCGGACGACGACCCCGTCCGGCGCCTCGGCGATCGAGCCGGCGGGCAGGTGGACGACCGCGAAGTCGGCCGTGCGGTCGGCGACCTCCACCCGGTAGAAGAACTTCATCGATTCCAGGTACGCGACCAGGGCGGCCTGCGTGCCGGGCTCCACGTGCGCCCAGACGGTGCTGCCGTCGTCCACCAGGTACAGCGCGTGCTCGATGTGCCCGTGCGCGGACAGGATCAGCGCCTCGGTGGCCTCACCGGGGGGCAGCTCGCTGACGTGCTGGGTGAGCAGCAGGTGCAGCCAGCTCAGCCGGTCCTCACCGCTGACGGTGACGACCCCGCGGTGGGACAGGTCGACGAAACCGGTGCCGTCGGCGAGGGCGCGCTGCTCACGGAACAGGTCTCCGTAGTGGGCCGCGACACCTTCGTCGACACCCTCGGCGGGGACGGCGCCGGGCAGGGACAGCAGAGGGCTCTTCATACCGTCAGCCTACGACGTGGTAGTTGAACTCTTCAGCGAACAGTCCTTGCACCTGCCGAAGATCGCGAAGTGCTTCATGTCCGTGTCGAAGCCGAACTGCGCCCGCAGCTTCGCCGTGAACTCCGCTGCCACGTCCACGTCCGCCTCGATCACGTTCTCGCAGTCGCGGCACACCAGGTGCAGGTGGTGGTGGCGATCGGCGAGGTGGTACGTGGGCGCACCGTGCCCGAGGTGGGCGTGGCTGACCAGGCCCAGCTCCTCCAGCAGCTCCAGCGTCCGGTAGACCGTGGAAATGTTGACCCCCGACGCCGTCTTCCTCACTTCCACGAGGATGTCGTCGGGGGTCGCGTGCTCAAGGGTGTCCACGGCTTCGAGGACAAGCTGCCGCTGCGGCGTCAGCCGGTAGCCGCGCTGCCTGAGGTCGCTCTTCCAGTCGGTGCTCACCACACCGGAAAGTCTAGAACCACTCGAACAGGACTACTTGAAGAAGGCGATGCCGTCGTCCGGCAGGTCGTCCGGCAGGGCCTTGGCCCAGCGCTCGACGTCCTCGGGGGTGACGACCTTCTTCAGGTGCGCCGACATGTAGGGGCGCAGCTCGACGTCCGGGGTCTGCTTCTCGCCGACCCACATCAGGTCGCTCTTGACGTACCCGTAGAGCCGCTTGCCCCCGCTGTAGGGCTGCGAGGCCGCCGTACGGGCGACGGCGTCCGTGACCAGGTCGATCTGCGGCTTCTTGTCGGCCATCTCGCCGTACCAGATCTCGATGACTCCGTCGTCGCGGGTCATCGTCACCTCGACCTTGCGGTCGGCGTCGATCCGCCAGAAGCCGGACTCCGACTCCAGCGGGCGGACCTTGTTGCCGTCCTTGTCCAGCACCCAGGTGTGGGAGTGGTACTCCAGGAAGTCCCGGCCGTCGTGGGTGAAGCTGACCTCCTGGCCGAAGTTGCACTTCTCCGAGCCGGGGAAGTCGTGCACGCCTGCCCCGGCCCAGTTGCCGAGCAGGAAGGCGAGCGGGACGAGGTCCTTGTGCAGGTCGGACGGGATCTCGATCATGAGAGCTAATTCCTAGACGTGGGTCAGCGCTGGCCCTGGTACAGCTTCTTCACGGTCAGGTACGCGAAGGCGAGCACGCCGACGCAGACCAGGACCAGCAGGGTTTCGAAGAAGATCTCCACGGGTGCTCCTTGAGCGTGGGTGGGCGGACGACAGAGCCGGGGCCCAGCTTACGCGGCCGGGCTCCGGCTCTCTTGGCGAGGTGGGCCGCAAGGGCTCGGTCGGGCAGTTGCCGCTGCGGCACGACCGTCCGCCGGACGTGGATCTCCTTCGCGGCCCTCGAAGCCGTGGGGAACGACTCCGTCTATCGCGGACGCGTACGCCGGCGCCACGCGCAGTGCGCGGGCCGGCCCGTCGTAGCCGGCGAACCCGTCCTGGCGGACCTCGTCGGCGAGCGGGCCGGTCTCGAACCGGAGCAGGTGGATCCGGGTGCGGGTGCCGTCCGGCACGGTCCACGCCACGCGCAGCGACGTGCCGCAGGCCGTGGCCGGTGAGCACGCCCCGGAGTGCGTCCCGGCCGCCCCTGCTCGCGCACTGCGCCGGGAACACCGCCGGCTTCACCCTTCCGTGGTCGCCGGCGAACGCCGTGCCGGCCTCGGCCCCGCCCGGCGCGGGCAGCACCGGTCCGCGCAGGTCGGCGTGGTGGACGGAGGCCTTGTCGCGCTCGGGGAACGGGGCGGGGCTGCCGGCGGGCAGCGGTGGTCGCACGATCAACGGGCCGTCCCGGCGGCCGCGCGGGCGGCGGGGCCCGGGACGTCGGTGCGTTCCCTGCGGGTGATCCCGTACGCCGTCGACGCGCCCGCCGCCGCGACCACCAGGACGGTGGTGATCGCCATCGAGGCCCTGCACCCCGGCCGAGCCGACCGCGAGGGCTTACCCTTCCGGCATGGCGAAGAAGCTCGTGATCAAGGTGACAGCCGGGGCCGATGCCCCCGAGCGCTGCTCGCAGGCGTTCACCGTGGCGGCGGTGGCCGTGGCCAGCGGGGTCGAGGTGTCGCTGTGGCTGACCGGGGAGTCGTCCTGGTTCGCGCTGCCGGGGCGGGCTGCCGAGTTCGAGCTGCCCCACGCGGCCCCGCTGCCGGACCTGGTCGAGTCGATCCTGGCCGCGGGTCGCATCACGCTGTGCACACAGTGCGCGGCCCGGCGGGAGATCACCGAGAAGGACGTCATCGAGGGCGTGCGGATCGCGGGCGCACAGGTCTTCGTGCAGGAGGCACTGGCCGACGACACCCAGGCCCTCGTCTACTGAGACGCCTACCGGCGCGGGCGCTTCTTGCCGTCCAGCTCGTCCCACCACTCGTCGGACTGGGGGTCGCCGGAGGGATCGTCCCACCAGCGGTCCTCCGGGCCCCGCCGGTTGGCGATCATCGCCGCGACCGGCGGGATGATCATGGCCACGACGCACATGCCGACGGCCGCCGGCACGGACCAGATACGCACGACTCCCCAGGCCAGGACGAAGAGCCCGATGCAGGTGCCCATCATGGCGAAATAGATGTGACGCCGACGCGCGTACATAGGTCCAGCGTAAACACGGTGGGCTGCGTGGCGCTGCCCTGCGCTACCGCCGTCCGCGCCGACGGCGGCCCGGCCGATCCCACCCGCCTGTCACAACTGATCCACAATGTGCCCGGCGGCCGGGCCGGCAGGGTTACCGTGACGTAGCCAGACCTGCCGCCGACCCGGGGGAACACCACCATGCGCGCCCTGCGAATAATCCTGATCCTCGTCGTGATCCTGGGTGGGCTGTTCGTGATCGCGGACCGGGTCGCGGTGCACTTCGCCGAGGGGGAGGCCGCCGACAAGCTGAAGGCGTCGGAGAACCTGGCCTCGACGCCGGACGTGAGCATCAAGGGGTTCCCGTTCCTCACCCAGGTCGCGGGCGGGTCGCTCGACGACGTCGAGGTCGGCATCAAGGACTACCAGGCCGCGACCGGGACCGCCGGGAAGACGATCCGGATCGACGACCTGCAGGCCGACATGAAGGGCGTCGCGTTCTCCGGGGACTACAGCTCCGCCACCGCGGCCACCGCCACCGGCACCGCCACGATCTCCTACGCCGAGCTGCTGAAGACGGCCGATTCCCAGCCGACCGAGGTCGCCCCCGGGGTCACAGCCCGGATCGTCGGCCTCTCCGACGGCGGCAACGGCAAGATCAAGGTCATGGTGGAGGGCAAGGTCTCGTCCCTCGGGATCAAGCAGACCGTGCCCGTGCTCAGCTCGGTGAGCGTCGTGAACGACAAGGTGCAGGTCCACGCCGACTCGCTGCCCAAGCTCGGCGCCGCCGCGATCGCCGAGAACCGCATCCGCGAGATCACCGACTTCCAGCAGGCCGTCAACCAGTTGCCCGGCGGCATCAAGCTGGACAAGGTGCAGGCCGCCAAGAACGGCGTGGAGATCACGGTGAAGGGTTCGGACGTCAGGCTGGCGGGGTAGGCACACTCCCGGCGGACGGTACTCGTCCGGCTGGCGAGACGACGGTGTCCGTACCGTAGATACGAAGAGTGACGCGAGCGCCCGGGAAGCCGTACGGCGGCCACCGGGCGCTTCCCTTGTCCCGCCATACGGACGATCGCGTCTCGTCATGTGACACGCCGGTGACACGCCCGCCCGGACGTCCCTACGATCGAGGCCATGAAGCGACAGGCGGATCTCACGAAGCGGCGGGCAGTGGACCTGTGCCGCGTTGCCGCCATGCTCTGTCGCCCCTTCTGAGCGAAAGTCCCCGAACTTCCGCATCTCATCCCCGCCCTGCCGGAAGGGCACCCGTGCGCCGTTCGGGCGCACCCCCCTCTCTACACGCACGCCCCCGCAACTGCCCCGGAGGAGAAAGAGCATGAGCCGCACCGACGTCCTGGTCGACGCCGACTGGCTGCAGGAGCACCTGGACGACCCGGCCATCGCCATCGTCGAGGTGGACGAGGACACGTCCGCCTACGAGAAGAACCACATCAAGAACGCGATCCGCATCGACTGGACCAAGGACCTGCAGGACCCGGTCCGCCGCGACTTCATCGACCAGGAGGGCTTCGAGAAGCTCCTGTCGGAGAAGGGCATCGCCAACGACACCCAGGTGATCCTCTACGGCGGCAACAACAACTGGTTCGCGTCGTACGCCTACTGGTACTTCAAGCTCTACGGCCACGAGAACGTCAAGCTCCTCGACGGCGGCCGCAAGAAGTGGGAGCTGGACGCCCGCGAGCTGGTCGCCGGCGACGAGGTCCCCGAGCGCGCCAGGACGGACTACAAGGCCAAGCCGCAGGACGCCTCGATCCGCGCCTTCCGTGACGACGTCGTGGCGGCCATCGGCTCGCACAACCTGGTCGACGTCCGCTCCCCCGACGAGTTCTCCGGCAAGCTGCTCGCCCCGGCGCACCTGCCGCAGGAGCAGTCGCAGCGGCCGGGTCACGTCCCGTCCGCCAAGAACATCCCGTGGTCGAAGAACGCCAACGACGACGGCACCTTCAAGTCGGACGAGGACCTGAAGGCCCTCTACGCCGAGGAGAACGTGGACCTCGCCAAGGACACGATCGCCTACTGCCGCATCGGTGAGCGCTCGGCCCTGACCTGGTTCGTGCTGCACGAGCTGCTCGGCGTCGAGAACGTCAAGAACTACGACGGTTCGTGGACCGAGTACGGCTCCCTCGTCGGCGTGCCGATCGAGCTCGGCGCCGGTAAGTAAGACACCCCACCCCTCTGGAGAAACAGCATGTGTGGAGCGAAGGCCGGCGGCCCCGACGCCTCGACGATCAAGCCCGGTGAGACCACGATCCAGGGTCAGGTGACCCGCGACGGCGAGCCGGTGACGGGCTACGTCCGGCTGCTGGACGCGACCGGCGAGTTCACGGCGGAGGTGCCGACCTCCGCGACCGGCCAGTTCCGCTTCTACGCGGCCGAGGGCACGTGGACCGTGCGTGCGCTGGTGCCGGGCGGCTCGGCCGACCGCACCGTGGTGGCCCAGAAGGGCGGCCTGGCCGAGGTTGCCATCGCGGTCTGAGCGGGTTCAGTGACGGCGGAGGGCCGTACCCCCTGGGTTGGACGCCAGTGGGGGTACGGCCCTCCGGCATGTGCGGGTGCGCCCGTGCGGGTCCGCGGGACCTGATGCGGGGTCATGCCGACGCGGCCGCCATTAACGCGTCTCTCCTCGGGGCGCCGGTAGCGACACGCTTGCCGCCAGTGTGGCTGATTGTCATATATTCACTCAAAAGGTCTAGCGGTGTGTCAATCCCCCTTTTCTGAGGGCGACTTGAGACTTGCGCTCCGGGCGAGATGCGGCGACCAAACGTCAGAATTCCCCCGATTGGTTCCATGCAACCCAGTCTCCTGGCATTCCCGACATGACAGAGATGCGGCCGGTTTATACGTTCCATTTCGACCGGCCGATGAGTCGGCGTCTCACAGACTGGAGATGCACCATGCAGATCACTCGCACCACGGTTGTCACCGCGGCTGTGGCGGCTGCCGCGGCCCTGGCCGCGACCGGCGTAACGTACGCCACAGCCGCTTCCGCCCCCGAGGCGGCGGCTCCGGCGGCTGTCGCCGCCGCGCCTGCCGCCGCCCACCTCGGTGGCGGCACGAGCAACAACAACGGCAACAACAACAACGGCAACAACAACAACAACAACGGCAACAACAACGGCAAGGGCAACGAGGGCCACGAGGGCCACGAGGGCGGCGGCCGGGAGGGTGGCCGCGGCCACCGCGAGTTCCCCGGCAGGATCCTCGTCAACGAGCGGTCCTACTCCGCCCACCCCGGTGACTGCATCACCGTGGTCAGCGGCCTCGGTGCCCGGAGCCTGAACATCCGCAACGAGAGCCGCAAGACCGTCGAGGTCTTCCGCGGGGCCGTCTGCGACAACGGTGCTCCCATCGCCACCGTTGGACCGTTCAGCTCCAGCAACGGCGTGCGCTCGCGCACCCCCGAGGGCATCCACATCCACAAGGGCGTGGTCGCCAGCTTCCGCGTGGTCTGCGACTACGGCTGGGGCGGCTGGGGCGGCGGCTGGGGCGGCGACGGCGGCTGGGGCGGCGACGGCGGCGGCTGGGGCGGCGGCGACGGCGGCGGCTGGGGCGGCGGCGGCTGGGGCGGCGGCGACGACGGCGGGAGGTAGTCCTAAGGTCGCCGCATGACATGGAGCCCCGGCCCGCCGGAATCGGGCCGGGGCTCCAGGCTTGACCATTGTCCGGCAACCCAGACACCACGCGCCCCGGCACACCTGGAGACAGGACGCCACCGCGCTCGCCCGGCCGGCCCACCGGCCGGGCGACTCCCGCAGCGCCACCCCCGGTTGACGCGGCAGGAGCACCGTCGCCGAAGAAACCTCACCCGCCCCGCGGACACCGCCGAACGGGTGAAACAGACCCCCTCATGCGGTCGCCGGGTCCGCGGCTCCGACCGACCGCGAGGAGACGGCCGACCGCGAGCCACGACCGACCGGCAGCCGACAACCGGCCCCGGAACCGCGCTAGCCCAGCGACCGCCCCAGCACCCACACCACCGGTGCCGCCGCCGACAACGGCAGCGCCACCCCCGCCGTGAAGTGCACGAACCTGGACGGGTAGTCGTAGCTGGCCACGCGATGGCCGATCAGCGCGCACACCGCGGCGGCCAGCCCCAGCAGCGCGCCCTTCGCGCCCAGCCCGGTGGCACCCCCGACAGCGATCCCCGCGCCGGCGGCGGCCGACAGGGACACCACGACGGACACCGGCGTCGGCAGCGGCAGGGCCCGGGCCAGCACCGCCACCGCCACCGCCGCCGCGCCCACGGACACCGCGTGCGGGGCGGCACCCAGATACCCGGTGGCCAGAACCGACAGCGCCGCCGAGACGACCGTCGCCATCAGGCCGTACATCCGCTCGTCCGGTGAGGCGTGCGAGCGCAGCTGCAGGACCAGGGAGAGCAGGACCCAGACGCCGAGGGGGCCGAGGATGGCCGCGGGGGCGTGCTCGCGGCCTGCGGCCAGGACCGCCGCGTCGGCCGTCACCCCGCCCAGGAACGCGAGCGCGATGCCCTGCCGGGCCGGCCACATGCCGTTCAGCCGGAACCAGCCCGCCGCCGTCACCGCCTGGAGCACCACGAGCGGGACGACGAGCGCGTACGAGGCGACCGGCGCCGTCGCGGCCAGCAGCAGGCCCAGTACCGCGGTCAGCAGCGCAGGCTGCATGCCGGGCTCGATGACCGGCGAACGGCCCTCCAGGCGCGCCCGCTGGGCATCCGTGATCCGGGCGTTGCCGGCGAGGGTGGCGGGGCCGTAGGCCGGCTCGGACTCCGGTGCGGCTTCCGGCCCCCGTGCCGGTGCGGGCGCCGGTGCGGGCGCCGGGTGCGGCTGCGGCATCGGCTGCGGCTGCGGCTGCTGGGCGGCCGCGTACGGCTGCTGGTACTGCCCCTGCCCGTCGTACGTCTGCGACGGCGGATACGCCGTCTCCGCGCCCTGCGCCGGCATCTGCACCGACGCGTGCGTCTGTGTCTCCCAGGTCTGCCCCTGCCACTGCTGGGTGAGCTGGGGGTCGTGGCCCTGCTGCTGGTGGTCGTACCCGGGCCACTGGTGCTGGTGCTGGTGCTGGTGCTGGTGCTGGTAGGGGTCGTAGCCCTCGTAGGGGCCGCCCTGGTAGGGCTCTCCGCCCTGATACGGCTGGTCGCTCATCGCCTCACCCTCCTGCGAACGGCGGGAGCACCTCGACCGTGCCGCCCTCGGCCAGCCGTACCGTCTCATGCGCGCGGGTCCCGACGGGGTCGCCGTCGACGAGGAAGGAGCATCGCTGCAGTACGCGCGTGAGTTCACCGGGGTGTCGCGCGCGCACGGCGGCCAGCGCGTCGGCCAGCGTGTCCGCGTCGTACGGCTCCTCGGCGACCTGGGCCGCCGCCTTGGCGGCGGCCCAATAGCGCAGCGTGACCTTGGGCATCTCGTTCCTCGATCGACGGCAAGAAAGAAATAAGAACGCTGTCAGGCTAGCCCGCCCTGACGGCCGCCCATTCCCCGATCCGGCCCAGCAGGGCGTCGTCCGCCGCGTGCTCAGCGTGGCCCATGCCCGGCTCCACCCAGAGTTCCCCGTGGTCACCGGCCGCCTCGGCCAGCATCCGGGGGTGGTCGAGGGGGAAGTAGCCGTCCCGGTCGCCGTGCACGATCAGCAGCGGAGTGGGGGCGATCCCGGGGACCGCCTCCGCCGGGGACAGCGGCACCGGGTCCCAGTCGCTGTGGTGGATGCGGGTGCGCAGGCCGTAGCGGCCGACCAGACGGCCCTCGGGGCGGGTGACCAGCCAGTGCAGCCGGCGCATGGGGGCCGTACCCCGGTAGTACCAGCGGGCCGGGGCGCTGACCGAGACCACCGCGTCGCTCGTACCGGGGTGCAGCGCCGCGTGCCGCAGGACCACCGAGCCGCCCATGGAGAAGCCGACGGTCACCACGCGCGCGTGCCCGAGGCCGCGGGCCCAGTCGACGGCGGCGTGGAGGTCCAGGACCTCCTTGTCGCCGACCGTGGACCGGCCGCCCGAGCGTCCGTGGCCGCGGAACGAGAAGGCGACGACGGCGCCGTGACCGCGCAGAACGCCCGCCACCCGGCGAACGTGCGGACGGTCCACGTCACCGGTGAACCCGTGGGCGATGACGAACACCGGATCACGGGAGGCCGAACGGGAGGCGTCCGGATGGGTTTCGTGTACGACGGCGCCCGGATCGTATACGGAATCGATCAAAATTCCGTCGGCGGTGCGCAGGAACGTCCGGATAGGGCCCAGTCTGCCTGTCTCGCGATTCGGACGAACGGTGGAATGCGCCACTTGACCTGCCGAACGGTTGCTCATGTGGGCTATTCTGCTGGGCAGAGGACTCGGGCAGCGAAGCCCCCGGGTCCTTTTGTGCTTTCGGAAGCGTTGTATACGAAGCGGGAAACCGTGGATGTACGGGGCCTTCGGGATCGCAGAGCAGTACCCGTCCGCACAGTCCTCGCAGGGACCGAGGAGGAACCAGACGTATGAGTTCTCTGCTGCTCCTGACCAACGCCCTCCAGCCTTCGACGGAGGTGCTCCCCGCCCTGGGCCTGCTCCTGCACAACGTGCGGGTGGCCCCGGCGGAGGGCCCCGCCCTGGTCGACACCCCGGGCGCCGACGTCATCCTCGTCGACGGCCGCCGCGACCTGCCCCAGGTGCGCAGCCTGTGCCAGCTGCTGCGCTCCACCGGCCCCGGCTGTCCGCTGATCCTCGTCGTCACCGAGGGCGGTCTCGCCGCCGTCACCGCCGACTGGGGCATCGACGACGTGCTCCTCGACACCGCCGGTCCCGCGGAGGTCGAGGCGCGCCTGCGGCTGTCCATGGGACGGCAGCAGATCGTCAACGACGACTCCCCCATGGAGATCCGCAACGGCGATCTCTCGGTGGACGAGGCCACCTACTCCGCCAAGCTCAAGGGCCGGGTCCTCGACCTCACCTTCAAGGAGTTCGAGCTGCTGAAGTACCTCGCCCAGCACCCGGGCCGGGTCTTCACCCGCGCCCAGCTGCTGCAGGAGGTGTGGGGCTACGACTACTTCGGCGGCACCCGGACGGTCGACGTCCACGTACGGCGCCTGCGCGCCAAACTCGGCCCCGAGCACGAGTCGCTGATCGGCACCGTCCGGAATGTCGGTTATCGATTCGTTACCCCCGAGAAGGCGGACCGGTCCGCCGAGGAGTCCAAGGCCAGGGCGGACCGGGCAAAGGCGGAGGACACGGAGGCACCCGCCGTCCCCGGCGCCGCCGAGATCCACGCGGACGCCTAGTTCCGGCTCGTTTCCGCCGGGCAGGTGTGGCGGCCGTCCGGGCGGGGCATTGCTCCCGCACATCCAAGCAGTGATACGCCCTGCCCGGACCGGGTCAATCCGCGTAGACTCCGCGCGTGGCGAAGGTGACTCGGGATGACGTGGCACGGCTGGCTGGAACCTCCACCGCCGTCGTCAGTTATGTCATCAACAACGGACCCCGGCCGGTCGCCCCGGCCACGCGCGAGCGTGTCCTCGCGGCGATCAAGGAACTGGGGTACCGCCCCGACCGGGTCGCCCAGGCGATGGCCTCGCGGCGCACCGACCTCATAGGCCTGATCATCCCGGACGCCCGCCAGCCCTTCTTCGGCGAAATGGCGCACGCGGTCGAGCAGGCCGCCTCCGAGCGCGGAAAGATGGTCCTGGTCGGCAACACCGATTACATCGGCGAACGCGAGGTCCACTACCTGCGCGCCTTCCTCGGCATGCGCGTCTCGGGCCTGATCCTCGTCTCCCACGCCCTGAACGACCTGGCCGCCGCCGAGATCGACGCCTGGGACGCCCGCGTGGTGCTGCTGCACGAGCGCCCCGAGGCCATCGACGACGTCGCCGTGGTCACGGACGACCTGGGCGGCGCCCAGCTCGCCGTACGCCACCTGCTCGAGCACGGCTACGAGTACGTCGCCTGCATGGGCGGCACGGCCGACACCCCGGCCGTCGGCGACCCGGTCTCCGACCACGTCGAGGGCTGGAAGCGGGCCATGGCCGAGGCGGGCCTGTCCACCGAGGGCCGCCTGTTCGAGGCGCCGTACAACCGCTACGACGCCTACCGCGTGGCGCTGGAGGTGCTCTCCCGCCCGAACCGCCCGCCGGCCGTCTTCTGCTCCACCGACGACCAGGCGATCGGCCTGCTGCGGGCGGCGCGCGAGCTCCGCATCGACGTGCCCGGCGAGCTGGCGGTGGCCGGGTTCGACGACATCAAGGAGGCGGCGCTGGCCGACCCGCCGCTGACCACGGTCGCCTCGGACCGCTCGGCGATGGCCCGGGCGGCGGTCGACCTGGTGCTGGACGACGGGCTGCGGGTGGCGGGGTCGCGACGGGAGCGGCTGAAGACGTTCCCGTCCCGGCTGGTGGTGCGCACAAGCTGTGGATGCGCGGGCTGAAGCGCTGCCTGAAAGCCGGGTGAGAGCCCGGCCGAGGCAGGCGGGAAGCGTCTTTATATCGGGCAAACGAGGTTCTGCCGGGCTTCTCAGCGAGCACTCAGGAAGCTCTCATGGTGGCGGGGGACCCTTCTAGTCATGACCGAGAGCATCCGCCGCAGCGGCGAGTACGAGTACGGCACCCCTCAGGGCACGGGCGCGTACGACAGCCCGCAGGGCACGCCCCAGGGTGCGTACGCCCAGCAGCCCAGCTACTCCGCTCCCGTGAACCCCGAGTGGCCGCCCCCGCCGCCGTACGACCCCCCGACGGCGACGGATGCGCTGCCGGCACCCGAGCCGAGGAGGAAGCGCAACCGGGGTCCGCTCGCCCTCATCGCGGCCGTCGCGATCGTGGCGGCGGCGGTCGGCGGCGCCACGGCCTACGGCTTCCAGGAGCTGACCGGCAAGGACACGGTCGCCAGCGCCGGCACGAGCACCACCGTGGTGCCGTCCAGCAAGAAGGGCGACGTCGCCGCGATCGCCTCCGCCGTCAGCCCCAGCGTGGTCGAGATAAACGCGACCCTCGGCAACGGCTCCTCCACCGGTTCCGGCGTGGTCATCTCGTCGAACGGCGAGATCGTCACCAACAACCACGTCGTCTCCGGCGCGCAGTCGATCAAGGTGCGCACCAGCGACGGCAAGAGCTACACCGCCGATGTCGTGGGCACGGACAGCTCCAAGGACCTCGCGCTGATCAAGCTGCGCGGCGCCTCCGGTCTGAAGCCCGCCTCCCTCGGCAACTCCGCCGGTGTCCAGGTCGGTGACACGGTCGTGGCGATCGGCTCCCCCGAGGGCCTGACCGGCACCGTCACCAGCGGTATCGTCTCCGCCCTCAACCGGGACGTGACCGTCTCCACCGACGAGGGACAGGGCCAGGGCGGCGACGGTCAGTGGCCGTTCCAGTTCGGCGGCCGTCAGTTCAACGGCGACACGGGTTCGTCCACGACGACGTACAAGGCCATCCAGACCGACGCGTCCCTGAACCCCGGCAACTCCGGCGGCGCGCTGATCGACGCGAGCGGCAACGTCATCGGCATCAACTCCGCGATGTACTCGTCCAGCCAGCAGTCCTCGTCGTCCTCGGACGCGGGCAGCATCGGCCTCGGCTTCGCGATCCCCGTCAACACGGTCAAGTCCGACCTGGCCAAGCTGCGGGCGGGCAACAACAGCTAGCGCTTCACCCCTCAGTCAGCAGGGAGTACGTCATGATCACCAAGGTTTCGCACCGGAACGCCGACCGCGGCCCCACCGACATCACCCTGGCCCTCGCGATCTCCCGGGACCTGCACATGCCCATCCCGGCCCCCCGTGAGCCCGAGCAGGTGTCCCGCGCCCCCCGTCCGGCCCTCCGCGCCTCCAGGCCGGCCCCCCGCGCACCCGAGCCGGCCCCCCGCGCGCCCGAGCTGGTCGTGACGACGTTCCCGGAGCTGATGGGCCTGCGCACCGCCCCCGTCCGCACCCACCGCCGCAAGGTCCCGCTGAACCGCCTGTCCGCGGTGCGGGCCTGAGGCGGCGGGGCCTGAGGCCGCCGGCCTGACGCGGCCGGACCTGTCATGGGGTTGGGCCAGCCTGCGGGCTGGCCCTTCCCCCTGCGGCGGGTCCGGCGGCGGTCGGGGACCGGCTTCGGGTCGCGCCCGGCTTCGGGTCGCGACCTGCTTCGGGTCGCGACCTGCTTCGGATCGGGACCGACCGACGTCCGGGGAACGCCCCGGGGGCTGACCGCTTCCCGGTCGAACCCGGCAGGTGTGCCGCCCGGCGCGTCGGTCGTGGCACGCTGAGAGACACCCCTCCATCCCACCCAACCGCACCCCCGAGGAATCGCGAGCGATGAGCCCCGCCGAAGGCGACCGTGACCCCCAGCGCATCCTGATCGTCGACGACGAGCCGGCGGTACGCGAGGCGCTCCAGCGCAGCCTCGCGTTCGACGGGTACGACACGGAGGTGGCCGTGGACGGCGCGGACGCGCTGGAGAAGGCCACCGCCTACAGGCCCGACCTGGTCGTCCTGGACATCCAGATGCCGCGCATGGACGGCCTGACGGCGGCCCGCCGCATCCGCGGGGCCGGCGACACCACCCCGATCCTCATGCTCACGGCCCGCGACACCGTCGGCGACCGGGTGACCGGTCTGGACGCCGGGGCGGACGACTACCTGGTCAAGCCCTTCGAACTGGACGAGCTCTTCGCCCGCATCCGGGCACTGCTGCGCCGCAGCTCGTACGCTGCCGCGGTGTCGGCCGAGGCCCAGGAGGACGAGGCGCTGACCTTCGCCGACCTGCGCATGGACCTCGCGACCCGTGAGGTCACCCGCGGCAGCCGGCAGGTCGAACTGACCCGCACGGAGTTCACGCTGCTGGAGATGTTCATGGCGCACCCGCGCCAGGTCCTCACCCGGGAGCAGATCCTGAAGGCGGTCTGGGGCTTCGACTTCGAGCCCTCCTCCAACTCCCTCGACGTCTACGTCATGTACCTGCGCCGCAAGACCGAGGCCGGCGGCGAGCCGCGTCTCGTGCACACGGTGCGGGGCGTGGGGTACGTCCTGCGCCAGGGCGGCGCCGAGTGAACAAGCTCGTACGGCGCTACCGGTCCCTGTCGATCAGGGCCCGGCTGGCGATGCTGGTCGCCGCGGCGGTGGCGTTCGCGGTGGCGGCGGTCTCGGTGACGTGCTGGTTCATCGTGCAGGGGAAGCTGTACTCACAGCTCGACGACGATCTGCAGAAGTCGCTGCGCGGTGCGGGCCAGCTGGACCAGCTGAACTTCTCCCTCAGCAACTGCACCGACACGCCGGCGTCCGGCGGGATCTTCCAGGACAGGTACTCCCAGCTGGTCACCGAGACCGGCAAGGTCTGCCTGATCGGGGGCGCCTCCGGCAAGATCAAGGTCATCGAGGCCGACAAGACGGAGATCAAGGCCCTCGCCAGCACGATCTACTTCCGCAACGGCACCGACTCCGAGGGCAACGAGCTGCGCGTGCTCACCCGCCCCCTCCTGCCCACCTCGACCGCGAGCGGCGCACGCGGACCGAACGTCGGTGTCCAGGTGGCCATCCCGCTCAAGAACACCGAGAAGACCCTCAACGACCTCGCGCTCGTCCTCCTCCTCGTCTCCGGCATAGGAGTCGTCGGGGCCGGTGCCGCGGGCCTCGCCGTCGCCCGTGCGGGCCTGCGCCCCGTCGACAAGCTCACCGATGCCGTGGAGCACGTGGCCAGGACCGAGGACCTGACCATCCGCATCCCGGTGGAGGACGACAGCGAGGACGAGGTGGCGCGCCTGTCCCGGTCCTTCAACTCGATGACGTCGTCGCTGGCCAGCTCCCGCGATCTCCAGCAGCAGCTGATCGCCGACGCCGGCCACGAACTCCGTACGCCGCTGACGTCGTTGCGCACGAACATCGAACTCCTGACCCGCAGCGAGGAGACGGGCCGCCCCATCCCGCCGGAGGACCGCAAGGCCCTGCTCGCCTCGGTGAAGGCGCAGATGACCGAACTGGCCGCGCTGATCGGCGACCTGCAGGAGCTGTCCCGCTCGGAGGGCCAGCGGGGCGAGCGTGTCCAGGTGGTCTCCTTCCAGGACACGGTCGAGGCGGCGCTGCGCCGCGCGCGCCTGCGCGGCCCCGAGCTGACCATCACGGCGGACCTGGAGCCCTGGTACGTACGGGCGGAGCCCTCCGCGCTGGAGCGGGCGGTCGTCAACATCCTCGACAACGCGGTGAAGTTCAGCCCCGAGAGCGGCACGGTCGAGGTGCGGCTGACCTCCGGCGTGCTGACCGTCCGCGACCACGGCCCCGGCGTCCCCGAGGACGAGCTCCCGCACGTCTTCGACCGCTTCTGGCGCTCCCCCAGCGCCCGCGCCCTGCCCGGCTCGGGCCTCGGCCTGTCCATCGTGGCCCGCACGGTCCAGCAGGCGGGCGGCGAGGTCACCCTCTCGCGCGCGCAGGGCGGCGGCACGGTGGCCACCGTACGCCTGCCGGGCGCGCCGACACCGCCCCCGGAGACGCCGGGCACGCGGGCGGACGAGCGGGACTTCGCCGGGTGACCGACCCGGCATCCGGCACGGCTCGGACCGGCCGGGCCGGCCGGGTCCGTCGGGTCGGTCGGGTCAGTCCGGCTTCGGCAAGGTGCGCAGGCGCTCGATCTGGGTCCGGCTGAGGTCGTTCGCGCGGCGCATGTGGCGGGTGATCGTCCTCAGCTCGTCCTCGCTGTGGTCGTCGAACAGCCTCTGCCAGGTGCGGCCGAGCTCGTCCCAGACCGCGGTGACGCGCGCGACACGCTCCGGCACCGGGGTGACCAGCACCCGCCGACGGTCCCGCGCGTCCGGCATGCGGGCCACATAGCCACCGCGTTCGAGCCGGTCCACCAGCCGGGTGGCCGAGCCCGTGGTGAGACCGGTCAGGTCGGCGATCTGCCGGACCGTGAGCGGCTCGGGCTCGACCGTCAGCAGACTCAGGGCCTGTACGTCGGTCGGGTGCAGCCCGAGGTGGTCGGCGACGGCCTGGTTGAACAGCACGTACGACGCGAGATAGCGCCGCGACTCGGTCGACAACTCCTCGTACAGCCGGGCCCGGCGCGGCTCTGTCCCGTCCGTCACGTGACTGGCCTCCCAAAATTACTGCGCGACGCAGCGAAACTCGCGCTACTCTACTGCGTGGCGCAGCTAATGCGCCACACAGTGATTCTACCGCGACCCAGGGAGACCCATGCTCACCGTCGCCGTCGCCGGCGCGACCGGCGCCCAGGGCGGAGCCACCGCCCGTGCCCTGCTGGCCGCCGGCCACCACGTCCGAGCGCTGACCCGCGCCCCGGACGCACCGGCCGCCACCGCCCTGCGCGCCCTCGGCGCCGAGATCCGCCACGCCGACTTCGACGACCGCGCCTCCCTCGACGCGGCCCTCACCGGCGCGGACGCGTTGTTCGCCGTGACCACCCCGTTCGGCACCGACACCGCGACCGAGGTACGGCAGGGCAGAGCCCTCGTCGACGCCGCGGTGGCCGCCCGACTCGGCCATGTCGTCCTCACCTCCGCCGCGCACGCCGACCGCGGCACGGGCGTCCCGCACTACGACAGCAAGGCCGAGATCGAACGGCACCTGCGGGCCTCCGGCGCGCCCTGGACGGTGATCGCCCCGGCCGCGTTCATGGACAGCCACACCGGCGGCTGGACCCTGGCCGGACTGCGCGAGGGCGTCTTCGGCTGGCCCATGCCCGCCGGCCGGCCCTTCGCCCTCGTCCCCGCCGCCGACATCGGCGCGTTCGCCGCGCTGGCCCTCGGGCGCCGTACCGCATTCGCGGGCCGGCGCGTCGACATCGCCTCCGACACCTGCACCCCGGAACAGATCGCAGCCACCCTGGCCACCGTCACCGGCCGCCCGGTCACCCACCACGAGGTCGCCCTCGACCAGGTCCGCACCCACTCCGCGGACCTGGCTGCGATGTTCGCGTACTTCACCACCACCGGCCTCGACGTCGACACCGCCACCCTGCACCGCACCCACCCCGAGATCGCCTGGCACACCTTCGCCGACTGGGCGGCTGACCAGAACTGGCAAGGTCTGCTGGGGAGTTGAGAGACGGGCGGCGGCCTTCCCCCGCCCTCGGCAACTCCGGGGCACGCCCACAGGGCCCCGACCGGCGGCTGATCGTTTCAGCCGTCGCCCAGCCGTCCGCCCACCCCCTCCTCACCGCTCCGGTCAAGGGGTCTAGCCTCTCCTCGGTCGCGCACCCTTCCGGTGCGTCGGGGAGGGGGCCTCCATGGACGAGGGCGAATCGACACGGGTGTACCGCAGGCAGCGAAGACGGCCCCGACAGGCCGCGCTGCTGCCGCTCGTCCTGCTGGGCAACGCCGCGCTGCAGACCATCCGCGCCGGCCACGCCGTGCCGACCTGGTGGGTCCCCACCGCGCTCGCCGCGCTCGTGGCGGTCGGCGTGTGGGGCATCCTGTCAGAGTGGCGGGCGCACACCGTGGTGGCGGCCCGCGGAATCACCCGGCAGGGACCCCTGCGGGCACGCACCTGGGCCTGGTCCGCCGTGTACGACATCCGGGTCGAGAGCACCGGCAACCAGCCCCTCAACACCCATCCCCGGTGGGCGGCCTACCTGTACGACTCCGAAGGCCGCCGCTTCCTGCTCCCACAGCTCAACGAGTGGCAGCTGGACGATCCCCACGCCGAGGTCGCGGGGCTGCGCGCGGCCGCCTGGCGGCACGGGATGCCCTACGGGCAGCGGGCCGAGATCGAGGAACGGATCCTGCGGCAGGCCGGTCGACGCCGGGGATGGCAGGGGGCGAGCGTCGCGGCCGTGGTGGTGTTCGCCGTCATGATCGTGGTCGCGCTCGCGGAGGACATCGCCGGGACACCGGCCAACCTCGTCCTGCTGCTCGTGGTCGTACCGCTGGCCGCCCTCGGCCTGCTGGGGCCCCTGCTCGGCCGGTACTGCGCCGCCCGGGCCCTGCGGCTGCCGCGCGACGGGGCCTAGGTGTGCCGTTCCGGGGACATCACCGGCGGAGGATCAGCGTGTCGTCCGAAGCCGGGGCCGGAGCCGCAGCCGGGAGCGCCGGTGCCGTCACCGCCTCCGGCAGCGGGTGCGCCAGGCGGGCGTAGGCACCGCCCCGGGCGAGGAGTTCCTCGTGTGTGCCGGCCTCCACGAGCCGGCCTCGGTCGATGACCAGGATGCGGTCGGCGTCCGGCGCGAGGGACAGGTCGTGGGTGATCATGATGGTCGTACGGCCCGACATCAGGCTGCGCAGGGGCTGGACGACCTGGCGGGCGGCGACGGCGTCCAGCCCGGCCGTCGGCTCGTCCAGGACGAGCACCGGGGCCGCGCGCAGCATCGCGCGGGCGATGGCGATGCGCTGGAGCTGGCCGCCGGAGAGGGCGGCGGTGCCGGGGGCGATCGGGGTGTCGTACCCCTCGGGCAGCGCGGTGACGAAGTCGTGCGCCGCCGCGTCCCTCGCCGCCTGTTCGATCTCGGTGTCCGTCGCGCCGGGGCGGCCGCAGGCGATGTTCTCGCGGATGGTGCCGTTGAGGATCAGGGTCTGCTGCGGCAGCAGGGCGACCTGCTCGCGCAGGAAGTGCAGCGGGAGGTCCCGCAGCGGCACACCGTCCAGGGTGATGACGCCGGCCGAGGGGTCGTAGAAGCGGGTGAGGAGCTTGGCGAGGGTGGACTTGCCCGCGCCGCTCGCACCGGTGATCAGCACCAACTCGCCCGGCCGCGCCGTGAGTTCGACGCCCCGGAGACAGGCGCGCGCGGAGCCCGGGTAGCGGAACGAGACGTCGTGGAGGCCGATCCAGCCGTGTACGGGCCACTGCGGGACCGGGGCCACGGGATCGGCGACCGCGGGCTCGGCGTCGAGGACCTCGCCGATGCGGCGGGCGCCCGCGGTGGCCGCGGTGACCGTCAGGCCGAGCCGGCCGAGGCTGCGGATCGGCGGGTAGAGGTAGCCGAGGAAGGCGGCGAACGCCAGCAGCTCGCCGAGGGTCATGCGGTGGGCGGAGATCTCCCACACGCCGAAGCCGATCACCGCGAGCACGCACAGCGTCTCGACGACCTCCACCAACTGCTCGTACATCTCGCTCAGTCGCGCCCCGCGCACACTGGCCCGCATCCAGGCGCGGGCCTCGCGGTCGAGCCGTCGCTCCTCGTCGGCGCGCCGGTTGTAGGCCTGGGTGAGGACGACGTTGCCGAGCGACTCCTCCACCACGGAGGTGATCGCGCCGTCGGCGACCCGCTCGTCCCGGGAGGCCTGGGCGATACGGCCGGAGAAGCGGCGCGCGGCGAGCAGGAAGAGGGGCACGAGGACGAAGGTGGCCAGCGCCAGGTCCCAGCGCAGCCAGAAGGCGGCGGTGGCGTAGAACACGGCGGAGAACGCCGCCGACACGGCTCCCACGACACCCGAGACCACCAGCTGCTCGATGGACTCGACGTCTCCGGTGAGCCGTTCGACCAGGTCGCCCCGGCGGTGCCGCTGGAAGAAGTGCGGGGGCAGGTCCTGGACATGACGGAAGACGGCCGCGCGCAGGCGCAGGACGAATCTCTCGGCCGTCCAGGTGGCCAGGGAGTTGCCGAGGTAGCCGACGAGCGCGGCGAGCGCGGCCACACCCAGCCAGGCGCCGGCCGGCCCCCAGAAGGCGGAGAGCCTGCCCGACTTCAGGGCGTGGTCGGTCAGCTGGGCGAACAGCAGGATCGCGGCGGTCTCGGCGAGCGCGGACACGACCACGCACGCCACGATCGCCGCGAGCCACTTGCGGTCGCCGTGCGTCAGCGGCCAGAACCGGCGGAAGGCCTCGCGGGCTTCCCCCACCATTGGCAACTCCTTTCCACAGCTGTGGACACGGCCGGGCGGGGCCACCGGTGCGACGGTGACCGGTGACCCCGCCTCACGAAGGCCTGCCTCAGCCCTTGTCTCCGACCGGGCGACGCCGCGGCGCGGGCTTCTTCGGCTCGTGCTTCCGCGACTCCGGAGCGGGCTTGCGGTGCTTCTTGACGGGGGTGATCCTGTGGAACGACATGGAATTTCCCTCCCTGATTCCTGGTAATGACTCAGTTTGCGCTTATCGCGCGATTACGGCGGTGTTTACTTGTGGCCGACCGGGCGCTTGGGCTCGTGCTTCTTCGGCTCGCACCTCCGGCGCTTCGGGGCCGGGGCGGGCTTGTGGGACTTCTTCACCGGGACGATCTTGCGGAAGCTCATGACTTTCCCTCTCGCTTCGGCGTCGTTCGCGCCTTTCGCTTTCGACACGAAAAACACTACGGCACCGGCGAGCCGAAAAAAGCCAATTCCGGTGAGACCTCAATTAAAGAGCACTGTGCGTAATTCACAGGTATTTTGTGGAACCACGGCGCCATTCACATAGGTTTTACGGGGTGGCTGCCGTACCCTCTACGCATGAGCAGCGACGACACCGCACGAGCCTTCCCGGCCCGCTCCCTCGAGACCAGCTCCGCGCTCACCCCGGACCAGGTGGAGGCCGTGCTGGGCCTGCTCGCCGAGGCCGGCCGGGTCGACGGGCAGCAACCGGTGTCCGAACAGGGCCGGCTGCAGTTGCGCGGAGGCGCCCGCGAGGGTGTGTCGCATCTGCTGCTGAGCGTCGACGGCGAACTCGTCGGGTACGCCCAGCTGGAGGACACCGACCCGGTGGAGGCACCGGCCGCCGAACTCGTCGTCCACCCCGCGCAGCGCGGGCACGGACACGGCCGGGCGCTCGGCTCGGCCCTGCTCGCCGCCTCCGGAAAGCGGCTCAGGGTGTGGGCCCACGGCGGGCATCCGGCCGCCCGGCATCTCGCCCAGGTGCTCGGCCTGACCCTGTTCCGCGAACTGCGGCAGATGCGGCGGCAGTTGACCGACCTGGAGCTGCCCGAGCCGGTGCTGCCGGAAGGCGTGACCGTGCGGACGTTCGTGCCGGGCAAGGACGACGCCGCCTGGCTCGCGGTCAACGCGGCCGCCTTCGCCCACCACCCGGAGCAGGGCTCACTGACCCAGCGGGACCTCGACGACCGCAAGGGGGAGCCGTGGTTCGACCCGGCCGGGTTCTTCCTCGCCGAGCGGCGCGGGGAGGTGATCGGCTTCCACTGGACCAAGGTGCACGCCGAGGAAGGCCTGGGCGAGGTGTACGTCGTCGGGGTCCGCCCCGGTGAACAGGGCGGCGGGCTCGGCAAGGCGCTCACCGCGATCGGCCTGCGCCACCTGGCCGGCCAGCAGCTGCCGACCGCGATGCTGTACGTCGACGCCGACAACCAGGCGGCGGTGTCGGTGTACGAGCGGCTGGGCTTCAGCACGTACGAGACGGACCTGATGTACCGCACGGAGACCTGAGCACCTACGCCCCACGCCCCCGGCAGGCGCGTCGACTCCGCCGAGCGCTGGTACGCGCTGGGGGCCTTCCACACCCACGGTCCCACCACCGCCGCGCTGACCCTGGCCGGGCTGGCGGCGGGCACACCGGCGGGGCTGGTGCTGCGCCGTTCGCTGCCCGCGCTGGTCGTCGGCGTGGTGCTCACCGCGGGCATCGCCGGCCTGGAAGCTGCTGCGCCCCATGTGGCCGGCGGCCACCGAGATCGGCACGCTCAGGCAGGGCTACCGGGGGAACGGCATGGTCGTCGAGCAGGGCCTGGTGTCCCGGACCGGCGCACATGTGCACTGCGGCTCCGCGGCGCGCCACGAGTGCTCCACGGCCGTCGGGTACTGCAACACCTACCGCCCCTACTCCCACTACTGGCCGCTCCAGCTCACCACCAGCGCGCTGCTCCCGGCCGTCGCCGGACTGCTCGTGCTCGCCTCCTACCTGGTGCTGCGCCGCCTGACCGGGATGCTGCGGCCGGCCGCGCGGACCACGGGAGCCCCGCGCGCCCTCGTGCCCACCGGAGCCCCCGTATGACCGCCCCCGCTCCGGCGCTGCTCCCCCTTCACCGGGCACGGACGACGTCGTGAACGTCCTCGGTGAGGTCCTCTTCCACGCTCCCTGCGCGGTGGCGGCCAGGGCGGGCGCCGCGCTGATCGGCCGCGACGGCCGCGACCGAGGGGGAGTCCGGTACCGCGAGCCGGCCCGGACCCTCTCCGCACCCCGCCGGCTCACGGCCGAGCCGACCGCGGCCGCGACACCGCTGTTCGCCGGCGCCGCCGTGCTCGACGTGGCGTCGGGCGGTCGGCACCGCCGCCCGGGACGTGCTGGTGGGCGACTGGGGCCGGGACCGCGTCTTCGTCCCGCGCGGCCCCCTGCTGCCCGGCGTTCGCGCTGTTCGCCCCGGCCACGGGCATGGTGATGCCCCTGGCCGGGGTCGCCGCCGCTGCGGTGTACCGGGTGCTGCGCCTGCGGTCCGTCCGAGCGCCGCAGCTCTGGACGCCGGTCCGCCCGAGGCCCCGTAGGGGGTGCCCGCCGTGGGCGGGTGCGGGTGCGGGGGCCGGTCGCGCCCACGCGGGCGGGCCCGCATGTCGACACAGCCCCGCCTCCCCTTACGGAACCGCGGTGCCGTCGGCCGGACAGCGGTCGTAGCCTGCCGGCACGGAATCCGTCGCTTTCGCGACCGCGACCCCCCGGAGCCGCCCCGCGCTATCCCGCACGTCATGTCTCCGTAACCATCGATTCAGCCGAGCTTGCGACGCTCGGCCAATGAAGCCCGCCGTGCCAGAGCCTTCGCCGCCCCCCGAGGGGCCCGCGCAGAACGGGGCCGTGACGCTCCCGCCCGCACGTTCCGACGCGCCCGTGACGCCCGTAGCGCGGAAGAATGGGGTCATGAGTCAGCAAGACGCCCAGGCACCGGTCCAGCACGCGCAGCCCCCCGTGGGCTCCATAGCCGCGCACCGCCCGCACACCGTGGCCGCGACGGTCTCCGACCTGGAACCCGACATCGACGCGGATCTCGACACGTACGAGGAGTCCAGGACCGACGGCGCGCCGCTGCCCCACGGTCGCTTCCTCGACCGTGAGCGCAGCTGGCTCGCCTTCAACGAACGTGTCCTGGAGCTCGCCGAGGACCCGAACACCCCGCTGCTGGAGCGTGCGAACTTCCTCGCGATCTTCGCCAGCAACCTGGACGAGTACTTCATGGTCCGGGTGGCAGGACTGAAACGCCGTATCGCCACCGGCGTGGCGACGCGGTCCGCCTCCGGGCTGCAGCCCCGCGAGGTGCTGGAGATGATCTGGGCGCGCTCGCGCGAGCTCATGGCCCGGCACGCCGCCTGCTACCAGGAGGACGTCGCCCCCGCGCTCGCCGAGGAGAGCATCCACCTGGTCCGCTGGAACGAGCTGACCGACAAGGAGCAGGCGCGCCTGTTCACGCTCTTCCGGCACCAGATCTTCCCCGTGCTGACCCCGCTGGCCGTCGACCCCGCGCACCCCTTCCCGTACATTTCCGGCCTCTCCCTGAACCTGGCCGTCGTCGTACGCAACCCGGTCAGCGGCCACAAGCACTTCGCGCGCGTGAAGGTGCCGCCGCTGCTGTCCCGCTTCCTGGAGAGCAGCCCCGGCCGGTACGTCCCGATCGAGGACGTCATCGCCGCGCACCTGGAGGAGCTGTTCCCCGGCATGGAGGTGCTGGAGCACCACACCTTCCGGCTCACCCGCAACGAGGACCTCGAGGTCGAGGAGGACGACGCCGAGAACCTGCTCCAAGCCCTGGAGAAGGAGCTCATGCGGCGCCGCTTCGGCCCGCCGGTGCGCCTGGAGGTCGAGGAGTCCATCGACCGCGAGGTGCTGGACCTGCTGGTGCGCGAGCTGAAGATCGGCGAGGCGGAGGTGTACCCGCTGCCCGGTCCGCTGGACCTCACGGGTCTCTTCCGCATCCACTCCCTGGACCGGCCGGAGCTGAAGTACCCGAAGTTCGTCGCCGGCACCCACCGCGACCTCGCCGAGGTGGAGTCCGCGTCCGCGCCGGACATCTTCGCCGCTCTGCGCACCCGGGACGTGCTGCTGCACCACCCGTACGACAGCTTCTCCACCTCGGTCCAGGCCTTCCTGGAGCAGGCCGCGGCCGACCCGGACGTCCTCGCGATCAAGCAGACGCTGTACCGCACCTCGGGCGACTCCCCGATAGTCGACGCGCTCATAGACGCCGCCGAGTCCGGCAAGCAGGTCCTCGTCCTGGTCGAGATCAAGGCCCGCTTCGACGAGCACGCCAACATCAAGTGGGCGCGCAAGCTGGAGGAGGCCGGCTGCCACGTCGTCTACGGCCTGGTCGGTCTGAAGACGCACTGCAAGCTGTCCCTGGTGGTCCGCCAGGAGGGCGAGACCCTGCGCCGCTACAGCCACGTCGGCACGGGCAACTACCACCCGAAGACGGCGCGTCTGTACGAGGACCTGGGCCTGCTCACGGCCGACCCGCAGGTCGGCGCGGACCTCTCCGACCTGTTCAACCGCCTGTCCGGCTACTCGCGCCGGGAGACCTACCGCCGCCTGCTGGTGGCCCCCAAGTCCCTGCGGGACGGCCTGATCTCACGGATCGACAAGGAGGTCCAGCACCACCGCGCGGGCCGCCCGGCCTTCATCCGGCTCAAGGTCAACTCGATCGTCGACGAGGCGATCATCGACGCCCTCTACCGTGCGTCCCAGGCCGGTGTCCCGGTGGACGTGTGGGTGCGCGGCATATGCGCGGTCCGGCCCGGCGTCCCCGGCCTGTCCGACAACATCCGGGTCCGTTCGATCCTCGGCCGCTTCCTCGAGCACTCCCGCGTGTTCGCCTTCGGCAACGGCGGCGAGCCCGAGGTGTGGATCGGCAGCGCCGACATGATGCACCGCAACCTCGACCGCCGGATAGAGGCCCTGGTGCGGGTCGTCGACCCCGCCCACCGGGCGGCCCTCAACCGGCTGCTCGACACCGGTATGTCCGATTCCACCTCCTCCTGGCACCTCGGTCCCGACGGCGAGTGGACGCGACACGCGACCGACGCGGACGGCCAGCCCCTGCGCAACGTCCAGGAGATGCTCATAGACGCCCGGAGGCGCCGGCGTGGCACAGCAACACCTTGACCCGACGGACCCCGCAGCCGAGGTGGTGACCGGGGACGCCCTCGCGGCGTACCTGCGCACCCAGGCCACGGAGTTCCTCCGCGCCCTGCGCCTGCACCGCGAGAACGGCGGTGCCAACGGGGGCGCTCCCGCGCGGGACCGGTCGGGCGCGGGAGAGAAGGGCGCGGAGGAGTCCGTCGACGCGACGCGTGCCCTGCGCCGCTCGGCCCGCCGCATCAGCGGCAGCCTGCACACCTTCCGCCCGCTGCTCGATCCCGACTGGTCCGAGGAGATGCGCCCCGAACTTGCCTGGCTCTCCGGCACGTTGGGCCTGGAGCACGCCTACGAGGCCCGCCTGGAGCGGCTGCTGCTGGCGCTGCACCGCCTGTCGGGCGCGGCGGTGCTGCCGACCCAGACGCTCGAGGCCGCGGTGGCCGCGGGCGCCTCGACGGCGGCGAACAACGCCGGCGGCCAGGCGACCGCCGCACCGGAACGCGGCAACCTCACCGTGGGCGCGGCGAAGGCAGGTGCCCTGCTGGAACGGCAGTTGACGCTGGCCCGGACGAGGGCCCACTCGACAGCGCTCCAGGCCCTGGGCTCCAGCCGGTTCCACGCCGTGGCCGACAAGGTCGCCGTCCTGGCCAGCGAGGTCCCCCTGACCCCCGTCGCCCCCACCACCGATCTGCGTCCCCTGGCAGCCGCTGCGGAGGAACGGCTGACAGACGCGATCACCGCGCTCCCGCTGGTCGTCGCGGGCCACCCGTACAACGCGGAGGCCCTCGTCCACGGCCTGTCCCCGGACCCGTCCCCCCACCCCCAGGACGGCCCCTGGCACCAGGTGCGGCTGCTGCTGCGGCTGCACCGGTACGCCCTGGAGGCGCTGCACGGCGGCACCCTGCCGATGGACGTCCGTCTGCTCGCGGCGGGCCAGGCCCTGAACCGGCACCGGGACGCCTCGGAGGCGGCAGCGGCGGCGGCCCAGGCCGCCCGTACGCCCCGGATCGCCCCGGCGACGGCGTACGCGCTGGGCGTGCTCCACGCCGACCAGCGGCACGAGGTGGAGGCCGCCCGGTACGCCTTCCAGCAGGCCTGGCAGAAGCAGGTCGTCAGCGCACCCTGAGTTCCACGAGGAGGCGGTGTGAGCGACACCCTGGTGCGAGCGGCCGGATGTGTGCTGTGGCGCCGCTCGCCCGTCGCCGATGACCTGGAGATCTGTCTGGTCCACCGGCCGAAGTACGACGACTGGTCCCACCCGAAGGGCAAGCTCAAGCGCGGCGAGGACGCGCTCGCGGGCGCCCTTCGGGAGGTCGCGGAGGAGACCGGGTACACGGCCGAGCCCGGCGAGGAGCTGCCGACCCTGCGGTATCTCGCGAACGGCCGCCCGAAGCAGGTGCGTTACTGGGCGGCCGAGGCGGTCTCCGGCCACTTCACCCCGAACGACGAGGTGGACCGGATCCTGTGGCTCTCCCCCGCCGCGGCCCGCAGCCGGCTCACCCAGCTCCGCGACCGCGACCTCGTGGACGCCCTCGCCCGGTCGTTCGAACACATGTAGCGGAACGGTGAACGCCGGAGAAATGATCACCTGAGTGTCTTCTGTGTGAACCCTGATCCTGTTGTGATGGCTGCGCACCACCTGGCACGAACGTCCAACTCGACGGATCTACAGGGGAGTTGCCAGACCGATGCACATCAGGAAGAGCGCCGCGCTCGTCGTGGCCGCCGCCGCCATCGCCACCGGCGCGAGCGTGGTCCCGGCCGCCGCCCAGAACGACGGCCGCTGCACCACCAGTGTCAGCTCGAACCTCTTCGGCGAGCTGTGCCTGTACTACAACTCGGGGCTGTCCGGCTCGCACGCCGACTTCAACGTGCCGACCAAGGACGAGGCCGGTTACGTGTTCTCCTCCTCCGGCGCCGGTCAGGGCCAGCCGGTGAAGAACAACGCGGCCTCGGCGACCAACCTCGACCCCGACTGCACCGCGATCATCTTCTACAACAGCGGCTGGAGCGGCCCGGCGGACTACATCGACGCCCACTCCTCCGTCTCCCGGCTGAACAAGACGTACAACAACAACGCCTCCAACCACTGGGAATGCCCGTGAGCGCGCGGCCGCGGGGGCGCTTCGCCGTCCCCGCGGCCGCGGCCGCCCTCCTGCTCGCGGCCTGCGGCACCTCCGCGGACCACACCCTGCCCGTCCCCGCCCCGACGCACCGCGGCCCCGCCCCCGTCACCCCGGTCAGCCTGCCCCGGCCGCTGCTCGAACGACCGGTCGACACCGCCCGGTTGTCGCTGCAGGAGCTGGCCGCCGTCGGCCGCGCCGAACTCATCGAGCGCGCCGCCTGCATGCGCCGCTACGGCTTCGACGTCCGCGCGCGGTTCACCCGCAGCCTGCACGCGACCGTGCCGGACCGCTCCTACGGCGTGATGACCGACGCCGACGCCCGCCGCTACGGCTACCACATGGCCCCGGACGTCGATCCGCGCGTGCCCGCCAACCAGAAGAAGCAGACCGACCTGGTCATCCCCCACCCGCCCCGGTCCGCGGCGGACCGCCGGGTGCGCGACCTGGTGATGTACGGCACCGCCTCCGGCACCCTCACCGAGGACGACGTGCAGCGCGCCGACGGGCCGCACCCGCCGCGCGACGCCGAGGTGATCGGCACCTACAAGGACCGCCCGGTCCGGGCCGGCGGCTGCGCCGAGGAGGCCCGCGACCGGATCGTCGGCGACGGCGGCAGCGAACGGAACCCGGTCGCCATGCGCATCTACGTCACCTCCTTCCAGCAGGCGGAACAGGACCCCGACGTACGCCGGGCCGTTCGCGCCTGGTCGGCGTGCATGGCCCGCGGCGGCTACCACTACGACAGCCCGCTGAACGCCGGCACCGACCTGCCCACCGCACAGGCACCGGCCGCCGACGCACACGAGAAGGCCGTCGCCCGCACCGACATGACCTGCAAGGACTCCGCGCGGCTGATCGCCGTCTGGTCCGCCGCCGAGGCACGGCACGAACGCCGGGCCATGGCCGGCGAGAAGGCCGCGCTGGCGGCGGAGACGGCGCGCAAGAAGCGCATGCTGGAACGCGCGCTCAAGGTGCTCGCCACCACCGAGGGCGCCGCGGACTGAGCCGGCCGCTGCCCGGCGCCGTCACGCACCCGCCCGGTGCGCCTCCGCGTCCGTGCGGGCCTGGCTGCGGGCCCTGCGGGCGGGGCCGCGCCAGCCGCAGCTGCAGCCGGCCACGCAGAAGCGGCCCTGTTCGGTCGTCGTCGTGAGGTGTTCCCGCCGGGACCGGGCGTGCTCCGGCCCGTCCTGCTGCGCCGAGGTGACTGCCACCCCGACAAGGTTACCCATCCTGCGGCAAAGGGCTCGTACGGCCGTCCCACCCCTGCGGCACCGCGTGACGGCGCCCCCTACTCGTCGTTAACCGGACGAGTAGGGGGCCCGTGACGGACGTACCGGCTGGGGGTAGGCAGGCGATGGATCGGCGGCAGCACAGGAGCGCGGGCAGGACGGTCGTCGCGGTCGGCATCATGCTCGGCCTCGGGGCGGGTGCCACGGGCTGTTACGGCAGCGGGGCCGCCGCCGAGGACGTCAAGGGCGGAGGCGATCCGGTCGCCGTACTGCACCGGGCCGCCGCCACCCTGCGCGGCGCGGGCAGCTCGCAGGCCGCCACCTCCATGGAGATGGCCACGGGCGGCACCCGGGTCACCATCCGGGGCAAGGGCGTCTACGACTTCCGGCGCCGCCTCGGCCGGCTCACCGTCGTCCTGCCCGAGGACCCGGCGGGCACCTCCGAGCACCAGCCCATCACCGAACTCCTCGCTCCCGGCGCGCTGTTCATGAAGAACCGGGGGGCCGGCGTGCCCGCCGACAAGTGGGTGCGGGTGGACACCGCCACGCTGTCCGACGGCAACCTGGTCACCGGCGGCGCGACCGACCCGTACGCCGCGGCCGAGGTGCTGCGCGGGACGCGGACGGCGACCTACGTCGGCAGGACCGAGGTCGGCGGGACCGCGGTGCGGCACTACCGGGGCACGGCGGACCTGGGCAGCGCGGCCCGCCGGGCCTCGGCCGAGAACAGGGCACCGCTGGCCGCGGCGGCGAAAGGCTTCGCCACGGCCGAAGTCCCGTTCGACGCCTATCTCGACGACCAGGGCCGCATCCGCAAGCTCCGGCAGCGCTTCAGCTTCGTCAACGGCCGGCAGAAGACACCCGTGGCGGTCGCCTCGACGACCCTGCTCTACGACTTCGGCACCCCCGCCGACGTCGAGCTGCCTCGCCCGGCGGACATCTACGCGGGCCGGATCGCCGAGGACGGGCACTAGTCCGGGCCGTCACCCTGGAAGTAGCCCGTCCGTGCCATGCGCGGCGTGCGGGGCGCTCCCTACTCTAGGAAGTCGGTGACGGCAGAGAAGAGGTGAGGCGGGTGGCTCCGGTCGGCGGTACGGCGGTGCAGGACCATGTGGCCCTCGCCGAGATCGAGCTGTGCGGGGAGTTGATCATCGCCGCCTCCGCGGCCCGGGAGCGGCTCAGCCTGGAGAGCATCGACGAGGTGCTGCGGGTGGCCGAGGAACGCGAGTCCTGGGGGTCCTGAGCGACCCGGACCACGGCAGGCGGCGGGCTCGGCACCGCGGCAGGCGGCTGGATCAGGAACGCAGCAGGCGGCCGATCGCCTTCGTCGCCTCGTCCACCTTGGCCTCGATCTCGTCGCCGCCCTTGAGCGCCGCGTCGGCCACGCAGTGCCGCAGATGCTCCTCCAGCAACTGCAGCGCGAAGGACTGCAGCGCCTTGGTGGAGGCGGAGACCTGGGTGAGTATGTCGATGCAGTACGTGTCCTCGTCGACCATCCGCTGCAGCCCGCGGATCTGCCCCTCGATCCGGCGCAGCCGCTTGAGGTGCTCGTCCTTCTGCTTGTGGTAGCCGTGTGTGGCGTGCGGGGCGTGCGCGCTCTCGCTCGCGGCCGCACGCGCGGTCTCGGAGGGAGCCGTGGCGCCGGCCTCGGTCGTCGTCATCGCGGGCCTCCATCTCGGGACGAGCTGATTTCGATCACAATTGCGACCGGATACCCCTACTGGGTATATGGTAACGAACTTTCCGGGGTAGAGAGGCCTTGGTACGCCCCCGTGCTGATCACTCTGCCCGATGGGCGACACTGGGATGCGGCCCATTAGCCGTGGCCGGATGATGCGCCTAGCATCAGCCTGACCGAAACCGAAGCACCCCGAGGACCCCACGTGCGCTTTCGTCTGACCCCCAGGGAGACGAGCTTCTACGACATGTTCGCCGCATCCGCGGACAACATCGTCACCGGCTCGAAACTCCTGATGGAACTGCTCGGGGCGGACGGACCTGCCCGAGCCGAGATCGCAGAGCGTATGCGGGCCGCGGAACACGCGGGTGACGACGCCACGCACGCGATCTTCCACCAGTTGAACTCCTCGTTCATCACGCCGTTCGACCGCGAGGACATCTACGCCCTCGCCGGCTCCCTCGACGACATCATGGACTTCATGGAGGAGGCCGTCGACCTGGTCGTCCTCTACAACGTCGAGGAACTGCCGAAGGGCGTCGAGCAGCAGATCGAGGTGCTGGCCCGGGCCGCCGAGCTGACGGCCGAGGCGATGCCGAACCTGCGCACGATGGACAACCTCACCGAGTACTGGATCGAGGTGAACCGCCTGGAGAACCAGGCGGACCAGATCCACCGGAAGCTCCTGGCGCACCTCTTCAACGGCAAGTACGACGCGATCGAGGTGCTCAAGCTCAAGCAGATCGTGGACGTCCTGGAAGAGGCCGCGGACGCGTTCGAGCACGTGGCGAACACGGTGGAGACCATCGCCGTCAAGGAGTCCTGAGGCGTCGATGGACACCTTCGCCCTGGTCGTGACCATCGCGGTCGCGCTCTTCTTCACGTACACGAACGGCTTCCACGACTCGGCGAACGCGATCGCGACGTCGGTGTCGACGCGCGCGCTCACCCCACGGGCGGCGCTGGCGATGGCGGCGGTGATGAACCTGGCCGGCGCCTTCCTCGGCTCCGGGGTCGCCAAGACGGTCAGCGAAGGCCTGATCGCCACCCCCACCGGGGGCACGGGTATGGGCATCCTCTTCGCCGCGCTCATCGGCGCCATCACCTGGAACCTGATCACCTGGTACTTCGGCCTTCCGTCCTCCTCCTCGCACGCCCTGTTCGGCGGCCTCGTCGGGGCGGCCCTGACGGGCGGCACCGCGGTCCACTGGAACGGCGTGGTGGACAAGATCATCATCCCGATGTTCCTGTCCCCGGTGGTCGGCCTGATCGTCGGCTACCTGGTGATGCTGGCGATCATGTGGATCTTCCGCCGGTCCAACCCCCACAAGGCCAAGCGCGGCTTCCGCATAGCGCAGACGGTCTCGGCGGCCGGCATGGCGCTCGGCCACGGTCTCCAGGACGCCCAGAAGACGATGGGTGTGGTCGTGCTGGCACTGGTGATTTCCGGCCACGAGACGTTCGGCGACCCGATCCCGGTCTGGGTGAAGCTGGTCTCGGCGGTGATGCTCTCCCTCGGCACCTACGCGGGCGGCTGGCGCATCATGCGCACCCTGGGCCGCAAGATCATCGAGCTGGACCCGCCGCAGGGCTTCGCGGCGGAGGCCACCGGCGCGTCGATCATGTTCGGTACGGCGTTCCTCTTCAAGGCGCCGATCTCCACCACCCACGTCATCACCTCGGCGATCATGGGCGTCGGCGCGACCAAACGCCTCAACGCCGTCCGCTGGGGCGTGGCCAAGAACATCGTCCTGGGCTGGTTCATCACGATGCCGGCGGCCGCGCTGGTCGCCGCGCTGGCTTTCGGGGTCCTCAAGCTGGTGGTGTTGTAGCTCCCTCCTCCCGACCCGCCCACCGCCCACCCGCCTCGATCGGCTGAGAAGCCGGCCAAGAGGGTGGGCGGGCGGCTGTCCGGGGCGGCTACAGCTGGTGGGACACCTCCCAGTGGGCCCCGGGCACCTTCGTGTAGTAGTCGTTCGGCGGGCCCGTCGCACTCGGCAGGCGCGAGTCCTTGCGCAGGGTCTCGCTGTGACCCACGGACCCGCGGCGACGTCCGCGGCCGAAGCCGGGGCGATTCCGCCGGCCCCCGCGGTCGGGGTCAGCCCCTGGCGCCCGCGGCAGGCGGACCGCCGCGGCCTTCGCCGATCGCCGCCGGGCTGGGCGGCAGCAGCCGGTGCGGCCGTACCCGGTGGATCAACGGCGTGGCCTGGGCGCCGTGCACCCGCGCTGACGGCAGCACCCTCGTCTTCGCCGTACGCGTGGTCAACACCGGCCCCGACCCCGTGACCGTCAGGGTGAAGCCGGCCTGCGTCCGCGCCGCGGTGGCCCACCCCTGTCCGGGGAGGTGGGGCCACGGAGTGCAGCTCACCGCGCGGCCGGGCCAGACGGTGACCAGCCCCCTGACGGAGTGCACGGTGGCGAGACTGCCGGCACCCGCGTTCCAGGCCAAGTCCTGGGTGATCACCGGCCAGGAGTCCACGTGGGGGTACCGAGAGATGTCCCCGACCGTCCACATCCGGCCGGACGGCCGGCCGATCTGGGCCGACGAGGCCTGACCGGCCCCCGCATCGGTCCGGGCACGCGCGTGGGCCCGCCCCCGGGAGCCAGGGGCGGGCCCTTTTGCGTCCTCGCGGTGGCACCGCCATGCAGCACCGCGAGGGGTTCATCGGCGCCGTCCCGGCCGAGCCGGGGCGGCAGCGCCTGTCAGCCGAAGCGGCCGGAGATGTAGTCCTCCGTGGCCTGGACCGACGGGTTGGAGAAGATGCGCTCGGTGTCGTCGATCTCGATCAGGCGGCCCGGCTGGCCGACCGCGGCCAGGTTGAAGAACGCCGTGCGGTCCGAGACACGCGCCGCCTGCTGCATGTTGTGCGTCACGATGACGATCGTGAAGCGCTCCTTCAGCTCGCCGATCAGGTCCTCGATGGCGAGGGTGGAGATCGGGTCCAGGGCGGAGCAGGGCTCGTCCATCAGCAGGACCTTGGGCTCGACCGCGATCGCGCGGGCGATGCACAGGCGCTGCTGCTGGCCGCCGGAGAGGCCGGAGCCCGGCTTGTTCAGGCGGTCCTTGACCTCGTTCCAGAGGTTCGCGCCCTTGAGGGACTTCTCGACGATCTCGTTCAGCTGCGACTTCTTGTAGTTGCCGTTCAGGCGCAGACCCGCCGCCACGTTGTCGAAGATCGACATCGTGGGGAAGGGGTTCGGGCGCTGGAAGACCATGCCCACCTCGCGGCGGACCGACACCGGGTCGATCCCGGCGCCGTACAGGTCCTCGTCGTCCAGGAGCACCTTGCCCTCGACACGGCCACCGGGGGTGACCTCGTGCATCCGGTTCAGTGTGCGCAGGAACGTCGACTTGCCGCAGCCGGAGGGGCCGATGAACGCCGTCACCGAACGCGGCTCGACGGTCATCGAGATGTCCTCGATCGCCTTGTGGGAGCCGTAGTAGGCGGTCAGTCCGCTTACGTCGATTCGCTTGGCCATGTCTACTTCACTTCCAGAAATTCAAGCTCGGTCGCTGTATGGCCGCGCTCAGCGACCGGTCTTGGGGGCCTTCCAGCGGGCGATGCCGCGGGCCACCAGGTTGAGGATCATCACGAAGGCGATCAGCGTGAGCGAGGCCGCCCAGGCACGGTCGTAGGCCGCGCTGGCACCAGCGCTCTGCTGGTACTGCTGGAAGATGAACAGCGGCAGCGACGCCTGCGCACCCTCGAACGGGTTGTTGTTGATGAACGGGTTGCCGAACACCAGCAGCAGCACCGGCGCGGTCTCGCCCGCGATACGGGCGATGGCCAGCATGACGCCGGTGGTGATACCGCCGATCGAGGTCGGCAGGACCACCTTCAGGATGGTCCGCCACTTCGGCACGCCGAGCGCCAGCGAGGCCTCGCGCAGCTCGTTCGGGACGAGCTTGAGCATCTCCTCGGTGGAGCGGACGACCACCGGCATCATCAGGATGGCCAGGGCCAGCGAACCGGCGAAGCCGAACGGCTGCATCTTGAAGATCAGCATCAGCGACAGGATGAACAGACCGGCGACGATCGACGGGATACCCGTCATGACGTCCACGAAGAACGTGACGGCCTTGGCGAGCTTGCCCCGCCCGTACTCCACCAGGTAGATCGCGGTGAGGATGCCGATCGGCGCACCGATGACGGTGGCGAGGCCGACCTGCTCCAGGCTGCCGATGATGGCGTGGTAGATACCGCCACCGGGCTCGGAGTCGGCGACGACGCCCATGGAGTGGGTGAGGAAGTAGACGTCGAGGACCTTCACACCGCGCGAGAGGGTCGTCCAGATCAGGGAGACCAGCGGGATGACGGCGAGCAGGAAGGCGACCCAGACGAGGGAGGTGGCGATCCGGTCCTTGGCCTGCCGGCGGCCCTCGACCTTGGCGGCGATGCCGTAGGTGCCGAGGATGAAGAGGATCGCGGCGATCAGGCCCCACTCGACCTTGCTGCTCAGGCCGCCGATCAGGCCGATGGCCACGGCCAGGACGATCGAGCCGGCCGCGATGGCCCAGGGGGACCACTTCGGGAGGCTGGCGCCGCGCAGGGTGCTCGGGCGCTTGGTGACGGCTGCGGTGCTCATGCGTTGGCCCCCGAGTACTCCTTGCGGCGGGCGATGATCATGCGGGCCGCGCCGTTGACCACCAGGGTGATGACGAAGAGGACGAGACCGGAGGCGATCAGCGCGTCCCGGCCCTGCTCGGTGGCCTCACCGAACTTGCTGGCGATGTTCTGGGCGAACGTGCCGCCGCCCGGGTTGAGCAGGCTCGCGTGGATGACGTAGTCCGGGGAGAGCACGGTGGCGACGGCCATCGTCTCGCCGAGGGCGCGGCCGAGGCCGAGCATGGACGCCGAGATCACACCGGAGCGGCCGAAGGGCAGCACGGCCATGCGGACGACCTCCCAGCGGGTGGCGCCGAGGGCCAGCGCGGCCTCCTCGTGGATCCGCGGGACCTGCCGGAACACCTCACGGCTGACGTTGGTGATGATCGGCAGGATCATGATCGCCAGCAGGACGCCGACGGTGAGCATGGAACGGGGGGCGCCGCCGTCCCAGGAGAAGATGCCGGTCCAGCCGAAGTAGTCGTTCAGCCAGCCGAACAGGCCCGCCATGTGCGGGACGAGGATCAGGGCACCCCAGAGGCCGTACACGATGGACGGCACGGCGGCGAGCAGGTCGATCACGTAGGCGATGGGACCGCTCAGCCGGCGCGGGGCGTAGTGCGTGAGGAACAGCGCGATCGCGACGGCGATCGGGACCGCGATGACCATGGCGATGACCGAGGAGACGATCGTGCCGAAGGCCAGCACCGCGATGCCGAAGACCGGCGGAGTGAGGTTGGTGTTCCACTCGAAGGTCGTGAGGAAGTTCCCGTGGTCCTTGCTGATCGCGAGGGACGCACGGTAGGTGAGGAAGACCGCGATCGCGGCCATGATCACCAGCAGCAGGATGCCCGAGCCGCGCGAAAGGCCGAGGAAGACGCGGTCACCGGGGCGGGACGCCCCGCGGGCGTTGCGCTTCTGCTCGGCCGCCGTGGGCTGGGGCGTGGGAGGGGGTGTGTCGGTTGTCTTGGTCGATATGTCCATCGGGTTCTCCGGTCTGCGGAGCCGGCCGCCCGCGCTGGGGGCGGCGGCTCTTGGCGGCGGTGCACCGGACGGTGCGGCCCGGCCCGTACGGGCGCCGGGCCGCACTTTCGGATCAGATCAGCTCAGGCCCGCGATGGTGGTGCGAACCTTGCTGATGATCTCGTCGGGGATCGGGGCGTAGTCGTTGCTCGACAGCACCTTCTGGCCGTCCTCGCTGGCGATGTAGCCGAGGAAGGCCTTGGTGGCGGGCAGGGTGTCCGCCTTGTTGCCCTTGTCGCAGACGATCTCGTACGTCACCAGGGTGATCGGGTAGGCGTTCTCGGCCTTGGTGGCGTAGTCCAGCTTCAGCGACAGGTCCTTGCCGGTACCGACGACCTTGGCGGCCGCGATGTCGGCGGTGGCCGTCTCCACGGAGGGCTTGACCGGGGCCTTGGCGCCGGTGGCGATGGCGACGGTGTTCATGTCCTTGGCGTAGGACAGCTCGAAGTAGCCGATCGCGCCGGAGTTCTGCTTGACGCCCTGGGCCACACCGGCGGAGCCGGAGGCCGCCTGGCCGCCCTGCGCCTGCCAGGCCTTGCCGCCGGAGTACTTCCAGTTGGCCGGGGTGGTGGCGATCAGGTACTTGGTGAAGTTGTCCGTGGTGCCGGAGTCCTCGGAGCGGTGGAAGGCCTGGATCTTCAGGTCCGGGAGCTTCGCCGACGGGTTCAGCTTCTTGATCGCCGGGTCGTTCCAGTTCTTGATCTTGCTGTCGAAGATCTTGGCGATCGTCGGGGCGTCCAGGACCAGGTTGTCGACACCCGGGACGTTGTAACCGAGGGCGATCGGGCCGCCGACCATCGGCAGGTCGATGCCCTGGCCGCCGGAGCAGACCTTCTGGGAGGCCGTGACCTCGTCCGGCTTCAGCGCGGAGTCGGAACCGGCGAAGGCGAGCTGACCCTGGTTGAAGGAGGTGACACCGGCGCCGGAGCCGCCACCCTTGTAGTTGATCTGCACGCCACAAGCCTGGGAGAACTCCTTGACCCAGGCGTCGATCGCGTTCTTCTGCGCGGAGGAGCCGTCGGCGAGCAGCTGCCCCTTGGCGTTGTCGCACTTGATCGCGGAGTTGGCGGCAGAACCGGACGGGTTGCCCGAGGCCTTGCTACCGCCACCAGTGTCGTCGGAGCCGCACGCCGTCAGGGCCAGGGCGCCGGAGACGGCGATCGCACCGAGCGAAAGGGCGCGCAGCCGGTTCTTGCGCTGAAGCTTCACTTTCGGGAGTTCCTTCCAGGAGCCGCCGCTGTCGGCGGCGTGCGAGGTATGGAGGTAGCGCGAGCGCATATGGCCGCGCTCCGCACCGTGCACGGCCGAAATTAGGCAGAACAGGTGAAGCCGCCGATGGCCGGAAGTGAACGAGAGGTGAACCCCTGCCGTCGGCCCGGTTAGGTCACGGAACGCTTACGGGGAGGGCACACCCAGGTCCCGACCGCCGGGTTACACGCACCCGTCTTCGGCGTTCGTTTCCCTGTGTGCGAACTGTTACGAACCAACGCGTCCACCGGGTCGTCTCACCCCAGGAAAGGCCAAGGGGGCCTGCGGAAAGGCGACACACGACGATGAGCATGGAACGGCGTACGTTCATCGCGGGCGGCACGGCGGCACTGGCTGCGACCGCGCTCACCGGTTGCAGCTCGGGCCCGGGCAGGTCCACCGCTACGGCGACCACGGGCTCATCGTCCCTCACGTCACTCAAAACCACCAGCGCGAACGCCGCGGCGAACTGGACGGCCCTCGCCCATGACCTGGACGGCACCCTCGTGCGGCCCGGCGACGCGAGCTGGACGACGGCCCACCAGCTGTACAACACCCGCTTCGACGGCCTCAAGCCCGCGGCGGTCGCCTACGTGGCGCACGCCGACGACATCCGTACGACCCTCGCCTACGCCCAGGCCCACGGCGTCCGGGTCTCCATACGCAACGGCGGCCACTCCTACGCGGGCTACTCCTCCGGCGACAGCCGCCTCATCCTCGACGTCTCCCGGCTGAACCGCATACGCGTCTCCGGCGGGACGGCGGTCGTCGGCGCCGGCTCCAAGCTGATCGACGTCTACCGGGGGCTGGCCGCGAAGGGCGTGACCATACCCGCGGGCTCCTGCCCCACCGTCGGCGTGTCCGGCCTGGTGCTCGGCGGCGGTCACGGCGTCGCCTCCCGTGCCTACGGCCTGACCTGCGACAGCCTCACCCAGGCGACGGTCATCACGGCCGACGGCACCCAAGTGACCGCGAACGCCTCCTCCCACTCCGACCTTTTCTGGGCGCTGCGCGGCGCCGGCAACGGCAACTTCGGCGTCGTCACCGAGCTGCAGTTCAAGACCCACCCGGCACCGCAGGCGGTGACCGCGTACATGACCTGGCCGTGGGCGAAGGCGGCCGCGGTGCTCAAGGCCTGGCAGGAGTGGGGGCCGGGCCAGCCCGACGAGATCTGGTCCTCCCTGCACCTGGAGTGCTCGCCGGGCCGCACCCCGACCATCTCCGTGGCCTGCTTCTCCCTCGGTACCTACGGCGAGCTGCAGAACGCCGTGGACCGCCTGGCCCACGCGGCCGGCGCCAACGCCTCCTCCGTCACCCTGCGCCGCCGGGGCTATGAGGAGGCGATGGAGATCTACGCCGGCTGCTCCTCCTTCTCCGCCGACGCCCAGTGCCATCTGCCCGGCCCCACGCCGGGCCGCTCCCCCCAGGGCAGGCTGGGCCGGGAGACGTACGCGGCCCGCTCGGACTTCTTCGACCGCTCCCTGTCCTCGGCCGGCATCCAGACGGTGCTGGGGCAGATCGCCTCGGTGCGGGGCGGCGCCGGCAGCATCGCGTTCACCGCCCTCGGCGGCGCGGTCAACCGTGTCTCCCCCACGGCGACGGCCTTCGTCCACCGCCGCTCCCGGATGCTGGCCCAGTACATCGCGTCCTGGGGCGCCGGAGCCTCCGGCGGCACCGCCCAGTCCTGGCTGACCTCGGCGCACAACGCGATGAAGCCCTACGCCTCCGGCGCGGCGTACCAGAACTACACCGACCCGACGCTGACGGACTGGAAGAAGGCGTACTACGGCGACGCGGTGACGCGGCTGGGGAAGGTGAAGAAGCAGTACGACCCGCAGCGCTTCTTCTCCTACACGCAGGGGCTGTAGCCGCCGCTGCCCGGCTCAGGTGTGGCAGAGCACCTCGGCGACGACGGCTTCGGGATCGAGATCTTCGAGGTAGGCGTTGGCCCGCTCCGGGTACCCCTCGGTGTGGTCGTCGTCCCAGGTGCCGTCCAGGGTCAGCAGGGCGTGACCGGGCACCGCGCGCAGCGTGATCGCCTGCCGGGCCCGGTCGTGGTCGACCGTGAAGTAGGTCACGGGGTCCTCGAGCAGGAACCTCATGCCGAAGTGGGGGTCGTCACCGCGGACCGCCCGCTGGGCCACCTCCTGCACCAGAGGCTGGGCGAGATGCTCCCGCGTCGCCCGGTCCATCGGATACCCGCCGGGGTCGGCCTCGTGCCGGGCGACGAACTCCGCGAGCGGCCGGGCCGGCGGGAACTGGCCACTCAGTTCCCGCCATGCCTCGGTCATCGCGTCGTGTTCCCGTACGGCCCGCCGCCGCATGACCGTGAAGTCGAGCAGCCCGCGGGGCCCTCCGTGGCACTCCAGCGGCCCGAGCGCCGCCAGCTCGGCCTTGCGGCGCGGGACGGTGGAGGCGGTGATCAGCCGACGGTCGCCGTCGCACTCGGGCCGCACGAGGAGGGGCGCCTCCTCGGCAGCCCCGAGCAGCCACCAGTCCCACTCACCGGCCGGATTGCCGTTCTCGGAGAGGTTCCAGTCGTACGGCGCCATCGCCGCCGCGAGTGCCTCCGGCACCTTGCGGGGCGCGGTGGGCGGCAGACACACCGTGGCGTAGAACTTGGTCATGGGAGGGGAGGGTACGGCTGAACGAGCAGGCACGCGCGGGGGTTTCCGGGGAACCAGCGCGGCAGGCCGGCCGGCCCGAGCGCAGGGCTACGCCGCCAGGTCCCGTTCTTCCGCTTCCACCGCCGTACGGGCCCCGGGCAGCAGGGCGTCACGGCTGCCGGGTCCGCCCGCGCGCCTCCGTACCACCCACCCCGCCCGGGGCGATCCCTCCACCGCCCGCATCAGCGGTGTGAGCAGCGCCATGGCCGGCGGGGACAGCAGCAGCGCGACGGCCGTGCCGAGCGCGAACCCGCCGACGACGTCCGTCGGATAGTGCACCCCCATGTAGACCCGGCAAAACCCCTCCAGCAGCGCGAGCCCGATCCCGGCGAGGCCGAAACGGCGGTTGGCGACGAAGAGGGCCACCCCCAGCGCCATGGTGATGGTCGCGTGGTCGCTGACGAAGGAGAAGTCGGTCTTGCCGGAGACGAGGACGTCCAGCCCCTGGTGGTCGACGAAGGGACGGGGCCGTTCCACGAAGCCCCGGATCGGGATGTTGACGGCCAGGGCGATACCGGCCGCGAGCGGCGCCCACACCAGCGCGGCGACGCAGGACGCGGCGTCCTCGCCGCCCCGGCGCCGCACGGACCACCAGCACCACAGGACCAGCAGGGCCATGGCGAGCAACAGGCCGTACTCACCGAGGAACTCCATGACCCGGTCGAACCAGTGCGGGGCGTCCTCGGCCAGGCCGTTGATGTCGTAGAGCAGGCCGACGTCGGGGTTCGATCCGGATTCGGCGAGTACAGCCATGGTGCTGCGGCCCCTTCGTCGTCTGCCGGACGCACCTCGTGTGCGTCGCTCCTGCCCCCGTGGTTCGTAGATCCGCTTCCGCTGTACTGCCCTACTGCCCGCACTGACGTCCGCTCGGCTACGTCAACAGGAACGCACGGTCCCCATCAATACGTTCCACTCTCCACTGAATGATCACGCAGACGTTATCGAAGAGAGACGCATCACCGCAGCTCAGGGGATGGGTTTACGCTCGGTTCACACCGCCTCAAACCGCCGTGGGGAGTGCTTTCGCGCCCTCTTCGGTGACGCGGGTGGCGCCGAAGTAATCGGGCGTGTCGATGGGGTCGAACCGGATGACGGCACCGGTGCGCGGCGCGTCGATCATGTACCCGCCCCCGACGTAGATCCCCACGTGGTGGATGGCCCGCGAGTCGCTGAGGTCGGTGGAGAAGAACACCAGGTCGCCGGGGAGCAACTCGTTCCGCGAGGGATGCGGCCCGGCGTTGTACTGGTCGTTGGCCACACGCGGCAGGCTGATCCCGACCTTCGCGTACGCGGCCTGGGTCAGTCCCGAGCAGTCGAAGCGTCCGCCCTGCTCGGCCGCCCCCTCACCGCCCCACAGATAGGGCGTGCCGAGCTTGCCCTGCGCGAACGCGATGGCACCGGCGGCCTGCTGGGTGGGGTCGATGCGGCTGACGGGCGCGGCGAAGCTCTGCTCCAGGCTGCGGATCCGCTTGACGTAGTTCTGCGTCTCGCTGATCGCCGGGACGCCGCCGGCCCTTATGACGCGGTAGGCACCGGCGTTGTAGGCGGCGAGCATGTTGTCGGAGACGTTGCCGGGGACGTCCTTGACGTACTTCGCCAGCTCGCAGTCGTACGAAGCGGCCGACGGGATCGCGTCGTTGGGGTCCCAGACGTCCCGCTTGCCGTCCCCGTTGCCGTCGATGCCGTGCGTGGCCCAGGTGCTGGGGATGAACTGGGCGATGCCGCGCGCGTCGGCCGGGCTGACGATCGTGGGGTTCCAGCCGCTCTCCTGGTACAGCTGGGCGGCGAGCAACGCCGGGGTGAGCGCCGGGCACAGATTGCCCCACTTCTGCACGAGCGTCTTGTAGGCGGCCGGCACGGCCCCCTTGGCGAGTCCGCGGCTTCCCGAGGTCACTCCGTCGACGAGGTTCCCGGCGACGACGTACACCCCGATGACGAGCAGCATGACGAAACCCATGCCGGCCCCCACGAGGGCACCGCCGACGACCCACGCCTTACGCACCGTCAACCGCCCCTCGCCACCGGCCAGTCCACCCGCAGCAGTGTATGAGCGGACCGCCTTGCCGCACGAGGACCCCGGACCCGCCGCACGGCCGGCATACCACGCACACACCACCGCGGGCGCTGCGGCCGGCGCCGCCATGACGGCGACGTTCCAGGACTCGTGGGTGACTTGGCGGCCCGTTCGCACGGCACGGATACGTCAACGGGGCCGGTCCTCGTGAACGGGCGGGACCCGGGCGCCTCGGGCTCTTGATCCGTTGCCCCGCCGGAGACGCCCGGGGCGGTACCGCGCGTCGCACGCCGGCCCGGAGCTCCTCGGCTCAGCGAACAAGGGCACTCAGGGCATGAGGCGGCCGATCGTCTCGTACCCCGACGCGGCCGAGAAGTCCGGCGACTGCCGGCGCGGGATCAGGTGGTACGGCACGGTGGGCGAGGCTCGGCCGTCAGCCGTTCGCCGTGGCGTCCTTGTACAGCTCGGCCGCCCCCTTGCCCAGCACCACGCTGTACGACACGTCGTCGGTCGAGCCGCCCTGCTCATGGCCGCCGAGGACGCCGACGACCTGGTCGTCGCCGTTGATCCAGGGGCTGCCGCTGGTGCCGCCGGTGAAGGCGGGGCAGTCGATGCGCTGCTGGGTCCTGCTGTGCGCTTTCGGCTTGTTGGTGCAGCTGATGGGCACGTCGCGGGAGTCGGGATAGCCGATGACGGTCACGGCCGTGGCGCCGGTGGCCGTGCCGGCGGTGAACCGGTTGGCGCCCACCGCGTCCTCGATCGGCTTGCCGTGCAGGTTCTCGACGCTCACGAAGGCCAGGTCGCTGTCCTCGTCCTTGTCCTTGGCCCACCCGTCGGGCAGGTAGCGCTTGCCCACCTTCCACACCCCGTACGGTGCCTGCCCGTCCCGGTAGCCCGGTGCGAACACCAGTTTGCTGGCGGCGCCGTCCACGCAGTGTGCGGCGGTGACGAGGAGGTTGCCCTTCGGGCTGTCCACGACCGAGGCCGTGCAGAAGTGCCCGCCGGGCAGCTTGTCGGCCCGGTCGGCGCCGAACAGCGCGCCGACCCGCACCGTCCGCCGGGTCGCGACGACGTCGGCGGTGACCCCGAAGGGCCCCGGCCCGTCATCGGCGGACGCCACGGACGCCGAGGTCACGGCGAGCATCACCACAGCGCCCAGCAACGCGGGACGTGAGGTGACCGTGATGCGTGAGATGCGCTTCATCAGTTCTCACTGTCCCCCACGTAGGTGAGAATCCCGCTGCGACTTAACTGAGATTTTCCTGTGAAACCTCCTGATGGGCGCTGATCTCGTCCGCCGACCGGGGAAGTCCCGGCCCCGGCGCGACGCCTCCCCACGGGAACCGGCCGGCTCCGCACCCCGCTTCCGCATCACCCATCGACAGCCCCGACCAGCGATGATCACGGAACGTCACGGTCATCCGGCCGGTTTCAGCTGCCACTCCACCCCGGTCAGCTCTTCGGACAGCGTCCACAGCCGCCGCGCCGCCGCCGGATCGCCGGCCGCCGCGCTGCGGCCGACCAGGGTGGGGGCGCCGCGCATCTCACCGAGACCGGAGGGGCCGGCGTAGGAGGCGCCGGGGAGGTCCTGGCTCGCGGCGTAGAGGGTGGGCAGGGCGCCGGCCTTGTCGCTCTGCGCGAAGACCTTGTTCCCGACCGCCATGAGGGCCCTGGCCAGCGGGTTCGCATGGTGGCTCTGGAGGTTGGTGGCCGCGTAGCCGGGGTGGGCGGCGAGGGCGCGGACGGAGGAGCCGGACTCGGTGAGGCGGCGCTGGAGTTCCAGGGTGAACAGCAGGTTCGCCAGCTTGGACTGGGCGTAGGCGCGGGTCGGGGTGTAGCGGCCGCGCAGGTTGACGTCGGCGAAGTGAATCGCTCCGTCGCCGCCGCGGTGGAGGCCGGAGGACACCGTCACCACCCGGTCCGTGATGTGCGGGAGCAGCAGGTTGGTCAGCGCGAAGTGCCCGAGGTGGTTCGTGCCGAACTGCATCTCGAAGCCCTGCTTGGTGCGCTGCTCCGGCAGCATCATCACGCCCGCGTTGTTGATCAGCAGGTCCAGCGGGCGGTCCCAGGCGTCCGCGAACTCGCGCACCGAGTCCAGGTCGGCCAGGTCCAGGCGGCGCACCTCGGTGCTGCCGTCCACCTTCGCCGCGGCGGCGCCGCCCCGAGCGAGGTCCCGTACGGCGAACACCACGTGCGCCCCGGCATGGGCCAGCGCCTCGGCGGTCGCGAGGCCGAGACCGCTGTTGGCGCCGGTGATCACGGCCGTACGGCCGGTCAGGTCGGGGAGGTGGGTCGCATTCCATTTCGCATCAGCCATGTCCCGAATGTAGGCACCGACAACAAAGCTGTCAACGACAACATCCGGATACGATGGCACGCATGCCGCGCATGTCCTCCGCCCCCGCGAACCGCCCCTACCACCACGGAGACCTGCGCGCCGCCCTGCTCAAGAGCGCCGAGCGCACCCTGCGTGCCAAAGGGGCCGGCGCCCTCTCCCTGCGCGAACTGGCCCGTGACATCGGCGTGAGCCACGCGGCTCCGGGCCGGCACTTCAAGGACAAGCAGGCCCTCGTCGACGCCCTCGCGCTGGACGGGTACGAGCGCCTGAACCAGGCCCTGGACGCGGCCACCGCGGACTCCGCCCTCACCTTCGAGGGACGGATGGCCGCCCTCGCCCGCGCCTACCTCGGCTTCGCCGTCGAGAACCCCGAGCTGCTCGAGCTGATGTTCGCCCGCAAGCACGACCCCGACAGCTCCGCCCAGCTCGCCGCGGCCGTCGACGAGTCCCTCGGCTCCTTCACCCGGATGATCGCGGACGCTCAGGAACGGGGCGAGATCGTCGCGGGTGACCCCGAGCGGATCACGACGGTCGCCGCCGCGAGCCTGCACGGCCTCGCCGCCCTCATCGCCAGCTGCGCACTCGACGCCGACGAGGCGATGAGCGGCCTGGACGAACACGTCCACCTGCTGCTGCACGGCCTCAAGCCGCGCTGACCCCACGCGGCACCGGCCCAACCTGTGCACGCGGTCAAGCGCCACCCAGCACACTGCCATTGATCAGTAAGCCCCCAACCGCCTTGAGTAACGCGGAAGTCAGAAATCCGAAAGCCGCTTGTTGTCGCGTACTCAACAAGCGATGGTCGACACGGGCCGCCGCCCCCACCGGTCACCCACCGGTGGAACCCCCACACCCGCAGGCCTCTGTCCACCACTCACAGGAGGCTGTACCTTGCGTACGACCACCCCCGACTTCCCCCACATACGCGGCAGATGGAGCCGCGTCGGCTCGGCCGCCGCGGCCACCGCCGCGCTGGTCATCGCCGGACTCGGCACCGCGGCACACGCGAACGCGCAGACCGCCGCCACGGGCCACAGGGTGACCGCGGAGTCCGTCGCCGCCCAGGTCGCCAAGGCCCACGTGCGCTACGAGAAGGCGTGCGGCACCACCCCGAAGAAGGGCTACGCCGCCTGCGACGCGCTGCGCGTCACCGGCGGCACCACCGCCTTCATGGAGAAGCAGGCGGCGCTGAAGGGCATCACCCCCAAGACCGTGAAGCCCGACGCCGCCGCCGACTCCCCGACCGGCTACGGCCCGAGCGACATCCAGTCGGCGTACGGCCTGACCGATGCCGCCTCCGCGAACGGCTCGGGCGAGACCGTCGCCATCGTCGACGCCTACGACGACCCGAACGCCGAGTCCGACCTCGCGGCCTACCGTTCGTACTACGGCCTGCCGGACTGCACCAGCGACAACGGCTGCTTCACCAAGGTCAGCCAGACCGGCTCCACGACCTCCCTGCCCTCCGCCGACAGCGGCTGGGCCGGCGAGATCTCCCTCGACCTCGACATGGTCAGCGCGACCTGCCCGAACTGCGACATCCTGCTGGTCGAGGCGAAGTCCGCGTCCGACGCCAACCTGGGCACCGCGGTGAACGAGGCCGTCAAGCTGGGCGCCAAGTTCGTCTCCAACAGCTACGGCGGCTCGGAGTCCTCCTCCGACACCACGTACGACACCTCGTACTACAAGCACCCGGGCGTCGCCATCACGGCCAGCGCCGGTGACGAGGGCTACGGCGCCGAGTACCCGGCCGCCTCCCGGTACGTCACCGCGGTCGGCGGCACCTCGCTGTCGACGTCCTCCGACAGCCGCGGCTGGACCGAGTCCGTCTGGAACACCTCCAGCACCGAGGGCACCGGCTCCGGCTGCTCCGCCTACGACGCCAAGCCCAGCTGGCAGACCGACAGCGGCTGCGCCAAGCGCATGATCGCCGACGTGTCCGCCGTGGCCGACCCCGCCACCGGCGTCTCCGTCTACGACACCTACGGCTCCGACGGCACCGGCTGGAACACCTACGGCGGCACCAGCGCCTCCGCGCCGCTCATCGCCTCGGTGTACGCCCTGGCCGGCACCCCGGGCAGCAGCGACTACCCGGCCCAGTACCCGTACCGTGCGGCCGGCACCTCCGCGCTGAACGACGTCATCAGCGGCAGCAACGGCAGCTGCTCCACCAGCTACTTCTGCACCGCCAGGTCGGGCTACGACGGCCCGACCGGCTGGGGCACCCCGCAGGGCACGGACGCCTTCGGCGCGAGCTGAGCCCCACGCACACGGGTGACCACCCCGTCGGGTCACGGGGAGCCGCCGGATGAGGGGGACGTGGGGTCCCCTCGGCGGCACGGAAAGGAGGACGGGCCGCGGCAGCCGGCCGCGGCCCGTTTTCCCTGCCCAACTCCCGCTGCGACAGCCGTGAATCGAGCCGGTCGTGCGCCGTCCCGGCACCGCTCTCCTGAGAGGTCGGAGGGGCGTAGCCGGAGGGGGCGGAGGCGCCGGCGGCCTTCGGGGGGACGGTCGGCCCGCGCCAACGCCGAGGCCGATCCGGCGAAGTACCGCTCGTCCTACGGCCTGTCCTCCCGCACCACCTCCAACGGCCGCTTCAAGAAGGTCAGCCGGACCGGCTCCACCGGCTCCCCGCCCTCCGCCGACAGCGGCCGGGCCGAGGAGCCCCCGCCCCGCGGACCGAGACGCCGGCCGCCGGGCCGTCGGAGCTCCTACGGAGTGACGGGCCGGCCGGTACACCTTCGGCGGCACCAGCCGGCTCGCCCCTCGTCGGCGGCGTCCACGCCCTCGCCGGCACCCCGCCGAACAGCAGCGACCCGGCCGGGGCACCCCGCAGGGCACCGCGGCCTCCCACCGGCTGACCCCGCGTCAACCCCGCACGCCACCAGGCCTCCACGGCACCGCCGTCGGGGCCTTGTCCGGTTCCCCTCCCCCGCCCATGAGAACATCATCTCGACGCCTCACCCGACCGGCCGTCAGATACCGCGCCAGGTCGTAGAGGAGGACAACGACGGAACCACACCACAGGTTCCGGTCGGACCTCGTTGCCCGGCGTGACCTGCCGTGATACACAGAGTGACCGTACGAGCTATTCGTACGAAACCCGCCAGTCAATGACGTCAAGTCGACATACGTTGGCGGCGTTGTCGGCGACAATGAGTCCTGACCTCTGCACCCCGCAGGGGGCCAGCGGAACTACCCACCAGGGGCGGTGACTTACATGCTCTTTGCGGCCGACAAGGGAGACATCAACACCATCATCGGCGGGATCGCTCCGGACTGGGGCCCCTTCGGCAGCCTGGGCAACGAGGCCAAGGTGATGATCGAGGTGGTGATGGCCGTAGCCATCCTTCTCTGCCTCGGCATCGCGGTCTGGGGCGCGGCCAAGCAGCGCATCGGCGCCACGGCCCTCCGGGACACCTTCAGCGCCGAACAGGGCAAGGGCCTCATCATCGCCGGCCTGACCGGGGTCTTCATCATCGGCTCCCTCGGCACCCTGTTCACCATCGTGTACGGCATGGCGGTCTGACCCCGTTCTTCCTTCCGGCTGAGGTTGCGTCTCCCTGATGTCGAGTCACCACACCGCGCCCGCGCGGGAACCAGCACGGCTACCGTCGTATGCCTACGAGGGTGAGGGAGTGCACACAGCATGAATCCCGGAGACGAACAGGCATACGCCGACTACGGCGACACGGGCCACACCCGCACCCGCCTCCCCGAGGGCGACCCCTACGGCGGCGCCCCCCGCCGGGGCCCCCGCCGCTCCTCCTCCCGCAGCCTGGTCACGGTGGTAGGCGTGGTGGTCCTCCTCATCGCGGCGATCGCCTTCGCCAACAGAGGGGACCATTCGTCCGCCGACGGCTCGACGACGAAGTCCGACAAGCCGGGGGCCGCTCCCACGGCCCCCAGTGGAACGCGCCCCGTAGACACCAAGTCCGCCGGCGTACCTACAGGGTTCGCCCACACGGAGCAGGGAGCGCAGAGCGCGGCGTCGAACTACGCGGTGGCGCTGGGCTCAACGGGCATGTTCAACAAGGACAGTCGCGACGCGCTCCTGCACCTCCTCTACACCTCCGGAGCCGCGACTCGGCTCGAGGGCCCGATGGACCAGGCCTACTCGACCGACTTCCTCGCCCAAATGGGCCTCGACTCCGAGGGCAACCCGCCGAAGGGCAGTACGTTCGTCTCCCGGGTGGTCCCGATCGGCACGACGGTGCAGCTCTACGCGGACGACCACGCCAAGGTAGCGGTCTGGTACATGGGCCTCATCGGCATGGCGGGCAGCTCCTCCACCGACCCCGTCACCTCGTCCTGGAAGACATGGACGTTCGACCTGCAGTGGTCCGACGGCGACTGGAAGATCGCCGCCGACACCCAGAAGGACGGCCCCGCACCGGTCCCAGGTGACGACAAGGCCGCCACCTCCGACGAGATCAGCAAGGCCATCGAACAGTACGGAGGGTTCACGTATGCCCGGTAACCCGCGACGTGCGCTCAAGCTCGCCGGAGCCGTGACAGCCGTACAGACCACGGCCGTTCTGCTGGCCACGCGCGCCTTCGCCGCACCCTCGCCCACCCCTTCCGGCGGCCCGTCGCCCTCACCCTCCAAGAGCAAGTACAACTGCGACGTCATCTCCGGCGAGGCCAGGAAGTACTGCGAACGCGGCAACACCTCCAGCGGATCCGGCGGTGCCAACGTCCCCGACACCTCCACTCTCGACCCGCTGTCCTCCCTGGCCAAGGGCTGTGCCGAAGCTGCTTCCTGGACGATCGACAAGCTCAGCAAAGCCGTGAAGGAAACCGCCAACGTAGACTTCACCAACCCCAAGTTCCTGCAGCAGTACGCCATCGTCTTCGCCGCGTCCACGATCCTCACCCTCCTGCTGTGGCTCCTCGCCGTGGCCAAGCGCGCGGTGCGCGGTGTGCCGCTCACCACCGCCATCTCCGAAGCCGTCGGCTTCCTGTGGCTGACCGTGCTCGCCTCCGCCTTCACCCCGCTGATCCTGTACACCGTCGTGTCGGCCACCGACGGCGTCACCGACGTCCTCGCCCGGGCCACCGGCGACCAGGCCGACACCTTCTTCGGCACCTTCTCCGGCGCCCTCGGCAAGGGCACCGACATCGGCGGCGGCCCCATCATGCTGATCGTCGTCTCCCTGGTCAGCATCCTCGCCGCCGGCGTCCTCTGGCTGGAGCTGGTCATCCGCGCCGCGCTCCTCTACGTCGGCGCCCTCCTCGGCACCGTCGTCTACGCCGGCCTCGTCGACAAGAACCTGTGGGGGCACGTACGGCGCTGGGCGGGGATCATGATCGCCGTCATCCTCGTCAAGCCGGTCATCGTGATCGTGCTGGGGCTCGCCGGCGCGCTGTCCAGCGGCAACGGCCCCGACTCCTTCTCCGCTGTCGTCTCCGGCCTCGCCATCATCCTGCTCGCCATCTTTGCCAGCGCGATGATCTACCGCTTCGTCCCCGGCTTCGGCGACGACATCGCCAGCGGCCGCAACAACCGCATCATGCAGGGCGCCGAGAGCAAGGCCGCCGCCGTCATCAGCTCCCCCGCCACCCTCGTCGCCCAGGGCATCAAGACCCACAGCACCCGCGCCGACAGCAACGGAGCCGCAGGCGGGCAGAGCAGCAGCCCCCGTCCCGCCAACCCCGCCACCGGCGGTGTCGCCGCACACAGCAGCCGTACCCCCACCGGGGGCGGCGGAGCAGTCCCTTCCGCCACGCCCGCCCCCCGGGCGCCCAGCCCCGCCAACACCCCGCACGCCAGCAACACCCGCAACATCAACCGCACGGGAGGTGAAGGGCGTTGACGACCGAGTCCCATCTGTCCCATCCGGTCACGCCCCGCCGTACGTATCTCATCGGCCGCGCCCGGCCGAACGCGATCGTCGGCCGGAACCGCGAGTCCGGCGAGATCGCGCTGATCATCGCGGGCGCGTTCCTCGGCATGATGTGCGGCCTTCTCGTCCCGGTCCTGTCCCTGCGGATCGTGCTGCTCATGGGCTTCCCGCTGCTCGCGCTCGCCGCGGTCTACGTGCCGTACAAGCGCCGCACCTTCTACAAGTGGTTCGAGATCAACCGCAGCTACAAGCGCATCGTCAAGGGCGGCAACGCCGTCTACCGGTCCGGCGCCGCGGAGGCCGGGACCGCGCTCGACGGGCGGGAGGTCGAGGTCGGGCCACCTCCCGGCATCGGGCGGATCACCTGGCTCGCCGCGCCCTTCGGGCCGGATGAGATCGCGGTGCTCCTGCACGCCGACCGGAAAACCGTCACCGCCGCCATCGAGATCGAAGGTCCCGGCGTCGGCCTGCGCGACTCCGAGGACCAGGAGGCCCTGGTCGACCGCTTCGGCACACTCCTCAAGCACGTCGCCAACGGGGACGGCTTCGTGACGCGGCTGCAGATGCTCGCCCGCACCCTGCCCGCCGACCCCGACGCGCACGCCAAGGACGTCGCCCTGCGCGGCGACGACCGCTCCCCGGGCTGGCTCCAGCAGTCGTACGACCAGCTGCAGTCCATGGTGTCCACCAGCAGCGAGCAGCACCGCGCCTACCTCGTCGCCTGCATGCACTACTCCCGCGAGCTGGCCGCCGAGGCCAACGCCATGGCCCGTGCCGTCCGCGCCCGCGGCGGCAAGGTCGACCGCGACGCGGGGCTCGCCGTCGTCATGGCCCGTGAGCTGACCGACATCTGCTCCCGGCTCCAGGAAGCCGACATCCGGGTGCGGCAGCCGCTGGGCCAGGGCCGGCTGGCATCCCTGATCCACTCCATGTACGACCCCGACCACCCCATCGACCACATCCAGGCGATGACCCAGCGCAACGCCTGGCCGGCCGAGCTCGACGCCATGGAGCCCACGTACCTCCAGGCGAAGACCCGCGAGTCCAACACCCGCGCCCCCTGGTGCCACGCCACCGCCTGGGTGAAGGAATGGCCGATGACCCCGGTGGGCGTCAACTTCCTCGCACCCCTCCTCGTGCACACCCCGGACGTCATCCGAACGGTCGCCGTGACGATGGATCTCGAACCCACCGAGGTAGCCATCGAACGCATGCTGACCGAGAAGACCAACGACGAGGCCGAGGCCTCCCGCGCCGCCAAGATGAACCGGACCGTCGACCCCCGCGACGTCGCCGCGCACAACCGTCTCGACCAGAGAGGCGAGGACCTCGCGAGCGGCGCGGCGGGCGTCAACCTCGTCGGTTACATCACCGTGTCCTCCCGCACCCCGGACGCCCTCAACCGCGACAAGCGCACGATAAGGGCCTCCGCCGGCAAGTCGTACCTCAAGCTGGAGTGGTGCGACCGAGAGCACCACCGCGCCTTCGTGAACACACTTCCCTTCGCCACCGGCATCCGAAGGTAGGGGCTGATTCGCCGATGCGGGATCCGCTGTCCGTCCTCACCGACGCCTTCACCTCCTTCCTCTTCGGGAAGGTCGAGACGACCCGGCTGCCGGTGCGCACCTCCACGGGCCAGGCCCAGGCGGTCTACCTGCCCACGGCCGCACCCGGCCTGGGCGACTCCGGCGTCATCATCGGCCGCGAGGTGTACTCCGGCAAGGGCTACATCTACGACCCCTTCCAGCTCTACGGCCAGCAGCTCCCGGCCCCGCACTGGCTCGTCCTCGGCGAGTCCGGCAACGGCAAGTCGGCCCTCGAGAAGACGTACGTCCTGCGCCAGCTGCGCTTCAAGGACCGCCAGGTCGTCGTCCTGGACGCCCAGGGCGAGGACGGCGTGGGCGAGTGGAACCTGATCGCCGAGGAGCTGGGGATAACGCCGATCCGGCTGGACCCGACGGCCGCCCTGGACCACGGGATCCGTCTGAATCCCCTGGACCCGGCGATCACCACCACCGGCCAGCTCGCGCTGCTGCGCACCATCATCGAGGTCGCGATGGGCCACGGCCTCGACGAACGCGCCGGCTTCGCGCTGAAGGTCGCGCACTCGTACGTCAACGAGACGATCCTCGACCGCCAGCCGGTGCTGACCGACATCGTCGAGCAGCTACGACACCCCGAGCCGGAGTCGGCCGAGGCGATGAACGTCGCCATAGACGACGTACGGGCCTGGGGCCTCGACGTCGCGCTCGTCCTGGACCGGCTGGTCGACGGTGACCTGCGGGGCATGTTCGACGGCCCGACCACGGTCGGCATCGACCTGGACGCCCCCCTCATCGTCTTCGACCTCTCCCACATCGACCGCAACTCCATCGCCATGCCCATCCTCATGGCGATCGTCGGCGTGTGGCTGGAGCACACCTGGATCCGCCCCGACCGCAAGAAACGCATCTTCCTGGTCGAGGAGGCCTGGCACATCATCAACAGCCCGTTCGTGGCCCAGCTGTTCCAGCGCCTGCTGAAGTTCGGCCGCCGGCTCGGTCTGTCGTTCGTCGCGGTGGTCCACCACCTGTCCGACGTGGTCGACGGCGCCGCGGCGAAGGAGGCGGCGGCCATCCTGAAGATGGCCTCCACCAGGACGATCTACGCCCAGAAGGCGGACGAGGCCCGAGCCACCGGCCGGGTGCTGGGTTTGCCGCGATGGGCCGTGGAAATCATCCCCACACTGACGCCCGGCATCGCCGTATGGGATGTCAACGGCAACGTTCAGGTGGTCAAACACCTGATCACGGAGACGGAACGCCCGCTGGTCTTCACCGACCGCGCGATGACCGAGTCCTCCAGCGACCTCGCGGCCGACGACGCCCTGCGCGCCGCCGAGCTGGAGGCCGAACAGCGGGCCGCGGCCTTCGTGGAACAGCACCTGGGCGACTCCGAGTCGACGGTGGCATAGGGGCAGAGGCAGGGGAGGAACGGGTGAGACCGGACGCTCGCGATCACCGCGCGGACCGCCGGGACGGCCAGGGCGGCATTCCCGACGGCCTCCTGATCGGCATCCTCGCGTTCCTCCTCGGCATGACCCTGCTGGTGTGGACGGCCACGGGCCTCGCCGCCCTCTTCACCAAGGGGGCCTGGCCCCACGGCGTCGTCTTCATCCGCACCCCCCTGGCCATGCGCCACCTCATCGGCGCACCCCACGACATCACCGGCGCCTGGCCGGACACCCCCGCCGCCCAGCTCTCCGGCTGGGGTCTGTTCTGGGGCCTGTTCATCGGCCAGCTGATGGTCCTCTTCGTCCTCACCGTGTTCGTGATGGGAGCGGTGGCACGGTGGCGGGCGGGGAGGGCACGGAGGAGGGAACAGCCAGGAGCGGTCAAGGAGACCGCGCAGCCGGTGCCACACCTCCCCCTGCCCCAACCCCCCTATGAGGTCCCCGCACCTCGCAGTGAACCCCAGCCGCAGGAGTCGGGCACCCTTCCAGCCGACGGCAAACCGGTGGGCGAGTGGGAAGCCGGCCCCGCCGAGGGCCCCGTGCTCTACGCACCCCCCGCAGCCCGCCAGAGGGCCGCAGCCCAGGCCGTACGCGACGCGGAAGGACCCACCCTGGTCGTCACCTCGGACCCCGGCCTCTGGGCCGAGACAAAGGACGCCAGGGCCAAACTCGGTCCCACCCTCCTCTACGACCCCACCCATCTCTGCGACACCCCGGCCCGCCTCCACTGGTCCCCCACCACCGGGTGCGAGGACAAAGAGACCGCGCTGACCAGAGCCACCGCCCTCCTCGCCCCCGTACAGCCCACGGCCAAGATCGACCAGGCGGTGGCCGACACGGCACTGACACTCCTGCGCAGCTATCTGCACGCCGCCGCCCTGGAGAACCGCACCGTCCGCCATGTCCACCGCTGGTCCCAGGGCACCCAGGTCCAGGACGCGGTACGCACCCTCCGCACCCACCCCAAGGCCGCCCCCGGCGCCGCCGGCGAACTCGAGGCCGCGCTCACCGCCCACCCCGAACGCCGCGACATCGCCCAGGAGTTGACCGGCCGCGCCCTCTCGGCGCTCTTCACGGTGAACATCCGCGAGGCCTGCACACCCAACCGAACTGATGCGCTCACCCTGGATTCCTTCGTCCACGAAGGGGGCACGCTTTATGTGGTCGGTGAATCCATCGAGGACCCCAGGAGCAACCCGGGCGCGATGCCCCTCCTGACGGCCCTCGTCTCCAGCGTGGTCGAGCGCGGCCGGCGCATGGCCGAACGGTCATCCTCCGGTCGGCTCGACCCACCACTCACCCTGGTGCTGGACGACATCGCGGCCGTGGCCCCGTTCCCCCAGCTCCCGGACCTCCTCGCCACCGGAGCCGATCAGGGCCTGCCGACCCTCGCCCTGCTCCGCTCCCGCGAACAGGCCCGCTCGCGCTGGCCGCACCGGGAACTACCGGTCTAGGACGAATTCCAGCTCGGAATCCGCGGGATGGTTCTCCAGCGGCACGGTCACCCCGCTCGGCACGAATCCGGCCTTCCGGTAGGCACCCTGGGCCCGGACGTTGTCCTGGTGCACCAGCAACCGCACCCGCTCCGCACCCCGCTCCCAGGCCCATGCCACGCCGGTCGCGAGCAGCGCCTGGATCAGCCCGTTCCCTCGGTGCCCGGGCCGTACGAACACCCCGACCACGTGTCCCTGCCGGCGCTCGACCGGAAACCCGGCCCAGTCCGTGCTCCCGGCTTCCTCGATGAGCACGGTGACCGAACCGACCCACGTCCCGTCGGGCGCCTCCGCGATGAACTGCCGAGCCCCGCCGGCCTCCTGGGCAGAACGCTCGGCCCGTTCCTGATAGAACGAGTCGGGCCGGGCCACGGCATCCTCGTAGGTCTCCAGAAAGGCCAGGTGGGCAACGGGGTCCCGCAGCGCGTCGAGCCGCAGCCGCTTCGCCTCCGCCCACTCCGTGGCCCGTATGCCGCGTACCACGTAGCCATTGCTCGTCAAGGTAGTCATGGGGGCACCGTAATGCGGGGCCGCCGTCGGTGGCAGCTCATATTGTGGATACATGACAACACTGCCCGAGCGGCCGAACACGGCATTGCTCGTCATCGACTCAGGACACGGAGCCCCTGATCCCGAAGAACTACCCGGACTCCTTCGAGGACACCGAGTTGGAGACCGTGCTCGCACGCCACAAGGTGGGCCGGCTCGTCGTCACCGGTGCCCAGACGGACGTCTGCATCCGCTCCACCCTGCACGGCGCGATCGTCCGCGGCTACGACGCGACACTGGTCGCCGACGCCCACACCACGGAGGACCTCACCAAGTACGGCGCTCCGGCCCCGGAACAGGTGATCGCCCACACCAACCTCTACTGGAAGCGGCACGAGGCCCCCGGTCGGCGGGGCGGGACCGTGGAAACGGCGGAAGTGACCTTCTGAGACTGCTCGGAAACGCAGAAAGGCCCACGCCGTGTGGCGTGGGCCTTTCCCAAGAATTGTTCGGCGGCGTCCTACTCTCCCACAGGGTCCCCCCTGCAGTACCAT
>NZ_JBFAWF010000030.1:0-97420 GCF_040680195.1 Streptomyces sp. NPDC052109 | reverse complement strand
GCAGCCAGCATGAAACCCATCCCTGCCCCGCTCGCGCGACCCCATCGTCGCGAACGACCGGGCCGTGCGAAAGAAGGTAGGGCCGCATGAGCGACTTCGAGGGACTGAGGGCCCTGGTCACCGGCGGTGCGTCCGGCATCGGCCGGGTCACCGCCGACCTCCTCGCCGCCCGCGGAGCCCGGGTCGCCGTCCTCGACCGGGACCCGGCGGACGTCGACAAGCCGCTCCTCGCCTACCGCGCCGACGTCACCGACGACGCCTCGGTGCGCACGGCCGTCGAGCGGGCGGCCGAGGACCTCGGCGGCCTGGACGTCCTGGTCAACAACGCCGGGATCGGCGCCCAGGGCACGGTCGAGGACAACGACGACGCCGAGTGGCGCCGCGTCTTCGACGTCAACGTCCTCGGCATGGTCCGCGCCGCCCGCGCCGCCCTCCCGCACCTGCGCCGCTCGGACCGCGCGGCGATCGTCAACACCTGCTCCATCGCGGCCACCGCCGGACTGCCCCAGCGTGCCCTGTACAGCGCCACCAAGGGGGCCGTGTACTCCCTGACCCTCGCCATGGCCGCCGACCACGTCCGCGAGGGCATCCGCGTCAATTGCGTCAACCCCGGTACGGTCGACACCCCGTGGGTCGGCCGGCTGCTGGACGCGGCCCCCGATCCGGCCGCCGAACGCGCCGCCCTGCAGGCCCGCCAGCCCGCCGGCCGACTGGTCTCCGCCGCCGAAGTAGCCGGTGCGATTGCCTACTTGGCCAGCCCGCTGTCCGGCGCCGTCACCGGCACCGCGCTCGCCGTCGACGGCGGCATGCAGGGCCTGAGGCTGCGGCCGGTGGGCCAGTGAGGAGGCTCGGCCGCAGCGGCGTCGAGGTCACCCCGCTCGGCTTCGGCGCCGCGGCGCTCGGCAACCTCTACACCCCGCTCGACGACGAGCAGGCGTACGAGGCGGTGCACGCCGCCTGGCAGCGGGGCATCCGGTACTTCGACACGGCCCCGCACTACGGTCTCGGCCTGTCCGAACGCCGGCTCGGCGCGGTCCTGCGGCAGTACGACCGCGCCGACTACACGGTCTCCACGAAGGTCGGCAGGCGACTCGACCCCGCCGAGGGCACGGGCGACGACCTGGCGAACGGGTTCGCCGTGCCCGCGACCCACCGCCGTGTGTGGGACTTCAGCGCCGACGGCGTCCGCCGCACCCTGGAGGCCGGCCTGGACCGGCTCGGCCTGGACCGCGTCGACGTCGTCTATCTGCACGACCCCGAGGACCACGCCGAACAGGCCTTCCGCGAGGGCTACCCGGCCCTGGAGAAGCTGCGCGCCGAAGGCGTCGTCGGCGCGATCGGCGCGGGCATGAACCAGACGGGGATGCTCACCCGGTTCGTCCGCGACACCGACGTGGACGTCGTCCTGTGCGCGGGCCGCTACACCCTGCTCGACCAGAGCGCCGGGTCCGAACTGCTCCCCGCGGCCGCCGAGCGCGGGGTCTCGGTCGTCCTCGGCGGCGTCTTCAACTCGGGCCTGCTCGCCGACCCGACCCCCGAGTCGACGTACAACTACACCCGCGCGCCGCACCAGTTGCTGGGCCGCGCCCTGGGCATGAAGGCGGTCGCCGAGCGGCACTGCACCACCCTGCGCGCCGCCGCCCTCGCCTTCGGCTCCGCCCACCCGGCCGTGGCCTGCGTCCTGCCCGGGCCCCGCTCCGCGGCCGAGGTCCACGACTGCGCCGACCAGTTCGCCTCCCCGGTCCCGCCGGAGTTCTGGCAGGAGCTGCGCGAGTCCGGCCTGCTGTCCCGCGAGGAGGGCCCGTCATGAGAGTCGCCCTGCACACCAGGGTCCGCGTCGACCGGATCACCGCGTACGAGGCGGCCCACCGCGAGGTCCCGAAGGAACTCACCGACGCCATCCACGCCGCCGGTGCCACCTCCTGGACCATCTGGCGCAGCGGAACGGACCTGTTCCACCTGCTGGAGTGCGAGGACTACGGCCGCCTGCTCGCCGAACTGGAGAGGCTGCCGGTCAACGTGGCCTGGCAGGCCCGCATGGCCGAGCTGCTCGACGTCGCCCACGACTACTCCCGGGCCGGCGCGGACGCGGGGCTGCCCGTCGTCTGGGAGCTGCCGTGACCGTCGACGCCCACCACCACGTCCGGGACCTGTCCGTCCGCGACCAGGACTGATCAACTGCCCGTGCGGGCCGCAGCCGCGCGGCGGAGGGCCCGGCCGCTCAGGACCGCCCGGCCACCGCCGCCAGCCGCGTCGGTGGCAGGTACTCGCGTACGTACGTCCGCTCCCAGCACGCCCCCGACTCTCTGAGCTCCCGCCAGGTGGTGTAGCGGTAGCGGAACAGGCGGGCCCGGACATAGCGGGGCGGGGTGTCCGGAGGGAAGGGCGAGCGGCGCAGCAGGCGCAGGGTGTCGCGGTCGTTCTGCAGCAGACGTTCCACCAGGCCGCCGAACCAGTCGCCGGCATAGCCCGGGGACAGCGCCGCGAACCACATCAGCCAGTCCAGGCGCAGATGGTAGGGGGCGAACTGGCGCGGCCAGTGCCGGGCGTCCCCGGGCTTGCCCCGGAACTCGTACTCCCGCCAGTCCGAGTCCTCACGCGGTACTTCGTCCAGCGTGCCCTCGACCACCACCTCGTAGCGGATCCGGCTGACGCTGCCGAACGCGCCGTAGGTGTTCACCAGGTGCAGGGGGTCGAAGGAGCGGTTCATGACCTGGCGGCGGGAGATCATGTTCAGCACCGGACGGTAGCTCAGGAAGAGCAGCAGTGCGGCGACCGCGAGCACCAGGACCTCGTACCACAGCGGCGCGGCCGGCACGGACGGCGCGGCCGCGGGGATCCGCAGCGCGGACAGGGCCAGCACGATGGTGATCCAGTTCAGCCAGGAGAAGTTACCGGACAGCACCAGCCACAGCTGGGTGACGATCATCAGGGCGGCGGCACCCGAGGCGATCGGCTGCGGCGTGAACAGCAGTACGGGGACGACCAGTTGGGTGACGTGGTTGGCGGCCACCTCCACCCGGTGCAGCGGCTTCGGCAGATGGTGGAAGAACCAGCTCAGCGGGCCCGGCATCGGCTGCGTCTCGTGGTGGTAGTCGAGACAGGTCAGCTTCCGCCAGCACGCGTCGCCCCGCATCTTGATCAGCCCGGCGCCGAACTCGACCCGGAACAGGATCCAGCGCAGCAGGAACAGCACGACGATCGGCGGCGCCACGTCGTCGTTGCCGAGGAACGCGGCCAGGAAGCCCGTCTCCAGCAGCAGCGACTCCCAGCCGAACGCGTACCACGTCTGGCCCACGTTGACGATGGACAGATACAGCGCCCACGGCACCAGCCACAACAGGATCCCGGCCCACAGCGGCAGCAGGGAGTCCGCGCCGGCCAGCAGCGCCGCGGACACCGCGCACCCGGCCCAGGCGCAGCCCGCGAAGAAGCGGTCGGAGTAGTGCAGATGGAACAGGCTCGGGGCCCGCTTGAAGGGGATCCGCGCCACGAAGCGGGGGATCGGCAGCATGCCGCGCTCGCCCAGGAGCGCCCGGAACTGCAGGGCCGCCGTGAGGAAGGCGACCAGGTACACGGCGGCCAGAGCCCGCTGGAAGACCAGCCGGGTGAGCCAGTAGTCGGGAGCGGTGAACCAGTTCACGGCTGTGCGCGCCCTTCGTCGCGGCCGAGGCGCCGGTGGCCTCTTCATGATGACCTGCTCCCGAGTTGCCAGCCAAACGGGCGCGATGCACACAATGGGGAGAAGTCACCTATAGTGATGCGGAGTGTACGGTGCGGATACCCACCGGATCCATAGCCTGGGCCTGTGCCCTCTCGCTGGCGCTCCTCGTCGCCGGCTGCGCCCGCCCCGGCGACAGGGAAGCGCAGATGAGGGAGGAGGTCTACCTGCTGCCCGCCGCGGCCCAGGGGCCCGACCCCTTCACCGGTTCCACGGTCAGCGGGACCGCCGCGGCGACGACGCCCGGCGGCGTGAGCGCCGGCCCCGGCGCGCCCTCTGGCAGCGGCACAGCCGACACCTCCGCGACCGGGCCGCCCGTCGCCGAGTCCTCCCGGCCGGCGCTGTCCGCCGCGCTGGTCGCCGTACCCCTCCGTGCGATGCGCGTTTTGTCCGGCGCGACCCCCGGCCTGTACGGCGGCACCGCGGGCGTCGCCGGCTGTGACGTCGAGCGGCAGATCAGGTATCTGACGGCCGACCGGGCCCGCGGCGAGGCCTTCGGCCGTGTGGTCGGCGTCCCGGTGAGCGGCCTGCCCGGCTATCTGCACGGCCTGACACCGGTCGTGCTGCGCGCCGACACCCGGGTCACCACCCACGGCTTCCACGGCGGCCGGGCAGCCGGTTACCAGGCCGTGCTCCAGGCCGGCACCGCGGTGCTGGTCGACAACCGGGGCGCGCCCCGGATGCGGTGCGCCTGCGGCAACCCGCTGGCGGTGCCGGCGCCGTCCCGTGGCGGCTTCGGCACCGGTGGCAGCGCCTGGGCCGGCTATCGGCCGGGCCAGGTGATCGTGGTGACCCCGGCACCCCGGACCGTCACCAGCATCACGATCGTCAACGCCGAGACACGCACCTGGATCGAACGCCGGATCGGTCACGACGTACGCCACGACCAGATCGTGGCGGCGCCCGCCGGGGCCACCGCCACGCCCGACGACATCCCTGCCCCGGAGGACGCCGCCTCCCCGGGCACCTCGCCGCCGTACCTCACCCTGCCCAGCCCGCAGCCGAGCGAGCCCGCGTCCTCCCCCGGTACGACCGGCAGCCCGCTCACGGCCGCCACCCCGGCGGCGTCGGACCCGGCCGCCGGGCGGAGCGCCTCGGCTCCCGGTACGCCCGGCCGGCAGCCGCCGCCGTCCCTCGGGCTCCTCCCGGACCTGCCCGACGGCGTCCCGGACGCGCCCGACTTACTCGGCCCGCCCGACACCCCCGGCGGCGGCAGCCTCGAGGCCGCCGCGGACCCCCCCGACGGCTGAGCCCCTCACGCACCGGCCGCCGGACGGAAAGCGCACCGGTCGCAGGTCGAATAATCGGGTAAATCCTGGCAAGGTGGGCGCATGGCAGTTCGGGGAGCGAGTGCCGTGTCACTCCCGGAGGACTGGCCCGCCCACCCGGACCCGATCCTGGCGCTCAACCGTATGGGCACCTTCGACTGGGACCTGGACACGGGCCTGGTCCACATGGACGCCCAGGCCTACGAGGTCTTCGACCTGCTCCCCGAGGAGTTCGACGGACGCGTCGGATCCCTGACCGTCCGGGTGCCGCAGCCCGAGGCGGCCCGGCTGGACGCGGCGGTGGCCCGGGCCATCAAGGACGGCAGCGAGAACTACGGCGCCTACTTCCGCATCCGCCGCCGTGACGGCACCCGGCGCTGGACCCACACCCAGGGCTACATCCGGCGGGACGGCACCGGCCGCCCGCGCCGGGTCGTCGGCATCGTCCGCGACGCCACCGAGGAACTCGCCGAGAGCGAGGTACGCAGCCTGCGGGCCGCCCAGGACGAGGCGTTCCGGCAGCAGACGAACGTCGTCCAGGCGGTCTCCGCCACCCTCGCCCACGCCCGCAGCGTCCAGGACGTCATCGGAGCCCTCAAGGACACCCACGGCATCCGCCATCTCGGCGCGGCGAGCCTGGTGATGGGGCTGTTGGAGGCCGGGCGCATCCGGCTGGTCGCCGAGGGACCCGCCGACGCCTCCGTGCCCGGCACCCAGGTCACCCGGATCGACGAGCCGTACCCCATGAGCGAGGCCGTCCGCACACTGCTGCCGCGGTTCATCGAGTCCCCGGAGGAGTTCGCCGAGGGCTACCCCATCCTCTGGCCGTACCTCACCGATCTGCACGTCACCTCGGCCGCCTATCTCCCGCTGATCGCCCAGGGCCGCCCGATCGGCGCGATGGGGCTGCTCTACAGCGACCGGCGCGGCTTCTCCAGCGAGGAGCGCGCCGTCCTGGTCGCGCTCGGCAGCACCGTCGCCCAGAGCCTGCAGCGGGCCATGCTCTACGAGCGGGAGAAGGACCTCGCCCAGAGCCTGCAGCAGGCCATGCTGCCCCGCACCATCCCCAGCGTCCGCGGTGCGGACATAGCCGTCCGCTACCGCGCCGCCACCGGCGGCGGTTCCCTCGACCGGGACATCGGCGGCGACTGGTACGACCTGATCCCGCTGCCCGGCGGCCGGGTCGGGGCGGTCATCGGCGACGTCCAGGGCCATGACACGCACGCGGCGGCGGTCATGGGCCAGCTGCGGATCGTGCTGCGCGCCTACGCCGCCGAGGGACACACCCCGGCCACCGTGATGGCCCGTGCCTCGGTCTTCCTGCACGAACTCGACACCGACCGCTTCGCCACCTGCCTGTACGCCGAGGCCGACCTGTCCACCGGAGTCGTGCAGGCGGTCCGCGCCGGGCACATCGACCCGCTGATCCGGCACAGCGACGGCACCTGCCGCCGGGTCCAGGTGGACGGTGGGCTGCCGCTCGGGCTCTCCGCGGAGTTCGGCCGCCTCGAGTACCCCGTCTCCACCCTGGAGCTCGACCCCGGCCACACCCTGCTGCTGTGCACCGACGGGCTCGTCGAGAAGCCCGGCGCCGACCTCGACGACGGCATGGGGCGCCTCTCCGCGCTCGTCGCGGACGGCCCCGAGGACGTGATGGCGCTCGCCGACCAGCTGATCCAGCTGGCCGAGGAGCGGGGTGGCGGCGACGACGTGGCGCTGCTCCTGCTGCGCCGGTGCGTCGCCGAGGCCCCGCCCGCCGGCGGCCGCCTCCAGCAGCACGTGGCATCCGGCGACCCGGAGGCCCTCGCCCGGGCCCGGCACCTGATTCGCGCCGCGGTCCGCTCCTGGGGCTACCGCGACCGCGCCGACGAGATCGCGCTGGTCGCCGACGAGCTGATCACCAACGCGCTCATGCACACCGACGGCTCCGCGATCGTGACCCTGCGCGCCCTCGACCACGGTGGCCACCGGCTGCTGCGGATCGAGGTCGAGGACTCCTCCAGCGCGCTGCCGCGCCGCCGCGAGGCGGGGGAGGACGGCGTGTCCGGACGGGGTCTGCTGCTCGTGGAGATGCTCAGCGAGGCGTGGGGCGTGGAGGCGAGGGGCTGCGGCAAGGCGGTGTGGTGCGAGTTCCGCCTGGACGGCTGACCGGCTCGTGCGGCGATGTCAGTACCGGATGGCACTCTGGACGTATGCCGGAACTGCCCGAGGTAGAAGCGCTGAAGGACTTCCTCACCGAGCACCTGGTCGGCCGCCGGGTGGCGCGGGTGCTGCCGGTCGCCGTCAGCGTCCTGAAGACCTACGACCCGCCGGTCACCGCCTTCGAGGGCGCCGAGGTAACCTCCGTGCGCCGGTACGGCAAGTTCCTGGACCTGGCGGCGGACAGCGGGCTGCACCTGGTGACCCACCTGGCCCGAGCGGGCTGGCTGCAGTGGAAGGACCGGCTTCCGGACGGCCCGCCCAAGCCGGGCAAGGGCCCGCTCGCCCTGCGCGTGGCGCTGGAGACCGGCGAGGGCTTCGACCTCACCGAGGCCGGCACCCAAAAACGCCTCGCGGTGTACGTCGTCCGCGATCCCCAGCAGGTGGAGGGCGTCGCCCGCCTCGGCCCGGATCCACTCGCCGCCGACTTCGACGAGGCCCGCCTCGCCGCCCTGCTGCGGGACGAGAGACGGCAGCTGAAGGGCGCCCTGCGCGACCAGTCCCTGATCGCCGGCGTCGGCAACGCCTACAGCGACGAGATCCTGCACGCCGCGAAGATGTCCCCGTTCAAGCTCACCGCCTCGCTCACCCCGGAGGAGATCCACCGGCTCTACGAGGCGCTGCGCACCACGCTCACCGAGGCGGTCGACCGCTCCCGTGGCGTGGCTGCCGGACGGCTGAAGGCAGAGAAGAAGGGCGGCCTGCGCGTCCACGGCCGCACCGGCGAGCCCTGTCCGGTGTGCGGCGACACGATCCGCGAGGTCTCCTTCAGCGACTCCTCCCTCCAGTACTGCCCCACCTGCCAGACGGGCGGCAAACCCCTGGCGGACCGCAGACTGTCCCGGCTGCTGAAATGAGTCCCGGCCGGCGTCACCGCGGCGCGTCGACGGACACCAGATGCTGTCCGTCGGTGGTGCGCACGTCGTAGCGGGCGATCTCGTCGGGGTGCATCGTGGAGGAGCCGAGCGTGGTGAAGGTTCCGGTGTCGTGGCCGGTTTCGGTCCAGGTGCCGACGACCTGTTCGGAGCCGTCGCGGCCGACGACGACGAACCGGCAGGTGTGGGGGCCGGTGCCGTCCTTCACCCGCAGCAGCAGCCGGCTGCCCGTGTCCCCGTCGTCGGCCTTGACCTCGGCCCACACCCCGGTCTTCGCATCGGTCGCCGCGGTGACGTGCGCGGCCGGCTCCTCATGGCCGGCGTAGGCGACGATCCCCGGACCGGCCACGGCCAGCACCACGGAGGCGGCCAGGCCGTACAGGAAGCGCCGACGGCGCGCCCGGTGCCGGTGCGCGACCTCGCCGAGCAGCCGGTCCAGCAGCCGGGGACCGGGCTGGGCCATGGGGTGCACAAAGCGCGGCGTGGACCGGCGGTACAGCAACAGCTGCCGTGTGACCGGCCCGAACGCGGTCACCTGTGCCGCGCACTGAGGGCACTCCATGAGGTGGTCCTCGAAGCGGAAGGCCTCCGCCTCGTCCAGCACGCCGAGCGCGTACGCGCCGACGTCGCGATGCCTTTCCAGGGACCTCATGCCGAATCCTCGTGCCGATGGGTGCGGGTGGGGTTACTCCGTGCTCCCACCCGTACGCAGCCGACAGCCGAATCACTCAAGCCACCCCCGCAGAATCCCGGACGAGGGATTCGGAGCCGCGCGGCCCGCGGATTGGTCTGATTCGGGAAAACTTCGGAACCGGTCAGAAGAGATGGATCGCGAGGTGCCCGAGGGGCAGCCCGAGCCGCCAGGCGGGTGTCCACACCTTCGGCCCGTCGTCCTCGCCGGCCAGGGCGCCGCCGCCCGGCACCGCGTCCAGGTCGGGCGCGAGCAGCTCGGTCTCCTCCAGCCAGCGCCAGGCGTCCACCGCGAGGGCCAGGTCGGGCGAGGGAGTGCCCGCGTCGTCGGCCCGCTCGGTCAGTTCCGCCATGCGCTCGCGCACCCAGTCCCGCCACGGCTGGTCGTACGCGGTCAGGGACAGCCAGTGCTCCAGCTGGGAGATCACCCGGACGCCGGACAGCTCCCCGTCGGTGTCGGACAGGAAGACGGTGAGCGCCAGCGCGTCCCGGCCGGCCCGGAACTCGAAGGACGTCGGCGGCATCAGATCGCCGGTGCGCAGCAGCTCGTCGGCGATGTACTCGGCGTACAACCAGGCCATGGGGACGGCCAGTTCACCGCCGTCGGTGCCGTCCGTGCTCTCGTGCCCTCTGTGCAGCATCCCTTCCTGCCCTTCCTCCGGTACGTGCGCGTCGCCCGAACCCCGTCGGTTCGCAGCCCCGGCATCCCGCCCGGAACACGGATGAGGACAGCCCATTGCCCCAACGGGGGTCACAGCAAGGCGCTTTACCGAGGTTTGACCCGGCCTCCGGTTTCAGAGCACGTCGGCCGCATAACCCGGAAGGACCCGGCGCAGCGCGCGCAGCGCGTAATACGCGCGGGATTTCACGGTACCGGGTGGTACACCCAGGGTTTTCGCCGCTTCCGCCACACTGGCCCCGAGGAAGTACACGAGTACCAGAACGTCACGGTGCTCCGGAGTGAGTGTCTTCACAGCCTCGCGGACATCGAGCATCGCGGCCGCCCGCTCGGCGTGATCGGCGGTCACCCGCGCGTCCTCGGGGATCTCGGCGCCGGTCTCCGGGGGCCGTGCCTGCCGCGCCCGCCGCGCGTCGATCGCGAGCCGGCGGGCGACCGTCAGCAGCCACGGCCGTACGGAGTCGAAGTCCTCGGCGTGCAGCGCCTCTGGATGCTGCCAGGCGCGCACCAGGGTCTCCTGAACGAGGTCCTCGGCACGCTGCCGGTCGCCTTCGCAGAGCCTGAGCAGCAGGGCGAAGAGGGGGCGGCCGTGCTCGCGCTGGAGCGCGGCCAGTTCGTGCTCGGCGGTCGTCGTCCCAGGGGCCGGTGCCGCGGTCCCGCGGCTGAGTGAGGTTACGGCCGTCATGGCCGTATGGCAGCGCAGGGCGCGGCCGGGGGACAGGGCGCGCGCAGGAATCTGCGGCGGACGGTCGATCGCGTCGGCGAACGGTCGGACGAACGGTCCGGCGCGGCACCGGATGGGCCAATGACGGCGCTCGGGCCGTTCATGCGGTAGATCAGACCCGTACCCGTAGGCCTGTCACGGCTGTGTCGGTGGACTCGACATTCCTGGGGTGAGCTGATGATCGGACGCAGACAACAGGTGGCCCTGGCCCTGACGGCTGCCCTCGCGGCCGCGGCCGCCTGCCAGAACCACGGGCGACAGCAGTCCGGGCACCCGGCCCCGTCCGGCTCCGCCACCCCAGGCTTCACCCTGGTCGCCTCCGGTGACGTCCTGCCGCACCCGTCGGTCGTCGCCCGGGCGGCCTACGACTCCGGCGACAGCGGCTACGACTTCCGGCCCATGCTCTCCGGCGTCGCACCGGTCGTCTCCCGCGCCGACCTGGCACTGTGTCAGATGGAGTCCGTCTACGGCGCCGCCGGCGCCTACTCCGGCTACCCCGCCTTCAAGTCACCGCCGCAGATCGCCCAGGCCCTCGTCGCGACCGGCTACGACGGCTGCTCCACCGCCTCCAACCACTCCCTGGACGACGGCGCCGGCGGCATCCGCCGCACCCTGGACGCCATGGACCAGGCCGGCCTGAGGCACGCCGGGACCGCCCGCACCGAGGCGGAGGCCCGCTCGGTCACGATGCTGAAGGCCGCCACCGCCAAGGTCGCGCACCTGGCGTACACCTTCGGCACCAACGGCATCCCGCTGCCCTCCGGCGAGCCCTGGGCGGTCCACGTCATCGACGAGCAGCGGATGATCGCCGACGCCCGCGCCGCCCGGCGGGCCGGCGCCGACGTGGTCGTGGTCTCCGTGCACTGGGGCACCGAATGGCAGGACGCGCCGGACAGCCGGCAACTCGCCCTGGCCAGACGGCTCACCGCCGCCACCACCGACGGCCGTCCGGACATCGACCTGATCCTCGGCACCCACGCCCATGTCCCGCAGGCGTACGAGAAGGTCAACGGCACCTGGGTGATCTACGGTCTGGGCGACCAGATCGCCGGCGAGATGTACAACGACCGGGGCGTCCAGGACGGCCGCGGCAACGAGTCCACGATCGGCCGCTTCACCTTCGCCCCGCCCGCGCGACCGGGCGCCCGCTGGCGGGTCACCAGGGCCGAGTTCATCCCGCAGCTGTACGACCTCGACGCCGGCCGGGTGGTGAACCTCAACCGGGCCGTCGACGACGGCGCCCGACTGGAGGGGGTACGCGACCGCATCCGGGACGTGGTGCTCAGCCGCGGGGCCGCCCAGGACGGCCTGGTGATGGGGGAGTGATCAGCCGCCGCTCATGCGGTGGGCCGCACCCCGGCCAGCGCCGAGCGCCTGTAGGAGTAGCCGAAGTAGATCACGCAGCCGATCACGAACCACACCGCGAAGCGCACCCACGTCTCCCACATCAGGAACGTGATCAGCCAGATCGAGAAGACCACACCCAGCGCCGGCACGACGGGCATCCCCGGGGTGCGGAAGGTGCGCGGCAACTCCGGATGCCGGTAGCGCAGCACGATCACCGCCGTGCACACCACCACGAACGCCAGCAGGATGCCGATGTTGGTCAGCTCGGCCGCCGAGCCGATCGGGACGAACCCGGCGATGGCGGCCGAGGCCACCCCGACGATCCAGGTCACCCGGGTCGGCACGTGTCGCGTCGGGTGAGTCCTGGCGAACCACGCGGGCAGCAGACCGTCCCGGGACATGGAGAACCACACCCGGGTCACGCCCAGCATGAACGTGAACATCACCGTGAGGATGCCGATGATCGCGCCCACCGCGATCACGTCCGCGAGCGAACTCAGGCCCACCGACTTGAACGCCGTCGCGAAGCCGCTCTCCTTGTCGATGTGCTTGTAGTTCTGCATGCCCGTGAGCACCAGACAGGCCGCCACGTACAGCGCCATCGAGATCACCAGCGAGTAGATGATCGCCCTCGGCATGTGCCGCTGCGCGTCCTTCGACTCCTCGGCCGCCGTCGACATGGCGTCGTAGCCGAACACCGCGAAGAACACGGTCGCAGCGCCCGTGAAGGTGCCGCTGACGCCGAACGGGAAGAACGGGTGGTAGTTCGCCGAGTCGATGTGGAACACGCCCACCCCGATCACCAGCAGCACCACCAGCACCTTCAGCGCCACCACCAGAGTCTCGAAGCGGGCAGCGCTGCGCATGCCCAGGTTCAGCAGCCACGCGATCAGCAGGCACAGGATCGCCGCGAACAGATCGACCCGGTGTCCGTCCCCGGTGCCGGGCGCGCCCAGCATCCAGTGCGGCAGCCTCGCGCCCATCGCCTCCACCAGGAAGCTGAAGTAGCCCGAGATGCCGATCGCCACCACCGCCACGATCGCGGTGTACTCCAGCAGCAGGTCCCAGCCGATGAACCAGCCCGCGAACTCGCCGAGCACCGCATAACCGTAGGTGTACGCCGAACCCGCTTTCGGGATCAGCCCGGCGAACTCGGCGTACGACAGTGCCGCGCAGGCGCTCGCCACGCCGGCGATCAGGAAGGACACCAGCACGGCGGGTCCGGCCGTGCCGTTGGCCACCGTGCCGGCCAGCGTGAAGATGCCGGCGCCGATGATGCCGCCCACCCCGATCGCGGTGAGCTGCCACAACCCCAGTGAGCGGTCCAGCCGGGGGCCCGCGCCGACCTCGGTCTCCTCGATGTGCTCGATCGGTTTGCGTCGGAGAATCCCCTCACCCGCGCGGAGCCTGGCCATGCGCCTCACCTCTTCGCCGACGGCAACGGCTGACGCCGGATCATGATGACTCAGGGGCGCCTCGCGGGGAAGACGCCACGCACGGCCCAGGCAGGGGTCCAGGTGCGGTACGCGGGCCGGGCCGGCCGCCGGTCGGCGAGATGGGCGCGCAGCGCGGCGAGCCCGGGATGGGGGTTGGCCCTGCTCCAGATCAGGGAATGGGGGTACACCGGCGTCGGATCGGTGAGCGGGATGCGCCGCAGATCGTGCCCGGACGGCCAGACCAGCCGGATCCGCTCGGCGACGAACGTCGCCAGCGCGTCGGAGTCCGCGACCGCGTCGAGCAGGGACTCCGTACCGAAGTTCGGGCCGACCGAGTCGATGGTCAGCCCGAACTCGTCCGCGAGCGCCGTGTAGTAGGCGGCCCACTCGGTGCCGTCCACCATGCCCGGCATCCAGATCCGGTGTCCGGCGAGCTGCGCCGGCGTCACCGACCGGGCGTCGGCGAGCGGGTGCCGCGGGCCGGTGAGCAGCTGCACCGGCTCGTCCAGCACCCGGGCGGCCAGCAGACCCTCGGGCAGCCGGGTGGTGACCGCGCGGAAGGTCGCGTCGATCGTGCCCGCGCGCACGGCGGCCACGGCCGAGCCCGCGTCGAAGAGCGTCACGACGTCGAGGGCCGTGTCGGGCTGTGCCTCGTGGAAGTCGCGCAGCAGGGCGGCGGGGGCCAGTTTGGCCCCGATCACGTCGACGCGCAGGGCCCGTCGTCCCGGACGCACCGACGCCAGCGCCCGTTCCTCGGCCAGCAGCAGCTCCCGGGCGTGCGGCAGGAACGCCTGCCCGTCGATGGTCGGCTGCGCCCCGCGAGCGTTCCGGGTGAAAAGCCGCACTCCGAGTTCCTTCTCCAGAGCCGCGATGCGCTTGGAGACCGCCTGCTGGGTGACCCCGAGGACGGCCGAGGCCTCCTGGAACTGCCCGGTGTCCACCACGGTGACGAAGGTGCGCACGGCCTTGAGATCCACGCCGCACACCCTACTCATACAACTGTTGGTTGTGCCTCCTTCCCTTCTGGTTGTTTGCTCCCGGCCCGACCTGCTGGTTTTCATGTCCCGGGTCAACGGGAGGTTGTGCGTGAAGCTGGGTCGGCAGTTCGGGTGGCTGTGGGCGGCGTTCTCGGTGAGTGCGTTCGGCACCTACCTCGCCTTCGACGCGTTCTCGGTGATCGCGGTCATCGCGCTGCACGCCGGGCCGGCCGAGGTGGCGCTGCTCGCCGCGACCGGACCCGCGGTGGGGGCGGTGGCGGCGATGCCGCTCGGTCCGTGGGTGGAGTTCCGGCGCAAGCGGCCGGTGATGCTGGCGATGGACCTGGTCAGGTTCGCCGCGCTGCTGACCGTCCCCGCCGTCTACGCGCTCGGCGGGCTCGGCCTCGGCCAGCTGCTGCTCGTGTCCGTGATCGTCGCGGCGGCCGACATCACCTTCAACGCGGCCTCCGGGGCCTTTCTGAAGAGCCTCGTACCGGCCGACCGGCTGCTGACCGCGAACGCCAGGTTCGAGTCCACCAACTGGACCGCGCTGGTCCTCGGACCGCCTCTCGGCGGTGCCGCGATCGGCGTGTTCGGCCCGGTCACCGCGTTCGTGGCGAACGCGGTCAGCTTTCTGCTCTCGGCGCTCGGCATCCGGGCCGTCGGCGGCGGAGAGCCCCGCCCCGAACGCACGCACGTGGAGCGCCTGCGGGCCACCGATCTGCTCGACGGCTGGCGGCACATCCTCGGCAGCCCGGCCCTGCGGCCGCTGTTCTTCAACAGTCTCGCGGGCAACGCCCTGATCATGGTCGCCATGCCGCCGCTGGCCGTCCTCATGCTCGGCCCGCTGGGCTTCGCCCCCTGGCAGTACGGCCTCGCCTTCGCCGTGCCCTGCCTCGGCGGTCTGCTCGGCTCCCGGCTGGCCCGCCCGCTGGTCGCCCGGTACGGCGGGCGGCGGGTGCTGCGCACCGCGGGGACCCTGCGTGCCGTCTGGCCCCTGGGGCTGGCCTTCGTCGGGCCCGGGCTGCCCGGACTGCTGCTGGTGATGGCCGTGGAGTTCGGGGTGATCACCAGCTCGGGCGTCTACAACCCGGTGTACGCCACCCGCCGCCTGGAGTGCACCCCGGACGACCGGGTCGCCCGCACCCTGTCCGCCTGGTCGATCACCGGCAAGGCCACCACCGCCACCCTGACCGCCCTGTGGGGTCTGCTGGCGAGCCTCACCGGGCCGCGCACCGCCATCGCCCTCGCCGGTGTCCTGCTGCTCGCGACCCCGCCGCTGCTCCTTCGGGAGCCCCGGGAGGCTACGGCACCACCGTCACCGGCCAGCGCCCCGCCTTCACCAGCCGGATCGCCACCGAGCCGATGAGCCGGTGGCCGGCCCGCTCCGAGGCGCCCACGACCACCGCGTCCGCCTTGAGTTCGTCGGCCGCCTTCACCAGGCCGCTGTAAGGGTCGCCGCGGAAGGTGTGGAACTCCCAGCGCACCTCGAATATCCCCTTGACCCGTTCGGCCGCCTCCCGGATGTACGTGACGAGGTCCTCGGCGATCTCGTCGGTCGTCTCCGCCACCGGGGCCCCGAGCGCCGCGCCGGCCGCCAGCACCGGCTGCACGTACACCACGGCCAGCAGCGCGTGCTGCCGCCGGGCGAGCCCGCCCGCGTACGCCGCAGCGCGCAGCGAGGAGTCGGAGCCGTCCACGCCGACCACGATGACCTTCGGGCCGTCCGTGCCGCGCTCGAACTGGTGCGAGGGCGAGGGCGAGTGCTGCTCGTGCTGATCCGTCACGGCCGTGAGGCTATCGGAATCCCCGCTTCCCGCGCAGATGCGGAGCCGTCTCGCGCCGGGTGATGCGGCTGGTGGTGCGGTGGTGTGCCGGGCGGGGTGTCTGGTGGTGCGGCTGATCTGAGGGTCGTGAGGCTGGGTGCCGGTCAGTGTGGCTGGGTGGGGGTGTGCGGGTGGCGGGTGCGGTGGTGCGCCCGGGCGGTGTGGCTGGTGGTGCGTTTGGGCGGCGGGTGGTGCTGGTGGGCGGGGGTGTGCGGGTGCGGGTGCGGTGGTCCACGCCCGGGTCGCACTCGGCTTCCTGAGCCCCCCGTCGCCGGCGCCACCGTCTGGAGCTGGGCGTCCTGGCTGGTCGCGTGGCGGCGCCGGGTGTGTGCGGCGCGCGGGTGGGGCCGGTCCCGCCCTGGGCTGTGTGGCCGGGTGCCGGCTCGGCGGACGTGTGGAGGTCCGGTCCCCGTACCGGCGGTGGGACGGGGTGCCAGTCGTGCCCGGGACGCCGAAGTGGGCTCGGTCCTGCCATCGCGGCAGGGCTGGGCGCCCGTCCGGGCGGCACGCGCGTCGCCGCGGTCTCGACGGGCGAGCCGGGCGCCCGCTTCCTACAGTCGGATTCATGACCGCCAGCGCGGAGTCCGCCGCACGGAGGGACCCCACGGCCTCGATACGCCCGCCCGCCGGCGGGCGCCTCGGCTGGGTCCCCGAGGCCTTCGCCACGCTCTTCGCCGCACTCGGCCTGCTCTGCGCCCTGCTCGCGCTCATCGAACCGCTGCGGCGCGTGCTGCGCCCGGTCGCCCACGCCCTCGACCTGCTGCTGGTGCCGATCAGCGCCAACCTGGCCTACGCCGTGTTCCTGTTCCTGCTGGCCGGCGCCACCGCCGCCCGCAAGAAGGTCGCCTGGTGGCTGGTCGTCGTCTACCTCGGCCTGCTGGTCCTCACCGACGCGCTCGGTGTCGGCCTCGGCCTGTACGCCGAGTCGCTGCCCTCCCTCGTGCTGTGCGCCCTGCTGCTGCTCATCCTCGTCGTCGCCCGCGGGCAGTTCTACGCCGCCTCCCGGCGGGGTGCCGTGTGGCGGGCGCTCGCCGTGCTGCTGGGCGGGCTCGTCGTGGCGATCCTGCTGGGCTGGGGCCTGCTCCTGCTCTTCCCGGGCACGCTGCCGGCGAGCGAGCACCTGGCCTGGGCGGCCGACCGGGTGTGCGGCGGGCTGGTCTCGAACAGCTCCTTCTCCGGGCGCCCGCCCCGCAAGGTCACCTTCGTGCTCGGTCTGCTCGGTGCCCTCGCCCTGCTCAACGCCGCCGCCGCGCTGTTCCGTTCCCAGCGCCTGGAAGCCGCCCTGCACGACGACGAGGAGGCCCGGATCCGCGCCCTCCTCGCCGCCTACGGCGCACGGGACTCGCTCGGCTACTTCGCCACCCGCCGCGACAAGGCCGTCGTCTTCTCACCCAGCGGCAAGGCCGCCGTCACGTACCGCGTCGAGGCCGGAGTCTGCCTGGCCAGCGGTGACCCCGTCGGCGACCCCGAGGCCTGGCCGCACGCCATCGCCGCCTGGCTGGACGTGGCCCGCCGCTACGCGTGGGCGGCCGCCGCGATGGGCGCCTCCGAGGACGGCGCCCGCGCCTTCGCCCGCGCCGGCCTCGGCGCCCTCCAGCTCGGCGACGAGGCGATCGTGCACGTGGCCTCCTTCGACCTGAACGGCCGCGAGATGCGTGTGACCCGGCAGGCCGTGCACCGTGTCCGCCGCACCGGCGCCACCTGCCGCATCCGGCGCCACGCCACCCTCACCGAGCGGGAGATGGAGGAGGTCGTCGACAAGGCGGACGCCTGGCGTGACACCGAGACCGAGCGCGGCTTCTCCATGGCCCTGGACCGCCTCGGCGACCCCGCCGACGGCGACTGCCTCCTCGTGGAGGCCCTCGGCGAGGACGGCCGCCTCCTCGCCCTGCTCTCCTTCGTGCCCTGGGGCAGCGACGGCGTCTCGCTCGACCTGATGCGCCGTGACCGCGCCGCACCCAACGGGGTCGTGGAGTTCATGGTCGCGGAACTGTGCGCCGCCGCACCCAAGCTGGGCATCCGCAGGATCTCGCTGAACTTCGCCGTCTTCCGGTCCGTCTTCGAGGAGGGCGCCCGCATCGGCGCCGGTCCCGTCCTGCGCCTCTGGCGCCGCCTGCTGCTGTTCTTCTCCCGGTGGTGGCAGCTGGAGGCCCTGTACCGCTCCAACGCCAAGTACCACCCGGAGTGGTACCCGAGGTTCATCTGCTACGCCGAGACCGCCTCCCTCGCCCGCATCGGCCTGGCCTCCGGCATCGCCGAAGGCTTCGTCCCCGTACCGTCGTTGCGCAAACTCTGGGGAAAGGGGCACCCGAGGACGGGGCAGCGGCCCGCCACCACGCACGGGCTGCCGCCCCTGACGGCGCTCGGCCTCGACGGAGGGGACCAGGCCGGGGCCGCCGCCCCGGACGCGGGCCTGCCCGACCAGGTCCGCGTCCGGCACCACAAGCTCGACCGGCTGCGCGCCACCGGCACCGACCCCTACCCGGTCGGCGTCCCCGCCCCCACCCACGCCCTCGCCGACGTGCCCCCCGACGAGGACGTCACGGTGGCCGGACGGCTCATGCTGGTCCGCGACTTCGGTGGCATCGTCTTCGCCATGCTGCGCGACTGGTCCGGCGACCACCAGATCGCCCTCACCCGCAGCGCCGCGGGCAGCGCCCTCGACCGTTTCACGGCCGCCACCGACATCGGCGACCACATCACCGTCACCGGCCACAGCGGCCTCAGCGACCAGGGCGAACCCACCGTCTTCGTGACCTCCTGGCGGCTCACCGGCAAATGCCTGCGCCCCCTGCCCGACAAACGCCGCGGCCTCACCGACCCCGAGGCCAAGGTCCGCCGCCGTTACCTGGACCTGGCGACCAGCCCCACGGCACGCGCCGTGATCCGGGCCCGCTCCGCCGCCGTACAGGCCCTGCGCCAGGGCCTGCTGGACCGTGGCTACGTGGAGGTCGAGACGCCGATGCTCCAGCAGATCCACGGCGGCGCCAACGCCCGCCCCTTCACCACCCACATCAACGCCTACGACCTCGACCTGTACCTGCGCATCGCCCCCGAGCTGTACCTGAAACGGCTGTGCGTCGGCGGTCTGGAGAAGGTCTTCGAGCTGGGCCGCACCTTCCGCAACGAGGGCGTCTCCTACAAGCACAACCCCGAGTTCACGATGCTGGAGGCCTACCAGGCCCACGCCGACTACGACGTCATGCTCGACCTCACCCGCGAGCTGATCCAGGGCGCGGCGACCGCCGCCTTCGGCGCCCCGGTGGCCCGCAAGGACGGGCAGGAGTACGACATCTCCGGGCAGTGGCCCGTCAAGACGGTCTACGGCGCGCTCTCCGAGGTGCTGGGGGAGGAGATCGGCCCCGGCAGCGAACTGCTCCGGCTGCACCGGCTGTGCGACCGGGCCGGGGTGCCGTACACCGCCGACGACGGGCCCGGTGACGTCGTCCTGGAGATGTACGAGCGGCTGGTCGAGGAACGCACCCGACTGCCCACCTTCTACAAGGACTTCCCGACCGACGTCTCCCCGCTGGCCCGGCAGCACCGCACCGACCCGCGGCTCGCCGAGCGCTGGGACCTCGTCGCCTTCGGTACGGAGCTCGGCACCGCCTACTCCGAGTTGACCGATCCGGTGGAGCAGCGCCGGCGGCTCACCGAGCAGTCGCTGCTGGCCGCCGGCGGCGACCCGGAGGCCATGGAACTGGACGAGGACTTCCTCCAGGCCCTGGAGTACGCGATGCCGCCGACCGGAGGCCTCGGCATCGGCGTCGACCGGCTCGTGATGTTCCTCACCGGCCTGACGATCCGGGAGACCCTGCCGTTCCCGCTGGTGCGCCGCCGCTGAGGACCGGCTCCCCGGCGGCCGCCCGGTCCCCGGGCCGGGGCAGGGCCTTCACACCGGAGAGGGTGACGGCGTCCATCCGCTGCCGGGCGACCGTGACGATCCCGGCCGCGAGGCGAGGCAGGACCGGACAGCCCAGCACCACCCCGGCGACGGCGGACAGCCGTGAGCAACACAGGTACGCCCTCGCCGCGGCCGAAGCAGCCCGGCACGGACGGCACCAGCGCACCGGCCACAGCGATGACGATCACCGTGGTCGCGGACCCGCTCCGGTCTTCCAGCCAGTCGGTGAACCGGGCCGGAAAGCCCATCGGAACCAGCAGCAGGAGCAGCACCCCGGCGGCGGCCTGCACCCAGAAGATCGTCTTCTCCGCCCCCGAGGCCTTCGGCAGCAGGGTGCAGGGCAGCAGCGCCGTCGCCGTGGCACAGGCGACGGCCGCGAAGTGCGCCCTGCACCGCCCGAGAACGCAGCAGCACCCAGGCGGTCGAGGACAGCGCGGGCGCCGCCGCCACGACGGTCGACAGCGCTGTCCCCCCGTCAGCACCCGCCGCTGCCCGAACGCCGCGCCGAGCGCCCCGGCGAACACCGGGTGGCGGAACAGCACGCCGTACGCGGACGGCAGCCAGGACGGCCCGGAGATGGACAGCCCAGTCGCGAGCGGTCAGTGGCGGCGCCGCCACGGAGCCCGTCGTGTCGAAGACGACCAGTGACCGCGTGACGGCGGGCGGCACCTCCGCGAGCGCGCTGCGCCGCGTGCCGTTCGTGTGCGTTCCCCGGGTGCGGCCAACTCGGTCCGACCCCCGTGTCCCTCAAGGCAGTTGTCGTGGACTGATCGTCCATCAGAACCCCGCGCGGCCGACCACCGGCACCGCGCACTGGGCCATCCGGGTGTATTCCTGCCGCCGCACCGGTGTCGTTGTGGTGCGCCGGGCCCCCGTGGGGCGACTGATGAGTCATGCAGAAGGATCAGTTGTTCACGCGCCGCCGGATGCTCTTCGCCGGGGCCGCCGCGCTGGGGGCCGCGGGTACCGCTGGAGCCCTCCTGGCGGGCTGCTCCGAGGAGACCGCCGCAACCGCCGCCGCTCCCGCCCCCGGCCCGCAGGCCCGTCAGGTGCTCAAGTCCTCCGCCTTCCGGCTCCAACCGCTCACCGGGGAGGGACCGCCGCGCGCCGCCCCGCACAAGCTGAAGGTCCGCACGGAGCCCATCCTCCGCATCTCCGGGCGCGGTCGGCACATGATGCTGACCTTCGACGACGGACCCAACCCGGACTACACCCCGCACATCCTGGACACCCTCGCCAAGTACGACGTGCGGGCGATGTTCTTCCTGTGCGGCGAGTGTGTCGTCGACAACAAGAAGCTGGTGGCCCGGATGGCCGACGAAGGCCATGTCGTCGGCAACCACACCTGGACGCATCCGCTGCTGACGACCCTCGACCGCCGGCAGATCCGGCACGAGATGGAGAGCACCAGCGACGCCATCCAGAATGCCTGCGGCGAACGCCCGCAATGGTTCCGGGCACCGTACGGCGCCTGGAACCGGGCCGCGTTCCAGCTGGGCGCCGAGATGGGCATGGAGCCGATGGCCTGGACCGTCGACACCACCGACTGGATGGAGCCCGGCACCAGCACCATCATCAAGCGGGTGGAGAGCGGTGCCGCCCCCGGAGTCGTGGTGCTGTCCCACGACGCCGGGGGCGACCGGTCGCAGACCGTCCACGCGATCCGTGAATGGCTGCCCCATCTCATCGACTCCGGCTATCACATGACCGTGCCGGCCCGACGGGCGTAGCCGTATCCCGGGGAATTCCCGGGGCCTTCGTCCGCCCGGCCGCCGTGTTCAGCGCACGGCGACCAGGCGGGCGAAGACGACGACGTTTCCGTCGTAACCGTTCTGCTTGGAAAAACCGCCGCCGCAGGTGATGACCCGCAGTTCCGGTGCTCCCTTCGAGCTGTACACCCGGTCGCCGGGAAAACTGCTCTTCGAGAAGACCTCGACCCCATAGGTCTCGAACACCGCGGTCCTTCCGTCCTTGCGCAGCACCTCGATACGGTCCCCCTTCTTCAGGGACCCGAGTCCGTAGAACACGGCCGGGCCGCGCTGGTTGTCGACGTGCCCGACGACGACAGCGGTGCCCTTCTCGCCGGGGGAGACCGCGCCAGTGAACCAGCCCGCCAGGTTGGCGTCCTCCGGCGGCGGTGCGCCGATCCAGCCGTCCGTATCCAGGCCGACCGGCATGACCGGCGCGTTCACCCGGATCACGGGGATGCGGACCCGGTCGACGGCGGAGAAGGCGAGCGCCGCCGGAGCCGCGGGCAAGGCGGCCCTGCCGGTATGGATGTCCGGGGCCGCGACCGAAGCGGGCTGCGGCGGACCGACGTCGAACTCGCCTGAACCATTGCGGATGAGCGCCAGACCGGTCAGCAGAACAAGCGCTATCACGCCCCACGGGGCACGCCTCCTCCGCCGCTCCTCCTCTTCGGCGAGCTCGGACAGCTCGGACGCAGACATGTGTCATCCCCTCTCGACGCCGCCGTCGCCATGTCCGTCGCGCATGGGAAAACGCTAAGTCCCAAGCGCACGTCGGTCGACGGGGGTGAGCGGCGAACGGGTGGCCCGAGGCCCGTTCGGTGCGCCATCCGAGTTGCCGTCCACAGGAATTTTCTGACGGTCTGTGACCTGCGACAACTTCCGATTATCTGCTTTTTGTTGGGTGTGTTGCCTCACCAGGACGGACGATTCTCGACGTGCGGGCGTGTTCCGCGCGCCCGAGGGTCTTCCCGGGAGGCGTTTTCTCGCCGATTCACCGGGGACGGGACCCGGGGCGCCTCCCGCGGAGGATCACATGCGAAACCAACGCGCCTTGGCGGCCGCGTGCACAGCGGTAGCTGTGCTCGGGCTGGCCGCTCCCGCAGCCGCCGCGGACGGCAGGGGCAACGGCGGCCCGCCCACCGGCAACTTCCATTTCCGCGCGCACACCGACGACGACGCGAACCGCGGCCGCGAGCAGGGCCGCGGGGAGGACGAAGGGAGCGGCGGACGGAGCGAGGACTTCGGCGGCCGCGGCGAGGACAACGGCAGTGGCGGGCGGGGCGACGACTCCGGACGGGGCGACGGCTCCGGCAGCCGGGGCGACGACTTCGGCGATCGCGGGGACGACTACGCGGGTCGCGGTGACGACGCCGACGGCGGCGGTGACGAGTTGGACGGGCGTGGCGACGGCGGCCCGCGGAACATCGTCGCCAGCCCCGCGGTGCTCCCGGCCGGAGGCCGGCTCGCCGTCACCGTGGGCGGCTGCAGCGGCGGCACGATGTCCTCCCGCGCCTTCCCCGCCACCCAGCTCGACTCGTCCCGTGACGACACCTCGCACGGCAGCATCGACATCGACCGCGATGCCCGCCCCGGCAAGTACGACATCAAGATCCACTGCGACGGCGACACGCTGATCCGCCCGGCCGCGTTCACCGTGCTCGGCGGCGTCCGGGGCGGTGTCGGCGGCAGCAGATCCACCGGAGCCACGCCGGCCGACATGGCCATCGGTGCCGGACTCGTGACCCTGGCGGTCGTCGGTGGCGGCGCGTTCTGGTTGCGCCGCCGCAACGAGAAGCGGACCTGACGCACAGTCGATCCCCCACGGCGCACCTCGGCGCGGGCCTTCGCCCCGGACCCTCGCGGGGCCGGGGCGAAGGCCCGTCGGCGACAGGCGGTCGGACGCCGTCCGGTGCGAGCCGAGGGACGACGCCTCCGCGGCCGGGACTATCCGTGGACGCCCGGGAACAGGTTCACAAACGGTTCCGCGGTCACCGCGATGCCCCGGCTGAAGGGGGCGTCGAAGTCCCAGATGAGGAACAGCATGAACGCGATGGTCGCGGAGAACAGCCCGGCCAGGATCAGTTCCCGTCGGGTGCGGCGGATCTGCAGCGCGAACACCATGCCGATGGTGATCAGCGCCCCGGTGAGCAGCCCCCACCACACCACCGGCGGCATGGTGGGCCCGGTGGAGTCGGCGCGGGCGTTGCGCGCCTGGTCGGCGGCGGTCATCTGGTCCAGGAGCGGCTGGTAGGCCTGCGCCTCGAAGTCGTTCTTCGGCCGGTAGTCGGTGACGTCCTGGCGGACCTTCTCCAGCAGCTGTCCGCCGCGGTCGGTGACGTGCTCGTCGTGGGACATCGTCTTCCACTCGTGGTCGACGACGTAGGAGACATAGGCGTTGACGTCGCCCCGGATGCGGTCACGGACGTCCGTCGGATAGACCCGCACCCGCTCGGAGATCTCGTGCAGGGCCTGCGCCTCGGACTGCACATGGTCCTGGGCGGAGTTGCGGGCCTCCCACACCCCCGCGATGGCCAGCCCCAGGACGATGGCGTACACGACGCCGATCCACATCGTCATGTACTCGATGACGTCCGGGGTCTCGTTGGGGTCCTCGTCCTCGGGAGCCCGCTTGTGCCGCAGGACGGTGACGACCACCACCACGGCACAGGCCCCGAGCATCGCGAGGACGAGAACAAGCCAATCCGGCAACGGATACCTCCAGAGGGTGAGCTGGCCGGCGCGTCAGCGCGGGCGCAGGGCCGCGACGGCGACGATCGCCGGAACGGTGATGAGCAGGACGTAGGTGACCGGCGCGGTGTGGTCGGGCGCGGCGTGTGCGGTGGGATGCGGGTGGTAGGCCGGATAGCTCACCCGGGTCACCGAGGGCCGCGGCGTGGGCTTCGGCTTCGGCCTGGGTTCGGGGGGCGGGGCCGGGGCGGGGGTGGGCGTCGGCGCGGGCCGGGCCGGCGGGGGAGAGGGGGCGGGCGGCGCCGGCGGGTTCGGTCTCGGGGCGGGTTTCGGCGTCGGGCGCGGCTTCGGCGTCGGCTTCGGCCTCGGCGGCGGTTCGGGAGGCGGGGCCTGGGGTGGTGTCGGCGGCGTGGGCGGGCACGGGGGCGGGGTGGGCGACGGACAGGGCGGCGGGGTCGGCCAGTGGGCGTCGCCCGCGTAGGCCACCGCCACCGTGCCCCCCGGGCCCGTCGAGGCGTACGCACAGGCGTCGGCCGAGGCGCTGCCGGCCGGGCAGCCCACCAGGGTCCAGGTCAGCGTCATCAACGCCAACACCCGTGCGGCGGGCGCGCATCGGGTCACTTCGGGTCCATGCACGCGAAGATCATGGGGTGCGGAAACCGGTCGTACGCCGTAGTGCGTCGGTATTGCTCCGAAGGAGGGACATGTCACGATCAATGGTTTGACGCGAAGGAGAGTGCGGGTGGCGTGAAACGTACGGTTGTACGCGCCTCACGCCGCCCCACACGAGCGCAGGCGTCACAGGGTCCGGAAAGAAATTCCCGAAGAACTTCCCCTCCCCGTTGAACGCTCCGGCCCCCTCGGTGCGTACCCATGGCCGTGCGGCGGCGCGGCAGAGCGCCGCAACATCCAGGCGAATATGGGGAGTTGGACATGAAGACCTCCTGGCGGACCGCCTCACTGGTGGCCACAGCCGCTTCGGTGCTGGCGCTGACGACGGCGTGCGGTCAGGACAACGGCACCACTCCGGCATCGGCGGCCCAGAACGTCGGGGCCACCGCGCCCGCGGGCAGCCCGACCACCGGGGCCGGCACCGGAACGGGCGCCGGAAACGGTTACGGCGCCGACGGCAACCAGAGTTCCAGCTCCCCGACCCCGGCGGCCCCCGCGGGCAAGCTGACCGTGGCCGCCAACCCCGACCTCGGCAAAGTGCTGACCGACGGCTCCGGCCTCACCCTCTACCGGTTCGACGAGGACACCGCCAACCCGCCCAAGTCGAACTGCAACGGTGACTGCGCCACCACCTGGCCGCCGGTGCCCGCCGACGACGCGACCGCCGGCGCCGGCATCGACAAGGCGCTGCTCGGCGAGGTCACCCGTGCCGACGGCACCAAGCAGCTCACCGTCGGCGGCTGGCCCGCCTACCGCTACGTCAAGGACGTCAACGGCGGGGACGTCAACGGCCAGGGCGTGGGCGGCAAGTGGTTCGCGCTGGCCCCGAACGGCAAGAAGGCCTCCCTGGCCGGCCTGCCCGGTCTGTCCGTGCGCAAGGACCCCAAACTGGGCGACATCATCGTCGACAAGAACGGCATGACGGTCTACCGCTTCCTCAAGGACAAGGCCTGGCCGAAGTCCGTCTCGAACTGCACCGGGGCCTGCCTGGTGAAGTGGCCGGCCGTCGGCATCGTCAAGCCGCAGGACACCGAGGGCGTCAAGAAGAAGGGCCTGATGGGCTTCACCCGTCCCGACGGTGTGAAGCAGATGACCGTCAACTGCTGGCCGATCTACACCTTCTCCGGGGACAAGGCCCCCGGCGACACCAACGGTGAGGGCGTGGGCGGCACTTGGTACGCCGTCTCGCCCGACGGCAAGCCGGTCGGCGCGCCGGGCAACTAGATCACCTCCCCAGGGTCGATCGCCCCGCCCGGCCCGGAGCGCCACCGAAGGTCCGCCCCCTCCGCACCGCACGGAGGGGGCGGACCGTTGTGCGTGGTGGGCTCGCACGTCCGGGAAGGAGTGGGCCAAGGCGGCACAGCCGTCACACAGCGGGGTCATACGGGCACTTGCCGCAGGCAGTGGCGGGGAACGGACGGTCAATTTCCGTTTTGGGTCGCTCCTTTGGCGGGCGATCAGTAGCCTCAGCTCGAACACCGGATCGCCTGCCCCTGTCGCCTACCCTTGGAGAGATACATGGAGCGCCCCGCCTGGGCCCCACGGAGCATCGACATCTCGGTGCCGAGCGTCTCGCGGATCTACGACTACTACCTGGGCGGCTCGCACAACTTCGAGGTCGACCGGGAAGCGGCCCGCAGGGCGATGGAGTTCATGCCGGGACTGCCGAAGATCATGCAGGCCAACCGGGCGTTCATGCGCCGTGCCGTGCGGTTCGCGGCGGGGGAGGGCATCACCCAGTTCCTCGACATCGGCTCCGGCATCCCGACCTTCGGCAACGTCCACGAGGTGGCCCAGGCGGCCGTACCGGGCGCCCGCGTGGTCTACGTCGACCACGACCCGGTCGCCGTCGCGCACAGCGAGGCGGTCCTGGCGGGCAACGACGATGCGGACGTGGTCGCCGCGGACCTGCGCAAGCCGCGGGAGATCCTCTCCAGCCCCCAGGTCGAGCGACTGATCGACCTGAACCGTCCGACCGCGCTGCTCCTCGTTGCCATACTGCACTTCGTGGAAGACGCGGACGACCCCTACGGTGCGGTGGCCGAGCTGCGCGAGGCGCTCGCGCCCGGCAGCCTGCTGATCCTCACCCATGCCTCGTACGAGGGAATCCCGCTGCCCGCCGAGCGGGCCGAGGGCGCGGTCGACGTATACAAGGACATTCGCAACCCGCTGATCATGCGCTCGCGCGACGAGGTCGCGCGGTTCTTCGAGGGGTACGACATGGTGGAACCGGGACTGGTGCCCATGCCGCACTGGCGGCCGGAATCGGCGCCGGAGGACGAGGACCCGTTCGCCTTCTCCGGATTCGCCGGCGTGGGGCGTACGGCGTGACCGCGGAGCCGGACGGGCCGGAGGACAGACTGCGCCGGTTCACGACGATCTGGAGCCGGGCGGTCTACCCGGTGACCTCAACGTCGCTGACCCGCCCGGAGTTCGAGGAAGAACTCCTTCCGCTCGCACGCCGGTTGAGCGAGCTGCTGCGCGCCCGCGCCTTCGACGCGGACGGTGCGAAGGCGATCGGCGCCGCCCTGGTCGGCGAGCACTGCACCGACCCGGAGGCGCTCTCCCGGACCCTGGACTGCGTCGACGCCTATCTGGTGCTGTACTGCGCCGAGGACGGTCCACAGGACGAACCGCGCATCCGCTCCTCGCGGTTGCAGCACGCGATGGCCGCCGGGTACGCCGAGGCCTTGCGCGAGCGCACGCTCGCCGAGCAGGAGTCCATCGCCCAGGCCGCGTTGCAGGCGCAGGGCGTGGTCGCGCAGGCGCTGCACGCCAGCGAGGCGCGCTTCCGTGCGCTCTTCGAGGGCGCGGCCATAGGAATCGGCATCGCCGACCTCGAAGGCAACGTCCTGCAGGTCAACGAGGCGCTGCTGCGCATGTTCGGGCTCTCCGAGCACACTCTGCGCGGCCGTCGCGTGCAGGACTGGGTGCACCCCGAGGACGCGCCGCAGACCTGGAAGCTCTACGACGAACTCGTCCGCGGCGAGCGCGAGCACTACCACCTCGAAAAGGCCTTCAACCGCCCGGACGGCACGGTCCTGTGGACCAACCTCACGGTCTCCCTGCTGCGCGACGCCGACGGCGCGCCGCAGTACCAGCTCGCCCTCATGGAGGACACCACCGAGCGCCGGCTGCTCAACCTCCGGCTGCGCTACGAGGCGACACACGACGCGCTCACCGGCCTGCCCAACCGCAGCCTGTTCTTCGAGCGGCTGGACAAGGCCCTGAACGCGGGCGAGGGCCAGCGCTTCGGCCTGTGCTACCTCGACCTGGACGGCTTCAAGACCATCAACGACAGCCTCGGGCACGCGGCCGGCGACCGGCTGCTGGTGGAGGTCGCCGACCGGCTGCAGTCCTGCGCGACCGCGCCCGGTGAGATGGTCGCCCGGCTCGGCGGCGACGAGTTCGTGGCACTGACCACCGGGCCGGGCACCGAGCGCGAGGTCGACGAACTCGCCGAACGCATCATGAACGCCCTGATCACCCCGATCAGCATCGACGGCCGGGACCTGATGGTGCGCGGCAGCCTCGGCATCGTCGAGGGCCCGGCGGGCGAGCGCACGGCGGCGGAGGTCCTGCGGAGCGCCGACATCACCATGTACCGGGCCAAGTCCGCGGGCGGCAACCGCTCCGAGCTGGCCGACCCCGAGGCCGATGCCCGCGCCATCACCCGGCACGGTCTGACGACGGCCCTGCCGACGGCTCTGGAACGCGGCGAGTTCTTCATCGAGTACCAGCCGCTCGTCCATCTCGGCGACGGCAGTGTGCGCGGCGCCGAGGCGCTCGTCCGCTGGCTGCATCCGCAGCACGGTGTGCTCGGCCCCGACCGGTTCATCCCGCTCGCGGAGCACACCGGACTGATCGTCCCGCTCGGCCGCTGGGTCCTGGAGGAGTCCATCCGGCAGGCCCGCGCCTGGCGAGAACGTCACGGCGAGGAGACGGCCACTGGTCCCCTGCGCATCAACGTCAACCTGTCGCCGTGCCAGCTCAGTCATCCGGGTCTGGTGCAGGACACCGTGGACATCCTGGAGCGGGCCGGGGTCGCCCCGGACGCCCTGTGCCTGGAGGTCACCGAGTCCGCGCTCATCGGTGCCGACGACGATCTGCTCAAACCCCTGCACCGGCTGGCCGAGATGGGCGTCGACATCGCCCTGGACGATTTCGGAACCGGTTACTCCAACCTCGCCAACCTGCGCCGCCTGCCGGTGAGCATCCTCAAGCTGGACCGCTCCTTCACCCAGGGCATGCAGCGGTTCCCCGCCGACCCCGTCGACCTGAAGATCGTCGAGGGGATCGTCACCCTGGCCCACAGCCTCGACCTCGCGGTCACCGTCGAGGGCGTGGAAACCGGGGCCCAGGCCGAGCAGTTGCGGATACTGGGCTGCGACACGGCCCAGGGCTGGTACTACGCCCGGCCGGGCCCACCGGAACGGCTGCACGACCTGGCGCTGGTGGACGCGACGGGGTGAGGGGCGCTGAGCTGGGCTCGGGCCACGGAAGAGGGGACTGCCGTCTGCCGGGTGCGGGAGCGCGGGGCTGGTGGCGCGGTTCCCCGCACCCCTCACCCGGCACGTGGCCTGCCGGCGCCGGCAACCGGCCCGACCTTCGCGCCGACCACCGGTTCAGCCGCTGACCGCCTGTGCCGGCGTCTCCCCTTGCGGGACGGAGCCCATGGAGTGGTCCGCGTGTGACTCGGCCTGCCGTACCAGGTGGTGGCCGGTGGCGAGGATCGGGATCGCGAGGACGAACGTGGCGGCGCCGAGGTAGAACGGCACGCTCAGATCCGTCGCGTCGGCCAACTTGCCGGCGACGTACGGCGCGAGGCCGCCCCCGATGAACCGCAGGAAACCGTACGCGGAGGAGGCGACGGGGCGTTCCACGGGCGAGACGAGCATCACGGCCTGGGTGGTGAGCGTGTTGTTGATGCCGATGAAGGCGCCGCTGACGATGACCGCGACGATGACCACGACCGGTGTCTTCACTCCGGCGGCGATGACGGCCATCACGATGCCGAGTCCGAGCAGGTTGGCGTAGAGCACGGGCGCTGAGCCGAAGCGGGCCTGCAGGCGCGGCGCGAAGAGGACGCTGAAGACCGCCACCAGCAGGCCCCAGCCGGTGAAGACCAGTCCGAGCTGACGGGCGCTGAGCTCCATCGGGTAGGGGGCGTAGCCGAGCATGGTGAAGAAGCCCCAGTTGTACAGAAGGGCCACGATGCCCATGGTGAGCAGTCCGCGATGGCGCAGGGCCTTGAGCGGGGCGAGGGGCGAGGTGGGCCGGGCGGGCTTGGGCAGCGACGGCACGAAGGCCAGGGTCGCCACCAGGGCTATCGCCATCAGCACCGCCACGCCGAAGAAGGGGCCGCGCCAGCTGATGGCCCCCAACTCGCCGCCGAGCAGCGGCCCAAAGGCGATTCCGAGGCCGAGAGCCGTCTCGTACAGGATGATCGCGCCGCCGAAACCACCGCTGGCGGAGGCGACGATCACGGCGAGGGAGGTGGCGATGAACAGCGCGTTGCCGAGCCCCCAGCCCGCGCGGAAGCCGACGATGCCGTTGATGGAGTCGGAGGTGCCGGCCAGGGCGGCGAAGACGACGATGAGGGCGAGACCGGCCATCAGGGTGCGCTTGGCGCCGAGGCGGCTGGAGACCCAGCCGACGACCAGCATGGCCACGGCGGTCACGATCAGATAGCTGCTGAACAGCAGGGAGACCTGGCTGGGTGTGGCGTGCAGGCTCTGGGCGAGGGCGGGCAGGATCGGATCGACCAGGCCGATGCCCATGAACGAGATCACGCAGGCGAACGCGACGGCCCAGACGGCCTTCGGCTGCTTGAAGGGACTCGCGGCTCTTCCATGCGAAGCACTCATGTGCGGTGTTCTCCCGGGGGGTTGAGGGAGGTACGGATGGTGGCGGGAGGGACAGGACGGCGGGGGTCAGCGGCGGGCCGCGCGGTCCTCTATCGCGCGGGCCAGGGCCGGCAGGGCCAGCCGTACCGCGCGCCGTTCCGGCTCGGTGAGCTCGTCGACGAGTTCGGCCAGCGCCTCCGCCCGTTCGGCGCGGCGTCGCCGGAAGACGTCCATGCCGGTGTCGGTCACCTCGACCAGGACGCCCCGGCCGTCGCGGCTGTCGGCGGTGCGCCGGACCAGGGCCGCCCGCTCCAGCCGGGTGACGAGCTGCGTCATGTTGGGCTGGGAGACGCCCTCGGCCCGGGCCAGATCGGTCAGCCGCTGCGGGCCCTCGCGGTTCAGCCGGGAGAGGGCGGAGGAGGCGGCGGTGCTCAGTCCGCCTGCCGTGGCACTGCGGCGCACGTACCGGACCAACTGCTCGACCGCGATGATCAAGTCCTCCGGCGAGGCCTCGGCCCCGCCATTTTCCATAACCCGCTTATGCATAAGCCTATTATGCAGATAGATGTAGCCTGAAACAAGACTGCGCGGGGTGTCACCGCTCCAGCAGCATCCGCTGCAGCTCCCGTGCGGCCCGTGGCGGAGCCACGTCGCTGCGGTGGGCCAGGGCGATCGTGCGGTACAGGCCCGGCCTGGCCAGCGGGGTCACCCGCAGACCCCGCCCGGACCGGGTCGCGACCATGCGCGGCACGACGGCGACGCCGAGCCCCGCCCGGACGAAACCGAGGACCGCGTCCATCTCGCCGCCCTCCACCGCGAAGTCCGGCTCGAAGCCCTCGGCGCGGCACGCCGCCACGGTCAGCTCCCGCAGGTCGTAGCCGTGCCGGAACATCACCAGACGCTCGCCCTCCAGATCGGCGATGTGCACCACCCGCCCGCCCCGCCCCGGCGCCGGCGCCTCCGGGGAGGACACCACGACCAGGTCCTCCCGCAGCAGCTCCACGGTGGTGAGCGCGGGCGACGGCGTCGGCAGTGGCAGCACGACCAGGGCGAGGTCGAGCGCGCCCCGGGCCAGTTCCCGCACCAGGTCGTGCGAGCCGCCCTCCTCGATCAGCAACTGGATGCCGGGATAGCGGTCGTGGAAGGCGCGCAGCACGTCCGGCAGCAGGCCCGTGCACAGACTCGGCGTCGCCCCCAGCCGCACCCGGCCCCGCCGCAGCTGCACCAGCTCCTGCACCTCGTACCGGGCCGTGTCCGCGTCGGCCAGGATCCGCCGGGCCAGCGGCAGCAGCGCCTCGCCCGCGTCGGTCAGCGTGATGTTGCCCCGGGCGCGCAGGAACAGATCCGCGCCCAGCTCCCGCTCCAGCGCCTTGATCTGCTGCGACAGCGACGGCTGGGCGACATGCACCAGCTCGGCGGCGCGGGTGAAGTGCCGGGTCTCGGCGACCGCGACGAAGTACTGGAGCTGCTGGAACTGCACCCTGCAAGGATAGCTTGAGCCTATGGAATCAAGCTGGACCATGTCTTGGACTGATCGGCTCCTTGGCCCCTAGCGTGCTGTGCCATGGCTCTGGCAACGCGGACGGACCGACGGCCGTCCATGGCGCGCACGATGTGGGACTCCTCCGTCGGCAAGAAGACGGTGATGGCCGTCAGCGGTCTGATCATGCTGCTGTATCTGATCGCGCACATGATCGGCAATCTGAAGATCTACTTCGGAGCGGGCGAGTTCAACCACTACGCCCACTGGCTGCGCACCATCGGCGAACCCTTCATGCACTACGAGTGGACGCTCTGGCTCATCCGGATCGTCCTCGTCGTCGCCGTGGTCGCCCACGCCACGTCCGCGTACCAGCTCAGCCGCCGTGACATCAGGGCGCGGCCCAGCAAGTACGTGCACTCACGGCCCCGGGCGAGCTACGCCACCCGCACCATGCGCTGGGGCGGCGTCATCCTCGGCCTGTTCATCGTCTGGCACATCCTGGACCTGACCACCGGCACCGTGCACTCCGGCGGCTTCCAGGAGGGCCACCCGTACCAGAACGTGGTCGACACCTTCTCCACCTGGTACGGCGACGTCATCTACATCGTCGCGATGCTCGCGCTCGGCCTGCACATCCGGCACGGCTTCTGGAGCGCCGCGCAGACCCTCGGCGTCGGCAGCCGTGCCCGCGACCGCGCCCTGAAGACCGTCGCCAACGTCCTCGCGCTTGTGCTCACGGCCGGCTTCATCGCCGTACCCGTGGGCGTCATGACCGGAGTGGTGAGCTGACATGACCGAATACGTGAACTACACGACGGGCGAGCCGGTCGTCGACGGCAAGGCCCCGTCCGGCCCGATCAGCGAGCGCTGGGACAAGCGCCGCTTCGAGGCCAGGCTGGTCAACCCGGCCAACCGGCGCAAGCACACGGTCATCGTCGTCGGCACCGGCCTCGCGGGCGGCTCCGCGGGCGCGACCCTGGCCGAACAGGGTTACCACGTCGTCCAGTTCTGCTACCAGGACTCCCCGCGCCGTGCCCACTCCATCGCCGCGCAAGGAGGCATCAACGCGGCGAAGAACTACCGCAACGACGGCGACTCGATCCACCGGCTGTTCTACGACACCGTCAAGGGCGGCGACTTCCGGGCGCGCGAGTCCAACGTGCACCGGCTCGCGCAGATCTCGGTCGAGATCATCGACCAGTGCGTGGCGCAGGGCGTGCCGTTCGCCCGTGAGTACGGCGGTCTGCTCGACACCCGCTCCTTCGGTGGCGTCCAGGTCTCCCGCACCTTCTACGCCCGCGGCCAGACGGGCCAGCAGCTCCTGCTCGGCGCCTACCAGGCGCTGTCCCGGCAGATCGCCGCCGGGAACGTGGAGATGCATCCGCGCACCGAGATGCTGGACCTGATCGTCGTCGACGGACGGGCCCGCGGCATCGTGGCCCGGGACCTGATCACCGGCAAGATCGACACGTACTTCGCCGACGCCGTCGTGCTGGCCAGCGGCGGTTACGGAAACGTCTTCTACCTGTCGACGAACGCCATGAACTCCAACGCGACCGCCGTGTGGCGGGCGCACCGGCGCGGCGCCTACTTCGCCAACCCCTGCTTCACGCAGATCCACCCGACCTGCATCCCGCGCACCGGCGACCACCAGTCCAAGCTCACCCTGATGAGCGAGTCGCTGCGCAACGACGGCCGGATCTGGGTGCCCAAGGCCCAGGGCGACACCCGTCCGCCGAACCAGATCCCCGAGGACGAGCGCGACTACTACCTGGAGCGCATCTACCCGTCCTTCGGCAACCTGGTCCCGCGCGACATCGCCTCCCGCGCCGCGAAGAACGTCTGCGACGAGGGCAGGGGAGTGGGCCCCGGCGGCCAGGGCGTCTACCTCGACTTCGCCGACGCCATCCAGCGGATGGGCCGGAAGGCGGTCGAGGCGAAGTACGGCAACCTCTTCGACATGTACCAGCGGATCACCGACGAGGATCCGTACGAGGTGCCGATGCGGATCTACCCGGCCGTGCACTACACGATGGGCGGCCTGTGGGTCGACTACGACCTGCAGACCTCCGTTCCCGGCCTGTTCGCGATCGGCGAGGCCAACTTCTCCGACCACGGCGCCAACCGGCTCGGCGCCTCCGCGCTGATGCAGGGCCTGGCCGACGGCTACTTCGTGCTGCCGGCCACCATCAACGACTACCTGGCCCGCAACCCGCACCAGGAAGCGGTCACCGCCGAACACCCCGTGGTGCAGGAGGTGCTGGCCGAGACCGAGGACCGGCTGCACCTGCTGCTGTCCGTCGACGGCGACCGCACCCCCGACTCCTTCCACCGCGAACTCGGTGAACTGATGTGGGAGTTCTGCGGCATGGCACGCACCGACGCCGGGCTGCGCAAGGCCCTGGAGCGCATCCCGCAGATCCGGGAGGAGTTCTGGCGGCGCATCAAGGTGCCCGGTACCGGCGAGGAGTTCAACCAGTCGCTGGAGAAGGCCAACCGGATCGTCGACTACCTGGAGCTGGCCGAGCTGATGTGCCTCGACGCGCTGCACCGCGCCGAGTCCTGCGGCGGCCACTTCCGCGAGGAGTCCCAGACCCCGGACGGCGAGGCCGCCCGCAGGGACGACGAGTTCGCCTACGCGGCGGCCTGGGAGTTCACGAGTACGGGCTCTGCTCCCGTCCTGCACAAGGAAGACCTGGTCTTCGAGTACGTCCACCCCACCCAGCGGAGCTACGCATGAAGCTCACCCTGCGCGTCTGGCGGCAGAAGAACGCCGACGCCGAAGGCACCATGTCCACGTACGAGGTGGACGGCATCTCGGCCGACATGTCCTTCCTGGAGATGCTGGACGTCCTCAACGAGCGGCTCATCCTCGCCGGCGAGGAACCGGTCGCCTTCGACCACGACTGCCGCGAGGGCATCTGCGGCGCGTGTTCCCTCGTCATCAACGGCGAGGCGCACGGTCCCGAGCGCACCACCACCTGCCAGCTGCACATGCGGTCCTTCGCGGACGGCGACACGATCGACATCGAGCCGTGGCGGGCCGCCGCGTTCCCGGTGATCAAGGACCTGGTCGTGGACCGCTCCGCGTTCGACCGGATCATCCAGGCCGGCGGCTACGTCACCGCGCCGACCGGATCCGCCCCCGAGGCGCACGCCACCCCGGTGCCGAAGGCCGACGCCGACTTCGCCTTCGAGCACGCGGAGTGCATCGGATGCGGGGCATGCGTGGCCGCGTGTCCCAACGGGGCCGCGATGCTGTTCACCTCCGCCAAGGTCAACCACCTCAATGTCCTGCCCCAGGGCGCGCCCGAGCGGGAGACGCGGGTGCTGGACATGGTGGCCCAGATGGACGCGGAGGGCTTCGGCGGGTGCACGCTGACGGGGGAGTGTGCGACCGCCTGCCCGAAGGGGATTCCCCTGGTGTCGATCACCAGCATGAACAAGGAGTGGCTGAGGGCCAACCGGAAGGTGGGGAAGCGGTAGCCCCCCCACCGAGAGGGAGAACGTTCGCCACGGACGGCGGGCGGGCGGGGCCGGGAGTGGTGCTCACCGGCCCCGTCTGGTTTCCCGTGATCGGCCGGACCCCGGCGTTCAGCATTCCCACATCCTCTCTCCTGGCACAGGTCACGCACCGGCCAACCGGCGTCGGAAGAACAGGGGAGGCGGGCCGTACGCACCGCCCGCCGCCGTCGCCGAACCGGCCCGTGACCAGGAGAGAGCCATGACCGGCGTTTCCACCCTCGACCGCCCCCCACAGCCCGCGGCACCCACCCGCTACACCGTCACCCTCGCCCGTGACGAGGACGACGTGCGGGCCGCCCAGCAGTTGCGGCACGATGTCTTCGCCGGTGAGATGGGGGCCCTGCTGGCCACGCCGCATCCCGGACTGGACGTCGACGCCTTCGACGCCTACTGCGACCACCTGCTGGTGCGCGACACCGCCACCGGACAGGTCGTCGGCACCTACCGGCTGCTGCCGCCGGAGCGGGCCGCGGTGGCCGGCCGGCTCTACTCCGAGGGCGAGTTCGAGCTGGCCGCGCTCGACCCGATCCGGCCCGGACTGGTCGAGGTCGGCCGCTCCTGTGTGCACCCCGACCACCGTGACGGCGCGGTCATCGGCCTGATCTGGGCCGGGATAGCCCGCTACATGGTCGACCGCGGGCACGAGTGGCTGGCGGGCTGCTGCTCGGTGCCGCTCGCCGACGGCGGGGCCCTCGCCACGGCCACCTGGGAGCGGGTGCGCGCCAAGCACCTGGCACCCGAGGAGTTCCGGGTACGGCCGCTGCTGCCGTGGACCCCTGACGCCGGTGCCCCGGCCGGACACAGCGACCTGCCCGCCCTGCTGCGCGGCTACCTCCGCCTCGGCGCCTGGGTGTGCGGCGAGCCCGCGCACGACCCGGACTTCGGGGTCGCCGACCTGTACGTGCTGCTGTCGATGCGCCGGGTGAACGCGCGCTACCTGCGGCACTTCCTCTCCCTCGTGCCGGCCTGATGAGTGTCTGGTTGCCCAGCGCGCCCTGCACCCCGGGCGCCTGTGTGGAGCCGGTCCGGGCCGCTGCGGCCGTACCCCGGGCCGTGCTGCGGCTGACCGCGGTGGTGGTCCTGATGCTGGCCGGGATCGCGCTGTCCCCGCTCGGCGGGAGGATCCCCACCGAGTGGGTCAGGCGATGGTGCCGGGCGCTCGTGCGGGCCATCGGGGTCCGGGTCCGCGTCACCGGCGCCCCCGCTCCGGTCGGCGGGCTGCTGCTGGTCGCCAACCACGTGTCGTGGCTGGACATACCGCTGCTGGCCGCCGTACGCCCCGCCCGGATGCTCGCCAAGACCGAGATCCGCCACTGGCCGGTGGCCGGCGCACTGGCCGCGCGCGGCGGGGTCCTGTTCATCGAACGGGACCGCATCCGCGCCCTGCCCGCGACGGTCGCCCGGATCGCCGAGACCCTGCGCGAGGGCGCGGCCGTGGCCGCGTTCCCCGAGGGCAGCACCTGGTGCGGGCGGGCGCAGGGCCGCTTCCGCCGGGCCGTCTTCCAGGCCGCGCTGGACGCGGACGTGCCCGTGCAGCCGGTCAGCCTGCGTTACCGGCAGGCCGGCGGCGGCCCGAGCACGGCGGCCGCGTTCGTCGGCGAGGACACCCTGCTCGCCTCCCTGTGGCGGGTGGCCCGTACCCGGGGCCTGGTCGCGGAGGTGGAGGTCCGGCCGGTGATCCCGCCGGGCGCCCACCCCGACCGCCGCGCCCTCGCCCGGGCCGCCCAGTCGGTCACCCCGGAGCCCGCCTGGACTCACGTGGCACTGGTCTCCAGCTGACACGGATTCACCGAAAAAAGCTTACATATGCCGCGAATGGGAAGACGGACTGTGCACATCACTACTCCCTGAGGAGCGTGTGGCCATGTCCACGGGAACGCTTCTGGCGATCATCATTCCCATCGTGGTGGTGATCGCCCTGGCCGCTGTGGCGGTCTCACTGTTGATGCGACGCCGTCACCTCCGTGAGCGCTTCGGTCCGGAGTACGAACGGACGGTCGAGGGATCCGACAGCCGGCTCGCCGCCGAGCGTGAGCTGAGGGAGCGCGAGAGGCGACACGACTCGCTGGAGATCAAACCACTGCCCCCCGTCTCGCGGGACCGCTACACGCGGGAGTGGAGCAGCGTCCAGGAGGAGTTCGTCGACCGGCCGGCGGATGCGGTGCACGACGCGGACCGGCTGGTGACCTCCCTGATGCACGAGCGCGGCTATCCGACCGAGGGGTTCGAGCAACAGATGAAGGACCTCTCGGTGGAGCACGGCACCACGCTGCAGCACTACCGGGCCGCGCACGAGGTGGAGACCCTCTCCACCCGCAAGCGGGCGACGACCGAGCAGCTGAGGGGTGCCATGGTGCACTACCGTGCCCTGTTCGACGAGTTGCTCTCCGACGGCGGCGGCCGGGCGCAGCCCGCCGGGTCCTGACGGCCGCCACCATCCGGCATGCCCGCCCCTGACCCCCATCACCATCCGGCATGGAGGAACGCCATGCACAGCAACGAGGAAGTGGACCGCACGAGCGGCGGTCTGTCCACCGAAGACCTCGCCGAGCCGTCCGGCACCGGAGCGGAAGCCGAGCCGGCCTCCTCGGGAGCCCCCGTCTATCCCGGCGAGAGCACCGCGACGCATAGCGCGGGCGGCGAGTCCGCCGGGGGCGGGGCCGGCGCGGCCACCGACGCCGCCGACACGGGCGCCGCGACCGCCGAGGGCGCCCCGGACACCTCGGAAGACGAGGCTCCGCAGCTGCTGACGGACGACGAGGAACGCACCTTCCGCGACCGGTGGCAGCAGACCCAGAACAAGTTCGTGGACGATCCCCGCGAGGCCGTGCACGACGCCGACACGCTGGTGGCGGACGTCATGCAGACCCTGGCGTCCACCTTCGCCCAGCACAAGAAGGACCTGGAGGCCCAATGGAGCCAGGGCGAGCGGGTGGACACCGAGGAACTCCGTGGGGCGCTGCGCCGCTACCGTTCGTTCTTCAACCGCTTGCTCAGTACGTGAGCGCCCTTCTCAGGGCATGACCCGGGCCAGGTAGGGCGCCGTGGCACTGCCCGCCGCCCGCGCCACCCGCTCCGGCGGCCCCGACGCCACGATCCGCCCGCCCCGGTCACCCCCGCCGGGGCCCAGGTCGATGACCCAGTCCGCGTCCGCGACCACGGTCATGTCGTGCTCGACCACCACGACCGTGTGCCCCGCGTCGACAAGCCCGTGCAGCCGGTCCATGAGCACCTCCACGTCGGCGGGGTGCAGTCCGGTGGTCGGCTCGTCCAGCAGATAGAGGGTGTGGCCGCGCCGGCCGCGCTGCAGCTCGCTCGCCAGCTTGATCCGCTGTGCCTCACCGCCGGACAACTCGGTCGCGGGCTGCCCGAGCCGCAGATAGCCGAGGCCTACGTCGAGCAGGGCGCGAAGGCTCCGGGCGGCCGACGGGACGTCGGCGAAGAACTCCGCGGCGGCCTCCACCGTCAGATCGAGCACCTCGGCGATGTTCCGGCCCCGGTAGGTCACCCGCAGTGTCTCCGGGTTGTAGCGGGCGCCGTCGCAGTCCGGGCACGGCGCGTACGTGCTCGGCAGGAACAGCAGCTCGACGCTGACGAACCCCTCGCCCTGGCACGTCTCGCAGCGCCCGCCGGGGACATTGAAGGAGAACCGGCCGACGCCGTACCCGCTCGCCTTCGCCTCCTCCGTCTCGGCGAACACCTTGCGCACGACGTCGAACAGGCCGGTGTAGGTGGCCAGGTTGGAGCGCGGGGTGCGCCCGATCGGCCGCTGGTCGACCCGGACCAGCCGGTCCACGCCCTCCAGCTCCTGCGTCAACTCGCCGATGAGTGTGGACTTTCCCGAACCGGACACCCCGGTGACGGCGGTGAACGCGCCCAGCGGGAACCCGGCCGTCACCGCGCGCAGGTTGTGCCGGGTCACCGGCCCCACCTCCAACCAGCCGCGCGGGGAGCGGACCTCACGCGCCGGTCCCGGGGACTCGTCGAAGAGGTACGCGGCCGTCGCCGAGTCCTCGACCGACGCCAGCTCGGCCGGCGGCCCGCTGTACAGCACGCGTCCGCCGTGCTCGCCCGCGCCGGGGCCCACGTCCACCAGCCAGTCGGCGCCGCGCACCACCTCCAGGTGATGCTCCACCACGAACACAGAGTTGCCCGCGGTCTTCAGCCGGTCCAGCACGGTCAGCAGCGCCTCGGTGTCCGCCGGGTGCAGCCCGGCGGACGGCTCGTCCAGGACGTAGACCACGCCGAACAGCCCGGACCGCAACTGCGTGGCCAGGCGCAGCCGTTGCAGCTCGCCCGCCGAGAGGGTGGGCGTGGACCTGTCCAGGCTCAGATAGCCGAGGCCCAGCTCGACCACCGGCGCGATCCGGGACTTCAGGTCCTCGATGAGGACCCGTGCGGACTCGTCGTGGCCGTCGAGCAGCCCGGCGAGGTCGGTCAGCGGCAGCGCGGCCAGCTCGGCGATGGTCCGCCCGCCGATGGTCACCGCGAGCGCCTCGGGCCGCAGCCGGCTGCCCCCGCACACCGGGCAGGGCGCGGCAGCCAGGAAACGTTCCGCCTTCGCCCGCAGCGACGCGGACCTGGTGTCCGAGAAGGTCTTCAGCACATACCGCCGGGCGCTCATGTACGTGCCCTGGTAGGGCCGTTGGATACGGTCCGCGTCCCGCACGGGGTGGACGGTGACGACCGGCTGCTCGTCCGTGAACAGGATCCACTCCCGCTGCTCGGCGGGCAGCTCGCGCCAGGGCCGGTCCACGTCGTGGCCGAGCGCGTCGAGGATGTCGCGGAGGTTCTTGCCCTGCCAGGCGCCGGGCCAGGCGGCGATGGCGCCCTCGCGGATGGACAGCGAGGGGTCCGGCACCAGCAACGCCTCCGTGGTGCGGTGCACTTGGCCGAGCCCGTGGCACTCCGGGCAGGCTCCCGCCGCGGTGTTCGGCGAGAACGCGTCCGAATCGAGGCGCTCGGCCCCCGGCGGGTAGTGACCGGCGCGGGAGAACAGCATGCGCAGCGAGTTGGAGAGATTGGTGACCGTGCCCACCGAGGAACGGGAGGTGGGGGCCGCGCGGCGCTGCTGCAGCGAGACCGCCGGCGGCAGCCCGGTGATCTCGCCGACCCTGGGCGCCCCGACCTGGTGGATCAGCCTGCGGGCGTAGGGGGCGACCGACTCGAAGTAGCGCCGCTGTGCCTCGGCGTAGATCGTGCCGAACGCCAGGGACGACTTCCCCGAGCCGGACACGCCGGTGAACACGGCCAGTACGTCGCGCGGGATGTCCACGTCGACGCCCTTGAGGTTGTGCTCACGGGCGCCGCGGACGCGGACGCAGGGGTCATGTGGGCTGTGCATAGAGGGGAGACTCTATCCGCCCCCGTGTGCTACGACTGCGGAGGGTTGTCCCGGTTCGGCCGCGTGCCGAACTCGTCCCTCGCCCTGTCCTGCGCGGCGTCGACCTGCGACTGGTACGTGTTCCCGGTGCGCCGGTCGATGTAGTCGCCGCCCTTGTCGATGCCCTTGTCGGCCATGCCCTCATGGCCCTTGAGCATGCCTTTGATCTTGTCCATGAAGGACATGGCAGCCCTCCTCGTCGCTTGAGGCCTTCCCTTCCAGGGTCACCGGCACCGGCGGGGCTCGCATCTCGAGCCAGGTCAGCCGCCCGGTGCGAAGAGCGCGGCGAGCCCGCGGTAGGAGTCCACCAGCGCGGTGCGGTCGTAACCACTGGTGGTGACCAGCACCTCGTCCGCGCCCGTCTCCTCCAGCACCGTCCCCAGTTCGTGGGCGACCTGGTCCCGGGTACCGGCGATGTGACCGGCGAGCCCCGCGTCGTAGAAGCCGCGTTCCTTGGTGGTCATCGGGCCGGCCTCGATCTCCTCGGCCGGGGCGAGCGGCGGGAAGGTGCCGTGGGTGCGCGCGTACGCCATCGACCAGGCCTCCGGGACCAGCAGCCGCCGCGCCTCCGCCTCGGTGCCGGCGACCGCGACCGTGCCGGAGATCACGACGTACGGGTCGGACGCCCAGGGGGAGGGCCGGAACAGGGAGCGGTACTGGTCGATGCCACGCAGCATCTTCTCGCGGCCACGCAGATCGCCGATCACCATCGGCAGCCCGGCGCGCGCCGCGATCCGGGCACCCTCGCCCATGGCCAGCACGAACGGCGGCACCCGCAGCCCTTCCGCCGGGCGCGCCCGCACCCCGGCCGGCGAGCTGCCCTCGAACCAGCCCAGCAACTCACCGAGCTGTGCCGCGAAGTCCCCGGCGACCTCCTTGTCCCGGCCGAGGGCCTTGCGCACCCCGTCGGTGAAGCCGACGGAACGGCCCAGCCCCATGTCGATCCGGCCGGGGAACAGGGACTCCAGGACACCGAACTGCTCGGCGACGACCAGGGGTTGGTGGTTGGGGAGCATCACCCCGCCGGTGCCGACCCGGATCGTACGGGTGGCCGAGGCCACCGCGGCGGCCAGCACGGTCGGCGCGGAACCGGCGACGCCGGGCACTCCGTGGTGCTCGGACACCCAGAAACGATGGTAGCCGAGCGCCTCCGCCTCACGCGCCAGCGCCACGGTGTCGCGCAGCGCCTCGGCGGGCGGATGCCCCGCGCGGGTGCGGGAACGGTCGAGGACGGAGAACCGGGTCCGGGCTATGACGGTGCTGCTCACGCAGTGTTCAACGTCCTGACGGCCCGGGGATTCCCGGGCCGGCCCCGTCGGTCCGGCTAGGCTGGGTCCACGTGACAGACAGCAACAGCCGTCCGCTCGCCGTGTTCGACCTCGACAACACCTTGGCGGACACCGCTCACCGGCAGCACTTCCTGGAGGTGCGGCCGAAGAACTGGGCCGCGTTCTTCGCCGCCGCACCCGCGGACCCGCCCCTCGCCAGAGGTATCGCGCTGGCCGTGGAGAGCGCCCGTGAGTGCGAGGTGGCCTACCTCACCGGGCGCCCCGAGCGGTGCCGGCGCGACACGCTGGACTGGCTGGCGGCCCACGGACTGCCGGAGGGGCGGGTGCACATGCGGGGCAACGCCGACCGCAGGCCCGCGCGGTTCGCCAAGCTGGAGATCCTGCGCCGGCTCGCGCAGGACCGCGAGGTCCGTGTCCTCGTGGACGACGACGAACTGGTCTGCGACGACGCGGAGCGCGCCGGGTTCACCGTCGTACGGGCCCGCTGGGCCGCGAAGTCCGCGGTGCTCGAAGAGGCTCAGGAACGGGAGGGCCGCACCTGAGTCGCCGGGGACCGGCCGGACCGCGTCAGGTCTGGTCCTCGAGGCGGAAGCCCACCTTCAGCCCCACCTGGTAGTGCTCGATCCGCCCGTTCTCGATCTGGCCGCGGACCTGGGTCACTTCGAACCAGTCCAGGTTGCGCAGTGTCTGGTCGGCACGGGCGATGCCGTTGCGGATGGCCTGGTCGATGCCTTCGTGCGACGTGCCGACGATCTCGGTGACCCGGTAGGTGTGATTCGACATGAGGGTGCTCCTCTCGTGTCACGCCGTACTCCACCGTGCCCCATCCCTGCCCCGCCCGCACGGCGTCCCGTGCCTACCGCCGGTAATGCCTGTCCCCCTTGACCCCCCGCATTGGTCCATACCAAAATCCAGCACACCCGTACGAGCGTCACCCCGCGTCCCCCCACGTCGGGCCCCGCCCCCTGTCCGCACGCTTCCGCCAGACAGAACAGGACCCCTCGTGAGACGTCGTCTGCTCGCCGTCGTGTGTGTCACCTGCTCCCTCGTCAGCGCCTGCGGGATGCTCCCGGGCCAGCACGAACGCAAGACCGTCACCGTGTGGCTGATGAAGGACAGCGCCTCCGAGGATTTCCTCCGGCGCTTCACGGCCGACTTCGAGCGCACCCACAAGGACCTGCGCCTCGACATCCGCATCCAGTCCTGGAACGGCATCGTCGACAAGGTCGACAAGGCGCTCAAGGACGACTCCGGGCACGGACCCGACGTCATCGAGGTCGGCAACACCCAGGTGCCGCTGTACGCGGACGGCGGCAAACTCGCCGACCTCACGTTGGAGTCGATGCGCGACTGGGGCAAGGACAAGTGGCTGCCCGGCCTCGCCGAGCCGGGCAAGGAGGGCAACGCGCAGTACGGCATCCCCTGGTACGCCGCGAACCGGGTGGTGATCTACCGCAAGGACCTGTTCCGGGCGGCCGGCATCACCCGCCCGCCGAAGACCCGCGAGGAGTGGCTCGCCGACACCGGGAAGCTCAACTCCGGTGGCAACCAGGGGATTTACCTCGCCGGCCAGGACTGGTACACGCTCTCGGGGTTCATCTGGGACGAGGGCGGCGACCTCGCCCGGCAGAAGGACTACCAGTGGCAGGGCACCCTGGACAGCCCGGCCGCGCTGCGCGGCATGGACTTCTACCGGCGGCTGCAGGCGCTGGGCCGCGGTCCCGTGGACGCGGACGAGGAACACCCGCCGCAGGCCGGGGTGTTCGCCGGCGGCTCGGTGGCGCAGATCATCGCCGTACCGGGACTCGCCCAGTCGATCGTGCGGCAGAACCCGGACCTGAAGGACAAGCTGGGCTTCTTCCCGGTGCCCGGGAAGTCCGCCGGGCGGCCCGGCACCGTGTTCACCGGCGGCTCCGACCTCGTCGTCCCCGACCACACCAAGGACCACTTCGCCGCGACGGCCGTGGTCGGGGCGCTCGTCGGCGCCAAGTGGGACACCGAACTGGCCCACACCATGAACTACGTCCCCAACAAGACCACGCTGGCGGGCGCGGTGGCGGGTGAGGAGGGGGTCGCCGCCATGGCCGCGGGCGCGGCCCACGGCCGGGCGACCCCCAACACCCCTCAGTGGGCCGACGTCGAGGCCGACAACCCGATCAAGGAGTACATGACCCGGGTGCTGAACGGGGCGGACCCGCAGGCGGAGGCCCGCCGGGCTTCCCGGAAGATCACCGAGCAGCTCACCCCGGACGTGTGAGTGCCGTCGACGTCCCCGCGGACCACTACTGGGGCACCCAGACCCGACGGGCCCTGATCCACTTCTCCATCGGCGCCGAGGTGAACCCGACCCCGTGCGAGGCGACGGTCACGGCCTGCATCCCGGCAGGCGCCCGCACCAAGGTGCGCGGGTACCGCACAGAAGGCATCCGGCCCAACCGGGAGGACACCACCCTGCACGAGCGGCGGCACTCGCCTCCGGTTACATCGGCGCCGACGACTTCGACCGCATCGTCCGACCGGCCGCCATGGTCGGTCGGACGTGGAACGGAGCGGACGTCAAGAGGGTGCCGACCGGAAGGGGAGCGCAGAGCTCACCTCGGACCTGTGACTCAGCGCACCACGCTCAGCGACAGCGCGAAACGGCCCTCCGCGTCCGTCCACCAATGGGTCAGCTCCATCCCGACGGCGGCCAGTTCGGCGGTGACACCGTCCTTGCGGAACTTCGCGGACACCTCGGTGCGCAGCTCCTCGCCCGCGGCGAAGTCCACCGCGAGGTCCAGCGCGGGCACCTTCACGGTCTGCGCGACACGCGAGCGCAGCCGCATCTCGATCCACTCGTGCGTGGCGTCCCACAGCGCCACGTGGTCGAAGGTGTCCGGATCGAAGTCGGCGCCCAGTTCGCGGTCGACGACGGCCAGCACGTTCTTGTTGAAGGCGGCCGTCACCCCGGCCGCGTCGTCGTACGCCCGGACCAGCACCCGCTCGTCCTTGACCAGGTCCGTGCCGAGCAGCAGCCCGTCACCCGGCCCGAGCAGGGAGCGCACGGAGGCCAGGAACTCGGCGCGTTCGGCGGGCAGCAGATTGCCGATCGTGCCGCCGAGGAAGGCCACCAGCCGGGGACCGGGCGTGGCGGGCAGGGCGAGCGGGGCGGTGAAGTCGGCGATCAGCGCATGGACGTCGAGGTCCGGGAGTTCCTCGACGAGTGCCTTCCCGGCCTGGGTGAGGGCGCTCTCGCTGACGTCGACCGGGACGTACGCCGAGGGGGCGAGCGCGTCCAGGAGGAAGCGGGTCTTCTCCGAGGAGCCCGAGCCCAGTTCGATCAGCGTGCGGGCACCGCTCGCGGCGGCGATCTCGCCGGACCGGGTGGCGAGGATCTCCCGCTCGGCCCGGGTGGGGTAGTACTCGGGCAGCTCGGTGATCTGCTCGAACAGCTCGCTGCCGCGGGCGTCGTAGAACCACTTGGGCGGCAGCCACTTGGGATGGACGGTGAGGCCGTTGAGGACGTCGGCGCGCAGCGCGGCCTCCGTCGCGTCCTCGGGGAGTGTGCGGGTGACGTGCAGGGGGCTCACGTACAGGGCTCCTTCGATGATGGGGGTCCCCCCGCTCGAGCGGAGTCGAGAGTGGGGGAGGACGCCGGATCCTCCAGGGGTGCGAGCAGCACGCCGGCGCGGCTCGCGGTGAGCACGGTGCGGTCGGGGACCTCCTGCCAGAGCGGGTCGTCGTCGTACGGCTCGGAGGCGACGACCGTGCTCCGGCCGGGCTCCGTGCGGTACCAGAGGGTGTCGCCCCAGGCGGTGGCGGCTATGGACGTGCCGTCCGTCAGCAGCAGGTTGAGCCGTGAGGCCGGGGCCGCCTCTGCCAGGCGGCGAACCGTTTCACCGAGGGCTTGGTCCGGCTCGTCGCCGCAACGCAGCCGGTGCAGGACCAGCGCCCAGACGAACGCCGAGTCGGTACGGGCCTGCAGCGACAGCAGCTCGACCGGGGGCAGCAGGGACACCAGCGGGGCCGCCGACGCGGGCCAGCCCGCGACGGCGCCGTTGTGGCTGAACAGCCACCGCCCCGAGGCGAAGGGCGCCGCGGCGGCCTCGGCGTCGGCTCCCGCGAGCGTCGCGTCCCGTACGGCGGCCAGGACGGCGCCGGAGCGCACCACCCGGGCCAGGTCGGCGAAGGACAGGTCCGCCCAGATCGGCCCCGCCCGCCGGTAGCGAGCCGGTACGGGGTCGTCCCCGGCGTACCAACCGACCCCGAAACCGTCGGCGTTGACGGTCCCATAGCGCTGCCGCCGGGGTGCCCACGACTGGCGCAGCAGGCTGTGCCCGGGCTCCACGAGAAGCCGTGCGAGCGGCTGCTCGGGCCCCACATAGGCCAGGTGGCGGCACATCAGACGGCCTCCGAGCGGGCGGTGCGGAACCCGGAGAAGATCTGCCGCCGGATCGGGTAGTCCCAGTTGCGGAACGTACCCCGGCAGGCCACCGGGTCCACGGCGAACGAACCGCCGCGCAGCACCTTGTGGTCGGAGCCGAAGAACACCTCCGAGTACTCCTTGTACGGGAAGGCCTGGAACCCCGGGTACGGCAGGAAGTCGCTCGCCGTCCACTCCCACACGTCACCGATCAACTGCCGTACGCCCAGCGGCGACGCGCCGGCCGGGTAGCTGCCGGCGGGCGCGGGCCTGAGGTGCCGCTGGCCCAGGTTGGCGTGCTCCGGTGCCGGATCCGCGTCGCCCCACGGGTAGCGCAGGGAGCGGCCGGTGACCGGATCGTGTCGGGCGGCCTTCTCCCACTCCGTCTCGGTGGGCAGCCGGCGCCCTGCCCAGCGGGCGTACGCGTCGGCCTCGTACCAGGACACGTGCAGCACCGGCTCGTCCCGCGGGACCGCCTCGGTGACCCCGAAGTGCCGCCGCAGCCAGCGGTCGCCGTCCCGGCGCCAGAACAGCGGCGCGGTGATCGAGTGCTGCTTGATGTGCCTCCAGCCCTCCGGGGTCCACCAGCGCTCGGTGTCGTAACCGCCGTCCTCGATGAACGCCTGGTACGCCCCGTTCGTCACCGGGGTCGTGTCGATCCAGAAGGGCGCCACCTCCCGGACGTGGGCCGGGCGTTCGTTGTCCAGTGCCCACGGCTCGGCCGAGGTGCCCATCGTGAACGGGCCGCCGGGCACCAGGACCTCCGCCGGACCGGTGAACGGCGAAACCGGTTCCGGATCCGGGGCGGTCAGCGCCTGCGGGCCCTTTCTGAGCTGATGGGTGATCAGCATCGTCTCGTCGTGCTGCTGTTCGTGCTGGGCGATCATCCCGAAGGCGAATCCGGCCTCGGTCAGCCGGGTGCCGTGGAAGTCCGCGCCCGCCAGCAGGTCCATGACCCGGCCGCGCACCTCGGCCGCGTACCGGCGGGCCTCGGCGGGCGGCAGCAGCGGCAGCGAGGGCCGCTCGGCCCGTGGGTGCTCGAAGGCGTCGTACAGGCTGTCGATCTCGGGCCGCATGGCGTCCCGGCCGCCGACCGCCCGCAGCAGCCACAGCTCCTCCTGGTTGCCGATGTGCGCCAGGTCCCACACCAGCGGGGACATCAGCGGCGAGTGCTGGGCGGTGAGGTCCGGCCCCTCCACGCAGCTGGTCAGCAGAGTGGTGCGGTCGCGAGCGGTGGTCAGCGAGGCCAGCACACGCTCGCGCAGCGCCTCGGTGTCCACCTCGGTCGTCGCGGTGTCGGTCTCGGGGGCGGTCATGTGCGGATGTCCTTCCTGCCGTGGGCGGTGCGGCCGGGCCGGGACGGGATCAGTTTGCCGTCGTGCAGGTGGTCCAGCAGGTCGTCGGCGGGGCAGCGGCCGCGCGCGACATGGCGGTCCCGGTACGCGGCCACCGCCTCGGTGACCTCGGCGGTGGCGCCGAGCCGGGGCAGGGCCTCCAGCGCCGCCGCGAAACACACGGCGGCGGCCTCGCGCAGCTCCGGGTCGGCGAGCCCGTGCCGGGCCGCGTCGGTCCACAGCGGGTTGTGCGGGGCGGGCAGGTTCAGGGTCCGCTCCGCGAGGGGTTTCACGGTCCGGTACGCCGTCTCTGCGGCCTCCGGATCGTCGAACAGCGCGGCCGTCACCGCGAGCGGCACGATCCAGCCGTCGTCCCCGGGCTGCGCGTCGATCATCCGCAGCTCCAGGTGCCCGCGCGGCCGGACCGGCGGGAACAGGGTGGTCAGGTGATACTCCAGGTCCGCCCTGGTGGGTGGCCGGGGCGACCGGGAACGCGTCCACTCCCGGAAGGTGAGCCCCTCGGGCACGTCCCACGGCCCGCTGTCCCGGCGCACGCACATCACCGGCGAGTCCAGGACGTGCCGGGCCCAGGCGGCCCGTGGCTCGCCGTGGAGCGGGGGAGCGCCCGCGCGGCCGGCGCCGATCTCCAGCCACAGCAGCTGCCGGGTGGACCGCCAGCCCGTGGGCTCGCGGCCGATCAGCGGGGAATTGGCGAACGCGGCGACCAGGACGGGCCCCAGCTGATGGGCCAGCCACCAGCGGCGCGCGTGCCCCAGGGGGCCGGGCTCCTCGTGGCCGGCGTCCACGCAGACCTGTACCGAGGCGGAGGCGCACATCATGTGGCGGCCCGCCGGGCCGGTGCGGTCCAGACAGGTCTCCATCGCGTCGTAGCGCGGCTCGTGCAGGAACCTGCGGGGTATGTGCCAGGGGTCGTGGCCGATGCCGACCAGCGCGAGACCCTCCCCGGCGAGGACGGCTCGGACGGTGTCCAGGTCGGCGGAGACGGTCTCGACGCACTCCATCAGGGAGGCGGCGGGCGGCGAGCTCAGCTCCAGCTGGCCGCCGGGTTCGACGGTGAGCGGCGAACGCAGGGGCAGGGCCCGCAGAACCGCGTAGACCGCTTTGAGCCGTTCGGGTGTCACGGGGAGCTGCGGACTCCGCAGCTCGTGGATGAGCCACTCCAGCTCGACACCGAGCGAGCGGGGCGGTCCGGTCTTGAAGCAGATGCCCCTGACCAGGGCCTCCACCTCGGCTTCGGTGACGGCGGTGCGGTGGTTCGTACAGTCTCCACCGTCACTCCGTGAGTCGGACATGTCGGGATCCTCCTGAGATTCCACCATGTCGCCGGCCCGGTGCGGACGTGGGGCCGCCGGGCAGGCACTCGTTCCACCCAAGACCCTTGAGCCGATTCGCACAAGGGTGCCCCTCCGGACGTTCTGGTTCCGTCATCTCCGTTTCCGTATCCGTTCTCCGGACCGTTCCGGGGGCGGGAAACTTCGTTGCGCCGCATCACCAGCATCACCCAGGATGCGTGCATGAGCACGACGGGAGAGACCGCGCGGGCCGCGCTCACGGCGCCCACGGGGGTGGCGCCGTGAGCGCGCGCCTGCGCGGGATCGCCGCGGAGACGGAGCGGATCGTGGCCGCGGGCCGGTATCGCGCGGCCGACGGCCAAGAGGTGTCCCTCGCCGCCGAGATCCAGGTCGCGCGGGCCGGTACGCGGATGTTCGGACCGGAACCGGTTTCCGTACGGCAGCCGGGCGAGGCCGGTCCCTCCGGGATCACCGCGTCCGGCCCGGCACGCACGACGGACACCGTTTTCGAGGTCACCGGCGAGAGCAGTCTGGAGGCCGCCCGCCGACTGGCCGACATGCCGGTCGCCGTCCTGAACTTCGCCTCGGCACGCAATCCCGGCGGCGGGTATCTCAACGGCGCCCAGGCCCAGGAGGAGGCCCTGTGCCGCGCCTCCGCGCTGTACGCCTGCCTGCTGACGGCCCGCGCCTTCTACGACCACCACCGCGCCCACCGCGACCCGTTCTACACGGACCGCGTGATCCACTCACCGGCGGTCCCGGTCTTCCGCGACGACCGGGGAGGGCTGCTGGCCGAGCCGTACCGCGCGGGCTTCCTGACCGCGGCGGCCCCCAACGCGGGCGTCGTACGGCGTACGGAGCCGGAGCGGGCCGCCGCGCTGCCGGGCGCCCTCGCGGTACGGGCCGAGCGGGTGCTGGAGACGGCGGCCGTCCACGGCTATCGCCGGCTGGTGCTCGGCGCCTGGGGCTGTGGAGTGTTCCAGAACGACCCGGCGCAGGTCGCGGGCGCGTTCCGGCTGCTGCTCGGCCCGGGCGGCCGGTTCGCCGGGGCGTTCGAGCACGTGGCCTTCGGGGTGCTGGACCGGACGCCGGGAACGGTGGTGCGGAAAGCGTTCACACGAGCGTTCCCGGAATCGCGGAACCCCGCGGCCGGTGCGCCGTACGCCGGTCAGGCCCAGTTGTAGCGCTCGTGCAGCCGCTGCCGGACCAGGTTGAACCGCATCCGGTCCAGCGCGCACGCCTCACGGCGCATGCCGTCCTCGTGCAGCCGCAGGACGCGGTCCACGTCCACCCAGGAGTCCCGGCCCGACCGGTCCCACGGCCCACTGCCGATCGCGACCCACTCGCGGTCGCCGTCGTGCCGCTTGCTGGACAGCTGTACGGCGAGAAGGGTGCCGGCCGCCTCGCGGGCGACGACCAGCACCGGGCGGTCCTTTCCCCGGCCGTCGTTCTCCTCGAACGGCACCCAGGTCCACACGATCTCGCCGGGGTCCGGGTCGCCGTCGTGGGCCGGGGAGTACTCGGTGCGCACCCGGCCGACCTGGCGCGGGTCGGCCTCGGTGGTCGCGTGGGGGCCGTGGCGGCCGGGGACGTTCTCATCGGTAAACGTGGTCACGGGGGCACCCTAGTGGGCGCCACCGGGGGCGCAATGGGCGGCCGCCGTCCGGGCGTTGTGGGGATGAGGTCCCGGCTGCCGTGCCCGGGGGACGCGTGGGCGGCCGGGACCGACGCCCTCGGGCGTGCTCGGCCCGGTGGTCGAGGTCCGGCTTGGGGCTCCGCCGGTGTCGTGCGGGCGGGCGAGGCCGGTGAGGCGCCCGCGGTGACGTGCGGGTGGGCGAGGCCCGGGGAGGTCCGGCCGGCGGTGTGCCGGTCATCGAACCGGTCGGGAATCGGTCGGTCAGGCCCCGGGGCGGGTGCCGATCCGCATGCCGGGGCGGCGCTGATGCACGGTCACATAGGTCAGCCCCGCGTCACCGGCGGTGACGCTGCGCGTGGCGCCGTGCGGCAGCCAGACCAGGGCGCCCTCGGTGAGCGGCTGCGGTTCGTTGGCCGGCCCCGCGCCGAGCAGGCCGTCCCCGGCCGTGACCAGGAGCATCACATCCAGCTGTGTCTCCGTGTGGGGCGAGATCCGGTCGCCCGGAGCGAGCCGCACCACGTTGGCGTCGAGTTGCCGACCGCTCTCGGCCAGCTTCCACAGCACCCCGCTCGGGACCGGCGGACTCCCGGCCGGCGTCCGGGTGTCGCACAGCACGCGGCCCGCCGGCCCGCTGTCCATCGGGGACGGCGACGTCATCTGGTGTTCCCCTCGGCTCTTCCGTGTCCGGGTCAACAGGTGCCCACACCGGCCCCGAGCGCGTCCGCCTGACCACCCGGCCGAACTTTCCGCGCGCCGGGCTGGCCGGGTTCGCCGACCATGCCGACCCGCGGGTGCGCGCCTTGGCCGTCCGGGACCCGTAGGCGGCGTCCGCCACCGTGGAGCACCTCATCGGGGACCCCGACCCGGAGGTGCGGTCCGCGTCGGCCCGGCACCCGAACCTTCCGCAGGCCCGGCTCGTCGAGCTCCTCGCGGACGAGGAGCTCGCCCATGCGGCCGCTGCGAACCCCGTGTCGGACGCGGCCATGATGCACCGTCTGCTGCACACGCGGGGCCGGTACTTCCGGTGAGCCGCGACCGGGCGGGGCGAAGGCCCGAGGTGCCCGGGACGCGCCCCGCCTCCGGCCCTCCTCAGTCCTCGTCCACAACCACCGGCAGCGTCGGCGGCCCGGGAGGCACCGCTCCGTTCACGGAGGGCGAGGCGCCGTGCGCCGCCGGGGCGTTGTCGCCCATCGTCGCGAGCAGTTTCCGGGCGAGGCCGAGGCCCGTGCCGCCCATGGTGAGCGCCTTGGCGAACAACTCGCCCATGCCGTCCGCCCCGTTGAGCAGCACCATGTTGTCCACGTTGCCGAACGCGGCCGCACCCGCCTGGACGATCTCCGGCCACTTCTCGGCGAGTTGCTGGGCGACGACCGCCTCCTGGTTCTCGGCGAGCGCGGCGGCGCGCGCCTTGATGGCCTCGGCCTCCGCGAGGCCCTGCGCCCGGGCCGCCTCGGCCTCCGCGAGGCCCTTCGCCTGTGCGGCGGCGGCCTCGGCCTCACCGGTGGCCCGGGTGGCGGCGGCAGTCGCCGCACCCCGCGTCTCGGTCGCCTCGGCCTCGGCGGCCGCGGCGGTCTTCACCCGGGTCGCCTCGGCGGCGGCGGCCAGCTCCGTCTCCTTCGCCTTGGCCTCGGCCGCCGAGATCCGCGCGTCGCGGTCGGCCTCGGCGAGCGTCCGCTTCTCGTAGGCCGCGGCGTCCGCCGGCTTGCGGACATCGGCCTGGAGCTGCTGTTCGCGCCGGTGCGCCTCCAGTTCGGCGACCCGCGTCTCCTGGACGACGACCTCCTGCCGGGCCCCTGCCGCGGCGAGCGGACCGGCCTGCTGCGCCTTCGCCGCCGCCTTGTCCCGTTCGGCCTGGTAGCCGGCCTGCAGGATCTCGCTGTCCCGGGTGGCCTCCGCCATCCGTGCGAACGACTGCTGCTCGGCCTCCGTGGCCAGCCGGTTCGCCTCGGCCTGCGCGATGCGCGCGTCCCGCTGCACGGCCGCCGCGTGCGGCATGGCCAGGTTCTGGATGTATCCGGTCGGGTCCTCGATCTCGTGGATCTGCAGCGAGTCCACGATCAGGCCGAGCTTCTCCATCTCCGTACCGCAGGCAGCCCGGGTCTGCCCGGTCAGCTTCTCCCGGTCGCGGATCATGTCCTCGACCGTCAACCCGCCCACGATGGACCGCAGATGACCGGCGAACACGTTGTGCACCCGCTCCGCCATCAGCTTCTGCTGGTCCAGGAAACGGCGGGCCGCGTTGGCGATCGACACGAAGTCGTCGCCCACCTTGAAGATGACCACGCCCCGCACCTTCAGCGGAATGCCCTGGTGTGTCACGCAGTCCACGTGCAGCTCGGTCTCGTTCAGGTCGAGGGAGAGCTTGCGCACCGCCTGCACACCCGGCAGGACGAGGGTTCCGCGTCCCGTGACGATGCGGAATCCCATGCCCTCCTCCAGGCCCTCGGTCCGGTGCGTGGACCCGGAGATGATGAGCGCCTCGTTGGGCTCGGCGACCCGCCACATCAGCTTGAACAGACCGATCAACACGAGAACGGTAACCACGACCGCCCCCGCAACGACGCCGACGACCATCGGCATTCGCCCCCTTGGCCTGGTGCCCGTCCGGCACCGAACGAAGGGGAGTGTGCGCCTGCCCGGACCCGCGGAGAAGAGAGCGGCGAATCCTTGTTGCCATTTTGACGCACTCCGCCCTCAGCCGGGGCGCAGCGCGCTCAACTGCCGTAAGCGGCCTCGACGTACACGGTTCGCGGGGGCAGATGCTCGACCACCATGACGACCGTCCCGCGCTCGATCCGGCTCGTGCCGTCGGCCGGATGGGCGAGGAAGTGCTCCGCGCCCCCGCGCACCCGCACGATCACCTCGCCGACCAGCCCGGGTCCGACCGTTCCCGTCACCCGCCCCACGAGCCCGACCATCGACGCGTCGTCCATGGCTCCAGGGTACGGCGAACCGGCCGTCAGGCGGCGCGCGGCGCCGACGCCGGCTCGGGCGGCCACCGCTCGTGCCAGCGCAGCTCCGCCTCCAACTGGGCGGCCACGGACACCAGCAGGGGCTCGCTGCCCGCGGGCCCGAGCAGCTGCGCACCCACCGGCAGACCGTCGCCGACGAACCCGGCGGGCACGTTCACCCCGGGCCAGCCCAGCACGTTCCACGGCCAGGCGTACGGGCAGGCGGCGATCATCGCGCGGTCCGTGGCCAGTCCGCGCAGCCCGTACAGGGCGCCGATCCGGGGTGGGGGAGCGGCCGTCGTGGGCGCGAGGATCACGTCGTAACGCTCGAAGAACCGGCCGATCCGCCGGTGCAGCACCGCCTCCGCGCGCCGGGCCGCTTTGAGCGGGGCCCCGCCGAGCAGCCGCCCGAGCCGGGCCGCGTCGCGGGTGCGCGGATCCAGCAGCGCGGGGTCGGGGGCCTCGCTGACCCACTCGGCGATCCCGGCGGTGGCGCGTGGCACGAACGTCAGCCCGATCTGCCCGTACGGCGGGTCGGCCTCCTCGATGTCATGTCCCAACGAGGCGAGCTGTCCGGCGAGTTCCACGACCCGGGCGCGGACCTCCGGGTGCAGGCGGGCCGGCACGGCGGTGAACGGCGGCTTCAGGGACAGGGCGATCCGCAGCCGGCCCGGGTCCCGGCCGACCGCGTCCGCCACCGTCAGCGCGGGCGGCCGGTGCGGGTCCTGGCCGTGGTTGCCGCTCGCCGCGTCCAGCAGCAGGGCGGCGTCGGCGACCGTCCGGGCGAGGGTGCCGTTGACCGTGATGCCCTGGAAGGACTCGCCGCGCGGCCAGGTCGAGATACGCCCGCGCTGTGGCTTGATGCCGATCAGCCGGGTCCACGCGGCCGGGATGCGCACCGAGCCGGCGCCGTCGGAGCCGAGCGCGGCGGGGACGATCCCGGCGGCGACGGCGGCGGCCGAGCCCCCGGACGAACCGCCGGGCGTGTGCCCGGTGTGCCACGGGTTGCGGGTGTCCCCGAACGCCGGTCCCTCGGTGAACGGCCACTGCCCCAGCTCGCAGGTGTTCGTCTTGCCGACGATCACGGCACCGGCCGCGCGCAGCCGCCGAACCGCCTCCCCGTCCTCGGCGGCCGGCGGGAACGCGCCCGCACAGCCGAACGCGGTCGGCTCTCCGGCGACGTCCATGTCGTCCTTCACCGCCACCGGCACGCCGAGCAGCGGGCGCCGCGCGCCGGCGGCCAACTCCCGGTCTGCGGCGTCCGCTTCGGCGAGCGCGGCCTCGGCCCGCACGATCCGGAAGGCGTTCAGCGTGCCCTGGGTGGCCTCGATCCGGGCCAGGGCCCGCTCCACCAGCGCACGGGAGGTCACTTCGCCGTCGGCGAGCGCGCGCCGGGTCTCCACGAGTCCGGCGGAACGGTCGGGCGTCATGGGCGAGGACCTCCGGGAGACTCCGGGAACGATGTCTACCGAACGGTAACGTCAGAAGCGGGTGACCGTACACGTGTTTCGCCCGGATGCCATCCCTCGGCCCGGAGCCGGGGTGGGAGTGAAGCCGCGTGCAGGCGGCGCCGGGCCGTCTCGTCGGCTGCCCGTGCGGGAGTCACGCCTTCGCGTTCCGCGGTGTCGATCAGGTCGGTGACGGTCTGTTCGATGGCGAGGACCCGCGCACGGGCCTCCTCGGGTCCGACGCGGTGGAGTTCGGTGCTTATGGCGTTGATGACGCCGCCCGCACCGGCCACGAAGTCGGGCACCCGGACGATGCCGTGACGGTACATCAGCTCGCCACGTCCGGGGTGGCGAGCTGGTCGTTCGCCGGCCCGGCCACCGCCCCGCAGCGCAGGCGCGGCACGAGCTCCCCGGTGAGCAGCGAGCCGAGCGCCGCCGGGACGACGACGTCGACGTCCTCGGTGAGGATCTCCTCCGGGCCGCGCCAGGCAGCGCCGAGCGCCTGCCGGGGTCGATGTCGGTGGCCGTGAGCTCGGCGCCCTCGGCCGCCAGCAGCCGGGCGAGGTGCTCTCCGACCCGGCCCAGCCCGATCATTGGTCCTGCCCCAGTGGTACGTCTCACCCGTCAGTTCGTCGTGCACGGACAGGGCGGCGCTCCAGTCCACGCCTTCCTCGTCGACCGCCTCAGCAAGCGTGCGGAGATCACCGGATTCCGTACCTCGATGATCTTCCAGCAGGTCGGCAACAGCACGCCCACGTCGCTCCCCTCCTGATCCGCTCGCCGGGAGATGGCGGTTCACGAGGGCGACGTCCGGGGCACCCGCCGACGGCCGGCCCGTGCGGCCAGGTGCCGTATCAGGCCCAGCCCCGTCAGCAGCGCGGTCAGACCGCACACCCCGGACCAGCCGCACCACCCGTAGGCCCGGGCGCCGAGCCAGGAGCCGAGACCGCCACCCAGGTAGGCGCAGGTCATGTACGCGGTGTTGAGGCGGCTGCGGACGTCCGCGGCGAGGGCGTAGACGCGCACCTGGTTGGCGACCATGCCGGACTGCATGCCGACGTCCAGCATGAGCGTGCCCGCCACCAGGGACAGCAGGCCCGCGGTGCCGCCGAGGCCGCCCAGGGAGAGGACCGCCGCGGCCGCGACGACCAGGAGGAAGCAGACCAGGTTCACCGCGTCGGCGCCCCGCCGGTCCACCAGCCGGCCCGCGACCGGCGTGACGAACATGGTCACCGCGTTGACGAGCGCGAGCAGCCCGACGGCGTCCGCGCCGAGACCGTACGCCGGGCCCGTCAGCAGCAGTGCCATCCCGGTCCACACGGCGGAGAAACCGGCGAACACGGTCGCCTGGTAGAAGGAGGAGCGGCGCAGGGCCGGTTCGGTGAACAGGAGGCGGACGGGCTCGGACAGCAGGCGCGGGTAGCGTCGGCGGGACGGCGGTGCCGTGGTCGGCAGGGTGCGGGCCAGTACCAGCGCGAGCACGAGGCTGAGCAGGGCCGCCAGCACGTACGGGGCCCGCCAGCCCAGCCGGTCCCCGAGGGCGCCGCCGACCGTGCGGGAGAGCAGCATGCCCGCGAGGGCCCCGCTCAGCAGCGTGCCGCCGACCGCGCCCCGCCGCTCCGGCGGGACCAGTCCGGCCGCCAGCGGTCCGGCCAGGGGAGCGATCACCGTGGCCGCGCCGACCAGCACGCTCGCCGCGAGCAGCGGGGGCAGCGTGGGTGCGGCGGCGGCGCCGCACAGGCCGGCGCCGGTCACGGTGAGCAGGGTGACCAGCAGCGGGCGGGACGGCAGCCGGTCGCCGAGCGGGACGAGCAGGAAGACGCCCGCCGCATAGCCGAACTGGGTCGCGGTCACCGCCGCGGCGGCCGTTCCGGGGGAGACGCCGAGCCCCGCCGCCGCGAGCGGGGCGACGGCCTGCGGGAAGTAGACGTTGCCGACCGCGACCCCGCAGGCCAGCGCCAGCAGCGGAACGAGCCGCGGGGTACGCTGCCCGGTGTGGTGATGTGCCATGTGCCGAAGTCCACGCCATGCGCGGGCGGTTGGCGAAGGATGTAGACGGGGGCTAAATGATCAGCTTCCGGCTCGGGGTCGACGACCTCGCCGACACCCGGTTCGCGATCTCCCCGCTGGGCGAACTGATGAAGAGCCTGCGCGTGTTGCGCGCCCCTGGTCTGCACCCCCTGCACCGCGGCTGGCGCCGCACCGTGCTCACCGGCCTCGCCCCCGCCGACCTCCCCCTGCTGTCCGCCCTGGTCGGCCCGACGCTCGCCCTGCCCGACTTCCTGACGCCCCGGCCCACCGCCTACGCCCCGTCGCTGGACGAGCAGCTGACCCTCGTACGGGCCACGCCCCCGGAGGCCGTACGACGTGATCTGCGTGCCGCGCACGCCCCGCACCCGCTCCCCGGCCCGCTGCGGGCGGCCGACGCGCCCGGTGACGAGCCCGTCCTCGAACTCCTCGACGCCCTCTGCCGGTTGCTGCACCGCTACTGGCGGACGGCCCTGCTGCCGCACTGGCCCAGGATCCGGCTCGTTCTGGAGGCCGACATCACACACCGTGCGGGGCAGCTGGCGACCGGCGGCGCACGGTCGCTCTTCTCCGGGCTGCATCCGAACCTCGGCTGGCGGGACGGCGTCCTGACCATCGACAGGATGATCGGCCGGCACGCGGTCGACGGCGCCGGGCGGGGGCTGCGGCTCGTCCCTTCGGTGTTCGCGCACAAGCCGGCGCCCCCGATCAGCGCCGAGGAACCGCCCATGCTCGCCTATCCGGGCCGCGGCACGGCCACCCTCTGGGAACCCGAACCAGCTTCCGACGCCTCCGCCCTCACCGCCCTGATCGGCGCACCGCGGACCACCCTGCTGCGGCTGCTCGCGGAACCACTGCCGACGGTGGAACTCGCCCGCAGGCTGGGCGTGACCCCGAGCGCCGTGTCCCAGCACCTTCGGGTGCTCGACGCGACGGGCCTGGTGATCCGCGCCCGGGACGGCCGCCGCGTCCTGTACCGGCGCAGCGCGCTGGGCGAACGGCTGGTGGCGGGATGACGCGGGCGGCGCGCCGCCAGAGAGGATCCGGCCGGTGCGCGGACAGCGGGAAAGGGGCCGGACGGATCCGGCCCCTCACGTGGCGCGTACTGCTCGGGCGGTCAGGCGGCCGCGACCTCCGCCACGTTGCCGTGCAGACGGGCGACGACCTCGGTCAGCTGGGCGGCGACCTCGGTGTCGTCGGCCGGGTGGGTCTCGGCGAAGCGGGTCACCGAGCCGGGGATGGACAGCTTGATGTCCTCGATCACCTTGCCGCCGGCGATGCCCACGGCCTTGCGGGCCTCGTCCTGCGCCCACACGCCGCCGTACTGGCCGAAGGCGGTGCCGACCACGGCGACGGGCTTGCCGCCGAAGGCGCCGGCGCCGTACGGGCGGGACAGCCAGTCGATGGCGTTCTTCAGGACGGCCGGGATGGTGCCGTTGTACTCGGGGGAGAAGAGCAGGAAGGCTTCGGCGGCCTGGGCAGCCTCGCGCAGCTTCGCGGCGGCGGCCGGGACGCTGCCCTCGACGTCGATGTCCTCGTTGTAGAAGGGGATCTCGGCCAGGCCCTCGAACAGCACGACCTCCGCGCCCTCGGGAGCGAGCTTGACGGCCGCTTCGGCGAGCTGACGGTTGTGCGAACCGGCACGGAGGCTGCCGACGAGCGCGAGAATGCGAACAGACATGGAAACTCCAAAGGGCTGAAACTTCGCCGTTACGATCCGGACCAAGGTCCGCTTAATGGTCTATCACCTTAACCGGACCGCGGTCCAGTTTTGTTCCCGATGCTTTACGCTGTCTTCATGTCCAGCGCCCTCCCGCCCTTCCCGCCGCCTCAAGAGCCCTTCGACGTGCCGCAGGTGCTGGAGGTCGGGGCGGCTCCCGAGGAGCCGTGCCTGCGTGCCGACGCGGCACGCAACCGGGCCCGTCTGCTGGAGGCGGCCGCCCGGCTGATCGCGGAGCACGGGGTGGCCGGGGTCACCATGGAGGCGGTGGCGGCGGCGGCCAAGGTCGGCAAGGGTACGGTCTTCCGCCGCTTCGGTGACCGTACGGGGCTGCTGATGGCCCTGCTCGACCACTCCGACCGCACGCTGCAGGCCGACTTCCTGGGCGGCCCCCCGCCGCTGGGCCCGGGCGCGCCGCCCCTGGAGCGCCTGCGGGCGTTCGGCGTGGCGGCGCTGTACCGCTACGCCGAGCAGCTCGATCTCCGGCTCGCCGCCCAGACGGAACCCACCCGCAGACTCGCCCATCCGGCGGTGGCCGCACTGCGCACGCACATCGTGATGCTGCTGCGGCAGATCGTGCCCGACGCCGACTGCGACCTGCTGTCCCAGGCCCTGCTCGCCTCGCTCGACCCGGCCGTGATCCACCACCAGACCCGGCAGTGCGGGATGCCCATGGAACGGCTGGAGGCCGGCTGGATCGACCTGGTCGCCCGGATCACCGGCACCCAGCCGCCCCGCTGAACGCCGGTCAGCCGGCCTGGGTCCCGTGGCCCGCGAACATGTCGAGCAGTCCCTGCGGGGCGTCGGCGCGGAACAGCAGCTCACCGCCCCGCGCCGACTCCGCCGCTGCCACCTCCGCGCGCCGGAACATCCGCTCCTCGTAGGCGGCCAGCGCGGCCTCGGTCTCCCCGGGGCGCGCGACCAGCGCGAGGCCCAGTTCGGCGCCGTCGATCAGCGCCAGATTGGCCCCCTCGCCCGCGAACGGCGACATCAGGTGGGCCGCGTCCCCGAGCAGCGTGACGCCGGGCACCCGGTCCCAGCGGTGACCGACGGGCAATGCGTGGATCCGCCGGGGTACCAGCGCCCCGTCCGCGTCGGCGACGAGGGCCCGCAGGCCCTCGTCCCAGCCGTCGAACTCCTTCAGCACGGCCGCCTTCGCCGCCTCGGTGTCGCCGAAGTCGATGCCGTCCAGCCAGTCCTCCGGCGCTTCGACGGCCGCGTACACGTGCAGACTGCCGTCGGTCTCGCGGTGCCCGAGGAAACCCCGGCCCGCGCCGAGTGCGAAGAGCATGCCGCCGCCGACGACCGCCGCGCTCGCCGGGTGGCGCAGATCCGCCTCCTCCAGGTCGGCCTCCACGAACGACACGCCCGTGTACGAGGGCCGGGCGGGGGAGAGCAGCGAACGGATCCGGGACCAGGCCCCGTCCGCGCCGACCAGCAGGCCCGTGGTGAACGCGGTGCCGTCGGCCAGGGTGACCTCGTGCACGCCGCCGCCCAGCGGACGGGCCGCGGTGACCTTGGCGCCCCAGCGGACCGTGCCCTCGGGCAGCGAGCCGAGCAGCAGCTCGCGCAGGTGCCCGCGGTCCGTCTCGGGCCGGCCGCCGGAGCCGTCGTCGTCCTGGGCGAGCCGGACGGCGCCGTGCCGGTCCAGCACCCGCATCGCCTGGCCGCCGGTGTGGACGCGTTTGAGGAACTCCTCGTGCAGACCGGCGACCCGCAGCGCCTCCTGGCCGGACTCGTCGTGGATGTCGAGCATGCCGCCCTGCGTCCGGGCGGCCGGCGAGGGGTCCAGGTCGAAGACGACGGCTTCCACGCCGTGCACGTGCAGCACGCGGGCGAGCGTGAGCCCGCCGAGGCCCGCGCCGACGACGGTGATCTCGTGGTGGGGACGGTGGGTGGTCATGGGGGGCCTCCTGGCGGGGTCAGTCGGGTACGGCGGTGCGCTCGATGCCGTTGATCAGGGTCTGGAAGGCCCACGACAGGCGGGCCTCGGGGGCGCCGCGGAGCAGCGCCTCGGCGCCGGCGGCGATGTGCGGATGGGTGTCGGACGGCGCCTCGCGCAGGGCGCGGACGAGTGCCTGCCAGTCGCCCGGTGAGTCGTCCCCCGCGTGTTCGGCGGCGGTCGCGGTGGCGTGCTGCAGCAGCAGGTCGACGCCCCATGCCGCCTGTGTGCGCGGCACGCCGCCCGACCCGAGCAGGTCCAGCAGGGTCTCGACGAGGCGCAGATAGTTCGGGCCGCTCGGCCGCGCGGTCAGCGCCGAGCGGGCGAGACTCGGATGCTCCAGGAGCATTCCGGTGTAGGAGGTGAGCACCTTCTCCAGCCGCTCCCGCCAGTCGCCCGCGGCGGGGGGCGGGGCGACCGTGCCGAGCAGCTCGTCCAGGACGGCCGCGTGCAGCTCGTCGGTGTTGCGGACGTACACGTACAGCGAGGCCGGACCGGTGTCGAGTTCCTGGGCCAGTCGGCGCATGGTCACCTTGCGCAGCCCTTCCGCGCGCAGGAGCGCGACCGCGGCGCTGACGATGCCCTCCCGGGTCAGGGCGGGCTTGGCGGGACGCTCACGACGGGAGCGGGGAGAAGCGGTCATGCCCTCACGCTAACGAACATGTTCGTTAGGAACAAGTACGTGACGAACATGTTCGGCGCCTGCGGGCTGTGCCCGCTTTTCGTCGAACGATGAACCACGTCGCCCCGCCTCTGCCCGGCCTCCGCCCCTCTGCCAATATGCGGTCTGTCATGGTGCAGATACCGAACACCCCCACCAGTGCCGATGTGGCCCGCCTGGCGGGCGTCTCGCGCGCGACGGTGTCCTACGTCCTCAACAACACCAGCGCCGTACGGATCAGCGAGCCGACGCGCCGACGCGTGCACGAGGCCGCGCGGGAACTGGGGTACGTCCCCCACGCCGCCGCCCGCAGCCTGCGCGCCGGGCACAGCCGCATGGTCCTCATGCCGGCTCCGGCGATCCCCGCGGGTCCGCTGTACAGCGGGTTCCTCAACGAGCTGCAGTGGGCGCTGGGCCGGCTCGACTACACCGTCGTGCAGTACGGCACCGTCGGCCTTCAGGGTGACGAAGCCGCCCGCGCCTGGGCGGAGTTGCGGCCGGTGGCCGTCCTGGTACCGGGCACGGGGCTCGGTCCGCAGGGCGTCGGTCTCCTCAGGCGTTCCGGTGCGCGGGCCGTGCTCACCCTCGGCCCCGACCGCGTGGACGGCGCGCACGCCCTGCTGATGGACCACGACGCCGTCGGCCTGTGCGCGGGCGCACATCTGTACGCCCGGGGCCGGCGCCGGATCGGTGTCGTGGTGCCCGACGAGCCCGGCCTCGAGGTCTACTCGCGACCCCGCCTCGCCGGTGTGCGTCAGGCGCTGCACGGCACGGACGCCGCCGTCACGGAGCTGGCGCTCGCGTACACGGAGGAGTCCGCGGCCCGACTCGCGGCCCAGTGGCCCGAGTTGGGGCTCGACGCGGTGTTCGCCTACAACGACGAGTACGCGATGCTGCTGATGCGGAGCCTGCAGGACGAGGGGGTGCGCATCCCCGAGGACGTGGCCGTGATCGGCGCCGACGACCTGATGCTCGGCCGGCTGCTGCGGCCCCGCCTCAGCACGGTGCACATCGAACTGCCCTCGGGCCGCGACCTCGCCGAACTGGTCGACCGGGCGGTCCGCGATCCCGGCCGCGAACCGGAGGTGCACAGGGTCCTGGGCGCCTCGGTGATCCAGCGCGAGTCCAGCTGAACCGGTCCGGGCGCAAGTGCCTCCCGCTGATCCGCCCTTGCGGGTCCTCAGGCCCGGTTCCCGGCGGGAGCGAGCCGAGGTGAACGTCCCGCAGTCCGGCCGCCCACGTCCCACTCGCCGCCGGCCCGGTCCGCGCCGGCACCCCGGCTTTCCGGCCACCGCGCTCGCGATGTAGTTTCGCGCTCAACGAATTGGTGCGGGAGACTGGACCTGTGCCCGACGCGGGGTGCGCCCGAGCGTGTACCCCGGGCGTGTCGGCGACCCCGCTCACCCCAGCCGTACCGCCCGGCGATCGATCGGAGAGCCGTATGCCGCTGCTCGACCCGAAGACCTGGCAGGACCGCGGCCTGACCGGCCCTGTCCACACCGTCACCGAACCCGCCACCGGCGACGCCCTGGGCAGCGTCACCCTCGCCGCCCCCGAGGACGTCGGTGCCGCCGCGCGCACCGCCCGCGCCGCCCAGCCCGCCTGGGCCCGCGCACCGCACTTCCAACGGGCCCACGTGCTGCGCAGGGCGGGGGACCTGTTCACCGAGCACGCCGACGAACTGCGCGACTGGCTGGTGCGGGAGTCCGGATCCGTCCCGGGGAAGGCGGACTTCGAACTCCACGTGGCCGCCCAGGAGTGCTACGAGGCCGCCGCCCTCGCCTCCCGCCCCACCGGCCAGGTGCTGCCCAGCGAGGCGCCCCGGCTGTCGTACACCCGACGGGTCCCGGTCGGCGTGGTGGGGGTGATCTCCCCGTTCAACGCTCCGCTGATCCTGTCCATCCGCTCCGTCGCGCCGGCCCTGGCGCTCGGCAACGCGGTGGTCCTGAAGCCGGATCCGCGAACCGCCGTCTGCGGCGGGCTCGCGCTCGCCGCCGTCTTCGCGGCGGCCGGACTGCCCGAGAACCTGCTGCACGTGCTGCCCGGCGGCGCGGACGCGGGCCGGGCGCTGGTCGAGGACCCGGTGGTCCCCGTCATCTCCTTCACCGGTTCCACCGCGGCGGGCCGCGCCGTGGGCGAGGCGGCCGGCCGCCACCTGAAGCGGGCCCACCTCGAACTCGGCGGGAACTCGGCCCTGATCGTGCTGGAGGACGCCGACCTCGACGCCGTGATCTCCACGGCGGCCTGGGGCTCCTTCTTCCACCAAGGCCAGATCTGCATGACGACCGGCCGCCATCTCGTCCACGCCTCGCTCTACGACGCATACGTCGAACGGCTCGCCGCGAAGGCCGACTCGCTCGCCGTCGGCGACCCGCACCGCGAGCAGGTCCACCTCGGCCCGGTCATCGACGCGGGACAGCTCGCCAAGATCGACGGCTTGGTCCGCACGAGTGCCGCCCGCGGCGCCAAAGTCGCCGCGGGCGGCACCCACGAACAGCTCTTCTACCGGCCGACCGTGCTCGCCGACGCCGGCGACCACACCCCGGCCTACGCCGAGGAGGTCTTCGGCCCGGTCGCGCCCGTCCGCTCCTTCACCACCGCCGACGAGGCGGCCGCGCTCGCCGCGGACAGCCCGTACGGGCTCTCCCTGGGCATCGTCACCCGGAACACCGCCCGGGCCCTCGACCTCGCCGAGCGGATCCCGACCGGCATCGTCCACGTCAACGACCAGACGGTGAACGACGAGGCGGTGGCCCCGTTCGGCGGCGTGGCCGGGTCCGGCACCGGCGCCCGATTCGGTGGTGAGGCCAATCTGGACGCGTTCACCGAGCTGCGCTGGACGACCGTACGCGGCGACGTGGCGCCGTACCCGTTCTAGGACTACTGGGCCTGGCCCTCCTGGGCCGCGATGCTCTTGCGGACCTCGTCCATGTCGAGCTTCCGGGCCTGACCGATGAGGTCGGTCAGTGCGGCCTCGGGCAGGGCACCCGGCTGGGCGAAGACGGCGACCTTGTCACGGACGATCATCAGCGTCGGGATCGACTGGATGCCGAAGGCCGCGGCCAGCTCCGGCTGGGCCTCGGTGTCCACCTTGCCGAAAACGAGGTCCGGGTTGTCCACGGCGGCCTTCTCGTACACCGGGGCGAACTGGCGGCACGGCCCGCACCAGGCAGCCCAGAAATCGATGAGAACGAAGTCGTTCTCGGTGACCGTCTCGTCGAAATTGTCCTTGGTCAGCTCCACGGTGGTGCTCATGGCGTGGGTCCCTCTTCCTGGTGTGGGGTGTGCCGACGGCGGAAACACGACCGCCGGGCCGCCTATTCCACACGTGCACGTCTGTGTCCCGCGCACGTACCCATGTGGCCGTCGCGCACACCACCCACCAGACTGACCCCATGACGGAAACGGAATCCATCGCGTACGACGTCGTGGTGCTCGGGGCCGGACCCGTGGGGGAGAACGTCGCCGACCGCACGCGCGCGGGCGGCCTCACCACCGCGATCGTGGAGAGCGAACTGGTCGGCGGAGAGTGCTCGTACTGGGCGTGCATGCCCAGCAAGGCCCTGCTCCGGCCGGTCATCGCCCAGGCGGACGCCCGCCGCCTGCCCGGCCTCGCCGAGGCGGTCCACGGCCCGCTCGGCACCCCCGCCGTGCTCGCCCGCCGGGACGAGTACACCTCCCACTGGAAGGACGACGGCCAGGTCGGATGGCTCGACGGCATCGGCGCCGACCTCTACCGGGGCCACGGGCGGTTCGCCGGCCCCCGCACGGTCACCGTGACCGCCCCCGACGGCACGGTCACGACCCTCACCGCCCGGCACGCCGTCGCCGTCGCCACCGGAACCCGCGCCCAGCTGCCGGACCTGCCGGGCCTCGCCGAGGTGAAGCCGTGGACCAGCCGCGAGGCCACCAGCGCCAGGTCCGCGCCGGCCCGGCTGATCGTCGTCGGCGGGGGAGTGGTGGCCACCGAGATGGCCACCGCCTGGCAGGCCCTCGGCTCCCGGGTCAGCCTCCTGGTCCGCGGCAAGGGCCTGCTGAACCGGATGGAGCCGTTCGCCGGGGAACTGGTCGCCGACGCGCTCACCGAGGCGGGCGTCGACGTCCGCACCGGCACCTCCGTGGAGTCCGTCATCCGCGAGAACGGCACCGTCGTCGCCGTCACCTCCGCCGGGGAGCGGATCGAGGCCGACGAGATCCTCTTCGCCACCGGCCGCGTCCCGCACACCGACGACATCGGCCTCGACACCGTCGGCCTCGAACCCGGTTCCTGGCTGGACGTCGACGACACCCTGCGCGTCACGGGCACCGACTGGCTGTACGCCGTCGGCGACGTCAACCACCGCGCCCTCCTCACCCACCAGGGCAAGTACCAGGCCCGCATGGCCGGCGCCGCGATCGCGGCGCGCGCGTCCGGCGACCCCGTCCTGGACGAGTCCTGGGGCGCCCACGTGGCCACCGCCGACCACCACGCCGTACCCCAGGTCGTCTTCACCGATCCCGAGGCCGCCGCGGTCGGCCTCTCCCTCGCCGAGGCGGAACGGGCCGGCCACCGCGTCCGCGCCGTCGACGTCGAGTTCTCCTCCGTGGCGGGAGCGGGCCTGTACGGCGACGGCTACAAGGGCCGCGCCCGCATGGTGGTCGACCTCGAGGACGAGATCCTGCGCGGCGTCACCTTCGTCGGCCCCGGCGTCGGCGAGCTCATCCACTCGGCCACCGTCGCCGTCGCCGGCCGTGTCCCGGTCAGCCGCCTGTGGCACGCGGTCCCCTCGTACCCGACGCTGAGCGAGGTGTGGCTGCGGCTGCTGGAGGCGTACCGCGACGCGTGACACCCCGTCATCCGACGCCGAGGCGGTCCCGCCAGGAGTGGGACGGCCTCGGCCGCGGGGCATGCGGCCAGGAGCGGCAAGGCCCGGATCTTTTCAGGGAGTTCGGGACTCGGGCAGTGTGAAGCCGAGTGCCTCGGCCGCCGCCTCGGGGGTGGGCCGGTTCCACAGTGCGGCCACCGCCTCGTTCGTCGACAGGGAACGCAGCTCGGCCCGGTCCAGGTAGAGCGTGCCGTCCAGGTGGTCCGTCTCGTGCTGGACGATCCGCGCGGGCCATCCGCCGAACACCTCGTCCACCGTGTGGCCGTGCTCGTCCTCGGCCCGCAGCCGCACCTCGGCGTGCCGGGCGACCACCGCCTGCCACCCCGGCACGCTCAGACAGCCCTCGAAGAACGCGGCACGGGCGGTGCCGACGGGCTCGTACGCCGGGTTGACCAGGACGCGGAACGGCTGGGGGACACGGCCCCGGGCCACCGCCACCTCCTCGGGCACCGGCGCCGGATCCTCGATGACCGCGATCCGCAGCGCCACGCCGACCTGCGGGGCGGCGAGGCCCACGCCGGGCGCGGCGTGCATGGTGACGCGCAGGGCCTCGACGAAGCGGGCGAGCAGGGCGGGGCCGAGCTGACCGTCGTACGGCTCGGTGCCGCGCCGCAGGACCGGCTGTCCGGCGGCGACGATGGGCAAGGGGCCGCCGGCGGCGAGGAGTTCCTCGACCCGCTCGGCGAGCGGCGCGTGATCACGGGGAGGTGCCATCGCGTCAGCATGCCATGTCACCCCGGCACTCCCTGTGGCACAGCTCACCACCCCCCCGGCCGTCCTGTCCGAGGCGCCCCGCCCCGCCCCGCCGCGCGCGGCCGCCGCGCCCGCTGGTCCCGCGGCCGCACTTCTACGCCCGGTGTCCTCGTCGCCCTTCCTGCTGCTCGCCGCTCTCCCGGGCCGCTGTACGCGGGTTCGTTCCGGGCCGAGAAACTCGTCCACGCCCGTGAACCGACCGTTCCCGTCGGCCGGACCGAGCTGTCCGCGCAGGTCGTCGCCGCCCGCACGGCCCATCCCGAGGACACCGTCGCTGCCGTGCGTCCGTCGCCCGCCGGTGCCACGACCCGCCGGCTCACCCGGGCCGAGGGTCCCGGCGCTCGCCGCCGTCGCCGTGCTCGGGTACTCCGTGCCGCCGCTCGGCGCCCCGCCGGCCGCGTTCCTCGGCGTCGGCGTCGTCCCCGGCGAGATCGCGCACCGTGGTCCTGACGAGGTGAAGTAGCGTGGTCCGACACGCCGAGGCCGGAGGGAGAGCGGGACATGGCGCGGGAAGGCGGCCGGGCCCGGCGGCGCGGCCAGGGCGAGCTGGAGGAACAGGTCCTCGGCGCGCTGCGCGAGGCGGACGGACCGGTCACCGCGGCCTGGGTGCGGCAGCGCCTGGGTGGCGACCTCGCCCCCACCACCGTCGTCACCATCCTGACCCGGCTGCTCGCCAAGGACGTCGTCGCCCGGGAACGCCGGGGCCGGTCCTTCCTGTGGACGCCGACCGCCGACGTCGCCCGGCTCGCCGCCCTGCGCATGCGCCGCCTGCTCGACGGCGAACGGGACCGCGAGGCGGTCCTGGCCAGCTTCGTCACCGCCCTGCCGCCGGACGACGAGCGGGTGCTGCGCGCCCTGCTCGACGCGGCGGACACCGGTCCGCCGGACTCAACGGACACGACCGGCGGCCGTACGGGACACTGACCGCCCATGGGGGTCTTCGTCTTCCTGCCGCTGGTGCTCCCGCTGTCCGCCTGGCCGGTCGCCCGGCTCGCCGAGACGCGACTGCACCCACGCACCGCGACCCGTCTGCTGACCGCGGTCGCGGTGGTCATGGCGCTGTGCAGCACGCTCTGCCTGGTCCTGCTCATGGTGGTCGGCACCGCCCAACTGCCCGGCAACCTCCTCCCGGACGGCTGGTCCGACCCGCAGGTCCGGGCCGCCGTCCCGCACGACGAGGTCGCCGGCCGGGCCGCCATCGCCGCGCTCGCCCTGGTCGCCGCCGCCTGCGCGCGCACCCTGCTGCGGCACCGCCGGGTCACCCGCCGCGTCCGCCGGGCCCTGGCCCCGCTGCCGGGCAGGTCGGTCGCGGTCCTGCCCGACAGCACGCCGTACGCCTACGCCCTGCCCGGCGGCCCGGGCCGGATCGTCGTCAGCACCGCGCTGCTGGCGGGCCTCGCTCCCGCCGAGCGGCGCGCCCTGTTCGCGCACGAACGCGCCCACCTGTCCGCCGGCCACCACCGCCATCTCCTCGCCGCGCACCTCGCCGCCCGCGCCAACCCGTTCCTGCGGCCACTGCGCAGCGCCGTCGGCTACACGGCCGAGCGCTGGGCGGACGAGGAGGCGGCCCGGGCGGTCGGCGACCTGCGTACGGTCGCCCGTGCCATCGGCAGGGCGGCGCTGCTCTCCGCCGACACCCCCGCGCCCACCCTCTCCGCGCTCGCGGCGACTGGACCCGTACCGCGCCGGGTGGCCGCGCTGCCGGCCCCGGCACCCGTGGCGCGCACCTGGCCGTCGGCGTTCACCTCGGTCGGCCTCGCCGCCTGGGGCGCCGCCGCGGGAGCGCTGGTGTCGGCGATGTCGTCGGCGAACTCCGCCGTCACCCTGTTCCTGCTCCTGCGCGCGACGGCCTCGCTGTGACCCCGGCGGGAGACAGGGCGTTCCTGGTACGGGTCCTGGGCCAGCACACGTCGGCCACACCGAGACACCCGGGCGGAGAAGGAGGGAGCGGGTCCGCGCGGGCCGGGCGCAGGCCGCCCTGGTGCACGACGGCCCCGACTGCGCCGGCCGGTGCCAGTTCGGCCCGCCGGCCGAGCTGCCCGGATCAGGCACCGCCGGGCCTACGAGGCGGCCGCGCCGATCCTGCCCGACTGGCGGATCACCTGCTTCTTCGTGCACCGGGCCCGCCGCCGTACGGGATTGGCCTCCGCCGCCCTGGTGCCCTGCGTGAGACCGCCCGGCTCGGCGGCGGCACGGTGGAGAGCTGACCGCAGGACACCGAGGGCGCCCGGGTGTCCGCGTGACCATCCGTGCCGAGGACCACGAGCGGCCGGGTCCCTGAGGCATGCCGAGGGCCCGGAACCCTGACGGGAACCGGGCCCTCGGCATGTGGCTCACTCCTGCGGGAAGTCACCGGCGAGCGCCGAGGCTATCCGCAGGTGCCGCTCCGCCTCCTCGTGCCGGGCCTGCCGCTGGAGCGTACGGCCCAGCATCAGCCGGGCGTAGTGCTCCACCGGGTCGCTCTCGACGATGGTCCGCAACTCGGCCTCCGCGCGGCGCAGTTGGGCCGAGTGGTAGTAGGCGCGGGCCAGCAGCAGCCGGGCTCCGGTCTGCTCCGGCGCTTCCTGGACCAGCCCGGTCAGCACCCGCGCCGCGCCCGCGTAGTCCTTCGCCTCGAAGAACTGCTGCGCGCGCTCCCAGCGCTCGGCCGGCGTGCCGTGGCCGTAGTACGTGGTCTCCACTTGCGTCTCCACTCGTGACCTCCTTCGACGGCCACAACGGAACGGGTTTGTTCAATATTCCACTAACCCTGTCGGGCCTCCAGGGCGGCCAGTTCCGCGTTGGCGCGTTCGGTGATCAGGGCCAGCACGCGGCCGGTCACGGCGCGGTCCTCCTCGGAGATGCCGGCGTAGACCCGGGCCGAGACGGGTGCCGTCTCGGCGGAGGTCCTGGCGTACAACTCCCGGCCCGCTTCGGTGATGCCCACGCGGGACGCCTCGGCCGTGACGAGCAGCCCGGCGGAGACGAGTTCCTCGACCGTCCGGTGCGCGTCCGCCGTGTCGACCTTCACCGCGTCGGTGACGCTGTCGACCAGCGCGGCCCGGTCGAGCGGGCCGTCCGCGACGGCGACGAGCCGCAGGGTGACGTTCTGGAGGAAGGTGGTGCCGTAGGGGGCCAGGACGCGCTCCAGGACGGCGCGCGAGGCGTAGTGGGCGAGGGCGATGGTGCGAGGGTCGACCAGGGGTGCGGTGGTGGTCATGACTGCTCCGTCTCGTGATCGGTGGTGCCGAACGGGTCAAGCGGTGCGTCGAGCAGGATCCTCAGCTCCTGGCTGAGCTCCCGGGCGCGCGGGCTCCCGGGGCCGCCGAGCGGCGCCAGCAGCTGCCGCAGCAGCCCCTGTACGACGTCGATCGCCTGCCGGGTGACCTCGCGCCCCTGCTCGGTGAGTTGGAGTTGCACGGCGCGCGGGTCGTCGGGGTCGCGGGTGCGTTCGAGCAGGCCGGCCGACTCCAGGCCGCGGGCCAGCTTGGACACGTAGAGCGCCTCCAATCCGGTGTGGTCGGCGAGGCGCCGCTGGCTCGGACGCAGGCCGGAGCGGTGCATGCCGTGCAGTGACGCCACCAGGGAGTACTGCGCGTGGGTCAGCCCCAGGGGGGCCACCGCGCGGTCCACCGCGACCCGCCACTTCATGGACAGCCGCCACACCAGGAATCCGGGGGTGGCTCCTTCGGGAACCTTGCTCATGGCGAATACTGTACATGGCTACTATGTACATGGCTACTATCGGGCGCCGAATCCTCTCCTGACGCCTCGGAAGTGACACCTTGTCAGCGGTCGGCCGGGGGCAGTCGTCACGGCGGGCCCGGGGCGGTGGAGCGGGGGCACCCGGCCCAGCCCAGGGATCGTTCGACGGCCCGCTGCCAGTTGCCGTACTCCGCCTCCCGCAGCTCGGGATCCATGTCGGGCAGCCACTGCGCGGCCCGGTGCCAGTTGCGGCGCAGCACCTCCAGGTCCGGCCAGTAGCCGGCGGCGAGCCCGGCAGCGTAGGCGGCGCCGAGGGAGACCGTCTCGGCGACCATGGGCCGTACCACGGGCACGTCGAGCACGTCGGCCACGAACTGCATGAGCAGGTTGTCCGCGGTCATGCCCCCGTCCACCTTGAGCTGCTGGAGCGAGACCGAGGAGTCGGCGTTCATGGCGTCGACGACCTCTCGGGTCTGCCATCCGGTGGCCTCCAGAACCGCACGCGCCAGGTGTCCCTTGGTGATGTACGAGGTGAGGCCGACGATGACCCCGCGCGCGTCGCTGCGCCAGCGAGGTGCGAACAGGCCCGAGAACGCGGGGACGATGTAGCAGCCGCCGTTGTTCTCGACCGTCCGGGCGAGGGTCTCGATCTCCGGGGCGCTGTTGATCAGGCCCAGGCGGTCCCGGAACCACTGGACCAGTGCCCCGGTGACGGCGATCGACCCTTCCAGGGCGTAGGCCGGCGGCTGGTCCCCGATCTTGTAGGCGACGGTGGTGAGGAGTCCGTGCCGGGACCGCACGAGGTCGTTGCCGGTGTTGAGCAGCAGGAAGCTGCCCGTTCCGTAGGTGCACTTCGCCTCGCCGGGGGAGAAGCACGTCTGGCCGAAGAGCGCGGCCTGCTGGTCGCCGAGCGCGGCCGTGATGGCGACGCCCGGCATCAGCGAGCGCGCGTCGCCGTATGCCTCGGCGGAGGGCCGGATCTCGGGCAGTATCGCGTGGGGCACTCCGAAGAAGGCCAGCAGCTCGTCGTCCCAGTTGAGCGTTCGGATGTTCATGAGCATCGTGCGGCTGGCGTTGGTGACGTCGGTGATGTGCAGGCCGCCGTCGGGGCCTCCGGTGAGGTTCCAGATCAGCCAGCTCTCCATGGTTCCGAACAGCACCTCGCCGTCGTGGGCGCGTTGCTGGAGCCCCTTGACATGGTCGAACAGCCAGCGGATCTTCAGCGCCGAGAAATAGGTCGAGGGCGGCAGACTGCACCGTTGCAGGAAGAACTCGTCGCCGGGGCGCCGTCTGAGTTCCTCCACGAGCGGCGCCGTCCGGGTGTCCTGCCAGACGATCGCCCGGCCGAGGGGGGCGCCGGTCCGCCGGTCCCAGAGCACGGTCGTCTCACGCTGGTTCGCCAGACCGACGGCGGTGACCTGTCCCGTGTCCACACCGGCGACGGACAGGGCCTCCGGCACGACGCGCCGGAGGTTCTGCCAGATCTCGACGGCGTCGTGCTCGACCCAGCCGGGCTGGGGGAAGTGCTGCTGGTGCTCCTTCTGCGCCACCGAGACCAGGCGCCCCCGGTGATCGAACAGAATGCACCGGGTCGAGTTGGTGCCCTGATCGATGGACATTACATACCGTTCAGCCATCGGGTCTGCCTTCCGGGGGGTCGAGGGGGCGGCCGTCCGGCCTACCAGCGGGCGGCTCCCAGGTCTCTGGAGATCGCCCGCGCGGCCTCACGGATCAGGGTGACCAGACCCGGGCGGGGGCGGCCCTGGCTGTCGCATATCCGCTCGACCGGCCCGGACAGCCCGATGGCGCCGACGACGAGGCCGCCGTGTCCTCGGATCGGCGCGGCGAGCCCGGCCTCTCCCATGCTCATTTCCTGGATCTCGGCGGCCCAGCCGAGATCCCGCACCTCGGCCAGCGCCCGCGCGAGCCGTCGGCCGTCGGTGAGGGTGTGCCGGGTGTACGCCTCCAGCGCCGGCTCCTTGGCGGGCTCGAGCGTCGCGGTCCCGTAGGCGAGCAGCACCTTGCCCAGCGAGGAGGCGTGCAACGGCAGCAGCGAGCCCACGTCCAGGGTCTGGAAGGTGTCGTCCGGCCGGAACACGTGGTGGACGATGAGCACGCTCCCCTCCAGCGGCGTTCCCAGGCGCACCGCCTCTCCGCTGCGTGCGGCGAGGGCGTCGGCCCAGTTGAGGGAGCGCGAGCGCAGCTCGTTGACGTCCAGGTAGCTGGTGCCCAGGTGCAGGAGGGCCGCTCCGAGCTGGTATTTCCCGGTCGCCGCGTCCTGCTCCACGAAGTCCACGTGCTGGAGCGTGCGCAGAATGCCGTGGGCGGTGCCCTTGGCCAGTCCGAGTGAGGCCGCGACCTCGCCGAGCCCGAGGCGGCGGGGCCCACCGGCGAGCAGGCGCAGAATCGCCGCCGCCCGTTCGATCGACTGGACTGGGCCGGTCATGAAGCGAGCCTAGTACCGCCATGGGTGCTTCGCCGTACGGACAGGCGGACCCGGCGGAGCCGTCGAAAGGTCCACGTTCGGTAATGCCGACCCCCGTTCATTGACCCGCCCGAATTGTCTCCGTAGCTTGCTGCGAAGCCGGGAATGCGCCGGGCCACGGTGCTTGACCGGCCGCACAGATCACCAGGAGAGACCATGGCGGCACAGCTCAACACGCTGCTTCGGGCGGCATACGAACACGTGTGTCCGATTCCGCCCGTCCCCGGCGCCGTCTCGGCCGTACGCCGAAGCGCGGCGGCGGTCCTCGCCGACTGGGACGTGTCCGCGTCCATCGCCGACGACGCGCTCCTCGTGGTGTCCGAGCTGGTCACCAACGCGATCATCCACGCCCGCCCCCCGGCCGTACTGGGGCTGTCCTGGGAGGGTGACGCCATCCGCATCGAGGTCACCGACGCGGGACCCGTGATCCCGGCGTGTCGGTCCCGCGACGGGATCGATCCGGACGAGCACGGCCGGGGCGAGACCATCGTCCACGCCCTGGCGACTCGCCATGGCATACGTGTCCACCCGGGCGGCGTCACCCGGTGGGCCGATCTCGTGGCGGGTTAGGGCGCGGCTTCCGACCGGGGCGGCGCGGGGACCTGCTCGTCGGCGGACCGCCTGCGGAGCAGGAGCAGGGCGGCGTCGTCGTGCAGCCGGCCCCCCACATGCGTGAGCAGCTCGTCGTGGACCGCGGTGAGCGTGTGTGCCGGATCGTCGGAGACATGCCGGGCCACGCCCGCGGCCAGCGGATAGAACGCACGGGCCTGATCGCGCGCCTCGGTGACCCCGTCGGTGTAGAGCAGCAGCTGGTCTCCGACGGCGAAGGGCAGATGCTGGAGACGGGGACCCTGTCCGGCGAGGGCGCGCAGCCCGAGAGGCGGGGCCGGCTGAGTGGGCTCCACCGAGGTGACGTCTCCGCCGGCGGATATCAGCATCGGAGGCGCGTGTCCGCAGTTCACGACCTCCAGGTGCCCCGGGCGGGGACATCCGGCGACCACCGCGGTGACGAAGTCGTCCGGGCCGAGGTTGCGGGCCAGGCTCCGCTCGATCCTGCCGACGACGGCGAGCAGGTCGGGCTCGTCATAGGCGGCCTCGCGGAACACCCCCAGCACGAGTGCGGCCGTCCCCACGGCGGGCAGGCCCTTGCCGCGCACGTCTCCGACGATCAGCCTGACCCCGTGCGGGGTGGGCACCAGGGCATACAGGTCCCCGCCGATCCGGGCCTCGGCCGCGGCGGCGCTGTAGCGGACGGCCACCTGGAACGGTCCGACGGTCTCCGGGACGGGCTGGAGCAGCGCGTGCTGGGCGGCCTCGGCGACCGAGCGGACGGCCGCGAGCACCCGTTCACGACGGCCGCGCAGCGCGCCGGCCAGGCCGCTGGCCGCGGTGACGGCCAGCAGGGCGGACACCACGGCCGCCACCTCACCGGCCGGGATCCCGTGCTGGTGGCCCAGTAGCCCGCCCAGTGTCGCGGCGAGGAGGCCGATGCCCAGCACGCCGCGCGGCCCGTTGGTGGCGGCGGCCAGCGCGGGTCCGGTCGCCAGCAGCGGCAGCCAGACCCCTCCGACGAGGTCGACGCACACGACGACGGCGAGGACCAGAACGGGCAGCACCCACAACCCGGGGCCGAAGTGCCCGTCCGCCCACCGGGTGACCGGTGCGCGGACACCGGTCACCCGGTTGCCGAACTGACGTGTCGGCGCGTGGTCGCCACCATGGTGTCGGCCCTGGCTCATGTTTCGTCCGCTGTCCTCGCCTCTACGGGGTGCACACCCGGAATGTCCGTTTCACTAAGAAAACGGGCTGGCGCGGGTCCCGACAAGGAGCGGATTTTCAGATAGTGAGCGAGAGGCTTCTGGTCACCCGGTCCGCGATCGGGAGCAGGCGCGCGCGGACCTCCTGCAGCCGGGCCTGCCGCTCCACCGGCAGCGAGACGCCGAGCGAGCCGAGGGTGTCCCCGCTGTACACGGGCACGGCGACGCACACCGTCCCGAGGGCGTACTCCTCCAGATCCGTGACGGCCGGCGCCAGGGGGGACGACGCGATCCTGCGCAGCAGCTCCGGCACACTGGTGATCGTCCGCGGCGTGAGATCGGCGAGCTGGTGCCTGGACAGATAGTCCCGGCGGGCGTCCTCGTCCAGCTCGCGCAGCACGGACTTGCCCAGGGCGGTGGCATGGCTGGCGTCCTCGAACCCCACCCACAGATCCACCCGGGGCGCACGGGGACCGTCGACGATCTCCGCGACCCGGATCTCGCCGTCCTCGTAGAACGTCAGATAGGTGGCGCCGGACAGCTCGTCCCGCAGGGCCGCGAGCGCCGGGCGGACGCGGCTGAGCAGTGTCTGCGTTCGGCCCGTCGAGTGCAGGGAAACCAGTTTGTCGCCGAGGACGAAGCCGCCGTCGGGCAGTTTCCGCACGTATCCGTCGTGCACCAGAGTGCGCAGCAGGTGGTAGGCGGTGGCCAGGGGCAGCCCGGTCTCCCGTGCCAGCTGTTTCGCCGGCGCGCCGTTCTCGTGCGCGCTCACCGCCTCCAGCAACCGGAAGGCCCGCTGGACGGAGGTGATGAGCGTGGGGCCGTCCTGAGCGCCCATACCCCCAGACTGCGCCGGGCTTCTCGCACGGGCAAGCTGCCGCCCCGCTCGATCGGCCTCGCGGCCGGACCCGGTCGCGGGGCTCACCCGCTCTCCGGGCATCTGGGGGACCCCCGCGCGGGTGACTCACGGGCTCCCCGTCCTCGTGTGGAACCAGGAAAGAGGGCCCAACCGGCCATCCTCCACTTCGGGTTAAATCCATGAGGTATGTGGCAAATCCCCATCTGCCCGGACAAACTGAATCCGCCGGTTCGTGATCAGGAACATCCACGTTCTTCAGGAGATCGCATGGTGGAGCAGTCGTCCGAGGTCGTGTCGGAGCCGGACGAACCTGCCGTCGCCCTGAGCGACACAGGCCCGAGAAGGGCGGAGACCGAGCGGAGGCTCGCGCAGACACTTGCCGACCTCCTGGGTGCCGAGCGTGTCCAGGTCGACGGCCACTTCTTCGCCGACCTCGGCGCCAACTCCCTGGTCATGGCCCAGTTCTGCGCCCGCTTACGGAAGACGGCGGATCTGCCCTCCCCGTCCATGCGGGACATCTACCAGTACCCCACGATCCGCACCCTCGCGGCGGCTCTCGGGGAGCCCGCTCCCGCTCTGGTCGTCCCGGCGGACGCCCCGTCGGCGCCGGCGCCCATGCCGTCTCCGGCGCCGGCGCCGCGCGGGAAACGGAAGAACCATCTGCTCTGCGGGACCTTCCAGCTGCTGTTCTTCCTGGGCTACTCGCTCGTCTCCGGATTCGTCACCGCCGCGGGCTACGAGTGGATCGCCACGGGTACGGGCCTGGCCGACGTCTATCTGCGGTCGCTGCTGTTCGGAGGTGCCGGGTTCGTCGCGCTGTGCGCGTTCCCGGTCGCCGCGAAATGGCTTCTCGTCGGCCGCTGGCGACCGGCCGAGTTCCCCGTCTGGGGCCTGACGTACTTTCGCTTCTGGCTCGTCAAGGCGCTGCTCCACGCGAATCCGATGGTCCTCCTCACCGGGACTCCGCTGTACGTGCTGTATCTGCGGGCCCTCGGCGCCCGGATCGGCAAGGGGGTCACGATCCTCTCCCACTCGGTCCCGGTCTGCACCGACCTGCTGACGATCGGATCGGGCACGGTGATCCGCAAGGACTCGTTCTTCCTCGGCTACCGGGCCGACGCGGGACACGTCCGGACCGGCCGGATCACCCTCGGCAGGGACGTCTTCGTCGGCGAGAAGACCGTCCTGGACATCGACACGTCGATGGGACACGGTGCCCAGCTCGGCCACTCGTCCGCCCTGTACGCCGGGCAGGCGGTCCCGGACGGCGAGCGCTGGCACGGATCACCGGCCGAGCCCACGCGGATCGACTACGTCAGGGTCGCCCCGGCCGCATGCGGCACCGCGCGCCGGGCCTGGTTCGGGATCGGCACCCTGGTGCAGCTGTTCTCCGTGTACGTCCCGCTGGTCGTCGGCGGAATGTACATGGTGTTCACCGAGGTACCGGCGATCGGCAAGCGACTCGACCCGCAGACGGCCGCACTGTCCCGGTCGGAACTGTTCGGCGACGCGCTGGTGCTGTCGTTGGTGCTGTTCTTCGGGTGCACCGCCCTGGGGCTGGTGGCCGTGTGCACGCTCCCGCGCCTGGTGGGCCTGGTCGTCAAACCGGACAAGGTCTATCCGCTCTACGGGTTCCACTACGCGCTGCAACGGGCCGTGGCCCGCATGACGAACATCAGGTTCTTCGCCTGGCTCTTCGGCGACAGCTCCTACATCGTCCACTACCTGCGCGGACTCGGATACGACCTGTCACGGGTCGAGCAGACGGGGTCGAACTTCGGCACCGAGGTGCAGCACGAGACACCCCTGCTGGTCTCCGTCGGCAGCGGAACGATGGTCGCCGACGGGCTCTCGATCCTCAACGCCGACTTCTCCAGTACGTCCTTCCGGTTGTCCCGGGTGTCGATCGGGCCGCACAACTTCCTGGGCAACAACATCGCCTACCCGGCGGGCGGCAGGACGGGAGCCAACTGCCTGCTCGCGACGAAGGTGATGATTCCCCTGGACGGCGAGGTCCGGGAAGGCGTGGGGCTCCTCGGCTCACCGTGCTTCGAGATCCCTCGCACGGTGGACCGCGACGCACGGTTCGACCACCTGAGGACGGGCGACCACCTGCGCCGCCGGCTCGCCGCGAAGAACCGCTACAACCTGCGCTCCATGGTGATCATGCTGCTCGTGCGGTGGCTGCACACCTTCGCACTCACCCTGTTCGCTCTCGCCTCCGTGGACCTGTACGGCGTGATCGGGCACGTGGTGATCGCCGGGTATCTGGCGCTCACGCTCGCCTTCTCCACCGCGTACTTCATCCTGGTGGAGCGCTGCATCACGTCGTTCCGTGCGCTGCACCCCCGGCTGTGCTCGATCTACGACCCGTACTTCTGGTGGCACGAGCGGCTGTGGAAGGTTCCGGACCACTTCCTCAACATCTACAACGGAACCCCGTTCAAGAGCCTGGTCTGGCGGCTGCTGGGCGTCCGCATCGGCAGCAGGGTGTTCGACGACGGCTGCTATCTGACCGAGCGGACGCTCACCACCATCGGCGACGAGTGCACCCTCAACGCCGGCAGCAAGATCCAGTGCCACTCGCAGGAGGACGGCACCTTCAAGTCCGACGGCACCACGCTCGGCGCCGGCTGCACGCTGGGCGTCGGCGCCCATGTGCACTACGGCGTGACCATGGGCGACGGCTCGGCGCTGGCACCCGACTCCTTCCTCATGAAGGGGGAGGAAGTGCCCCGGAACGCACGGTGGGGCGGCAATCCCGCGGTGGACATGCCGGACAGCGGCAGCCGGTCCATCGGCGTCGGCCGGGCAACGTCAACAGCCGACACCGCTGCGGCGACCGTGAGCTGAGGAAGGCCATTCGATGGGAACGCGCGTGGAAGCGGACCAGGAGTTCTGGAGCCGGGTACTGACCGCCGGCGGTGTCACCACGGTGCCACGGTGGTTCCGGGAGCCGGTCCCGGGAGCGGCCGAGCACGAGATGCCGGTGCCGGACGACGTGACGGAGGCGGTTCGCGAACTGGTCCGGCACCGGGGAGTGCCGGTGAGCGCGCTGATGCTGGCCGCGCACCTCAAGGTGCTGGCCCTGCTGTCCGGCGAGCCGGAGGTGGTCACGGGGTACACCACAGGTGTGCGCGGCGAGCCGCTGCCGTGCCGGGCCGCCGTACCCGCGGGATCCTGGCAGGAGCTGCTGTCGGCCGCCCAGCACGCCGAGGCGGAGGTGCTGGCCCACCGGGAGTTCCCGGTGGAGAAGCTGCAGAGGGAACTGGGACTGACACAGCCGCCGTACGAGGTCGTGTTCGGTCCCATCGGAGCCGACGAGACCCACGCCGACGACGGCGTGCTGCACGTGCGCTGGTCCGACCGGGGCGGACGGCTGACGCTGCGCCTGCGCCACCACACGGACGTCCTGGACGCCACGGCCGCGGCGCGTGTCGGCGGCTACCACCTGTCGGCACTGCGGCTGATGACGGCGGACCCGGACGCCGACCACACACGACGGAGCCTGCTGTCCGCCGAGGAGGAACGCGAGCAGCTGGAAGGCCTGGCAGGGCCGCGCCGGCCGCTGCCGGACGTGCGGGCACACGAACTGTTCGAGCAGCGGGTGCGGGCGCACCCGCGGGCCGTGGCGGCCGTACAGGGCGAGCAGGAGTGGACGTACGACGAGCTCGACCGGCGCGCGAACAGGCTGGCGCGAGCGCTGCTGGCGAGGGGGCTCGGCCGGGAGGACGTGGTCGCCGTGGTCGCCGAGCGCGACCTCGACTGGCTGGCAGCGGTGCTCGCGGTGTTCAAGGCGGGCGGCGTGTATCTGCCGATCGAGCCGCACTTCCCGGCCGGCCGTATCGAGGTGACGCTGTCGCGAGCGGGGTGCCGGCTGGTCCTGGCCGAGGCCGGCAGCACCCACACCCTCGACCAGGCGCTGGCCGGCCTGCCGGGAGTGGCGAAGCTGCCGGTCGACACGGCGTACGCCGAACCGCACGCCGACCACGACCTCGGCGTTCAGGTCGACTCCGGCCAACTCGCCTACATCTACTTCACGTCCGGTTCCACCGGCGAGCCGAAGGGAGCGATGTGCGAGCACGCCGGCATGCTCAACCACCTCCACGCCAAGATCGACGACCTGGCGATCGGCGAGGGTTGCGTCGTGGCGCAGACGGCCCCGCAGTGCTTCGACATCTCCCTGTGGCAGCTCATGGCCCCGCTGCTGGTCGGCGGGCGGACCCTGCTGGTCGAGCAGGACGTGATCACGGACGTGGAGCGGTTCGTCGACACCCTGGAGCGCGGCCGGGTCCAGGTGGCGCAGGTCGTGCCCTCGTACCTGGAGGTCGTGGTCTCGTACCTGGAGCGGCACCCGCGCACGCTGCCGGACCTGCGGTGCGTGTCGGTGACCGGCGAGGCGCTGAAACGGGAGCTGGTCCAGCGCTGGTTCGCGGTCCAGCCGGGCATCAGGCTGCTCAACGCCTATGGACTGACGGAGACTTCGGACGACACCAACCACGAGGTCCTGGACGGGGTGCCCGACCGGGTGCTGCTCGGGCGGCCCGTCAACAACGTGCGGGTCCACGTCGTGGACGAGCACCTGTCGTTGGTGCCGCTGGGCGCCCCGGGGCTGATCGCGTTCTCCGGTGTCTGCGTGGGCCGGGGGTACGTCAACGATCCCGAGCGGACTCGGGAGGCGTACCGGACGAACCCGTACCGGCCCGGTGAACGGCTCTACCTGGGCGGGGACTGGGGACGCTGGCACCCCGGCGGCAAGCTGGAGTTCCTCGGCCGCCGGGACAGCCAGGTCAAGATCCGCGGCTTCCGGATCGAGATCGGCGAGATCGAGAACGCCCTGCTGCGGGTGGACGGAGTACGGGACGGCGCGGTGGTCGTCGCCGAGCGCTCCCGCGGCGGCAAGCAGCTGATCGCCTTCTACTCCGGTACCCGGCAGCAGCCGGAGGCACTGCGCGAGGCCCTCGGCGCGGTGCTGCCCGCCTACATGGTCCCGGCCGCCTTCCACTGGCAGGACAGTCTTCCGCTGACCGCCAACGGCAAGATCGACCGAAAGGCCCTGACCGCCCTGGCCGAGGAGTCGGCACCGGAGAGGGAGACGGGGGACGACGCCGCACCGCTCAGCCCGACCGAACGGAGGCTGGCCGCGGCCTGGGCCGAACTGCTGGGAGTGCCCGAGCAGCGGATCGGCCGCACCGACCACTTCTTCGACTCCGGCGGCACCTCCCTGACCGCGGTCAGACTCACCCTCGCGCTCGACCGCGTGGTGTCCCTGAAGGACATCACCCGGCACCCGGTCCTCGCCGATCTGGCCGCTCTCATCGACGGCACGGCCCGGCAGCGCCCGGAGCTGCTGCTGCCCCTGTCGGGAGTGAGCGGTGTGCCGGAGCGCACGTTGGTGTGCTTCCCCTACGCGGGCGGCAACGCGGTCAACTACCAGCCGATGGCGAGTGCGCTGGCGGCCGGCGAAGTGGCGGTCCTCGCCGTGGACCTGCCCGGCCACAACCTGGCCGCACATCCCGAGCCGTTCGCGTCGATCGAGCAGGTGGCCGAGCAGGTCGCCGCCGAGATCACGGCGCGCGGCCTCGAGCGGGTCATGCTGTGGGGCCACTCCTCGGGCGCCGCGCCGGCCGTCGAGACGGCCAGGCGGCTCGGGCAGCGAGGCGTGCACGTGACCCGGTTGTTCCTCGCCGCGCACCTGCTCGGCACGGCCGCCGACCGGCACACGGCCATCGGCGAACTGAACAGCCGGAGCGACGCCGAGATCGTGGCGCGGCTGACCGCGGACGGCGGCTACGCGGAACTGGCGGAGCTGAACGAGGGACACGCCGAACACATCGGCGCCGCCTACCGGCACGACAGTCTCAGCGCCCACCGCTACTTCCGCGAGGCCCTCGAAAACCCGCCGCCGAAGCGGCTGTCCGCGCCGGTCACGGTGGTCGTCGCCGCCGACGACCCGCACACCGCCGGCTACCCCGACCACCACCGGGACTGGCAGCTCCTGGCCGAACAGGTCGATCTGCACGAACTCGCCGAGGGCGGCCACTACTTCCTGCGTACCCGTCCGGCCGAGGCGGCCCAGGCCGTCCTGAACACCGTCCTACCCCTTGCCTCCTCCTGACTCGAGACCCGTCGCCCCCAGGCGGTCGACCGAAAGGAATCCCAGATGCCGTCCTCATCCCTGGCGTCAGCGCTCGATGTGGAACTGCGACCGGACAAGCCGGCGCTGCTGCACGTCGATCCCCTCGACGACGCGCCGAGCTGGGCGGCCGCGTCTCGCGAGGCGTTGCGCGCGCAGGTCGCCGAGCACGGGGCGCTGGTCGTCCGCGGCCTCGGGCTGCGGGACATCGATCAGGTCGGTGCCGTCTTCGCGCGTCTGTCCGGCGGCCTGATGACGGAGCGGGAGGCCTTCGCCCCCCGTCAGGCCCACCTGCCCGGCCTGTACGCGTCCACGACCTGGCCCGGCAACCAGCCGATGTGCATGCACCACGAGCTCAGTTACCCGCTCCAGGTGCCCGGCCTGATGCTGTTCGCCTGCCTGACCGCGCCCGAGGAGGGCGGGGCGACGGCGGTGGCCGACGCCGAAGAGGTGCTGCGGGCGCTGCCCACCGGGCTCACCGAACGGTTCGAGCGGGAGGGCTGGATCCTGACCCGCACCTACAACGACGAGATCGGGGCGAGCCTGGCGGAGTCGTTCGGCACCGGCGACCGCGCCGAGATCGAGCGCTACTGCCGGGCCAACGCCATCGACTTCGCCTGGCAGCCCGACGGGACACTGCGCACCCGGCAGCGGCGCGGCGCCGTCGTCCGCCACCCGCTCACGGGCCGGCGCTGCTGGTTCAACCAGATCGCCTTCCTCAACGAGTGGACGCTGGCCCCGGAGGTACGCGAGTACCTGGTGGACGTGTACGGCGCGGACGGGCTGCCGTTCAACACCCGCTATGGCGACGGCAGTCCGATCGGCGAGGACGTCGTCCAGTCGATCAACTCCACCTACGAGGCGCACACCCGCCGCGAACCCTGGCAGGCCGGCGACCTGCTGCTCGTGGACAACATCCGCACCGCGCACAGCAGAGAGGCCTTCACCGGAGACCGGCAGGTCCTGGTCGGCATGGCCGAGCCGCTGCAGCCCGGCGACCACAGCCCGGCACCGGAGGCGAGCGAGCGATGACCGAGGTACTGTCGTCCGCCGACCGGCCGGCCACGCCCGAGCCGGCTTCCCTGCCGACGTTCGCGGTGATCACCGGTGAACAGGTACAGCGAGCACTGAGCGGGCGCGAGAAGCAGCTCGTGGCACTGGTCGAGGCGGCCTACCGGCTGCACGACACCGGAGACACCGTCAACCCGCCGTCGTACTTCCTGCGCTTCCCCGACCGCCCCACGGCGCGGATCATCGCCCTGCCGGCCTCCCTCGGCGGGTCGGTCCCCGTGGACGGTCTGAAGTGGATCTCCAGCTTTCCGCAGAACGTCGAGGCCGGGCTGCCACGCGCCTCCGCGGTGCTCATCCTCAACGACCACGACACGGGTTACCCGTTCGCCTGCCTGGAGAGCTCGATCATCAGCGCCACCAGGACCGCGGCGTCCGCGGCGCTGGCGGCCGACTGGCTCAGCCGCGGCCGTCCCCGCCCCACCCGGGTCGGCTTCTTCGGCACGGGACTGATCGCCCGTTACATCCACACCTTCCTCGACGGCACGGGCTGGGCCTTCGAGGAGGTCGGCGTGCACGACGTGTCCGCCGACAGCGCCACCGGCTTCTGCGGCTACCTCCGGCAGGCCGGCACCACCGCACCGATCACCGTCCACGACAGCGCCGAGGACCTTGTCCGCGCCAGCGACCTCGTGGTCTTCGCCACCATCGCCGGCCGGCCACACGTCACCGACCCTGCCTGGTTCGGCCACAACCCGCTGGTCCTGCACGTGTCCCTGCGCGACCTCGCCCCCGAGATCCTGCTCGGCTCGGCCAACTTCGTCGACGACGTCGAACACTGCCTGAAGGCCGACACGTCGCCCCATCTGGCCGAACAGCTCACCGGCAACCGCGACTTCCTGAACGGAACGCTCAGCGACGTCATGGCCGGGCGCGTCACCCCGCCGGCCGACCGGCCGGTGGTCTTCTCGCCGTTCGGGCTCGGCGTCCTCGACCTCGCCGTCGGCAAGTACGTCTACGAAGAGGTGTCCCGGGTGGGAAACCTCCGTCTCATCGATGACTTCTTCCACGAACTTCGCCGCTACGGCTGAGGCCGTCGTCCTCGGCCCGGCACCAGGAGGTCCGTCGTGCCCGTCATCTCAGCTCCCTACGAGTTCAACCAGAGTGATCTCTTCGTCCATCTCGAGTCGATCTGCGGTTTCCCGCTCTACCTGAAGTGCGAGGCCTTCAACTTCGCAGGCTCCATCAAGCTGAAGGCCGCGAGGGAGATGGTGGAGAGCGCCGAACGTGACGGAATCCTGAAACCGGATTCCGTCCTCGTCGAGTCGTCCTCCGGAAACCTTGGCGTCGCGCTCAGCATGATCGCCGCCAGCAAGGGATACCGGTTTCTGTGCGTGACGGACTCCCGTTGCAACCTGCCGACCAGGCTCCTGATGGAGGCGCTCGGCAACGAGGTGCACATCGTCGCCGACCAGGACTCCAACGGCGGTTTCCTGGGGACGCGGATCGAGTACGTCCGTGCGCTGTGCGCCTCCGACGACCGGTACGTCTGGCTGAGTCAGTACACCAACGAGGGCAACTGGTGGGCGCACTACCGCACGACGGGCCCGGAGATCGCCCGCCAGTTCCCGGAGCTGGACGTCCTGTTCGTCGGGGCGGGCACCACCGGCACCCTGATGGGCTGCGCACGCTACTTCCGGCAGTGGCACCGGCCGGTGCGGATCGTCGCCGTGGACAGCGTGGGCTCGGTGGCGTTCGGCGGCGAGCCGGGCCGCCGGATGATCCCGGGCCTCGGAATGAGCATGCGCCCACCACTGCTCGACGAGTCCTATGTGGACGAGGTGATCCGGGTGGAGGAGACGGACACCATCCGGATGTGTCAGCGCCTGGCCAGACGCGGCTTCCTGTTCGGCGGCTCCACCGGAACGGTGGTCAGCGCGGCGACGGACTGGCTGGCACGACATGACGGGCGCGCGGTCACCGCGGTGGCCATCGCGCCGGACCTCGGCGAGCGCTACCTCGACACCATCTACCAGACCAACTGGCTGCAGGACCTGTACGGCGACGAGGTACTCGGCACCCCCGTCATCGCCGACGCCCCCGTCATCGCCGACACCGCTCAGGCGGACACCGTGTCCCGAGAGGCCTAGCGGTTCCGTCGGCATCAGGCGGACGGCCGGGGCCGGCTCAGAGGTTGATCATGTGGCCCGCGAGACCGTGGAGGGCGTCCTGGACCGCCTCGCTCAGGGTCGGATGGGCGTGGACGTTGCGGATCAGCTCCGTCACCGTGAGGTCCCACTTCTGGGCGAGGGTCAGCTCCGGGAGCAGTTCGGTCACGTCCGGGCCGATCATGTGGGCGCCGAGCAGTTCGCCGTAGCGGGCGTCGCTCACCAGCTTCACGAAGCCGGCGGTGTCGCCGAACCCGTGTGCCTTGGCGTTGGCCGTGAACGGGAACTTCGCCACCCGGACGTCGAAGCCCTGCGCGCGGGCCTCGGTTTCGGTCCAGCCGAAGCTGGCGATCTGGGGCTGGCAGAACGTCGCGCGCGGGATCATGCGGTAGTCCAGTTCCATCGTCTCCGCGCCGGCGATGGTCTCGGCGGCGACGACGCCCATAGCCTCGGCCGCGTGGGCCAGCATCAGCTTCGCCGTGACGTCACCGATGGCATAGATGTGCGGCTGACTGGTGCGGCAACGGCCGTCCACGTCGATGGCGCCGCGGTCGGTCAGCCGTACGCCGGTCGAGGCCAGCCCGTAGCCGGCGGTACGCGGCTGGAAACCCGTGGCCTGCAGCACCCTCTCGGCCTCCAGGACCTGCTGTCCCTCCCCGTGCCGGATCCTGACGCGGACACCGCCGGTGTCCTCCTCGATGGACTCGACGCGGGCCGAGGTCAGCACGTTGATCCCCTGCCGCTTGAACCGCTTGGTGAGCTCGGCCGACACCTCCTCGTCCTCCAGTGGCGCGATCCTGCCGAGGAACTCGACCAGTGTCACCTCGACGCCGTAGGAGCGCAGCAGATAGGCGAACTCCACGCCGATGGCGCCGGCCCCGGCGATGATCAGGCTCGACGGGAGGCTGTCGGCGAGGATCTGCTCTTCGAACGTCACGACACGCTTGCCCGGCGTCGTGCCGGGCAGCAGCTTCACGGTCGCCCCGGTGGCGATGACGCAGGAGCGGAAGGAGAGCGTCGCCTCGCCGTCCCGCAGACGCACCTGCAGCGTGTGCGGGTCGACGAAGGTACCCTGCCCCTCGAACTGGGCGATCTTGTTCTTGCGCATGAGGTAGCCGACGCCCTTCACACGGCCGTCGGCCACCACCCGGCTCCGCTCGTAGGCGCTGCGGTAGTCCAGGCCCACGTCCCCGCCGATCTTCACGCCGAACTTCTCCGCGTCGTGCAGGATCAGCTGCGCCACCTCGGCGTTGCGCAGCAGCGCCTTCGCCGGGATGCAGCCGATGTTCAGGCAGACTCCGCCCCAGAAACGGCCCTCCACGATGGCCGTACGAAGCCCCAGCTGCGCGCAGCGGATCGCCGCCACATAGCCGCCGGGGCCCGCTCCGAGGACGACGACATCGAAGTCAGTGTCCATGTCCACCTCTCCCATGCGGTCCGTCGGCACCCGTCACGGCGCCGGTTCCAGGAGCTCCACCGGGCCGGACAACACCGCGCGCACCCGGCGGGAGACCTCGTCGACCAGGGCCTCGGCCTCGCCGCTGCCGATCGCGTCCAGGGGCCGCGCGGCCACCTGTGCCGCCGGCAGCTTCGGCACGTCCCAGCCGGCGGTAGCGTCGGTGTCCACGGGGCCCACATGCACCCCGACGACCAAGGTCCCCTGCCCGCGCAGACCAGCACGCAGGGCGTTCGTCAGCGACCACTCGGCGGCCTTCGGGGCCGCGTGACCGGGCCGCCGCGGCTTCACCCGCCACGAGGCCACCGACAGCACGTTCACCAGGGCTCCGCCGCCGTTCGCCGCGAGCACCGGCGCGAAGGCACGCGCGATCCCGGCGTTGTCGATCACGACGGTCGTGTCGGACGCCAGGGCCGCGGCTGCCGCGACAGCGTTCTCGGGGTTGCGGACCGCCGCGTACACCTTGGCGGCGCCCCGGGTGAGCCGCGCACGGGTGAACGCCCGCCCGATGCCTCTGTTCGCGCCCGTTACCAGTGCTGCCGATCCCTTGACTTCCATGGCCGGACACCTCGATCCGTGGAGTGCCGCTGACGGGGACAGGGCCCGAGCGCATCGCGTGAGGCGCGCAGTTTCAGCGTTATGGCGGGCACGGGGGAATGCAAGCCGGGCATTGTGGCCGGGCCTGCGGTCGGACGGCAGGGCGCGGATCCGCGAGCGGACCGCGAAGTTCGTCACGGCGCCGGACGCGCGCCCCGCGGTCGGGATCAGGTGGCCCCGTACCGAACGGCTTCGCCCGGAGGGCCTCCACCGAGCGGGTGCCCTCCGGCGCGGCGGACGGTGATCTACCGCGCCCGTCCGCACCTGCCTCCTAGCCTCGGCGGCATGCTGGGGCTTCCTGCGCACGTCCGTGCCTGCCTGTTCGACCTAGACGGGGTGCTCACCCAGACCGCGAAGGTGCACGCGGCCGCCTGGAAGGAGATGTTCGACGGATATCTCCTGGAGCGTGCGACGCGCGAGGGCACCGCGTTCGTGCCGTTCGACGCGGTCGGCGACTACGACGAGTACGTGGACGGGCGGCCCCGTGAGGACGGCGTGCGTACGTTCCTCGCCGCGCGCGGGGTGCACCTGCCCGAGGGATCGCCGGGGGACCCGCCGGAGGCGGAGACGGTGAACGGACTGGGCAACCGGAAGAACGGGCTGGTACTGCGGCGGATCCGCGAGGAGGGCGTGGAGCCCTACGACGGCTCGGTCAGGTACGTGCACGCGGCGCGGGCGGCGGGCCTGCGCTGTGCGGTGGTGTCGTCGAGCGCGAACACCCGGGACGTCCTGAGAGCGGCCGGTATCGAGGACCTGTTCGACGAGCGGATCGACGGAGTGGTCGCGCACGAGCGCGGGCTGCGGGGCAAGCCCGCCCCGGACACCTATCTGGAGGCGGCCCGGGGGCTCGGCGTGGATCCGGGGGACGCCGCGGTGTTCGAGGACGCGCTCGCCGGCGTCGAGGCCGGACGGGCCGGACGGTTCGGTGTGGTCGTGGGCGTCGACCGGGTGGGCCAGGCGGAGCAACTGCGGGCGCACGGCGCCGATGTGGTGGTCCGTGACCTCGCCGACCTTCTGGAGGAACGGTGATCACCCATCCCAGCTTCACGGTCGAGCCGTGGTGCCTGCGCGAGACCGAGCTGAACCTGGACGTGCTCGCCCAGAGCGAATCCGTCTTCGCCCTCTCCAACGGACACGTCGGGTGGCGCGGCAACCTCGAGGAGGGCGAGCCGCACGGACTGCCCGGCGCGTACCTCAACGGCGTCTTCGAACGGCATCCGCTGCCCTACGCCGAAGCGGGCTACGGATATCCCGAGTCCGGCGAGACGATGATCAACGTCACCGACGGCAAGGTCATCCGGCTGCTGGTGGACGACCACCCGTACGATCTGCGCTACGGCCGGCTGGTCGAGCACGAGCGGGTCCTGGACTTCCGCTCGGGCATCCTCAGCCGCACCGCGCGGTGGACGTCACCCGGCGGTCGTACGGTGCGGATCTCCTCGCGGCGGCTCGTGTCCTTCACCCAGCGAGCCGTGGCCGCGGTGGTGTACGAGGTGGAGCCGGTCGACGGACCGGCCACGGTGGCCGTGCAGTCCGAGCTCGTCGCCAACGCGCAGCTGCCGCGTTTCCAGGGCGATCCCCGTGTGGCCGCGGCGATCGAGTCGCCGCTGATGGCCGAGGAGAACTTCGCGCAGGACACCCGGCTGCGGCTGGTGCACAGCACCGACCGCAGCGCGCTGCGGGTCGGCGCAGCGGCCGACCATCTCGTCGAAGGGCCGGAGACCACCCGCTGGACGGCGCAGTGCGAACCCGACGTCAGCCGGCTGACGGTGACCGCCGACCTGGTGCCCGGGCAGCCGCTCCGGCTGGTGAAGTTCGTGGCCTACGGCTGGTCGGGGCAGCGTTCGCTGCCGGCCGTGCACGATCAGGTGGACGGGGCGGTGGCGGCCGCGGTCAGCACCGGCTGGGACGGCCTGGCCGCGGCGCAGCGGGCGTACCTCGATCGCTTCTGGGCGGGCGCGGACGTCGAGGTGGAGGGCAGCGCGCGCATCCAGCAGGCGGTGCGGTTCGCCCTCTTCCACGTGCTCCAGGCGGCGGCCCGGGGTGAGAACCGGGCGATTCCGGCCAAGGGCCTGACCGGCACCGGATACGACGGGCACTGCTTCTGGGACACCGAGTCCTATGTGCTGCCGCTGCTGACGTTCACCGCTCCGGAGACCGTCGCGTCGGCGCTGAGGGCGCGTCACCGGATGCTGCCCGCGGCGCGGGAACGCGCGCGCCAGCTGGGGCTCGACGGAGCGGCGTTCCCCTGGCGCACGATCGACGGTGCCGAGTGTTCCGCCTACTGGCCGGCCGGGACGGCCGCCTTCCACATCAACGCCGCCATCGCGGTGGCGGCCGACCGGTACGTCATGGTGACCGGGGACGAGGACTTCGAACGCGGTGAGGGGCTCGACCTCCTCGTCGACACCGCGCGGCTGTGGCGCTCGCTCGGACACCACGACGCGGAAGGCGTCTTCCACATCGACGGGGTCACCGGTCCCGACGAGTACAGCGCGATCACCCGCGACAACCTGTACACCAATGTGATGGCCCGGCAGAACCTGGTCTCGGCCGCGGACATCGCCGCGCGTCATCCGGAACGCGCCGCGGAACTGGGCGTCGACGAGGAGGAGACCGCGGCGTGGCGTGACGCCGCGGCCCGCATGGCGATGCCGTACAACGACGCGCTGGGTGTGCACGAGCAGTCGGCCGGATTCACCAGTTTCCAGCGCTGGGACTTCGAGGCGACCCCGCCCGAGAACTACCCGCTCCTGCTGCACTACCCCTACTTCGACCTCTATCGCAAGCAGGTGGTGAAGCAGGCCGACCTGGTGCTGGCGATGATGGAGTGCCCGGACCTCTTCTCCGCGGAGCAGAAGGCGCGCAACTTCGCCTACTACGAGGCGCTGACCGTCCGCGACTCCTCCCTGTCGGCGTGCTTCCAGGCGGTGCTCGCCGCCGAGACCGGGCATCTGCGACTGGCCTACGCCTACCTCGGAGAGGCCGCGCTGATGGACCTGGACGATCTGGAGCACAACACCCGTGACGGGCTGCACATCGCCTCGCTGGCCGGGACGTGGATCGCGCTGGTCGCCGGCTTCGGAGGCTTGCGCCGGTACGCCGACGACGCCGGGCTCCAGAACCTGCTGGGTTTCGCACCGCGCCTGCCGGAGGCGCTGTCCAGGGTGGCGTTCACGCTGCTGGTACGCGGACGCAGGCTGAAGGTGGACATCGGTCCGTCCCATGTGCGCTACCGCCTGGTGGAGGGCGAACCACTGGTCGTGCTGCATCACGGAGAACCGACGCCGCTGACCGCAGGCGTCCCGGTGGACCGCCGGATGCCACCCGCGCCCGTGCCCCCCGAGCCGCAACAGCCGGCGGGCCGCCGCCCGGTGGGCCTGCCCGTCGAGGAGGAGGACCGGTCGGCGCCACAGGAGTAGCCCACAAGAGGCGACGTCCGGGACTTCGTGCATGGCGCACCGAGGGGCCGTCCCGGTGCGCGGTCCCGAAGGGGCGACCGCACCCTCCCGTGCGCCTCATGGCGCGACGCATGAGCGCCACGACCGTCGAGGTCGACGCGTCCACCTGCCGGGGATGCGGACGGGAAGCGGGCGGACGCCGCACGGGGGCGGGAAGATCCGCCCGCCCGTCCCGCGCCGTCCTTCCCACCCTCATCCGCGACCTGCCGCGCTCGCACAGTGGTCTCCTGAACGACGCCACGGCCTTCGTGCAGCCCGCGGCCGCCGCCATGGCCGGTCTCTTGCTCGGCCGCCTCACTCCCCGCCGGACCATCTTCCGGCGGCGCCTCCTTCTCCGGAGCTGTCCGCACCGTCGCCCCGCTCGCACAGCCCCATCAGCGGGCCGGACTCTTCGCGGCCGTCTACCTGGTCGCCTAGCCGAGCTTCGGAGTGCCGGCGATCGTCGCAGGACTGCTGATCGCCACGCTCGGCCTGCCGGACACCGTCCTCGGCTACGGCGTCGCCGACATCGCCGCCGCTACCCTCGGACTTGTCGCGCAGTACCGCATGAACACGCGCCGCTGACCGCTCGAGCGCATACGGGTGACCGCCGCCGACGCCTCGGCCCCGACCGCGCCGCCGTGTCAGACACCAACCACCCGACAGCAAGAGGTGCACACCATGACACAGCAAGACTCACGTCCCGCCGACGCCTCCGGAGTCTTCCGACTCGGTGGTGACCTGCCTGTCAACCGGCTCGGATACGGAGCGATGCAGCTGACCGGCCCTGGCGTGTGGGGACCACCCAAGGATCCCGAAGAGGCCGTGCGTGTCCTGCAGCGGGCCGTCGAGCTGGGCGTGAACTTCATCGACACCGCTGACTCCTACGGCCCGTTCGTCAGCGAGCAGCTCATCCACAAGGCACTGCATCCCTACCCGGCGGACCTGGTGATCGCCACCAAGGGCGGGCTGTCCCGCTCGGGCCCGGACGACTGGCGGGCTCTGGGCCGGCCCGAATACCTGCGACAGCAGACCGAATTGAGCCTGCGCCACCTGGGCGTGGAGCGCATCGACCTCTACCAGCTGCACCGTATCGACCCCAAGGTTCCGCTGGCCGACCAGCTCGGCGAGCTGCGCCTCCTCCAGCAGGAGGGCAAGATCCGCCACATCGGACTGTCCGAGGTGACGGTGGAGCAGATCCAGGAAGCCCGTACGATCGCGGACATCGTCTCCGTGCAGAACCTGTACAACCTCGCCGACCGCAGCGCCGAAGACGTACTGGACTACGCTGAACGCGAGAATCTGGCCTTCATCCCGTGGTTCCCGATGGCCACCGGAGAGCTGGCGCGTGCGGGCGGCCCGCTGGACACGCTCGCGAAGACGTACGGCGCGAGCCCTTCCCAGCTCGCCCTGGCCTGGCTGCTGCGCCGCTCTCCCGTCATGCTCCCGATTCCCGGCACCTCCCGCGTGTCCCACGTGGAGGAGAACACCCAGGCCGCCCGGATCGCCCTCGGCGACGCTGAATACCAGGCGCTCAGCCAGGCCGTGTGAACGGCAGCCCGACCGGCCCGGCGCACGGTAGGCGAGGCGCCGGGCCGGGAAAGCTGCCCACGCACATCTGCAGCACGGGTGGACGGTTCATCCGGGTGTGGAGTTGACGTACTCCGCACATCGCGCTGCACCACAGCAGGCCCTCGGCCGCTTCGACGTCTTCGGTCACGACCTGCGCTCCGAAGACCCCTCACTTCAAGCCCAGCGGCGCCACGCGGCGGCCGAGCTGAAAGATCCGGGCATGGGTGTGATCCGGCGTGGGGGCGACAGCAGTGTGCACCCTGCGGCGAAGCCGGCCGATTCGGCCGATTGCGTCGCCCTGACACGGCCGACCGCCGGATCCCGCCGGCGCTCGGACCGACGACGCTGCGGTCTTTCCCGCGACCGGCCTGTCGGCAGGCGCCCTGCCAGGGTCTTCCCGAATGCGTCGAGCAGGCCCGGGGCGTTCTCGGCGACGGCGCGGTCCTGGCCCGGGCAGCGACCGTCCGGCCGACGCCCCGACGCCCCGACGCCCCGACGCCCCGACGCCCGGTGACCCGGGGCACCGACGACGCGATCAGCGCCCACCTGGCCGAGTTCCACTCCGCCGACGCCGGCCACGTGGCGTGCACGCCAGGGTTGGCGTTCTCTTCCGGATCACCGCCCGGTGCCACAGCCACCCCGAACGGCCGGTGTGGAGGAGTCACACGGCGAGGCCGGCGCTGCCGGCCCAGTCGCGGCCCCGCGGCAGACCGCTGACCTGACGGCGAACATGCCGGTTCGGTCGTGTCCTGCTCGGTGTGTCGTGCGGCGCGGTAGCGATCGCCGGTCCCGGCCGCTCCGGCGGCACATGTGTGCGCTGTCCGGGTCAGGCAACCGCGAGGTGCGCGCGGCTCGTAGCCCGGCTGCCATACGCTTCGCCACGAGCGGGCACAAGCGCCGCCTCTGGCCATCGCACGCGCCCGGACCGGCACACGAGCGGCGTGTCACGCGCCACCTCGGGTCCGGGGCAGGCAGCGGGCCCGCTCTCACAGGGGGTCTTGGCTCTGCCTGCGGCCTCGCCGTGATCCGCGCAGGGCTTGGGCGCTTTGGACGCGCGTCACCTCACGCACGAGGTGACGGACAACTGCCTTCCTGTGGAACTGTCCAGAGAGGATTTCCCCATGTCAGCTCCCGTGGTCGTCATCACCGGCGCGCTCAGCGGAATCGGGCGTGCCACCGCCCTGGCCTACGCCCGCTTGGGCGCCCACGTCGTCGTCTCGGGCCGGCGCCAGGATCTTGGTGAGGACTTCGCCAAGGAACTCGAGGGCCTCGGAGCGCAGGCCCTGTTCGTCCGGGCCGACGTGCGCTTCGACGACGACGTACGCAACCTGGTCGACCAGGCCGTCGATCGCTTCGGAAGGGTCGACATCGCCTTCAACAATGCCGGAACCGAAGGACAGGTGGCGCCGATCACCGCCGTCACGGACGACGCGTACGCGGCCACCTTCGACACGAACGTCAAGGGAACTCTGCTGAGCTTGAAGCACGAGTTCCGCGTCATGCAGGAGCACGGCGGCGGCAGCATCGTCAACGTCAGTTCCACGTTCGGCCAGATGGGCCTGCCCGAAGTCTCCCTGTACGTCGGCAGCAAGCACGCCGTCATCGGCATCACCAAAGCGGCCGCCATCGAGGGCGCCGCGCACCACATCCGGGTGAATGCCGTCGCCCCCGGTTACACGCAGACGGCCATGTACGAGCGCGTGACCGGCGACGACCACACGCGTGAGGCGGTGAACTCCGTCCTGCCCATGCACCGGGCGGGCACCCCGGAAGAGGTGGCCGAGGCCGTGATCTTTCTCGGGTCCGAGAAGGCCGCGTACATCACCGGTCAGACCCTGACCCTGGACGGCGGCCTCATGGCGGGCTGGCCCCTCTTCCCCGCCGTCTGACCGGCCCTCCGCCCGAGCGGGCCGCATCCCCGCCCGTGCACCCCGCATGAGTCAGGTGATGCCATGCCGTGGTGCCCGGTACCAGGCCTTCATCGCCACGAGTGTGGCGAGGGCGGCCGCCAGCAGCCCGGCGAGCATCGCTGCCCGGTCGCCGACTGCCATGGAGGTGCGCCGTGTTCGCTCGACCGCGTCGGCGACCGTGGGAAGCAGTGCCGCTCCCATCGCGGCGCCCAGCTGACGGCTGGTGTTGATCACTCCGCCGACCAGACCCTGGTTACGGTCGGCGATCCCGGCGCTCGCGGTGACCATGCTGCCGAATGCCATGCCGGCGGTGCCGAACCCGACGAGGGTCACCGCCACGAGCGGCAGATGCGAACCGTCGGCCCCAGGGAGCTGGGTCAGGGCGGCGAAGCCGGCGGTGGCGGCGGTTCCGGTCACCACCAGCACGCGTTGAATGCCGAGTCGCCGGGTCAGCCGTGCGCCCAGCAGGCCGGTGGCGAGTCCGACAATCCCTTGCGGCGCGATGCTCAGTCCGGCCTCGAGCGGGGACACGTGCAGGACTTGCTGGAGGTAGACGGAGAGAACGAGCATCTCACCGCCGTTCCACAGGCCGAGCAGCAGCATGAGGGTGGTGGCGTCACGCAACGCGCGGTTGCGCAGCAGTGCCGGCTGCACGAGCGGGTCGGAGGCCCGGTGTTCGTTGGCAGCGAAGGCCGTGCCTGCCAGAGCGGACAGTCCCAGCGGGGCGAGCACGTTGACGGAGTCGATACCGGTGGTGGCGGTCTGGGAGACGGCGAAGACCAGGGCGCCCACAGCCAGGGTGATCAGGAGGGCACCCGACGTGTCCAGGTGCCGCCCGCTCCGCGTCAGTCTCGACTCGCGCAGGACACGGGGGGCGAGCACCATGGCGGCCAGTCCCACGGGCACGTTGACCAGGAAGACCGAGCGCCAGCTGAGGAACTGCACCAGTACGCCGCCGAGCACCTGGCCGGCGACGAAGCCGACGGACGCCGTCGCACCGTACAGACCCAGCGCCCTGGTCCGGCGCGGGCCCTCGGCGAAGCCCGTGGTGATGAGGGACAGCGCGGCAGGCGCGACCATCGCGGCCCCGCTGCCCTGCACCACGCGCGCGGCGATCAGCAGGATGGGGTCGCGGGCGAGTCCGCCTGCCAGGGACGCCGCCGTGAACACGCTGATCCCGGCGAGGAACAGGCGCCGGCGCCCGTAGAGATCACCGGCCCGGCCGCCGAGGATCAGCAGGCCGCCGAAGGCGATGGCATAGGCCGTGACCACCCACTGGACCGTGGCGGCGGAGACGGCGAGTTCACGCTGGATCGACGACAGGGCGACGTTCACGATGCTGAAGTCCAGCACCACCATGAAGGCGGCGACCAGGATGAGCGCCAGCCCCAGCGGTCCGTGCTCGCCCGTTCCGGCCGCGGTGCCGTGGTGGTCGTGCTGGTCCGCTCTGCTCGTGTCGTCGCGGGGCCGCGTCGTGGCCGCGTCCGGCGTGGCTGGGGCGGTGGGTCCGGCGTACGTCTTCATCGCCGTGCGTCCTTTCGTTGCGCCGGTCCGGTCGTTGGCCGGCCGGTCGGATCACGCCGTGACGTAGACGGAGGACAGGTCGTCGTCGGCGTGCTCGACGGCGGTGTCCCGCCAGCGGGGCAGCAGCGCTTCGGTGAGCGGCAGCCGGGTGCCGAGGCCGGACGCGGCCTGTACCGCCAGCTCGGCGTCTTTGACCGCGTGCTTGAGTGCGAAGGCGGGGGTGAAGTCGCCTGCCAGCATGGAGCCGGCCTTCTGCACCGCGTACGGCGACCCGAGCGGGGTGGCCTTCAGCAGTTCCACCATCGCGGCGGGGTCCAGGCCGAGCCGGCCGGCGAAGGACAGTACCTCCGCGGTGGCTTCGACGAGGTCGACGAGCCAGCTGTTCAACACCAGCTTCGCCTTGGTTCCGTCACCGGCCGGCCCCAGCCAGACGGTGGCCCGGCCCAGCGCGCCGAACACCGGGGCGAGGACGTCCTGAACCCGGTCGGGACCGCTGGCCAGGATGATCAACTGACCTGCCTGGGCGGGTCCTTCGCTGCCGGAGACCGGAGCGTCCACGTATGTCACCCCGCTGCGGGCCGCGATCGCGGCGAGCCGGGCCGACCATTTGGCCCCGATGGTGCCCATCTGCACCCAGATCAGCCCGGGGGATCGGTCCAGGAACCCGTCCGGGCCGGTCGCGGCGCGCTCGGTGGCGGGCCCGTCGGCCAGCATGGTGATGAGGATCCCGGCGCCCTGCACCGCTTCCGCAGGGGTGTGTGCGATGAACGCTCCGTGCTCGGCCAGGGCCGTCGCGCGGCTGCTGGTGCGGTTCCACACCCGAAGCCGGAAGCCGTCGCGGGCCAGGTTGGCGGCCATGGGGCCGCCCATCCGACCGGTGCCCAGGAAGGCGATCAGGGGGGTCTTCGCGGTGCGGTCGCCGAAGGGGGCCGCCGACGTGTGCTGCAGTGAGGCCGACTGGGTGGTGGTCATGACATACCCTCCGGGGTGGGACCCCCGACCGGGACGGCGGCGGTCATGATGTGGTCGATCTCGGCCAGGTCGGACCGGCTGAGGTGAAAGTCGAGCGCGCCCAGGCTCTGCACCAGGTGGGCCGGGGTGCGGGCGCCGACGATGGCGACCTGGACGGCGGGGTGGGCCAGCACCCAGGCCACCGCCAGTTCGGCGACGGATCCGCCGCGGTTGGCGGCGAAGGCGCGCAGCGCCGACACGACGTCGAGATTGCGGGCGAGCCCCGGACCGGTGAAGGCCGGGCTGTGGCCGCGCCAGTCGTCGGGATCGAACGTGGTGTCAGGGGTGATGGACCCGCCGAGCAGCCCGTGTGCCAGGGGTCCGTAGGCCAGGACGCCGATGTGGTGCTCGGCGGCGTAGGGCAGCAGGTCGGTTTCGATGGCGCGGCGGAAGAGGTGGTAGGGCGGCTGGACGGTTTCCACCGGCAGTACGGTGGCGAACTCGGCCATCTGCGCGGGTGTGTAGTTGGAGACACCC
>NZ_JBFAWF010000029.1:75865-100229 GCF_040680195.1 Streptomyces sp. NPDC052109 | reverse complement strand
GGTGGTCGGCGTTTGTTTAATTCCGTCTTTTTCGTGTTTTTTTTTCTGTTGTTCGCGGGGCTGGGGGGGGGGCCCCCCCCGGCGCCGGCCCGCCCCCCCCCCCCCCCCCCCGCGGCTCTGTGGATGCGGGTGTGGGTCAGCTGCTGGGGGTGTAGGTGCCGGAGTGGGCAGCCTTCCAGGCGCCGCCGTCGACCTTGTAGACGGTGAGCTGCTTGTTGGTCGCGTCGCCGTACTGGTCGAAGGAGACCTTGCCGGTCACACCGTCGAAGGAGACGTTCTGCACCGCGGCGGTGACCTTCGCGCGGGCGTCGGACGGCAGCTTGCCGCCGTTGTCGTCGACGACCTTCTTCACGGCCTCGATGATCGACCAGGCGGAGTCGTAGGAGTAGCCGCCGTAGGCCGCGTACTCCTCCTTGTAGCCCGCCGCCTTGTAGTCGGCGACGAACTGCTTGGCCGAGGCCAGCGTCTCGACCGGGGCGCCGACCGAGGTCGCGAGGTCGCCGGTGGCGGCGCTGCCCGCGAGCTTGATGAAGGTGGGGTCGTAGATACCGTCACCGCCGACCAGCGGGACGTTGGCGCCGGCCGACTTGATCTGCTTGCTGAGCGGACCGGCCTGCGGGTACTCGCCGCCGTAGTAGACCACGTCGGCGCCGGAGTTCTTCACCTTGGTGGCCACCGCGGAGTAGTCCTTGGTGTCGGGGTTGATGTGCTCGGTGCCCACGACCTTGCCGCCGAGCTTCGTGAACTCCTCGGTGAAGGTCTTGGCGAGGCCGGCGCCGTAGGTCTTCTTGTCGTCGATGACGAAGACCTTGGTCTTCTTGGCCGTGTTGTAGACGTACTGCGCGGCGAACGGGCCCTGGATGGCGTCCGTGGTCGCCGTACGGAAGTACGACTTGTACGGCCGCGCCTTCGACGTCTGCCAGTTGGTGCCCTGGGTGAGGTCGGGGCTGGTGTTGGCCGGCGACACCTCGACCAGCTTGGCGTCGTCGAAGACCTTCTGCATCGACTGGGCCACGGACGAGTTCAGCGGTCCGACCACGCCGAGGACACTGTCGTCGCTGACGAAGGCGGAGGCGTTCGACTGGCCGGAGGACGGCTGGGCCTGGTCGTCCTTGGCCTCGATCTTGAAGGTGACGCCCTTGACGTAGTTCTTCTTGTTGGCGGTCCTGACCGCCAGGTCCACCGAGTTCTTGATGCCCAGGCCGAGCGCGGACAGGTCGCCGGTCAGCGGGGCGTCGACGCCGATGGTGACGGTGGTGCCGCCGCCCTTGGAGTTCGAGCCCTTGTCGCCGCTGTCGCGCGAGCCGCAGGCCGTGAGGGTGAGTGCTCCCGCTGCCAGCGCGGCGGTGATGGCGATAAGCGAACGTTGACGCACGATCAGTCCTTTCCCCAGGACGACCGTTCCCCCCTGGAAACGGTCGAGCCGCGCGCATCCCCCCTGAAGCTGCAAACCAGAGAGCGAATCGGGGGGCGCGGTGACTGGCCGTGACTCTAAGCGCGTGTGGGGAACGCGGAGGAGTGTCTGACGAAGGCTGTGACTCTCTTGTTATGACACGACGTAATGCAGAGCGGTACGCCGTGGGGGAAAGGGAGGAATTCCGGCCGATTCGCGCCGTCCGCAATGTGAGAACCCGCAGGAATCACCGTGATCAATTCAGGCGTCTCGAGGGTTTTGGTGATGACACAACTCTGTTGCTGCAGGCACCTTTCAGGGACTGCGAGAGGTGCTGCGCGTAGCGCGGACCGAGGATGTAGCCCTGAATCTGGATTGCGCGCACATTACGCAGAGTTACATCCAGGAAAGGAAGCCCGGCGTCCATGGGCACTTTTCCGCATTGCGTCACGTGCATGGTTATCGTGATCTTGCGGTCCGAACCTGCCTTTGTCCGGAAGGGGGGACGCGGGTCCGTCACCAGCGAGATTCCCGCGTACGGTTGGGTCACCCGGGTCACCGTGACAGGCGGTCCCGATTGCACGCTCAGTAGCACCGCGAAGCTGAAGCTGCGGGGCGGGGCGTCTGCCGCGGTGGGCCGCCCGCCCGCGTAGGCCACCTCCACGACCTGTGCGGGATAGGGAGCGGGGGGCGGCGGTGGTTGCCGTGGCCGGGTGGCGTAGAGGTAACCGCCCCCGGCCAGGAGGACGGCCGCCGCGGAGAGGGCGAGCACGGCCGGCCGGTGGCGGCCGTACCGGGTGGCCAGGGCCGAGCGAATTCCGGCCACGGACGGCGGAGTTGAGCCTGTCGGCGGGTGGGCGTCCCGCGCCCGCGTCCCCTCGCCCGGCTCCAGGGGCCCGATGCCGCTCATGTCCAGGAACCTTCGGTCGGCGCTCCGTGACGGTAGCGGTCGGTGCAGGCACGCCGGGTCTGACGGTCGATCAACTCCGCTGCGGCAGCCTCTCCTTGACGCCGTTTCACCGTCCGTGCGGCATCGACGATGTCCCGCAGGATCTCGTACTGCCCGGTGGACAGACCCATCGACTGGTAATCGCCGTAGGTGGTGCCGTCGAGCACCTCACGCGACCAGTGTGCGACGAGGTGGTAGCACAATTCGGCGTCGGAGGTCGTCGACGGGGACGGGGATGGTCGGGCGGAGTGCACGGGTCCGCCCGAACGGCCGCAGGCCGTCGTCCACAGCAGTGCCGGCAGCGCCAGCCCGAGCACCAGGAGCTTCACCCCCGACCGGGGGTCCCCTCGCCGTCCCATGACCAGAAGCTAAGGGGAGGGGCGGCGGGGGGCAACGGTCCGGTGCGGGCCGTTCAGTGCGCGGGCGGCACCTGGGCCGCGTCGCCCGGCCGCACGTCCCGCAGCAGGCAGGTCAGCCGGGCGCTGCACACGCGGCGACCCTCCTCGTCGCTGATCACGATCTCGTACGTCGCCGTCGAACGGCCGCGGTGCACCGGCGTGGCCACCCCGGTCACCAGCCCGGAGCGGACGCCGCGGTGGTGCGTGCAGTTCAGGTCCACACCGACCGCGATCTTCGAGCTGCCGCCGTGCAGCATGGAACCGACCGAGCCGAGGGTCTCCGCCAGCACCGCCGAGGCTCCGCCGTGCAGCAGGCCGTACGGCTGGGTGTTGCCCTCGACCGGCATGGTCCCGACGACCTTCTCCGCCGAGGCCTCCAGGATCTGCACGCCCATCCGCGTGCCGAGATGCCCGGCCGAGAACAGGGCCGGCAGGTCGACACCGAGCACCGCGTACTCGTCGACGACCTCCTGCGGAAACTTCACTCGCTGCTGCTCACCCATGGGCCCCGCTCCGTTCTGCGTCCACCTGTCCTGGCTGAGCAAACGCTCAGTCGGTCGCCGATTGTTCCAGACGGCCCGCGCCGGGATCCTCGAGGCGTACGACCACGGACTTGCTGGCCGGGGTGTTGCTGGTGTCGGCGGTCGCGTCGAGCGGGACCAGGACGTTCGTCTCGGGGTAGTACGCCGCCGCGCAGCCCCGGGTCGTCGGGTAGTGCACGATACGGAATCCGGGCGCCCGCCGCTCCACGCCGTCGTTCCACTCGCTCACCAGGTCGACGTACGCTCCCTCGGCGAAACCGAGCGCCCGCGCGTCCTCGGGGTGCACCAGCACCACCCGGCGGCCGCCCGTGATGCCCCGGTACCGGTCGTCGAGGCCGTAGATCGTGGTGTTGTACTGGTCGTGCGAGCGCAGGGTCTGCAACAGCAGCCGGCCCTGGGGCAGTTCGGGGTACTCCACCGGCGCCGCCGTGAAGTTCGCCTTGCCCGTGGCGGTCGGGAAGCGGCGCTCGTCCCGCGGGGCGTGCGGCAGCGTGAAGCCGCCCGGCCGGGCCACGCGCGCGTTGAAGTCCTCGAAACCGGGGACCACGCGCGCGATGCGGTCACGGATCGTCGCGTAGTCCTTCGCGAACTCCTCCCACGGCACGACGCTGCTCTCGCCGAGCACCCGGCGGGCGAGGCCGCAGATGATCGCCGGCTCGGACCTCAGCCGCGAGCTCGCCGGCGCCAGCCGCCCGCGCGAGGCGTGCACCATGCCCATCGAGTCCTCGACGGTGACGAACTGCTCACCACTGTCCTGCAGGTCCCGCTCGGTGCGGCCCAGCGTGGGCAGGATCAGCGCCCGCGCGCCCGTGACGACGTGCGAGCGGTTGAGCTTGGTCGACACGTGCACCGTCAGCCGCGCCCGCCGCATCGCGGCCTCGGTCACCTCGGTGTCGGGGGAGGCGGAGACGAAGTTGCCGCCCATGGCGAAGAACACCTTCGCGTCGCCGTCGCGCAGCGCGCGGATGGCCCGGACGACGTCGAAGCCGTGTTCGCGCGGCGGCGCGAACCCGAACTCCTTCTCCAGCGCGTCCAGGAAGGCGGGCGCCGGCCGCTCGAAGATGCCCATGGTGCGGTCGCCCTGGACGTTGCTGTGCCCGCGGACCGGGCACACGCCCGCGCCCGGACGCCCGATGTTGCCGCGCAGCAGCAGGAAGTTGACGACCTCGCGGATGGTCGGCACGGCGTGCTTGTGCTGGGTGAGACCCATGGCCCAGCAGACGATGGTCCGCTTCGAGGCGAGGGCCATGCCGAGGGCCTGCTCGATCTCCGCGCGGGTGAGGCCGGTCGCCCTGAGCGTCTCGTCCCAGTCAGCGGCGCGGGCCGCCTTCGCGAACTCCTCGAAACCGTGGGTGTGTTCGCGGACGAACTCCTCGTCGACCGCGCCCTCCGTCTCCAGGATCAGCTTGTTGAGGAGCCGGAAGAGGGCCTGGTCGCCACCGATGCGGATCTGCAGGAACAGATCGGTGAGCGCGGCACCCTTCAGCAGGCCCTGCGGTGTCTGCGGGTTCTTGAACCGCTCCAGGCCGGCCTCGGGCAGCGGATTGACACTGATGATCTTCGCGCCGTTCGCCTTGGCCTTCTCCAGCGCGGAGAGCATGCGCGGATGGTTCGTCCCCGGGTTCTGCCCGGCGACGATGATCAGATCGGCCTTGTAGAGGTCCTCCAGCAGGACGCTGCCCTTGCCGATGCCGATGGTCTCGCTGAGCGCAGACCCGGACGACTCGTGGCACATGTTGGAGCAGTCCGGCAGGTTGTTCGTGCCCAGCTCGCGCGCGAAGAGCTGGTACAGGAACGCGGCCTCGTTGCTGGTGCGGCCCGAGGTGTAGAAGACGGCCTCGTCCGGGGAGGAGAGGGCGGCGATCTCCTCGGCGACGATGTCGAAGGCACGCTCCCAGCTGACCGGCTCGTAGTGCGTGCCGTCCTCGGGGAGATACATGGGGTGCGTGAGCCGGCCCTGCTGGCCCAGCCAGTAGCCGCTGCGGCCGGCCAGGTCGGCGACGGGGTGCGCGGCGAAGAACTCCGGGGTGACCCGGCGCAGGGTCGCCTCCTCCGCCACCGCCTTGGCGCCGTTCTCGCAGAACTCCGCCTTGTGCCGGTGGTCCGGCTCCGGCCAGGCGCAGCCCGGGCAGTCGAACCCGTCCTTCTGGTTCACCCGCAGCAATGTCAGCGCCGTGCGCCGCACACCCATCTGCTGCTGGGCGATGCGCAGCGTGTGCCCGACGGCGGGCAGTCCCGCGGCCGCGTGCTTGGGCTCCGCGACCTGCGGCGCGTCCTGAACCGGATCACCCTTGGGCGGCTTCGTCGCCATCGCACGCTCCCCTTCGACTGCGTGTGAGAAGTACGGTGCCGATCCTCCCACGCGGTACCGACAACCGTGCCCGGCGGGCCCACCGGGCAAGGGCACTCTGCGTGACCGAGGGCAACCCTGCGCAGCACCTCCCTCGGTCCCGGACCGGAGTGTCAGTGCGGCGTGGCAGGATCGGGGACGTGGCAGAGACAGCATCGAAGAAGACCGACAAGACCCCCGGCGGCACCCGTCCCCGGCTGATGCTCATGGACGGGCACTCGCTGGCCTACCGCGCGTTCTTCGCGCTGCCGGCGGAGAACTTCACGACCGCGACCGGCCAGCCGACGAACGCGATCTACGGCTTCGCGTCGATGCTGGCCAACACCCTGCGTGACGAGGCGCCCACGCACTTCGCCGTGGCCTTCGACGTCTCGCGCAAGACCTGGCGCTCCGAGCGGTTCACCGAGTACAAGGCGAACCGCTCCAAGACCCCCGACGAGTTCAAGGGCCAGGTCGAGCTGATCGGCGAGCTGCTCGACGCGATGCAGGCCCCCCGCTTCGCCGTGGAGGGGTACGAGGCGGACGACATCATCGCCACCCTCGCCACCCAGGCCGAGGCCGAGGGCTTCGAGGTGCTGATCGTCACCGGTGACCGCGACTCCTTCCAGTTGGTCACCGAGAGCACCACCGTGCTCTACCCGACCAAGGGCGTCTCGGAGCTGACCCGGTTCACCCCCGAGAAGGTTTTCGAGAAGTACGGCTTGACGCCCGCCCAGTACCCGGACTTCGCGGCCCTGCGCGGCGACCCGTCCGACAACCTCCCCGGCATCCCCGGCGTCGGCGAGAAGACCGCCGCGAAGTGGATCAACCAGTTCGGCTCCTTCTCGGAACTGGTCGAGCGCGTCGATGAGGTCAAGGGCAAGGCCGGGCAGAACCTCCGCGACCACCTGGAGTCGGTCAGGCTCAACCGCGTCCTCACCGAACTGGAGCGCCAGGTCGAGCTGCCGAAGTCGGTCGCCGACCTGGAGCGGGCCGCGTACGACCGCAAGGCCGTCGCGATGGTCCTGGACACCCTGGAGATCCGCAACCCCTCGCTGCGGGAGCGCCTCTTCGCCGTGGACCCGGGCTCCGAGGAGGCCGAGGCCACACCGATCGCCACCGACGGCGTGGAGCTGGACGGCAAGATCCTGCGCACCGGCGAGCTGGCCCCCTGGCTGGCCGGCCACGGCGCCGAGGCCCTGGGCGTCGCCACCGTCGACACCTGGGCGCTGGGCACCGGCTCGGTCGCCGAGGTCGCGCTGGCCGCGGCCGGGGGAGCGGCGGCCTGGTTCGACCCGGCCGAGCTGGACGAGGCCGACGAGAACGCGTTCGCGGCCTGGCTGGCCGACGCCGCCCGGCCCAAGGTGCTCCACAACGCCAAGGGCGCCATGCGCGTCTTCGCCGAGCACGGCTGGTCCGTCGAGGGCGTGACCATGGACACCGCCCTCGCCGCCTACCTGGTCAAGCCCGGCCGCCGCTCCTTCGACCTGGACGCGCTGTCCCTGGAGTACCTGCACCGTGAGCTCGCGCCCGCCGCCGCGGCCGACGGCCAGCTGGCCTTCGGCGCGGACGACGGCGCCGAGGCCGAGGCCCTGATGATCCAGGCCCGCGCGGTCCTCGACCTCGGCGAGGCGTTCGGGACCCGCCTCGAGGAAGTCGGCGCGGCCGAGCTCCTGCGCGACATGGAGCTGCCCACCTCCGCCCTGCTCGCCCGCATGGAGCGCCACGGCATCGCGGCCGACCGCGCGCACCTGGAGGCGATGGAGCAGACGTTCGCGGGCGCGGTGCAGCAGGCCGTGAAGGAGGCCCACGCGGCCGCCGGGCACGAGTTCAACCTGGGCTCGCCCAAGCAGCTTCAGGAGGTCCTCTTCGGCGAGCTGGCCCTGCCGAAGACCAAGAAGACCAAGACCGGCTACACGACCGACGCCGACGCCCTGGCCTGGCTCGCCACCCAGACCGACAACGAACTGCCGGTGATCATGCTCCGTCACCGTGAGCAGGCGAAGCTGCGGGTCACGGTGGAGGGCCTGATCAAGACGGTCGCGGGCGACGGCCGTATCCACACCACGTTCAACCAGACGGTCGCGGCGACCGGCCGCCTGTCCTCCACGGACCCGAACCTGCAGAACATCCCGGTCCGCACGGACGAGGGCCGGGCGATCCGCCGCGGGTTCGTCGTCGGCGAGGGCTTCGAGTCCCTGATGACCGCCGACTACAGCCAGATCGAGCTGCGTGTGATGGCCCACCTGTCCGAGGACGAGGGCCTGATCCAGGCGTTCACCTCCGGCGAGGACCTGCACACCACCGCCGCCTCCCAGGTGTTCGGCGTCGAGCATGCCGCGGTGGACGCGGAGATGCGCCGCAAGATCAAGGCGATGTCGTACGGCCTGGCCTACGGCCTCTCCGCCTTCGGCCTGTCCCAGCAGCTGAACATCGAGGCCGCGGAGGCACGCGCCCTGATGGACGCGTACTTCGAGCGTTTCGGCGGCGTCCGGGACTACCTCCGCCGGGCGGTCGACGAGGCTCGGGCCACGGGCTACACGGCGACCCTCTTCGGCCGCCGCCGCTACCTGCCCGACCTCAACAGCGACAACCGCCAGCGCCGCGAGGCCGCCGAGCGCATGGCTCTCAACGCGCCCATCCAGGGCACGGCGGCCGACATCGTCAAGATCGCCATGCTCAAGGTGGACGGCGCCCTGCGGGCGGCGGAGCTGAAGTCCCGCATGCTCCTGCAGGTCCACGACGAAATCGTCCTGGAGATCGCGCCCGGCGAGCGGGCGGCCGCGGAGCGGATCGTCCGCCACGAGATGGCGAACGCAGTCCAGCTCCGCGCCCCCCTCGACGTCTCGGTGGGCGTGGGCCCGGACTGGGAGTCCGCGGCGCACTAGCCTGCGGCGCCTGGGCGGCGGGGGCCTTGCGGCCGACATCGGCAGCAAGGCCCCACCGGCGCACGGGCACGCGCACCGGCGTAAGCGCAGTCACCGGCAACAAGCACCGGCGCCGGCGCACACGCCTCCGCCGTACCCACGCCGAGCCCCCACGGCGCGGACCCGGCGGTGCCGTACCCGCCGCGCGAGCGCTGCCGGTGCCGCCCGGCACCCGTAGGACCCGCCCCTGGGCCGCAAGGCACCGGCATCCGAAATCCCGCCTGCGCCATCCCGTCGCAACGGCGCTCACCCCCGGTGCGTCCGGCGGCGCCGCACCCGCCGCAACCCCGACGCCCACCCACCCCCACCAGCCAGGAAACCCGGTGCGCGCCCACCCCCACCACCCCAAGAGCCCGGTGCCACCCCGCAAGTCGGCCGACCCCCGGCGGGCCCCGTCACTCACGTGGCCCCCGCCAAAACGCCCCCCACCCCCGACAGCCGCAAAACTGCGAGCATGGGTATACGCATGCTTCACCGCCGGACGCCCGAGGCAGTGACCCGGGCCTGGGCGGACACCGCCTCGGCGCAGGCCATGCCCGCCTCGCCGGTCCCGGCCCTCGCGGCCGACGCAAGCACCGCCCGCATCCCCGTCGACCTGGTCGAGACCGTCCGCAAGACCGCCAAGGGCCTCCGGTACAGACTCACCGGCCTGACCGGCCATGTGGCCCCCGCCCAGGACTGGCGCCAGTGGGCCGACCTCGCCCGCGGCTATCTCGCCCTCGCGCTCACCGCGATCCCGAGAGCACGCCCCCGGCCCACCCTCACGGTCTTCGTCGCGTCCCTCACCGACCGACCGGCCGCCCCCGGCCCGCACCGACCACCCCGCCGGGATCACCGGAACCCCCTCGACCCCCTCGACGGCCCGGAACCCGGCCCGGACGCAACGCCCTGACCCCGGCGGCGTACAGCACAAGCCCAAGCACCAGCCCGGCGCCCACCCCGAAGCACAGGGCGGGCACCAGATCCCACACCCGTTCCGGAGCCCCCACCAGCGCACGCGACCTTGCCACCCGCTGCACCGCCCCGGCCGCCGCACAACCGCCGATCACCGCGCCGGCCCACCACCGGTCCCGTACGGACAGCACCGGCACCGCCACCGGCTCCCCGCCCGGCGCCCGCCGCGGCGCACGCGCGGCGAACACCGCGATCACGAGCGCACCCACCACGGACGAGCCGTACTGGAGCCAGGAGTACAGCGGCATGCCGGCCGGCCGGGCCTGCCCGATGGCCGGAACCAGCCGCGATCCCCACCGCCCCTGATGCGTGAACGCGTCCCACACCACGTGCGTCAGCGCGCCCAGAACCGCGGAGACGTAACCCCACATCACCGCGACGGCCCGTACGCGCGCGCGTGGCACACCACAGCGCAGCGGCCCGGCCGGCCGGGCCTGCCAGGCCCGGGGCAGCAGCGCGAGCAGCGGTTCGCGGACCAGCAGCCACAGCCTCACCAGCGCCCAGGAGATGACCGCGTCGACCGTGAAGACCCCGGCGAACGAGTGCGTGACCGCACCGAATTGCATGCCGCCCGGCAGGACACTCGCCACATAGAAGGTCATGTCGGGCGCGAAGGAGCCCGCGACGAGCGCCGCCGGCACCAGCGGGCCGCGGCCGGTCCCGTCCCGGCGGACCGCGGGCAGGACGGCCGCCGCATGGCTGAGCGTGAACGGCAACAGAGCCCCCTGGAAGGGTCGTCGGCCGCGGCACCGAGCCGGTGACCAGGCCCGTCCAGTATGCGGGACGCCGCGGGGGGTCGTACGGGGCAACGGGAGTTGGCCAGGCGGTGAAAATCGGGCGTGAACGGGTCCCGGCTCAAAGCAAGTTGCCGTAGGGTCGCCTGCGGCGCCGTACCGGATGCGCGGTCGAACGCGGCGTCGCACGGACGGAAGGACGACACAGGGGCAACCAGAACACCGCGTCAACCGTCACACCACAGCGAAGCAGACGGACGGAAACGGACGCGAGGCGTCCACGGGAGGGGTTCACTCGATGGCGGCGCATTTCGGAAGGCGGCTGCGCAAGGGAGCGGCGACCACCGCCGTGGCCGCGGCAGCGGTCGCGGCCCTGTCCGCGTCCCAGGCTCCGGGAGTGACCGGCGAGGACCACGGCAGACAGACGACGGCGGGCGCTTCCGCCCCCGTACCCGACGCGACCGCCGACGGCAACGCCACCGGCAACTCGCCGTACTACACGGATCTGCCGCCGCTCAACAGCCCCAACCCGAGCCCCTCGCCGAGCGCCACCGGCACCCCCGTCGCCCTGGGCGACGCGGAGGCCGGCATCCCGGCGACGGTGCTCGACGCCTACAAGAAGGCCGAGGCCGCACTGCGTTCCGCCAAGCCCGGCTGCAACCTGCCCTGGCAGCTGCTCGCCGCCATCGGCAAGGTCGAGTCGGGCCAGGCCCGCGGCGGGCGGGTCGACGCCGACGGCACCACGATCGGCCGCATCCTCGGCCCGGCGCTCGACGGCAACGGCTTCGCGCTCATCAAGGACACCGACCACGGCGCCTACGACGGCAACACCGAGTACGACCAGGCCGTGGGCCCCATGCAGTTCATCCCGTCGACCTGGGCCTGGGCCGGCCGCGACGGCAACGGCGACGGCAAGAAGGACCCCAACAACGTCTACGACGCCGCCCTCGCCGCCGGCCACTACCTGTGCCGCAACGGCTGGGACCTCTCGCGCGAGGGCGACCTGCACAGCGCGATCCTCAGCTACAACAACTCGCAGGACTACCTGAACACCGTCCTGTCGTGGCTGGAGTACTACCGCAAGGGCACCCACTCCGTGCCCGACGGCAGCGGCAGCGTGCCCACCCACCGCAGCGACGACGGCTCCCCGCGCGTCCAGTCCCCGAAGCACTCGAACCCGCCGAAGACCAAGCCGAGGAAGAAGCCGGACAAGCCCGGCAAGCCCGCTGGCGGCAGCGGGAGCCCCACCCCGCCTCCTTCGAAGCCGCCCGTCCCGCCCACGACCCCGCCGACCCCCACCGACACGGTCGACCACCTGGACGACGCGGACACGGCCAAGCTCACCACGATGGCCGGCCACACCTTCACCGACCGGATCGGCACCCGGGCCGAGACCAAGGACGGCAAGCCCGTCGCCAAGGTCAGGGTCAGGTTCACGATCACCGGCGACACCGACGCCACCTTCACCGGCGGGGAGACCGTGGCCACGGTCGCCACCGACGCCAAGGGCATCGCCCTCGCCCCGGCGCTCCAGGCGGGCGAGAAGACCGGGGACTTCGAGGTCCTCGCCACCGTCGTGGGCCGCTCGGTCAAGGGCCTCGGCTACACGGCCACCGTCACCGAGCGCGCCGCCGACGCCCTGGCCCGCACCAGCGACACCCCGCTGACCTGCACGCCGGGTGGGGAGTTCACCGACCAGGTCCAGGTGGAGGCGACGTACAAGGGCGCCGTCGCGGACAAGGTCGCGGCCACCGCGACCCTGATCAAGTCCGACACCGACGCCACCGAGAACGACAAGGGCCCCTACTTCAAGGACGCCGACGGCAAGCCCGTACGCACCCTCACCGGCCTCCAGACGGACGCCAAGGGCCTGCTGACCCTGCCGAAGCTGTACGCGGACGACACCACCGGCACGTTCCTGCTCCGCATCACCACCACCGGTGGTGCGACGCTCACCGTCGAGCTGAAGGTCGCCGCCGCCGACTCCTCGCCGAGCCCGTCCCCGAGCCCGTCCGCCTCTTCCTGACATCACGCGAGGGCGCCCTCTCCGCAACCGGCGGGGAGGGCGCCCTCGTTGTGCGTGCACCGCTGTTCTCATCTCACCCGCCCGTTGCTACGGTGCCCGGACCTGACGAGTCATCAGGTGGCCCGACAGGAGACGAACCGTCCGCCGGGAGGCCCCATGCGCGCCCTGATCGCCGCAGCGACCGGTCTCACCCTCGCGCTCGCCCTGGTCCTGGTGATGACCGCCGTGGGTGTCCCGACGGGCCGGACGTCCCCCGAGCCGCTGCTGACGACGGTGCCCTCGCACCCCTAGCCGAGCCCGTCCGGAGGGAGGCCGCAATGCGCCGCACGGCAAGCCTGGTCCTGGTCGCCTGCGCCGTCTTCTGCGCGGCACTGTCCCCGCTCATGCGCTGGTACGCCTTCCCGCGCCTGGCCAGGATCCCCGCGAACCAGTACCAGGACATGGTCCTCGAAGCGAAGGGCGCCACCCTCCTCGACTACGGCACCATGCGGGCGAAGAAGGTCTCCAAGGTCACCATCGTGCAGACCCTGAAGGGCAATGTGGAGGCCGCGAAGAAGATCGAGAAGACGGCGGGCCGGCCGGTCGTGGTCTGGGACAGCCTCTCCTACGTCCAGGGCCCCGACGGCAGGATGGTCTCCAAGGTCCCCGAGCGGTACATCTTCGACGCCCACAGCCAGGACCCCGTGCACGCCACCGGCGAGATGGTCGACGGCGACCCGGTCACCCGCGAGGGCATCGAGTTCAAGTGGCCCTTCCTGACGCAGAAACGCGACTACGAGTACTTCGACGCGCAGACCCGCACCACCAGCCCCATCCACTACAAGGGCACCCAGACCTTCCGCGGCCTGAAGGTCTACTACTTCGAACAGACCATCCCCTGGACCAAGGTCTCCATGCCGAAGACCATGCCCGTACGGGGCATCACGCCGGAATCGGTCGCCAGGACGGGCACCACCCGCTGGTACAGCACGGTCCGCAGGTTCTGGGTCGAACCGGTCACCGGCGCGCCCGTCTACGGAGAGGAACTCCACAAGGAGGAGCTGCGGGGCGGCACCCTGCTCGGCGGCCGCGACAGGGTCACGGCGTTCGCCGGGGACGTGAAGATGCGCGAGGACTACATCGAGCACACGGTCGCCCTGGTCAAGCACAACCGCACCCTGGTCCTGCTGCTCACCTCGTACGTTCCCTGGGGCTCCCTGACCGCCGGTCTGCTGCTCCTGGCCCTCGCCCTCTACCTGGAGGCGCGCGCCCGCCGCCCCGAGGACCCGGCGGCCACCCGGACGCCGGAGCCGGAACCGGTCAGCGCCTGAGCCGCGCGTTGGTGTGCCGGGTGGGCTCCGCGGTCGCCGGGTCCTCGGGCCACGGATGCTTCGGATACCGCCCGCGCAGCTCCGCCCGCACGCCCTGGTAGCCGTCCCGCCAGAAGGAGGCGAGGTCGGCCGTGACGGCGGCGGGCCGCCCGGCGGGGGAGAGCAGATGCACGAGCAGCGGCACCCCCGCGACGACCGGCGTCTCGCGCAGCCCGAACATCTCCTGCAGCTTCACCGCGAGCACCGGCCGCTCCGGATCCCGATAGTCGATCCGGATTCTGGACCCACTGGGCACGGTGATCCGTTCGGGCGCCAGCTCGTCCAGCCGGGCCGCCTCTCCGCTCGCCCAGGGCAGCAGCCGCACGAGCGCCTGCCCTGCGTCGATCCGCCCGAGATCGGCGCGCCGCCGGGCCCTGCTCAGCTCCGGTTCCAGCCAGTCGTCCACGCGCGCGTACAGCGCGTCGCCGGACACGTCCGGCCACGGCTCGCCGAGGTGCGCCCGCAGAAACGCCAGCCGCTGCCGCAGCGTCTCCGCGTCCGGCGACCAGCGCAGCAACCCGAGCCCCTCCTGCCCGAGCCCCTCGAGCAGGGCCCCGCGTACCAGTGCCGGCTCCGCGTCCTTCAGCGGCCGCGCGGTGAGCTCGATCGCCCCCAGCCGCTCGACGTACCGGGCCACGACGTCCCCGCCGGCCCAGTGCACCTCGTCCCGCTCGGCGAGCAGAGCCCCGGCGGCATCCCGCGCCACGTCCTCGCTCACGGCGGCCCCGAGCAGCACCCGCGCGTGGCCCTTGCCGACGGGCCGATCGGCTACGGCGACGACGATCCACGGCGCGCCCCGCAGCGCGGACCCCTCCATCAGCTCGGCGCGCGTCCCGGAGGCCATGAGATACGACCCACCGTCGAGCTTGGCGACACGCTCGGGAAAGGCGAGCGCGGCAACGAGCCCGGCGAGCCGCTCGTCACCCGTGCCGGGCCCGACCTCGAGGGCACCCGCTGACCGAGGGTCACGGACGGGCGGGCGGGAAGACTCCGAAGAGGCCCGCAGCCGGCGTACTTCCGAGGCCCACCGTCCCGCGTAGGCGTCACCCCCACGCCGGGCCCGTCGCAACGCCCCGGCAAGATCGTCCCCGTAGTCCCGCGGGACCTCTTCCGAGAGCAGGGCGACGACCCCCGCACCCTCACCGGCGGTGTCCAGCAGGGCCCGCCCCAGCCGGGGATGCACGCCGAACCGTGCCAGCCGCACGCCGACCGGCGTGGCCCGGCCGGCGGAGTCCACCGCGCCCACCGCCGCCAACGCGGAGCGCGCCGCCGCCATCGCCCCACCCGGCGGAGGATCCAGCAACGCCAGCCCGGAGGCGTCCGGATCCCCCCAGCAGGCCGCCTGCAAGGCGAACGCGGTCAGGTCGGCCACCTTGATCTCCGGCGCCGGGAACGCCGGCAGGCGCCCGTCCTCGGCCTGCGTCCAGCACCGGTACACCGCCCCCGGCGCCTCTCGCCCGGCCCGGCCCGCCCGCTGCCGCCCGGCCGCCCGTGACGCCCGCACCGTCGTCAGACCGCTCAGCCCGCGCGCGTGGTCCACCCGCGGCTCGCGCGCGAGCCCCGAGTCCACCACCACCCGCACCCCGGGCACCGTCAGCGACGACTCCGCCACCGCGGTCGCCAGCACCACCCGGCGCCGCGCCCCGGGCGCCAGCACCGCGTCCTGCACGGCGGCAGGCGCCCGCCCGTGCACCTGGAGCACGTCCACATCCCCGAGATCACCCAGCTGACCCGCCACACGCGCGATCTCGCCCACGCCCGGCAGGAAGCACAGCACGTCCCCGTCCCGCTCCGTCAGCGCCCGCCGCACCACCGACGCCACGTGCGCCGGCAGCGCGGGATCGACGCGCATCCCGTGCGGCGGCCGCAGTGGACGCACCGGAGGCGCCCACACCACCTCCACCGGGTGGGCGACACCCTCCGCCTCGACCACGGGCGCCCCGCCCAGCAGCCGCGCCCAGCCTTCGGCGTCCGTCGTCGCCGACGCGGCGACCAGCCGCAGCTCCGGGCGCAGCGCCTGCCGTACGTCCCACAGGAAGGCGGCCGCCGTGTCGGCGTCCAGATGCCGCTCGTGGCACTCGTCCAGGACGACGACGTCGACGCCCGGCAGTTCCTGGTCCCGTTGCAGCCGCTGCAGCAGCACACCGGTCGTCACGACCTCCACGCGCGTGTACCGCCCCACCTTCCGCTCCCCGCGGACGGTGAAGCCCACGCTCTCGCCGGGCTTCTCACCCACCAGCCACGCCATCCGCCGGGCCGCCGCCCGCGCCGCGATCCGGCGCGGCTCGGCCACCACGACACGCCGCGCCGGCCCGCCGTCGACCAGCCCCGCCAGCACGAGCGGCACCAGCGTCGTCTTGCCGGTGCCGGGCGGCGCCACGAGCACGGCGGTGCCGGCACCCTCCAGGGCCTCGGACAGGGCGGGCAGCGCGGAACGCACGGGCAGCGCGTCCAGGGCGTCGTAACGGATCACGCCCCTAGTGTCGTACGACGGCGAAACCGGCCCTCACGCGCGCGTGCACGTGTGTAAGGGTTCAGTCCCGCTCGCACACGAAGATCGCCGTCCCCGGAATGAGGCTGCCCCGCAGCGGGGACCAGCCGCCCCACTCCGAGGTGTTCCAGGACGGCCACTCCGGCTCCACCAGGTCCACCAGGCGGAAGCCGGACGCCGCGATGTCCCGGACGCGGTCGCCGAGCGTCCTGTGGTGCTCGACGTAGACCGCGTTGCCCTCCTCGTCCTGCTCCACGTACGGCGTGCGGTCGAAGTAGGACCCGGACACCGACAGGCCCTCGGGGCCCGGCTCGTCCGGGAACGCCCAGCGGATCGGATGCGTCACCGAGAAGACGAACCGGCCGCCCGGCCGCAGCACCCGGCGCACCTCGCGCAGCACCAGCCGCGGGTCGGCCACGAAGGGCAGCGCCCCGTAGGCGGAGCAGGCCAGGTCGAAGGAGCCGTCGGCGAAGGGCAGTGCGCCGGCGTCCGCGCAGACCAGCGGAAACGATCCGCCGATCCGCAGCGCGTGCTGGAGCTGGCGGTGGGAGAGGTCCAGCGCCACCGGGCGGGCACCCTGGGCGGCCAGCCAGCGCGCGCACTGCGCCGCGCCCGCGCCGATCTCCAGGACCTCCACGCCCTTCAGCTCCTCCGGCGGGCCGAGCAGCTCCGCCTCCACCTCGTCCAGCCCCTCCGGGCCCCACACGAAGCGGTCGTCGCCGAGGAACGTGCCGTGCTCGACCTGGTACTCGTCCGCGTTGCGGTCCCACCAGCCCCGGTTGGCCCGGGAACTCTCCGCCACGCCCGCGTCACGCCGCGTGGCCTCCGGCTCGTACTCCTCGGGTCCTTCGGGCTCGTACGCTTCCGGCTCTTGGATGATCGGCTCCCTCGTCGTACTCTTCCGTCCAACCCGCCAGGGGTGCGACACGGAAGCGGTCCCCTACGCCTGCGTGGCCTCCAGGGACGTTTCTTCTGCCGGTTATGGGGCGATCCGCCCCGGGTGTGCGCCTTCGCGCATTGACCCTGTCCGGCTGCCCCCGTATGCTACAAGTTGCGCTGCGGGCCTGCGCACCTCAGACGTAGCAGGCTGCGCTCGCATCTGTTGTATGTCCCCTCGGTTGTCGAGGCGCCACCGGGCACCCGGTGTCCACGAAGGTGGCGCTTCCTTGGCTGTCCGGCTTCTGCAGAGCGAAACGGGCTCCCGGCGTAAGCAGTACCTACGACTTCAATGTCCGTACCGGAGCCCTTTCCCACATGACGAGCAGCACCGAGACCACCGCCACCACCCCGCAGGTAGCGGTCAACGACATCGGTAACGAGGAAGCCTTCCTCGCAGCGATCGACGAGACGATCAAGTACTTCAACGACGGCGACATCGTCGACGGCGTCATCGTGAAGGTCGACCGGGACGAGGTCCTGCTCGACATCGGTTACAAGACCGAAGGTGTCATCCCGAGCCGCGAGCTCTCGATCAAGCACGACGTCGACCCGAACGAGGTCGTCGCCGTCGGCGACGAGATCGAGGCCCTGGTCCTCCAGAAGGAGGACAAGGAAGGCCGCCTGATCCTCTCGAAGAAGCGCGCCCAGTACGAGCGTGCCTGGGGCACCATCGAGAAGATCAAGGAAGAGGACGGCATCGTCACCGGTACCGTCATCGAGGTCGTCAAGGGTGGTCTCATCCTCGACATCGGCCTCCGTGGCTTCCTCCCGGCCTCCCTGGTCGAGATGCGCCGCGTCCGCGACCTTCAGCCGTACGTCGGCAAGGAGCTCGAGGCCAAGATCATCGAGCTGGACAAGAACCGCAACAACGTGGTCCTGTCCCGCCGTGCCTGGCTCGAGCAGACCCAGTCCGAGGTCCGCCAGACGTTCCTCACGACCCTCCAGAAGGGTCAGGTCCGTTCCGGCGTCGTCTCCTCGATCGTCAACTTCGGTGCCTTCGTGGACCTGGGTGGCGTCGACGGTCTGGTCCACGTGTCCGAGCTGTCCTGGAAGCACATCGACCACCCGTCCGAGGTCGTCGAGGTCGGCCAGGAGGTCACCGTCGAGGTTCTCGACGTCGACATGGACCGCGAGCGCGTCTCCCTGTCGCTGAAGGCGACCCAGGAAGACCCGTGGCAGCAGTTCGCCCGCACCCACCAGATCGGCCAGGTCGTGCCCGGTAAGGTCACGAAGCTGGTTCCGTTCGGTGCGTTCGTCCGCGTGGACGAGGGCATCGAGGGTCTGGTGCACATCTCCGAGCTGGCCGAGCGCCACGTGGAGATCCCGGAGCAGGTCGTCCAGGTCAACGACGAGATCTTCGTCAAGGTCATCGACATCGACCTCGAGCGTCGTCGCATCAGCCTCTCGCTGAAGCAGGCCAACGAGTCCTTCGGTGCCGACCCGGCCTCGGTCGAGTTCGACCCGACCCTGTACGGCATGGCCGCGTCCTACGACGACCAGGGCAACTACATCTACCCCGAGGGCTTCGACCCCGAGACCAACGACTGGCTCGAGGGCTACGAGAAGCAGCGCGAGGAGTGGGAGCGCCAGTACGCCGAGGCGCAGCAGCGCTTCGAGCAGCACCAGCAGCAGGTCATCAAGTCCCGCGAGGCCGACGCCGCTGCCGCGGCCGAGGGCGGCGAGGCTGCGGCTCCGGCCGCGACCGGCGGCTCGTACTCCTCCGAGGGCGCGGACACCTCCGGTGCGCTGGCCTCGGACGAGGCGCTGGCCGCGCTGCGCGAGAAGCTGGCCGGCGGCCAGAGCTGAGCTCCCCCAGAGGGGCATCGCCAGGCGCTGAGGCTTAGCCGATAGCCGGCTGAGGGGCCGCACCTTTCGAGGTGCGGCCCCTCAGGGTTTTCCGGGGCGCCCGTTCGCGCTCGGGTGCGAGCCGTCCATGGCCTGTAGTGCAGTTCCCCGCACCCCTCGGGGAGCGCCCGCGACATGGGTCAGGCCCCTGCCGCCCGTCACCGTGTTCGTGCTGTACACCGTCGTCCTGCAGGCGGCGCTGTAGTCGGTGACGTTGAACGCGGGCCGGGTGGAGCCGGTCGCGGCCGTCAGTGTCGACTCCCGCGTACACGCCGGGTGCCGTGCACCGTGACGCTGTCCACGGTCACTCCTTTGGCGGCGTCGATCATGATGCCCTCCGGCCGCCGGTCGCGGTCAGCCCGCTGACCGTCCAGGAGGAGGTGCCTGATCCGGGCCGAGGCCGCGGCCGGGGCGGCGAGGAGCGGGGCGCCGGTGGCCACGGCTGGATGTCTACATGAATGCGAGTCGTCATCTTGAACGATGTCGTCCGGTTGAAGTGAGGACCTGCTGACGAGGCGTCAAGGCACCCGGCATGAGCGCGCTGATCAGTGACCGGTTGCGGGAATGCCCGCGTTCCAGGGCGCGTTGTGCATGACGAACACGAGGAGGAGCGGTGACAGTGCTTGATCCGCAGGGTTTGTACGCATGGGAGCCGAAGGGCCTCGCCGTAGTCGACATGGCGCTCGCCCAGGAGTCGGCCGGCCTTGTCATGCTCTACCACTTCGACGGATACATCGACGCGGGTGACACCGGCGACCAGATCGTCGACCGGCTGCTCGACTCACTGCCCCACCAGCTCGTCGCCCGTTTCGACCACGACCGGCTCGTGGACTACCGGGCCCGCCGGCCCCTGCTGACCTTCAAGCGGGACCGCTGGACCGACTACGAGGTCCCGGCCATCGAGGTCCGCCTCGTCCAGGACACCACGGGCGCCCCCTTCCTGCTGCTGTCCGGGCCCGAGCCGGACGTGGAGTGGGAGCGGTTCGCGGCGGCCGTACAGCAGATCGTGGAGCGGCTCGGCGTCCGCCTGTCCGTGAACTTCCACGGCATCCCCATGGGCGTCCCGCACACCCGCCCGGTGGGCCTCACCCCGCACGGCAACCGCAGCGACCTCGTCCCCGGCCACCGCAGTCCCTTCGAGGAGGCCCAGGTCCCCGGCAGTGCCGAGTCGCTGGTGGAGTACCGCCTGATGGAGTCCGGGCACGACGTCCTGGGCGTCGCCGCGCACGTTCCGCACTACATCGCCCGCTCCGTGTACCCGGACGCGGCCCTGACCGTGCTGGAGGCCATCACCGCCGCCACCGGACTCGTCCTGCCGGGAGTCGCGCACGCGCTGCGGACGGACGCGCACCGCACGCAGACGGAGATCGACCGGCAGATCCAGGAGGGCGACGAGGAGCTCACCTCACTCGTCCAGGGCCTGGAGCACCAGTACGACGCCGCTGCCGGCGCCGAGACCCGGGGCAACATGCTCGCCGAGCCCGTGGACATTCCGTCGGCCGACGAGATCGGGCTCGAGTTCGAGCGGTTCCTGGCGGAGCGGGAAGGCGACAACTGACCTCCGCCGGTCCCGCTGTCGGTGGCAGGGCCTAAGCTTCGCCTCATGCTGAAGGTGGGTCTGACCGGCGGGATCGGCGCCGGCAAGAGCGAGGTGTCGCGGCTGCTCGTGGAGCACGGGGCCGTGCTGATCGACGCGGACCGCATCGCGCGCGAGGTCGTGGCGCCCGGCACTCCCGGCCTGGCCGCCGTGGTCGAGGCCTTCGGCGAGGACGTCCTCACCGCGGACGGCAGCCTGGACCGGCCCGGACTCGGCTCGATCGTCTTCGCCGACCCCGAGAAGCTCGCCGTACTGAACTCGATCGTGCACCCCCTCGTGGGCGCCCGCTCCCGCGAGCTGGAGGAGGCCGCGGCCGCCGGCTCCGTGGTGATCCACGACGTTCCCCTCCTCACCGAGAACGGCCTGGCGCCCCTCTACGACCTCGTGGTCGTCGTGGACGCGAGCCCCGAGACCCAGCTCGACCGGCTGGTCCGGCTGCGCGGGATGACCGAGGAGGACGCACGCGCGCGCATGGCCGCGCAGGCCACCCGCGAGCAGCGCAGACAGATCGCGGACATCGTGATCGACAACGACATGCCGCTGGACGCCCTGCACAAGCGTGTCGCCGAGGTCTGGGAGGACCTCGCACGGCGGGCGCGCGAGGGTTCCGCGGAATAGCGGCCCCCGCCGCGGGCGTTGAAAGCGTGGAGTGAGGGAAGGACTCTGCCGTGCCCGAGACCAGCGATTCCACCGGACGTACTCCGGAGACGCATGTCATCGACTTCCGTGCAGCCGAGCAGCTGCTCAACTCACGGGACCCACGGGGCGCGGTGAAGCTGCTCGACGGAGTCATCGCCGCATACCCGGAGAACACCGCGGCCCGGCTGCTCCGCGCGCGTGCCTTCTTCGCCGCGGCCCAACTACGGCCCGCCGAGCTGGAGTTCACGATCGTGCTGGAGCGCGAGCCGGACAACGCGTTCGCGCACTTCGCACTGGCCCGCACCTACGAACGCCAGGGCCGCTCCGACCAGGCCAAACGCCATTTCCGCCTCGCGGCCGCGCTGGACCCGAACCCGCAGTACCTGAAGGCGGCTCGCTTCGACGACTGAGCGCGGCTCGACGTCCGGGCGCGGCGCACCCGCGCGCGTCGCCGCGCCGCCGTTCCGGACGTCCGGGCGAGGACGCCGGTGCCTCGGGTGTCACCGCCGGTGCGTCGGCTGGTGCCGCCGCAGGTGCCCCGGGCGGTCACGGATGCCGGTGCCTCGGTGGGCCCGGGAACGGCGGTCCCTGGTCCGGTGGCCGGTACGGCGGCACGTCACGGCCCGGCTGGTAATGGGGCCCCTGCCGGATGTGCCTGACGATCATGGCCAGGTCGACGGTGACCACCAGCCACAGCGCCCCGCAGGCAGCCGCCCACCCGGGACGCCCGGCGAGCGTGAACGCCACCGTGCCGAAGACCGCCCAGCCCAGTCCCCACACGCACAGCCAGAACCGCGCCCGCAGAGCACTGCGCGCGGTCACCGGCTCACTGCCCGTACGCATCGGACCATCACTCCTGCTTGCAACGTACTCTTCGGTGACGACGTTCACCAACGGCACTCGACCGTCGCTCGCCGAAGGGGGGAACCTTTGCTGCCGGACGCCGACGACCTGCCCGAACTGCTCCTCGACCTGGCCGTTCCGCACGAGGACATCAACGAAGTGGTGGCCGGGCGGCGCCGTCTCACCGCCGACCCGGGTGCGCTCGGACTCCTGGGGGAATGCGTCGAGGAGCTGTTCCGCGACCCGGAGGAGACGGGCCGCACACCCGAGCTCGCCGAACTCCTCGACGCGGCGCCGGCCGGACTGACCGCCCTCTTCGCCGTGTACGTCTTCCTCGCCGCGGTCCCGCACACCCTCGCCCGGCACCGGGAACGCGGCATCCCCACCGAGATCTCCCGGCACACCCTGTCCGATCTGGGCCGTCACATGGCGGTCCACCGCAGACGGCACGGCACGACCGGGGTGCAGTCACGGCGCTGGCTCGTCCGCCACTTCCGCGGTGAGCTGTACCAGTTGGGCCGGCTCCAGTTCGAGCGGGCGCGGCTGGGACAGCGCACGGCGTCCGTGCTCGCGGCGGCCGGACTGGACGCCGTCCCCGGCACGCCCTGCCTGAACCTGCACATCCCCGACTTCCACGGCCCGCTCACCCCGTCCGCCTGCGACCGCTCCCTGGCCCGGGCCCGTGACTTCTTCGCCCGGCACTTCCCCGAGGAACGACCGGTGACCGCGCTGTGCCACTCCTGGCTGCTCGACCCGCAGTTGAAGCGGTACCTGCCGGCCGACTCCAACATCGTCCGCTTCCAGGAACGCTTCCGCGTCGCCCGCGAGGACACCGAGCCGTCCGACACCGAACCCGTCCAGTTCGTCTTCGGCGACCCCGACCTGCCGGTCGCGCGGCTGCCCCGCCGCACGTCCGTGGAGCGGGCCGTGGGGGATCATCTGCGGGCGGGCGGCCACTGGTACATCGGGCACGGGTGGTTTCCGTTCCGGACCCAGCCGGCTCCTGGTGCCTAGCCGCGGTGGACGCAGGGCCGCGGCGTAGCTCGAACGAGTGAACCGGCGTCGAAGGGGAACGGGCGTGCGGGGGCGAGCCGTTGTTCGGGCATGACGGTCGAAATGCGTGAGGGGCACGAGGGCACGGGACCCGGCGCGATCACCCCGGACGGCTGCGCGGTCGAGCTGTACGAGCGGCTGCCGGCGGGCGACGAGCCGGACATCATCGCCGCGGCGGTACCGGCCGGGGCGCACATCCTGGAGCTGGGCAGCGGAGTGGGCCGGATGACCCACCCCCTGCTCGAGCGGGGCTTCACGGTCACGGCCGTGGACGAGTCCGCCGACATGCTGAGCCGGGTCCGGGGGGCGCGCACGATATGCGGCCCGATCGAGGACCTGGACCTGGGCGGCGAGAAGTTCGACGTCGTGCTGCTCGCGTCGTTCCTCGTGCACAACGGCGACGAGGAGGTGCGCAGGGGCATGCTGCGCACCTGCGCTCGGCATGTGGCGGAGGGCGGCTGTGTGCTCATCCAGCGGGAGGGCGAGGACTACCACGCGAACGTGCCGAGGGAGCGGGCCGACCCGAGCGGATTCACCGTACGGATCGCGTCGGTGGAGCCCGCCGGGGACGGAGTGAACTCGGTCCGCGCGGAGTACGTGTTCCCGGACGCCGTCTGGACCCAGACGTTCCTCGCCCGGCCCCTGACGAAAGAGCGGTTCGAGTCGGCACTGGCAGAAGCGGAACTGGAGGTGGACGCCTATCTGACACCTGACCGGACATGGGTGCGGGCGATACCGAAGGCATAGCGGGCACTCGGGCGCATCGGGCGGTCGATGAGCGATGAGTTCGGGGACCGCGAGAGGTCTACCCCGGCGAAAGCACACGGCACCGCTTCCCCTGGAGAACCTCATGTCCGAGACCACCGCTTCCGCAGCCCCCACCGCGCCCGTCGCCTCCGCCGGCGGCCTCAGCGGACGCAAGCGCGCGGCACGGGTCGCGCTGCGGACCGTGCAGGTGCTGCTCGCGCTGTTCTACGGCATCGCGAGCGCGTTGCCCAAGCTCATCGCGCACCCCTCGGCTGTCGAGTCCTTCGACAGGATCGGCTGGGGCAGCGGGGCCATGTACGCCATCGGCGCACTCGAACTCGCCGGAGCCGTCGCACTGCTGGTCCCCGTGCTGCAGTCGGTGGCGGCGATCGCGCTCAGCGCGCTCATGGTGGGCGCGTTCATCGTGCAGCTCACGGTCTTCCACGGCCAGAACGCGGCGACACCGCTGATCCTGATGGTGCCGCTCGCCCTGATCGCCTGGGCGCGGCGCGGGCACAACGGTGAGCTGCTGCGGTCGGTGCGGCGAGGGTGAGCCCGGTGCGTGGGCGCCCACGCCGTCGGCCGGGCGCGGGGGCCCGGCCGACGGGG
>NZ_JBFAWF010000029.1:0-75855 GCF_040680195.1 Streptomyces sp. NPDC052109 | reverse complement strand
AGGGAGCCGCCGACGGTCGTCACGCCGAGCCCGCCGGGGACGGCCACGTACGGGTCGCGGCCGGGCGCGGGGGCCCGGCCGACGGGGCCGGTGGGTGCCTGCGGGTTCGCCCTCGGATCACCGTCCGCGGGGACGCCCAGCGGTCCCGTCGGACGCCGATCCACCGCGCCTCGCGGTCCCGCCGCGCCCATCGGATCCGGAGTGCCCGCCGGTCCGGCCGCGTCCACCGGATGCGTCACGCCCGCCCGCCCCGGCCCCACCCGCGCCACCGGGCCCGCCGAGTCCGGCGAAGCCGCTCTGGCCTCCGGCACCGCCGGAGGCACCGAAGCCGCCCAGGGCGCCGGGGCCCCCGAGAACACGGAGACGTTCCAGTTCGCGGCGGTCCCGCTTGGTGGGGCGGCCGGTGCCCCGGTCGCGGAGGCCGACGGGTGCGGCGGCCTCGCGGGGCGGAGGCGGCGGCGAATTGTCGACATAGCACTGGGTGGCCACGGGGGCGCCGACCCGTTTGCGGATCAGGCGCTTGACGATCACGATCCGTTCCCGGCCCTCGTGCCGCAGGCGCACCTCGTCGCCGACGCGCAGGGAGTAGGCGGGCTTCACCCGCTCGCCGTTCACATGGACGTGGCCGCCTCGGCAGGCGGCGGCGCCCAGGGAACGCGTCTTGATCAGACGCACTGCCCAGATCCAGCTGTCGATCCGGACCGTCTCGCCGCCGGCCGGTCCCGCGGCCTCGGCGGCGGCCACCGTGGCGGCGACCTTCGGATCGAGGGTCCGGTCGGCGGACGCGCCGGGGCTCTGAGTTCCCTGGGTGTCCTGGTCGGCGCCGGCGCCGGCCGGTCCACCGGTGCCGGGGTTCACGTTCTCGTCCGCGTGCTCGGAAGCCATGTCCCGACCTTAGCTCGCTCGGCCGGGCGGGCCGGAGGCGTTTTCCCGGGGGTGCCGGGTGGGGGAGAGGGGCCGCGCCGGGGCGGACGTATGACCCATGCCGTCCTCGCCCAGCCGATCCGCTGCCCGCTCGCCGACTTCGCCGGAGTCTCCCGCGCGGTCGTCGCCCCCCGGCAGGCGGCGCCGCGTTCACCTGAGCCGGCCAGGGCATACGGTGGCCGTATGGACGACAGCAGCGCTCTCGCCCGGCTCGACCGGCGTGTCGCGGACTGCCGGGCCTGTCCGCGGCTGGTCGAGTGGCGCGAGGAGGTGGCCCGCACCAAACGGGCCGCTTTCGCCGACTGGACGTACTGGGGGCGCCCGGTGCCCGGCTTCGGCCCCGCCGACGCCCGGCTGCTGATCATCGGGCTGGCCCCCGCCGCGCACGGCGGCAACCGCACCGGCCGGATGTTCACGGGCGACCGCTCCGGAGACGTGCTCTACCAGGCGCTGTACGACGTGGGGCTCGCCTCGCAGCCCGTCTCCGTCAGCGCCGACGACGGGCTGGAACTGTACGGGGTACGCGTGACCGCACCGGTGCACTGCGCTCCGCCCGCCAACAAGCCGACCCCCGGTGAGCGCGACACCTGCCGCCCCTGGCTGGTCCAGGAGCTGAGGCTGCTGCGCCCGACGGTGCGGGCCGCCGTCGTGCTCGGTGCCTTCGGCTGGCAGGCCGCGCTGCCCGCGTTCGCCGAGGCGGGATGGACCGTGCCCCGGCCCCGCCCGGTCTTCGCCCACGGCGCCCGGGTCGCGCTCGACGGTCTGGACCTCTTCGGCTGCTTCCACGTCAGCCAGCGCAACACCTTCACCGGCAGGCTCACCGCCGAGATGCTCCGTGAGGTGCTGAGTACGGCGGCGGAGGCGGCCGGCCTGCGGTAGCCGTCGCCCGGCCACCGAAGCGAAGCCGCCCCCCTCTGCCACCTTCGGCTCGGCCGCGGTCCGCGGTAGCCGTCTGCCGGTGACGGACGGCGTGGCGGTGGCGGTCGAGTTCGCCGGGTTCCTGGTCGCCCTGGGCCTGACCACCAGCCGGGCCGGCGGCCACGAGAAGCCGCTGCCGAAGGAGAGGAGGTGGGGCCGGCGGCCGGACGGGGAGCCGGAGCCGAGGAACGCCGGGCGGAGTCAGGGCCCGGGCCGCCAGACATAGCGCACATCCGGCTCCCGCTCCTCGTTGCCGCTGCCGTCGGTGAACTCGACGGCCGTGAAACCGTGCCGCTCGTAGAAGCGGTGGGCGGGCTTGTTGACCTGGAAGGTCCACAGGGTCAGCCCGCCCGGGCTGCGCTCCTTGGCCAGCGCGACGAACCGGTCGCCGATGCCACGCCCCCGCCACTCGGGATCCAGGTACAGCTGGGACAGCAACTCCCCGTCCAGCACCATCAGTCCGGCGATCCCGCAGCCCGCGGCCTCCGCCACCCACGTCTCCCGCAACGGTACGACGACGTCCCGGATGTACGCGCGCACCTCGTCGTCGGTGTGCGGCCGGACCACGGTGGGCAGGGCGGTGTCGAAGGACCGCAGATAGACGTCGGCCGCCGCCCTGGCGTCCTGCGCCACGGCCCGGCGCAGCAAGATCTCCTCCGTCACTGCTTCCCCTCCCCCTCCGGCACCACGGCCGTGGCCGTGATCTCCACCAGCTGCCCGGTGTAGCCGAGGCAGGCGACGCCGAGCAGCGTCGACGAGTGCGGCCCCGCGCTCAGCCCGGAGGCCTCCACGACCTCCCACACCGCGGACAGCACCGAGGGCTCACCGCTCACCACGTACACCTCAGTGGCGACCACATGCTCCAAGTCGCTGCCGACGGCGGCCAGTTGCTCCCGCAGATTGGCGATCACCCGCTCGGCCTGCCGGGCGGGGTCGCCGGGGCCGACGATCTCCCCCTTCTCGTCGAGCGGCACCGACCCGGCGAGAAAGGCGAGCCTGGTGCCCGCTTCCACCACCGAGGCGTGCGCGTACGTGGGCGGCGGGAAGAGGCCGGGTGCGTTCACTCGGCGGATCATGGCGGCTCCTGGGGCTGGCCGGATACGGTCAACTTCCGATCATCGGCGGCCCGTACGGCTCCACGCATCCCTATTTCCGGCGCCTCGTGCTCGTTCATCGGGTCGCCGTGCATCGGGGGCGCACCGTACGCTCCCCGACCGGAGGTGTAGCACCATGCCGACCCTGCCCGACGAAGAGTTCCTCTCCGTCACCGCCGACCGCCTCGCCGCCCTGCCCACCGTCCAGTCCGTCGCCCTCGGCGGCTCACGGGCCCAGGGCACCCATCGCCCCGACAGCGACTGGGACCTGGCGATCTACTATCGCGGCCCCTTCGATCCCGACGACCTGCGCGCCATCGGCTGGCCGGGCGAGGTCTCCGCGGTCGGCGGCTGGGGCGGTGGTGTCTTCAACGGCGGGGCCTGGCTGACGATCGACGGGCGCCGGGTCGATGTGCACTACCGGGACCTGGACGTGGTCGAGCACGAGCTGGCGGAGGCGGAGGAGGGACGGTTCCGGGTGGAGGCGCTGCTCTTCCACCTCGCCCAGATCCCCAGCTATCTCATCGTGGCCGAGCTGGCCGTCAACCAGGTACTCAGAGGTACCGTGCCCCGTCCGGCGGGCTACCCGGCCAAGCTGCGCGTCGCGGCCGCCGACCGCTGGCAGGGCACCGCCCGCGCCACACTCGCGTACGCGAAGGCCAACCACGCCGCCCACGGCCGACTCACGGAGACCGCCGGGTCCATCGCCACGGCCGCCGCCCAGGCCGCGCACGGCGTCCTCGCGGCACGCGGAGAGTGGGTGACGAACGAGAAGCGGCTGCTGGAGCGGGCCGGGCTGCGGGGGATCGACGCGGTGGTGGGTGGGCTGCGGGCCGAACCCGACGCGCTGGTCCGTGCCGTCACCGAGGCGGAGCGGATCACCGGCGCACCGCCCTCGTAAAGCAAGGCCCGGCGGCCCAACTGCGTTGCGTTCATAAAGAAACCGGGCCTTCCAAGCACCTTTCACCTGCCTGAAACGTGATCGCCCCGTTCGCCCAGCGAACGCCCCCTACTGTGGAGGCACGGTCCACCGGCCACCGTCGTCCGAAGGCCCACCCCGCCCTCGTATGAACAGGAGCCCCGTGTCCCGGCTCGCCGCACCCCCCTGGCTCGCCCACGCCCTGCGCGCCCAGCGCGGTCCCGTTCCCTGGAGTGCGGTGACCCGGGGCGCGCTCGCCTCCGGACCGCTGCTGCTCGCCGGTGTGCTCGCCGGACGGACGCCCGTCGGCGTGCTCGCCGCCATCGGTGCGATGCTCGCCGGCATCAACGACCGGCCCGGCAGCCGCCGGGCCTCCGTCACGCGGCTCGGGGTGCCCGCGCTGGCCGGCGCCCTCGGACTGCTCATGGGGACGTACGCCGGGGAGGGCCTGGCCGCCCTGCCGCTGACCCTGGTGCTCACGCTGCTCGGGCTGGTCGCCGGTGGCATCAGCGCGGTCGGGCCCGTCGCCTCGGCCGCGGGCACGCAGCTGCTCGTCGGTGCCGCGATCGGCGCCGGGATGCCGGCGGCCGAGAGCGGCTGGCAGCGGGCCCTCGCCTTCCTCGCCGGGGCCGGCTGGCTGCTGGTGCTGCGCCTCGCCCTGCCCACGCCCGGTTCGCTCGCCGGGGACTTCCGGTTCGACGGGGAGCGGGCGGCGGTCGCGGAGGTGTACGACGCCGTCGCCGCGCTGGTGGAGGCCGTGGGCGGGACGCATGCCACGGCACGGAGGGCCGCGCTCACCGCCGCCCTCGACCACGCCCAGGACGCCCTCACCGGGCCCCGGCTGCGCCGGTACGCCAGTTCCGCCGCCGAGCGCCGGCTGCACGCCCGGTACGCGGCCGCGCTGCCCCTCGCGGAGGCCGCCACCGCCCTGTTCTGGGCGGGGGAGCCGGTCTCTGCGCGGGCCGCGGAAGGACCCCGCAGGCTCGCCGCCGCCGTCCGAGAGAACACCGGCCCGGGCCCGCTGCCCGCCCCGCACCGGTCCGCTCCGGCTCTGCGTGCCCTCGACGACGCCCTCCTCCACGCCGCCGACGCCTTCGACCGCGGGAAGCCCACCGACCTGCACACCCGCAGGTGTAGGGCCGGGACCTCGGCGCGCATCGCCTTCGGCACCGGCGGGCGCGAGTACGGGCTGCGGGTCGCCCTGTGCTTCGGGGCCAGCGCCGCCATCGCACAGGCGCTGCACCACACCCGCTGGTACGGCCAGCACCAGCACTGGTACTGGCTGCCCGCCACCGCCGTCTTCCTCGTCAAGCCCGACCTCGGGCCGCTCGCCTCCCGGGTGCTGTGCCGGGCCGCCGGTACCGTGCTGGGCGCCCTGGTGTTCGCGGGGCTGGCCGCGCTGCTGCCACGGCCGGCGGGGCTGATCGTGCTGGTCGCGGTGTGCGGGGCGCTCGTGCCGGTCGCCACCCGGCACTTCGCCGCGCTGACCGCCGTCGTCACCGTTCTCGTCCTGGCCCTGATCATGGCCGGCGGTGAGCCGCAGGCCTCCGTCAGCCGGATCGGCGAGACCCTGCTGGCCTGCGCGCTCGTGCTGGTCGTCGGGCATCTGCCGATGCCGGGGGAGCGCGGTGGCCGGGTGCGGGCGCGGCTCGCCAGGGCCGGGAGCGCCGCGCACGCCTACCTCGCGCACGTCCTCGGCGGGTCCGGTGACCGCCCCGAGCGGTGGGCCCTGCGCCGCGAGGCCTACCGCGCCCTCGCCGAGGCCCGTGCCGCCATCGCCCTCGCCGCCGCCGAACTCCCCTTCCTCGCCCGGCACTCGGAGGGAGCGGACGAGATCGCCGCGATCCTCGAACGGCTCGTGGACACGACCACGGCCTGCGCCGTCCACCTCGACGACTCCGGCCGCCTCCCGGCCCGGCACCTGGACCAGCTCGCCGCGCTGCTGGCCGAGTTCGACAGGTGCCGGGAGCGGACGGCGCTACGGCTGTCCGAGACGCCTCTCGCGGGGTGAGTTCCACAATCCCTGACGTTTCATCAAATCCCTTTGCCCACAGGGAGAATCAACCCACGGTGGCGTGCCCGCGTCCAAGAAAGAGGTCCGTGTTCCCCGCCCAGGGAGAGGTTCATGCCCCGACTCACTCGTCTCAGACTCGCGACCGGCACAGCCACGGCCGTCGTCGCCGCCGTCGTGCTCGCGGCGTCGCCCGCGGCCGCCGACGGACCGACCGTGTCCCAGCCGCACATCGTCGCCCGCTTCGACCTCGCGACTGGACAGTCGCCCGAGAACATCACGGTCGAGCCCGACGGCTCCGCCGACCTGACCTTCGCTCCCGCCCGGCAGATCGCCCACGTCACCCCGGACGGGCACATGACGATCCGCGCGACCCTGCCCGACGAGCCGAACGCCGACACCCCCAACCTGAAGGCCGCGACCGTCTTCGGCATCGTCCGCGCCCAGGACGGCACCCTCTACGTCAACTACGCCACGGGCACCGACAAGACCGGCATCTGGCGCATCGCCCCCGGCGGCGGCGCGCCCCGGCAGATCGCCCAACTGCCCGCGACCGCGCTTCCCAACGGTCTCGCCCTCGACGAACGCCACGGCGTGCTCTACGCCGCCGACTCGGTGCAAGGGGTCGTGTGGCGGGTTCCGCAGGCCGGCGGCACGCCGACCGTGTGGGCCAGGGATGCCGCCCTCACCCCGGTCCCCGTGACCGGCGCCGGATACGGTGCCAACGGCGTCAAGGTCCACGACGGTGCCGTGTGGGTGTCCAACAGTGACCGGGGGACGCTGCTGCGCATCCCCGTGCGGGGGAACGGCTCCGCGGGGCCGGTCGAGACCCGGGCCACCGGACTCGACCACGTCGACGACTTCACGTTCGCGTCACCGTACGGCGACACCGTGTTCGCGGCCCTGATCGGTGACAGCGAGGTCGCCGAGGTGCACCCGGACGGCACCCACACCGTCGTCCTCACCCCGGCGGACGGGCTGGCCAACCCGACGTCCCTGGCCGTGCACGACGGGACGCTCTATGTCGACAGTGCCGCGTACTTCACCCAGCAGTCCCCGAATCTGCTGCTGGCCGACCTGAGCTGCGGACTCGGGAACTGACGGGCCCGGCGGCGGGGCGGCCCGGCCCACCGGCCGGACCCCGCCCCGCCGTGCGCGGAGCGCCCGCGCGGCCGGTCTCGGTGAGGGCGTGGGCAGCCTCGCGACGGGGCGGCGCGCCGCCACCGCGCCGGTCGACCTCACCGGCCCGCACACCCGGCCGGTCCACGACCTCGCCGCCACCCTCGTCCACAGCGCCCGCTCCTCGGACGTCCGCACGACGGTCGTCGACGGCCGGGTCCTGACGCGGGTCCGGCGCCTGCTCACCATCGAGGTGCCGTCCGTCGCGGGCGAGTTGGCGAGACGGCTGCCCCGCACCGGCCGACCGCGGGCCCGGGCAGCGTATCCGGGAGTGCGACACCTGAGCCCGCGTAGGCTGACGGCCATGGATCTCGCGCACGGCCTCGTCGATCACCCCTATGACGTCTACCGGCGCCTGCGCGACACCGCGCCCGTGCACCGCGTCACCGGACCCGACGGCACCTCCGCCTGGCTGGTCACCCGGTACGAGGACGTCCGGGCCGCGCTCGCCGACCCGCGGCTCTCGCTGGACAAGCGGCACGCGTCGGCCGGCGCCTACAAGGGGCTCTCCCTGCCGCCCGCGCTCGACGTCAACCTCCTCAACATGGACCCGCCGGACCACACCCGTATCCGGCGCCTGGTCGGCCGCGCGTTCACACCGGGCCGCGTCCAGCGGCTGCGCGAGCCGGTCCGCCGCACCGCCGACCGGCTCCTGGACGCCCTCGGCCCGCACGGCACCACCGACCTGATCGCCTCCTACGCCGCCCCGCTGCCGATCACCGTCATCTGCGACCTGCTCGGCATCCCGCAGCCGGACCGGCTGGACTTCCGGCAGTGGACCGACACCCTGATGACGCCCGACCCGTCCCGCCCGGACGCCTCGAAGGAGGCGATGGCCGCGATGCTCGGCTTCCTGACCCGCCTCCTCGCCGCCAAGCGTGCCGAGCCCGCCGACGACCTGCTGTCCGGCCTGATCGCCGTACGGGACGAGGGTGACCGGCTCACCGAGGACGAGCTGATGTCGCTGGCCTTCCTCATCCTCTTCGCCGGTTACGAGAACACGGTCCATCTCATCGGCAACGCCGTCCTCACCCTCCTCCAGCACCCGGACCAGCTGGCCCGGTTGCGCAAGGACCCGGCCCGACTTCCCGCCGCCGTGGACGAGTTGATGCGCCTCGAGGGCCCCGCCCTGCTCGCCATCCGCCGGTTCCCGGTCGAGGACGTGACGATCGCCGGCGTCACCGTCCCCGCCGGGGAGACGGTGTGGGTGTCGCTGTCCGCCGCCAACCGTGACCCCGCCCGTTTTCCCGACCCCGGCCGCCTCGACCTCTCCCGCGACACCGCCGGTCATCTGGCCCTCGGCCACGGCATCCACCACTGCCTCGGCGCGCCCCTGGCCCGCGCGGAGACGGAGATCGCCCTGGCGGCCCTGCTGGACCGCCTCCCCGAACTCGCCCTGGCGGAGCCCGAGCCCACCTGGCGCCCGTCGATGCGCGTCCGCGGGCTGAGCTCGCTGCCGGTGACGTACTGACCCTCCGGGGAGTGCCGGAAAGCCGGAGACACAGGCAGCGCGGGCGCCGGAAAAAAATCTCCGCGCGGCGCGATGAGTTCCGCTCCCGGCGACGGTCACCACCTCGAACCGACCGTCGGACAGGAGGGCCCATGTCGTTCCCGGAGATCGTCTCGCGCGAGCGGTGGCGCGCGGCGCGCGAGGAGTTGCTGCGCAAGGAGGAGGCGGCCAGCCGGGCGCGCGCGGCGCTCGCGGAGGAGCGGCGGCGGCTGCCGATGGTCGAGGTCGACTCGGAGTACGTCTTCGAGGGCGGCGACGGAAAGGTCACTCTCCTGGGCCTCTTCGAGGGCCGGGCCCAGCTCGTCGTCCACCACTTCATGTTCGCGCCGGAGTGGCAGACCGGCTGTCCTTGCTGCGCGGCCTTCCTGGACCAGGTCGGGCATCTCGCCCATCTGCGCGCACGGAGCACCTCGTTCGCGGCCGTCTCCCGGGCGCCGTTCACCAGGATCCTGCCGTTCAAGGCGCGGATGGGCTGGGCGGTGCCCTGGTACTCGTCGTCCGACGGCGACTTCAATCTCGACTTCGAGGCCACCGTGACGTCGGACGGGGGCCTGGTCGAGCGCCCGGGCCTGAGCTGTTTCCTGCGCGACCGCGACCGGGTCTTCCACACCTATTCGGCGTACGACGACGGGCTGGACGCGGTCGGCACCCTTGCCGGTCTGCTCGATCTCACCGTCCTCGGCCGCACTCCCGTCGGCAGCGACCGGCTCCGCCTTCACGACGAGTACGACGTCTGACACGGACGGTGCGGTTCGTGTCACCAAGTGAACGGATTCTCACGGTCCGCGCCGAACGGGTGTAGGTAATGTCTCAGTACCGTCTCTGAGCGAGGCGTTTCCCTTCTCCAGAGCGTTAACTCCAACAAGTACGACGCTTCTGGAGGTGCGAGATGGTGAACGGGCGAACGGTGCTCGAACGCTTTCCCGCCGGTGGTCCGCGGGGATCCTGGCCCGCGGAGGAGTTCGCGCACGCGCGGCGACTGGAAGGCCTGCCGGCCGAGGTCGTCATGGACCTCGCGACGGACACGTTCCTGGTGATCGTGCGGGGCGCCGAGGCCGCCGAGTGAGGCCACCGACGCCTCCCGGCCGGCTCGGGTGGGCGTCGGCGCCGGTACCTCCGCCGTGAACGGTTCCGCCTGGAGCGCGTACAGCTCGGCGTGGACACCGCCCCTGGCCGGCGGCTCCTGAGGCGTGCCGGACTCCACCAGCCGCCCGTGCTCCAGCACATGCACCAGGTCGGCGTCCGGATCCTCTCGAACACCTCCAGCTCGGCCCGCGCGTCCGTCGACTCGTCCACGAGCAGCACCCGCCCGCGCAGGTACGCCGCCCGGGCGATGCCGAGCCGCTGCCCCTGGCCGCCGGACAGTTCGTGCCCGCCGCCGAAGGCGCGGGCCGGCGGGATGTCCAGACCCGTGGCAGCCCGGCGGCCACGTCCTCGGCGCCCGCCTCGGCGACGGCCTCGGCCAGGCGTTCCCCGGCATGGGTGCGCCGGAGCGGCCGACGGCCACGTTCCCCCGGGCGGTGAACGGCCGGCGCTTGAAGTCGTGGGAGACCATCGCGACGCCCTCGGCGAGCAGCCGCCGGTCGGCGCGTGCCGCGTCGACGCCGTCCCACAGGAGGTCCGGGCCGGTCAGCGGCCTGCCGAGCGCGCTGTTCAGGGCGAGCGGGCTCACGCCTGGGCGCCGCCGCGCGCCGTTTCGGCGGCGGGCACGACCCACTTGGCGCGGGTGTCGCCTGCAGCGCCGGCCGGAGACTGGAGGCCGGCCTGCCTGGCAGCCGGACCGGCGTCGCGCGGAAGCCGGCATCAGGACGGCGTCCTCGTGCTCGCTCCAACCCGTGTCGTAGCGCGGCGGCCCCCCGAACAGCAGCCGCTCGGACTCCGACACCGCAGGCTCGGGCAGCCCCTGCCGCTTCCACACGACCGACCTCCCCGGTGCCCTCACCGAACGGCCGCTATCCCCGGACGCACCGGCACGGGGCAGGGCGCGTGGGGGCGCGCGGAGAAGTGCAGGGGGGTGACGGGGGCTTGCGGGCGCCTTCGCGGGGAGCATGGGCCGCAGCCGACGATGAAACAGGAGCCGGCACTCCCGTGGCCGTCACGGCCCGGGTCAGTGCAGCGCTTGCGCCCGGGACCAGTCCGGGGTCGTCCCGGTCACCCGGCACAGGGCCAGGTACAGGGGGATCGGCGGGGTGTAGGGGACGGTGCCCTCGGGCCGGTGGATGAGCCGGGCCGTGCCGGTGACCAGGGCGCCGGGGGAGTAGTGGGCCGGGGACGGCCAGGGAAGGGCGTAGTCGGAGTCCGACGGGACGATCCACCACCAGCAGGCGCCGTCGGTGTACACGCAGCCCAGCCGCGGCAGCCGGGATGCGACCAGCGGGCCGAGCCGGTCGGGCAGGGCCACGGCGTCCCGGCCGAGGGGCGCGGTCATGCCGTCCGGCAGGGCGAGCCGGCGGGGTGCGTCCGGGACGGACCTGCGGCGCTGCAGTCGTACCAGGGTGTCGAGCCCGAGGCCTTGGCCGACCGCGCCGGTCCGGAAGGGGTCTCCGGCGTCGTACGGGGCGGTGCCTGCGGCGCCACGAGGTTCCGAGCCGATGGTCCCGGGCGTGTCGGAGCGGGTGGGGCCGTGCCCTTCCGAGTCCGTGAAACCCGGCCGGCCGGAGCCGTGGCCGCTGGTCACAGGCGTTCCCCGGCGCGGCGCTGCTCGGGAGGCCGGTGCTGCTCGGGGGTGCGGTGCGGAGACTGGTGCGGCGGCCGGTCCAGGATCCGGCGCTGGTCCGGCGCATGTCGCCGCCCTGGCCCGGCAGTCCCGTGCCGGCCCTCCGGCGACTCGTCCTGGTCGGGGTCACCCGGGCGGCCCGGCTTGGGGCGGGCGCCCCAGCCCAGGTCGTTGCGGAGGCCGGCGGTGTCGTCGGTCGCGTCGGCCCGGCGGGCCAGCTCGGCCCAGACCAGCAGGCCGGGCCCGTGTTCCTGGGCGCCCCAGGCCCGGCACAGCGCGTCGACGAGAAGCAATCCCCTCCCGTGCTCCTCGTCAGGCCGCTGCGGGGAGGGGTGGGGTTCGCCGGGGGCGCAGCCCTCGTCGCGTACGGCTATGCGCACGGTGTCGTCGTGGTCGTGCAGCTCGCACACCACACGACTGCTCGCGGTGTGCACGATCGCGTTCGTGACCAGCTCGGATATGACCAGAGCCGCGCTGTCGCAGGTGTCCCCGCACACCGACCAGCCGGTCAGCCGGGCGTGCGCCAGACGTCTCGCCTGCGCGACGGAACCCGGATGTGCGGCCAGCTCGAAGCGGAACCGGCGCCCGGCAGCGTCCCCTTGAGGGGCTGCTCCGGCGGCGGCACCGAGACCGGAACGGTCTGCGGCGTCTGTTCCTAAGGGCGCGGACGGAATCACGCTTGCCACTATCTCCCCGCCGTGAACACTTGGCAAGTAGCACTCTGAAAATTGCAGAGTGCTGTGTGACTCGGTCAGAGGCCGTGGCACACTGCTCGCAACAGCACGTCGAGCGGCGCCAATTGGGGTCATCGAGGATCCGACCGGTCTTCGAATGCATCTTCGAACGGCGCCGCAGGGCTGTCGGGCAACGCTTCGGTGGAGGCTTCGGCTTCGGTGGAGCTTTCGGGGGAGTCATCGATGGAGGTGGGAGCGTGAGCGAACCGCGGTCCGCGCCGACGGTGGGCCAGGTAGTCCTCGGCCGACGCCTGTTGGAGCTGCGGGAACGCGCCGGGCTGAAGCGCGAGGAGGCCGCCCGCGTGCTGCGTGTCGCGCCCGCCACCGTCCGCCGCATGGAGACGGCCGAAGTCGCCCTCAAGATCCCGTACCTGCAACTGCTGCTGAAGGCCTACGGCGTCCCCGACGACGAGGCCGAACTCTTCGTCCAACTGGCCGAGGACGCCAACAGGCCCGGCTGGTGGCAGCGCTTCCACGACATCCTGCCCGGCTGGTTCTCGATGTACGTCAGCCTGGAGGGCGCGGCCGGCCTCATCCGCTCCTACGAGCCGCACTTCGTCCCCGGCCTGCTGCAGACCGAGGACTACGCGCGCGGAGTGCTCAAGTCCGGCGCCATCGGCCAGACCAGCCCGGACGACATCGAACGGCACGTCGCCCTGCGCATGCAGCGCCAGGAACTGCTCACCCGCCCCGACGCCCCCCGTTTCTGGGCGGTGATGGACGAGACCGCCCTGCGCCGCATGGTCGGCGGTCCCGAGGTCATGCGTGCGCAGATCGACAAGTTGCTCGAGGCCACGAAGCTGCCCCAGGTGACGCTCCAGGTCGCCCCGTTCGCGAGCGGGCCGCACCCGGGTACGTACGGGCCCTTCGTGCTGTTCCGATTCGCCATGCCGGAGCTGCCGGACATGGTCTACAGCGAGTACCTGACCGGCGCGGTCTACCTGGACGCGCGCGCCGAGGTGGCGACCCATCTCGAGGTCATGGACCGCATGGCGGCGCAGGCCGCTACGGCACAACGCACGAAGGAGATCCTCCGGGATCTCCGCAAGGAGCTGTGAATGGATCGCATCAAGCCGCGCGGACACGTCTACAACGGCATGCCCGCGCGGGAGCTGGGCAGCGAGGGCTGGCACAAGCCCTGGAGCGGCGGCAACGGCGGAAACTGTCTGGAGGCCATGAAGCTCGCCGACGGCCGGATCGCGGTACGCCAGTCCACCGACCCGGACGGCCCGGCGCTGATCTACACCGCGGACGAGATGACCGCGTTCATCGAGGGCGCCAAGGCCGGGGAGGCCGACTTCCTGCTCTCCTGATCGCACATGCGTTGATTCCCGCTCAACCTCCCTGTCGTGGTGCCCCTTGGGCGTGCAGGTTCACGTCACCGCCGCCGACCCCGATCCGAGAACGGTGCCTCCCAGCCGGGAGGCAACACCCCGCACAACGCCTCCAACGCCGCGCCATAGGCGTGTTCGGCGGCGGCCGCATAGCCCACCACCAGCCCGTCACCCGCCGTCGGCTCCGCCTCCGGATGCCGGAACGCGGCGAGTCCGTCCAGCGCTACGCCCTGCCGCGCGGCGGCCTTCACCGTGGACCGCTCGGTGCCCGGCGGCAGCCTCAGCACCGCGTGCAGCCCGGCCGCGATGCCCGTCACCTCGACATGCGGCACGTGCTCGGCGAGCATGGCGACGAGCCGGTCACGCCGACGCCGGTAGCGCTGCCGCATGCGCCGCACATGACGATCGTACGACCCGGAGACGATGAACTCCGCCAGCGCCAGCTGGTCCAGGACACCTGTCCAGCCCTCCCGTTCTCCCTTCGCCGCGAGCACCGGCTCGACGTACCGCTGGGGCAGGACCATCCAGCCCAGCCGCAGCGCCGGGGACAGGCTCTTGCTGACCGACCCGATATGGATCACCCGCTCCGGATCGAGGCCCTGCAGCGCGCCGACCGGCTTGCGGTCGTACCGGAACTCGCCGTCGTAGTCGTCCTCCAGCACGACCGTCCCCCGCGCGCGAGCCCAGTCGATCACCGCCGCCCGGCGCTCCGGGTGCAGCGGGCCGCCGGTCGGGAACTGGTGCGCCGGCGTGAGCAGCACGGCACGCTCCCGAGCGAGCACGTCCACACGCGCGCCGTCTTCGTCCAGCGGCAGCGGCACCGTCCGCACCCCGGCCGTGGCCAGCAACCCCCGGTGGAAGTCCAGCCCGTACGCCTCCACGCCCAGCGGGCCGCGCAGCACCCCGCCCGCGCCCTGGCCGAACAGCAGCCGCAGCGCGTGCGCGAAGCCCGAGCAGACGACGATCCGGTCCGGCTCGGTCCGCACCCCACGCGCGCGTGCCAGATACTCCGCCAGCGCCTCCCGCAACTCCCGCCGCCCGGCCGGATCCCCCGGCCCGAACGCCTCGCTCGGCGCCGCGCGCACCGCCCGCCGATAGGAGGCGGACCAGGCCGCCCGCGGGAACGCCGAGGCGTCCGGCCTGCCCTGCCGCAGATCGTGCCGCGGACCACGCGCGCGGGCCGGTGCCTGCACGGGCGTTCCCCCGGCGGATCGCAGCGCCTCCGCCCTCCCCCACCGCCCGAAAGCCGAGGGAGGCACCCCCAGGGCGACCCGGGTGCCCGAGCCCTGGCGGGCGGTCAGCCAGCCCTCCGCGACCAGTTCCGCGTAAGCGTCGGCCACCGTGTTGCGGGCCACGCCCAGATCCGCGGCGAGCGACCGGTACGACGGCAACCGGGAGCCCGGCGCCAGCCGTCCGCCGCGCACGGCCTCCCTCAGCGCCCGGGTCAGCGCCGCCCTGCGGCCGCCCGGCCCCGACAGCTCCAGATGCAGGTCGACGCCGATCCGCTCCGCGGAATTGACCCACGATTCCGTCATGGAAATGCACCCCATCGCCGGTCTGTCCGGGCCGTAGGTTGAAGCCATGACGACGCACACGACGACCGCCGCAGCCGACATCACCACCTCGATCGCCGAGGCCTCCCGCACCCGACTGGACTTCGCGAAGTCCGCCCCCAAGGTCTTCCGTGCCATCGTCGGCTTCGACGCCGCCGCCCGCGCGGGCCTCGACCCTGCGCTGGTCGAGCTGATCCAGATCCGCGCCTCGCACCTCAACCACTGCGCCTACTGCCTGCACATGCACACGAACGACGCCCGCAAGGCGGGCGAGAACGAGGACCGGCTGCACATGGTCGCCGTCTGGCGCGAGGCCCGGCACTTCTTCACTCCGAAGGAGCAGGCCGCCCTCGCGCTCACCGAGGCCCTTACCCTCGTCGCCGACGCCGGCGTCCCCGACACCGTCCACGCCGAGGCCGCGGCCCGCTTCGACGAGGAGGAACTCGCCCACGTCATCGCCCTGATCTGCGCGATCAACACGTGGAACCGGGTGGCCCTGTCGACGGGCAAGGTGGCGGGGACGGACGAGCGGAAGGGCTGACCGGAGCACGACCGACGCCGGTCACCACCACGAGCTGCCGCCGAAACCGTCGGCCACACCTCTGCCTCGTCGACTGGACTCCCGTCGACGGGACTCTCATCGGCTGGAACGTCATCGACTGGGCCCCCATCGACTGGGCCCCATCGACTAGACCCTCATCGGCCGATCCCCCGGAGAGACCGGGGCCGGCAGCTGTGAACTCCCGGTCAGATAGCGGTCGACAGCCGCCGCCACCGCCCGCCCCTCGGCTATCGCCCAGACGATGAGCGACTGCCCGCGCGCCGCGTCCCCTGCGGCGAACACCCCGGGGACGTTGGTGGCGAAGCCGTCGTCCCGGGCGATCGTGCCGCGCGGAGCGAGCTCCAGCCCCAACTGCCCGATCAACCCGTCCTCCTGGTCCGGCCCGGAGAACCCGAGGGCGAGCAGCACGAGATCAGCGGCAAGCGTCCGCTCGGTGCCCGCCACGGGCTGCCGTCGCTCGTCGACCTCCACCAGGCGCAGCGACCGCACATGCCCGCCGTCGTCCCCGGTGAAGTGGAGCGTGGACGCCGCGAACAGCCGCGCGTCCGCGTCCGCCGCCGGCGCCGTCCGCAGGTCCCGGGACTCCTCGTGCGCGGCCGACAGCCGGTAGATCTTCGGGTACGTCGGCCAGGGCTCGGTGTCCTCGTCGCGCTCGGTGCCCGGCTGCGCGTAGATGTCCAGCTGGCTCACGGACGCGGCCCGCTCACGCACCGCGGTGCCCAGACAGTCCGCCCCGGTGTCGCCGCCGCCGACGATCACCACATGCTTGCCGGCCGCGGACAGCGGTGAAACCTCCAGATCCCCCTCGCACACCCGGTTCGCCAGCGGCAGATACTCCATCGCCTGGTGTATCCCGTCCAACTCCCGTCCCGGTACCGGAAGTTCCCGCCACGCCGTGGCCCCCGTGGCGATGACCACGGCGTCGTACCGCCCCCGCAGCTCCACCGCCCCCACGTCCCGCCCGACCGCCGTCGACGTACGGAACTTCGTCCCCTCGGCCCGCATCTGATCGATCCGCCGTTCCAGATGCCGCTTCTCCATCTTGAACTCGGGGATCCCGTAGCGCATCAGCCCGCCGATCCGGTCGTCCTTCTCGTAGACGGCGACCGTGTGCCCGGCCCGGGTCAGCTGCTGCGCCGCGGCGAGCCCGGTGGGCCCCGAGCCGATGACGGCGACCGTCTTACCGGTCAGCCGCTCGGGCGGCCGCGCAGGGACGAAACCTTCCTCCCACGCCCGGTCGGCGATCGCGCACTCGACGTTCTTGATGGTGACGGCCGGCTGGTTGATCGCCAGAACGCATCCCGCCTCACAGGGCGCCGGACACAACCGGCCGGTGAACTCCGGGAAGTTGTTCGTCGCGTGCAGCCGGTCGCTCGCCGCCCGCCAGTCCTCCCGCGAGACGAGGTCGTTCCACTCCGGGATCAGGTTCCCCAGCGGGCAGGCGTGGTGGCAGAACGGGATGCCGCAGTCCATGCACCGGTCGGCCTGCTTGCTGATGATGGGCAGCAGCGCTCCCGGGACGTACACCTCGTCCCAGTCCCGCACCCGCTCGTCGACGGGCCGCCGCGGCCACTCCTGGCGCGGCGTGGTCATGAACCCCTTGGGATCGGCCATGATCGTCTTCCTCGCGTACGGGTACCGCGCGGGCACCGGTGTACGACGGGCCGTACGTCGTCGGGCGGCGTTCCCCGGCACTCTTTCGGCCACGATACGTCCGCGCCGACCGTCCCGCAGAGTGGCGGACAGCGCTTTCTGGCAAGGCGTCCTCGGCCCGGCACCATCCGTCTCCCGGCTCCCTCCCATGCGCCCCTCAGCCGAGATCGGGGACTGGTCAGGGAGCGGTCAGGGACCCCTCGCAGGTGGCTCGGGGGACCGTCGGGCATGGGCAGACCAGGGGGCACACAGATTGTCAGGAGCGGGTCAGGTGCGAGAGGGGCTCGTGTCGAGGGACTCGTGGCGAGGGGCTCGACACGAGGTCAGGTCAGAGCCAGTACATAGACCAGGGCGGCCGCGCCGGAGGCGACGGTGCGGACGTGGTTCCAGAACGTCCACTCACGCACGTACGCGGGCCAGTACACGGTGGCCTCCGGGGCGCCGGGGGTCAGCCGGGCCAGTCTGTCGTTGCGCGGGATGTTCACGACCACCGTCATCCCGAACGAGCCCGAGAGGTACAGCGCGCTGCCCAGCAGCAGTTCGAGCTTCCCCTCGTCCGGCCACACCACGAACGTCACCACCGCGATCATCGCGCTCAGTACCGCCGAGCCGGTGAACACGGTCATGAAGGCAGGCCGCACCGCGGCGCCATTGATCGCGTTCATCGCCGCCACCCCCTGCGCGGGCGGCAACGCGGCGAGCCCCCGCATCACGAAGGTCGAGAACGCGCAGAAGACCCCGGCCATCAGCCCGGTGCCGAGAATCCCTACCACGACCAGTGCGAAGAACGGCCCGTCGATCATCTGCACGCCCCATCTCGTTTCGTCCCGCCCGGTACGCGCCCGGGGCATCACCATCAGTACCAGTGAATGCCCAGGAAACGGCGCTGACCATGACCGAACAGCGCGACGACATACGCGAGCGTCTCCCTCCCCTCTCGCTTTGTCTCCATGTCGCCTCTTGCTTCGTCTCTCACCCCACGTCGGCTTTCTGCTCTCGTCTCTCACCCCACGTCGGCTCTCGGCCCACGGCCTACGTCGGCTCTCGGCCCACAGCCCATGTCGGCTCTCGGCCGACGGCCCACGTCCGCTCTCTGCTCTCAGCCCACGTCCGCACCGGCGTCCTGCCAGGCCCGCAGCACGCTCTCCACGGCCTGGGCGATGCGGCGGCGTGCCTCGTACCGGGACACCCCGCTCATCAGCAGCTGGTCGTACGGCGTGTCCACGTGCCGTACGGCTGCCGCGACCGCCGAGATCACCGCCCCCTCCGACAGCGCCCGCCCGGCCGCGCTGCGCCCGACCCGCCCACTGCCCCGCGCGGACGCGTGCGCCGCGATCGCCCCCGCGCGATCGGCCGGGCAGCCGGGAAACAGCCGCAGGATCTCGGCCGCGAACGCCGCCGCGAACCGCTCGTCCTCCGCCGCCCTGCGCCGCGCGTCCCGTGCCCGCCGTCGGCGCCGCGCCTCCGCGTCCGCCAGGCAGCGGGCCTCGGCCCGGGCCAGCGCCGCCTCCTCGACGAGCACGCCCTGCCGCTCGTACCGGCTCTTGCGCCGGTTGAACCGCACCACGACGACCGACAGCCCGCTCTCCTCCCTGGACCTGCGGGTCAGCGCGGTGTCTCCGCGCGGCAGGAACACCAGGTGCCCGAGGTCCGCGCAGTGCAGGCAGCGCGGCGCCCCGTCCTCCAGTACGAGCAGCGACAGCGGACCGCGTCGGCACGCGGCACACCGCTTGGGTTTCAGCGCCTGGATGACGACAAGCCGACTGGGGGAGTGGGGAGTTGAGGGAAGGGCCATACGCGGTACTTTCCCCGCCGCCGCCCGCGCCTCCCGCGCCCTGCCTACTCCTTCTCCTCCTTTCGCATGCCGTTCTTCTCCCCGCTGTGGAAGGGGAACTCCGGCACCGGGGTGCGGTGCCGCAGCGGAGCCGGATCTCGTCCACCACAGCGACCGCGAGATCGGCGTACGACAGCCACGGCTTGCCACGGGCACCGCACTCTGCTCGCGGCCGCCGGTCCCCGTCGACGCGGTACCGCCCCGTTCGCGGCTCGCCGTGCTCCAGCTGTCCCGCGGGCGTGAGCATGACCCGGTCGACGGGCCCGTCGGCGACGAGTAGATTCCCGTCCAGCCAGCCTCCGACGAGAATCGAGCCGCGTCGCGTACGCGCTCACTTCGCTCGGCTGTACGCTGCCCCCCTTCTCGACACTGTCCTCGCCCGGAGCGAGGCCATCTCCGGGCCCTGCCGGCGGCCCGCGCCGAGCCGGCGAACCCCACAGGCGATCGCGCCGCTCTGCGCCCGCCGGACCTGCAGCGGGCGGGCTCCGTCACCTCGCTGTCCACCACCCGGCATCATGGGGCCTGTGCGACTCGAAGCGATCACCTGGGACCGGCTCGCCGAGCTGCTCGCCGACCGGCTGGCAGGCATGGAGCCAGCCGACGGCGGCGCCTGGCCGCGTGTCGGCTTCGACGGTGCCCCGGCCGCCCGGCCCGGCGACCTCGCCGAGCGGGTCGGGCAGGCGCTGCGGGTGCGTGGCCGGCCCTCGCTCGTGGTCGGTGCCGAGGGGTTTCTGCGGCCCGCCTCACTGCGCCTGGAGCACGGGCGGCGCGACGCGGAGTCGTACTACGGCGGATGGTTCGACACCGGTGCCCTGTGGCGGGAGGTGTTCGGCCCGCTCGACCCCGGCGGCAGCGGGCGCGTCCTGCCCGACCTGTGGGATCCGGACACCGACCGGGCCACCCGCAGCCCCTATGTACAACTCCCGCCCGGCGGGATCCTGTTGCTCCACGGCCCCCTGCTGCTTCGCCACTGGTTCCCCTTCGATCTGACCGTGCACCTCCTCCTCTCGCCAGGCGCCCTGCGCCGCCGCACCCCCGAGGCCGAGCACTGGACACTTCCCGCCTTCGAGCGCTACGAGACGGAGACCGACCCGGCCGGCACGGCGGACGTTCTGGTACGCGCCGACGACCCGCGCCATCCCGCCTGGGGCGGCTGAGCGGAACGGCCCGGCCGCGAGCCGTGGTCGTGCGGTCGCGGCTCAGAGCCAGCCGTTGCGCCGGAAGCCCCGGTACAGCACCAGGCACGCCGCCGCCATCACCGCCATGACCAGGGGATAGCCGAACCGCCAGTGAAGCTCGGGCATGTGGTCGAAGTTCATGCCGTAGACCCCGCACACCATCGTGGGCACGGCGATCACCGCGGCCCAGGCCGTGATCTTCCGCATGTCCTCGTTCTGCGCGACGGTCACCTGGGCGAGGTGGGCCTGCAGGATCGAGTTGAGCAGTTCGTCGAACGCGGCGATCTGTTCCTTGGCCCGGATCAGATGGTCCAGCACGTCCCGGAAGTAGGCCTGTATCTCCGGGGCGACGACCCGTATGGGCCGGGTGGCCAGGTCCTCCACCGGGCGACCCAGCGGCACCACCGCCCGCTTCAGTTCGAGCAGTTCGCGCTTCATCTGGTAGATGCGGCCGGGGTCGAGCCGTGCGCCGTTCTCGGAGAACACCTCCGTCTCGACCTGGTCGATGTCGGCCTGGACGGCGTCCGTGACGCTCAGGTAGTCGTCGACGACATGGTCGGCGATCGCGTGCAGCACCGCCGCCGGCCCCTTGGCGAGCTGATACGGATGCGCCTCCAACTCCTCGCGCAGTGGGCCCAGTGAGCCGTGCCGGCCGTGTCGCACGGTGATGACGAAGTCCTCACCGACGAACACCATGATCTCGCCGGTGTTGACCACCTCGCTGGTGGCCGTCAGCTGTTCGTGGTCCACGTAGCAGACGGTCTTGAACACCGCGAAGAGCGTGTTGCCGTAGTGCTCCAGCTTCGGGCGCTGATGGGCCTCGACCGCGTCCTCCACCGCCAACGGGTGCAGGTCGAACAGCTCGGCGACGCCCGCGAACTCACGGTCCGTCGGCTCGTGCAGCCCGAGCCAGACGAACCCCTCGCCGGTCTTGCGCACCATCTTCACGGCATCCACGAGGTCCGTGCACTGCGGTACGCGCACGCCGTCCTGGTACGTCACACAGTTGACCACCGACGAACCCAGGGGTGACCGGGCGGGGTGGCTCAGGTCGACGCGCGGCCGCCGCCGGGCCAGCCGCGCCACCTTGCGCAGGCCGCCGACCCTGCTGAACCCCGTGACCTTTCGCAGATTCCCCGCCATGGACATCTGGATCTCCTCGCTTGGATCTCCTCGCGCGACGCCTTCGCGCCTTGCCGGGCAAGTCTGCCAGCCGAGGGCAAAACGCGGGTAAGCCTGTGGGAATATGAGGTTCCGCTTGGTTCCCGGCTGTGGACGGTGCGGCCGTGTCCCGGCTCCGGCCTCCTCCACGCTCGCGTTCCAGGGGTGATCCCGAACAAGCCGGACGAATGGGATGATCGTGGCATGAAGCGTTCCGACGGATACCTCCTGGACAACCGGCAGAACGAGGCGGGTCAGCGCTTCGACGCCTTTGCCACGCTCTTCGATCCCACGACCTTCCGGCACATCGAGGCGCTGGGTATCGGGCCCGGCCGGCGCTGCTGGGAAGTCGGGGCAGGCGGCACCTCCGTGGTGTCCTGGCTCGCCGAGCGGGTGGGCCCCACCGGCAAGGTCGTCGCGACCGACATCGACACCTCGCGGCTCGCTTCCGCGGATCGTCCGCCGGTGGAGGTCCGCGTCCACGACGTGGGCGCCGAGGAACCGCCCGGTGAGGGCTTCGACCTGGTCCACGCCCGGCTCGTCCTCGTCCATGTCCCGGACCGGGAAAGGGCGTTGCGGTCCATGGTCCAGGCCCTGCGGCCCGGTGGGTGGCTGTTGGTCGAGGACGCCGACCCCGCGCTCCAGCCCTTGCTCTGCCCCGACGAGTACGGCCCCGAGCAGCGGCTGGCCAACCGGCTGCGGCAGGGCTTCCGCAAGCTTCTCGCCGAACGCGGCGCCGATCTGTCCTACGGCCGCAAGGTCCCGCGTCTGCTCCGCGAGGCCGGCTTGAGCGAGGTGCAGGCCGATGCGTACTTCCCGGTGACGTCGTCGGCCTGTACCGCCCTGGAGGCCGCGACGGTCCGCCAGATCCGGGACCGGCTCGTCAGCGCCGGGCTCGCCACCGACGAGGACATCGACCGGCACCTGGCCAACGTCGAGGCCGGCGGCATGGACCTGGCCACCGCGCCGATGATCTCGGCGTGGGGGCGGAAGGACTAGGCGCTCCCGCAGCCGTGCCGCACGGGGCCGGCCGTCCCTGCCCGGCGTGCGCGCTGCCGGGCCAGGGCGCGCCGCAGCTGCCCGTGTCCTTGTGCCACCGGCGGTCGACCGGTGTCTGTGTGCGGTTGTGATCAAGCAGTGTGACTGAGCGCCGGAGCCGACCACTGAGTGCGTCACCTGGCCGCGCTCGCTCTCAGTTCTGCGCCGGTCGTGGCGTGGGCCTTCTTGCCCTCGGTAGTTCTCCGAGGTGTCGGAAGTCTGTCGGCGGTGTCCGTGATCTGTCGGCGGTATGTCGGTGGAGGTTGCGACCTTGGGCGGGTCGGTGCTCCCCATGAGCACGCTGCCTCAGAGAGCAAGGAGCCTGTCATCGTGTCTTCCGCATCCCGGAGCCGACCGTGGGACGTTCACCGGCTGCCCTCTGCCCCGGGCAGGATCTTCCTGGTCACTGGGGGTAATGCCGGGATCGGCTACTTCGCCGCGGAGCAGCTCGCCGCCACCGGCGCCGTCGTCGTACTCGGCAGCAGGGACGCCGCGAAGGCCGACGCCGCCATGGCCTCGATCCGCTCGCGCGTCTCCGGCGCGCATGTGCGGCACCTTCCACTGGACCTCGCCGACCTGTCGTCCCTGCAGACCGCCGTGGACAGGCTGGACCTCGATCATCTCGACGCGGTGGTCCACAACGCAGGGGTCGCGCTCGACGACCCGCCGCGTCGAGAGACCGAGGACGGCCATGAGCTGATGTTCGGCACCAACCACCTCGGCCACTTCGCGCTCACCCAGTGGCTGGCCCCCCTGCTGTCCGCGGCGCCGGCGGGCCGCATCGTGACGGTGGGAAGCTTCGCGGCGCGGTCCGAGCGACTGGACCTGGACGATCTGCAGTCGACCCGGGACTACCGGCCCAAGCGCACCTACGGCCGATCGAAGCTGGCGCAGATGTGCTTCGGCTTCGAACTCGATCGCCGCCTGCGTGCCGTCGGCAGCACGGTGCTCAGTGTGGTGGCCCATCCCGGCGGCGCACTGGACTCCCTCACTCCGTCCCGCCCGCCGGTACGCGTGACAACCCCCGGTGAGCGGCTGCGAGCCCTGCCCGCCGGGCTCTTGGTGCAGGGCAAGGACGCCGGAGCATGGCCCGTGGTCCGTGCCGTACTCGACACGCAGGTGCAGGGAGGGCAGCTGTGGGGGCCGAGGGCATTCGGCCTGCGTGGCAGACCACGGCGTGAGCCCGTCCCTTCCCACATGGCCGATCCGGCCGTCGCCGCTCGCCTTTGGGCCGCCAGCCGTGAGCTGGCCGGCACCGGTCCGGACCTCGGATTTCGGTAGTCCGGAGCCGCACCCAGGGCAACCATGCGGTGGCCAACTGCCGTGCTTCAGCCGGGCCAAGACCGGCTCGGCTGGATCGACTTCCGACGGCCGTCCAGCGTCAGACCCCGCGAGTACTACTCGCCCCACCGCCGCTGATCCCGCCGCGGGACCGTAGCGGCCACATCGGCGACGAACTGCGACAACTCACCCCGGAGCCGTTCCATCTCCCCCAGCCCTCATACCAAGACGTCGCCACCACCTGCCGGGATCACCCGAAGTAACGAAGAACTACTAATCGTCGTCACCCGGTTGCGGCGGCCTCCCGCCGACCCGTTCCACCGCCTCCGCGCCCGCCCGGCAGCCTCGTGCCGCCGCCTCCTGCGGGTCCGCGCCCGCGAGCAGGGCGGCGAGGAACCCACCGGTGAAGGCGTCACCGGCGCCCGTGGTGTCCCGTGGGACCGCCGGCGCCGCCGGGATCCTGGCCGGTGTGCTGCCGGAACGGGCCACCAGGGCGCCGTCCGCGCCCGCCTTGGTCACCACCAGGGGAACGAGACGGCTGAGTTTGGCGGCCGCGTCCGCCGGATCCGGCAGTCCGGTCAGCAGACACGCCTCGTCCCGGCTGGGCAGCAACACGTCCAGCTCCGCCGCGAACGCCAGGAACCGGTCCACCCCCAGCCGTACCAGGAAGCCCGCCGACGCCGGGTCCAGGCTCACCGGCACGCCACGCGCGCGTGCCGCCGCAAGCGCTGTCCGCGCGAGCTCCCGGCTCGGCTCCCTGAACAGCAGGTACCCCGACAGGTGCAGCCGGGCGACGCCGTCGAGCAACGCGTCCGACCAGTCTGCGGGTTCCAGCCGCAAGGACGCCCCGCTGTCCGTGAGGAACGTGCGCTCCGCCGCCGCACCCGTGTCGACGAGGCAGATCACCGTGCCGGTGGCCGCCGTCGGATCGACCACCAGTCGGGGCCGCACCCCGGCCGCGATCAGCGCACGCTCGTGCCACGCGGCCGCGTCGACGCCCACCCGCCCCAGCAGCCGTACGTCCGCACAGCCCGTGTGCACGGCCCAGCAGGCCACGTTCGCGCCCGCGCCGCCCGGCAGCGTCCGGACCGCCGCGGCCGTGTCGGTGCCGGCCGCGAGCGGTCCCCGGTGCCGGGCGACGACATCCGTGACCACGTCACCGACGACCAGCAGGGCCCCGCTCCGGACCGTGGTCACCCCTTGGCCCACGCCGTGGCGATCCGTGCGGCCAGCCGTACGTTGCCGCGCACGGCCGCCAGGTTGGCGCTCAGGGAGGCGCCGTCGGTGTGCCGGACCAGGTAGTCCAGCAGGAACGGGGTCACCGCCTGCCCGGTGATGCCCTGGTCCGCGCACGAGCGCAGCGCGTCGGCCAGTACGCGCGCGTGCAGCTCCGGATCGAGCTGCTCCGCCTCGGGGACGGGCTGAGCGACGATCAGCGCCGACTGCGTCACCTCGAGCGCGTCCTGGCCCCGCATGACGGCCGCCACCTGCTCCGGGGTGTCCAGTGTCCAGTCGACCGGATGTCCCGAGTCCGACAGGTAGAAGCCCGGGAAGCGGTCCGTGCCGTATCCGGCGACGGCCACACCCAGCGTCTCCAGCCGCTGCAGGGTCGCCGGAACGTCCAGGATCGACTTCACGCCCGCGCAGACCACGGTGATCCGGGTGCGTGCCAGGAGCCCCAGGTCGGCCGATTCGTCCTGGGTGACCGTCCACTCCCGGTGCACACCGCCCAGCCCGCCGGTGGCGAACACCCTGATGCCCGCGAGCGCAGCCAGCTGCGCCGTCGCCGACACCGTGGTCGCCCCGCTCACCCCGACCGCCACGGCGAGCGGCAGATCGCGGTGGCCCAGCTTGCGGATGCCGTCCTCGTTCGCCACCCGCTCCAGCTGCTCCTTGTCCAGACCGACGCGGGGGCGACCGTCGAGCACGGCCACGGTCGCCGGTACGGCGCCCTCCCGGCGCACCGCGTCCTCCAGCTCCAGCGCCACCTGTAGGTTGCGGGGGCGCGGCAGACCGTGCGCGATGATCGTGGACTCCAGGGCCACCACCGGCCGCCGCGCGCCGATCGCTTCCCGGACTTCTTCCGACATCACCAGCACCACGCGCACCGCCTCCTGTCCGTAGTCCTTTCCTGATCTCTGGCGGGAGCCGGCCGCCGCTAAACGCTTGCGGCCTGTGGGGGACGCCACCAGTGTGGGCCGCATGACGAACAACAGCACGCGTCTGGATCACATCGTCCTGTGGGTCGCCGATCCGGTCGCCGCGGCCCGCTTCTACGAGACGGCCGTCGGTCTGGAGCCGATCGGGGTCGCCGAGTTCGCCGAGGGAAAGGCGGCCTTCCCCTCCGTACGCGTCAACGAGGAGACCATTCTGGATCTCGCTCCGCTCACCTTCGCCGCACGCATGAAGATGCTGCCCGGTGCGGCCGAGAGCGCCGGCCACCCCGTCAACCACCTCTGCCTGGCCCTGCCGGCCGACGCCTTCGACGCTCTGCGCGCCAGCCTGGAGGAACACGGCGTGGCCGTTTCGGCCACCGATCACGACCTCGCGGGCGCCCGAGGCAACGCCACGAGCAGCTTCTACTTCCGCGACCCTGACGGCAACGTCTTCGAAGCCCGGCACTACGACGACTAGCCGGGCCGGTCAGAACAGCGGCTCGGGCAGCACCCCCTCCAGTGCGAGCAGTCTTCGCTTGGTTTCCAGACCGCCCCCGAAACCGCCGATGCCGCCGTCGCTCTCCACCACCCGGTGACACGGCACGACCACCGGCAGCGGATTGGCACCCATCGCCGCCCCGACCGCCTGTGCCCCGCCGGGCTGTCCGACCCGTCCGGCGAGGTCGCCGTACCCCACCACCGTGCCGTACGGCACGCCGGCCGCCAGCTCGTGCAGCACCTGCCGGTTGAAGCCGGAGATCAGCGACCAGTCCAGCGGCAGGTCGAAGTCATGCCGCTCGCCCGTGAAGTACGCCCGGAGCTGGCGTATCGCCTCCGCCAGCAGCGGCGCGTCCGGATCCTCCACGGGACCGGTGCCCAGCCGGGCCGCCAGCCGCTCCAGTGCTCGGTCGCGCACCGCGTCCGTGGCGTGGAAGACGACGTTGACCAGGCCGTCGCGGGTGGCCGCCAGCATCAGCGGCCCGATGTCCGTGCCCACCACGGCCCACACGACCCGCTGCTCATCCTGCCCATGGCTGTCCATGCGCCCACGGTACGACCCGCCACTGACAACGCCCGGCCCGTCAGTCCGAACCCAGCGCCGTCCGCACCACGTCGGGCTTGTTGGTGATGATCCCGTCGACGCCGTAGCCCGCCACCCGGCGTGCGCCGGCCACGTCGTTCACCGTCCAGGCGAACACCCCGAGCGGCCTGCCGTGCGGCCCGTCGAAGGCGTGCACGGCCGAGACGTACCCCTTGGAGAGCGAGGCGTACGAGGGGTTGACCAGGTCGGTGAAGCGCGCGTACGTGTGCAGCTGTGCGACCGTGGGCATCCCGAGGTAGGCCGTGGTGATCGCGGGCCGCAACTCGTGCACCGTCCGGATGCTGTCGGCGCTGAAGCTCTGCACCATCAGTCGCCTCAGATGGCTTTGGTCCAGCCACCCCTGGTTGCCGAGGAGCTTGAGGGTCTGCTGTTCGATGCCCGGATACAGCTGCGGGTTCTTGATCTCCAGGAGCAGCTTCTCGTGGTTGTGCTCGATGCGGCGCATGTACTGCTTCAGCGTCGGCACGCGCGTGCCCGCGTAGGCGGGGGAGTACCAGCTGCCCGCGTCCAGCCGGGCGATCTCGGCGGCGGTGAAGTCCTTCACCTTCCACGGTGCCCGGCCGGGGAAGAGCTGCTTGACGTTCGTGGTGCGCTGGAGACTGTCGTCGTGGATGACGACCAGCTCGCCGTCCTTGGTGCGCTGGACGTCGTTCTCGACCCAGGAGAAGCCCAGCCGCGCGGCCTTGTCGATGGAGGCAAGCGTGTTCTCGGGAGCGTAGGCGGAGGCCCCCCGGTGGGCGACCACCGTGGGCTTGCCGACGTCGCCGGCCCGGGCGTCGGAGGTGGGGCTCAGCAGGGCCGCCGTGGCCAGGACCGCGGCGGCTGTGAGGGCAACTACGCGCGCGTGCATGCAGACTCCTCGCGTCGAGCGAATACGCACAGCATCCAGACTGACAGCTGACCGTCACCGGCACACGGGCGCACGATGGCCACAGCCTGAACGGGGATGTCCCAGTCCGCTCACCGCGACCGCACAACTGCGGCAGGGCCGTGTTTCTTTGCCGGAAAATCGTTCGACCATTCCGGTGGGGGTCATACTCTCAGCGACAACCCGGACCGCCCGCGCGGTCCTGGGCCGGGGGCATTTCGGGTATTCCAGGACACAAAAGGGCGGAAGGGCAGCCGCGGATGCAAGGCACGGTCGACGGATTCAGCTACGGGGCCGTCACCCCGCTGGCGGCCTATCTGATGGCCTGTCTCGGTGGCGCCCTCGGCCTGCGCTGCACCACCCGCGCGCTGCTGGTCACGCACTCCTGGCGGCCCGCCTGGCTGGCCCTCGGCGCCGCCGCGATCGGCTCCGGGATCTGGACGATGCACTTCGTCGCCATGATGGGCTTCGCCATCAAGGAGGCCCCGATCCACTACGACCAGCCGGTCACCTACGCGAGCCTCGGCCTCGCCATCGTCATGGTCGGCGTCGGCATCTTCATCGTCGGCTACCGGGGCGCCACCGGCACAGCGCTCTTCACCGGCGGCACCATCACCGGTCTGGGCGTCGCCTCGATGCACTACCTGGGCATGGCGGGTGTGCGCTTCCACGGGCGGTTCACCTACAACACGCTCACGGTCGCCGCCTCCGTCGTCATAGCGGTCGTGGCCGCCACCGCCGCCTTGTGGGCCGCCGGACGCGTCCGCGGCTTCCTGTGGAGCGTCGGGGCGAGCCTCGTCATGGGGCTGGCCGTGAGCGGTATGCACTACATGGGCATGGCAGGCCTGGGCGTCCACCTCGACGGCACCTCCCACACCGGCGGAGGCGTTCCGGAGCCGTCCGTGCTCGCGCCCATGCTGATCGGCCCCCTGGCCTTCCTGCTCCTCGCGGCCGTCGTCGTGATCTTCGACCCGATGATGGTCATGGGCCGGCCCGTCCGCCTGCCCGCCGAGCGCACACCGGGTGTCCCGGCGGCCGCCGTCCCCTCCCACCTGGACCGCCGTCCCGTCCTGCACTCGGGGCGCCGGCCCGAGCACCAGGGCTCCCGGAGCAGGTAGAACCACTGATCGGGGCCCGTTGTCAGTGCGGGGTCGTACGGTGGAGGACATGCGGCCCGTTTCCCACATCGAACGCACGGTGGCGCCCTTCGAGGTCGTCAGCCCCTACCAGCCCAGCGGCGACCAGCCGACGGCCATCGCCGACCTCGCCAAGCGCATCGAGGCCGGTGAGAAGGACGTCGTCCTGCTGGGCGCGACCGGCACCGGCAAGTCCGCCACCACCGCGTGGATGATCGAGCAGCTCCAGCGCCCCACGCTCGTGATGGCGCCGAACAAGACGTTGGCCGCCCAGCTGGCCAACGAGTTCCGCGAGCTGCTGCCGAACAACGCGGTCGAGTACTTCGTCTCGTACTACGACTACTACCAGCCCGAGGCCTACGTCCCCCAGTCGGACACGTACATCGAGAAGGACTCCTCGATCAACGAGGAGGTGGAGCGCCTGCGCCACTCGGCGACGAACTCGCTGCTCACCCGCCGCGACGTCGTCGTGGTCGCCTCCGTCTCCTGCATCTACGGCCTCGGCACCCCGCAGGAGTACGTGGACCGCATGGTCCCCCTCCGGGTCGGCGACGAGCTCGACCGGGACGAGCTGCTGCGCCGTTTCGTCGACATCCAGTACACCCGCAACGACATGGCCTTCAGCCGCGGTACCTTCCGGGTCCGCGGCGACACCATCGAGATCTTCCCGGTCTACGAGGAGCTGGCCGTCCGCATCGAGATGTTCGGTGACGAGATCGAGGCGCTGTCCACGCTGCACCCGCTCACCGGCGAGATCATCAGCGACGACCAGCAGTTGTACGTCTTCCCCGCCTCCCACTACGTCGCCGGTCCCGAGCGCATGGAGCGGGCCGTCAACGACATCGAGAAGGAGCTCGGGGAGCGCCTCGCCGAGCTGGAGAAGCAGGGCAAGCTCCTGGAGGCCCAGCGCCTGCGGATGCGCACCACGTACGACATCGAGATGCTCCGCCAGATCGGCACCTGCTCCGGCGTCGAGAACTACTCGATGCACTTCGACGGCCGCTCGCCCGGCTCCCCGCCCAACACCCTGCTGGACTACTTCCCGGACGACTTCCTGCTCGTCATCGACGAGTCACACGTCACCGTCCCGCAGATCGGTGCCATGTACGAGGGCGACGCCTCCCGCAAGCGCACCCTCGTGGACCACGGCTTCCGCCTGCCCTCCGCGTTGGACAACCGCCCGCTGAAGTGGGAGGAGTTCCAGGAGCGCATCGGCCAGACCGTCTACTTGTCGGCGACCCCGGGAACCTACGAGCTGTCGCGCTCCGACGGCGTGGTCGAGCAGATCATCCGCCCGACCGGCCTCGTCGACCCGGAGGTCGTGGTCAAGCCCACCGAGGGCCAGATCGACGACCTGGTGCACGAGATCCGCAAGCGCACCGAGAAGGACGAACGCGTCCTCGTCACCACCCTCACCAAGAAGATGGCCGAGGACCTCACCGACTACTTCCTGGAGCTCGGCATCCAGGTGCGCTATCTGCACAGCGACGTCGACACCCTCCGCCGCGTCGAGCTGCTGCGCGAACTGCGCTCCGGTGAGTACGACGTGCTGGTCGGCATCAACCTCCTGCGCGAGGGCCTCGACCTGCCCGAGGTGTCCCTGGTGGCGATCCTCGACGCCGACAAGGAGGGTTTCCTGCGCTCGGGCACCTCGCTGATCCAGACCATCGGTCGCGCGGCGCGCAACGTCTCCGGCCAGGTCCACATGTACGCCGACAAGATCACCCCGGCGATGGAGAAGGCCATCGACGAGACCAACCGCCGCCGGGAGAAGCAGGTCGCGTACAACAAGGCCAACGGCATCGACCCGCAGCCGCTCCGCAAGAAGATCAACGACATCGTCGCGCAGATCGCCCGCGAGGAGGTCGACACCGAGCAGCTTCTCGGTTCCGGCTACCGCAAGTCCAAGGACGGCAAGGGCGCCAAGGCTCCCGTCCCGGCGCTGGGTGACAAGGCGGCCAAGGGCGCGAAGGGCGGCAAGGCGGCCAAGGGCAAGGCGGCGGCCACGGTTCCCACGGACCGTCCGGCGGCCGAACTCGCCGAGCAGATCGAGGAGATGACCGAGCGCATGCGCGCCGCCGCCGCGGAGCTGCAGTTCGAGATCGCGGCCCGGCTGCGCGACGAGGTCTCGGAGATGAAGAAGGAGCTGCGTCAGATGCGGGAAGCCGGCCTCGCCTGACCCCCCGCCACCCTGCCGGACCTCGGTATATGCGCCGAGTGTTGCAACACCGACACAAAGCGCGGGCGGGGGTTCGGCACTGCCGGTGCCCCTGCGTAGGGTTCTTGACAACCGCGAGCTTCGCGGCAACAGGGGACCATCGAGAGGGGATTCAGCGGTGTCCGTCAACTTGAGCAAGGGTCAGGCCATCAGCCTGGAGAAGAAGGACGGGGCCACCCTGACCGCGGTCCGTATGGGGCTCGGCTGGCAGGCGGCGAAGCGGCGCGGCCTGTTCGGTTCCCGCACCCGCGAGATCGACCTGGACGCCTCCGCCGTCCTCTTCGCCGAGAAGCAGCCGGTCGACGTCGTCTTCTTCCGCCACCTGGTGAGCGACGACGGCTCCGTCCGCCACACCGGTGACAACCTCGTCGGCGGCGTCGGACAGGGTGGTGACGACGAGGCGATCCTCGTGGACCTGCAGCGTGTGCCGGTCCACGTCGACCAGATCGTCTTCACCGTGAACTCCTTCACCGGCCAGACCTTCCAGGAGGTGCAGAACGCGTTCTGCCGCCTGGTGGACGAGACCAACGGGCAGGAACTCGCCCGCTACACGCTGGACGGCGGTGGTGACTACACCGCCCAGATCATGGCGAAGGTGCACCGCGCGGGCTCGGGCTGGACGATGACCGCGCTCGGCTCCCCGGCCAACGGCCGCACGTTCCAGGACCTGATGCCGGCGATCCTGCCGCACCTGTAGGACCACCCGCTCAACCTGGCGGGGCGCACGAGAGAACAACACAGGGGGGCGACGGCGATGACGGCCGAGCTGGTGCGCGGACAGAACCACCCGCTGTCCCAGGTCGGGCTGGCGATCCGGATCACGGCCGGGACACCGGTCCTGGCCGGGGCCACGCTCGGCGACGAGAACGGCATGGTGCCGGGCCCCCAGTGGGTCGCGCATCCCGGCGCCCCCGCTCTGCCCGGCATCGAGGTGCCCCGGCGGGCCGCCACCGAACACCGGCTGGCCGTCGACCTGGACGCTCTGCCCGAGGCCGTGCACCGCCTCGACGTGTTCCTCGCTCTTCCCTCGGGCGTCGGAGGACCGCTCCGGTTCGGTGGCGTAGCCGCCCCGCACACCACGGTCGAGGGGCTCGACGGCAGCGAACTCGCCTGCTTCACCCTGACCGGCCTGGACAGTGAGACGGCCGTGCTCGCCCTGGAGCTGTACCGCAGACAGGGTGCCTGGAAGGTGCGCGCGGTGGGCCAGGGCTACGCGGCCGGCCTCCCCGCACTCCTCGCCGACCAGGGCCTGGACGCGGCGGCGGATCTCGCGGCCGCCGTCCACCGGGCCGCGGCCCACGACCCGTCCCGTGCGCTGCCGTCCTCCATGGCGTCACCGCACCAGGCACCGGTACCCACACCGCAGGACACCTCCGCGACCGTGCCGCACGGCGCACCCGCTTCCGCGCCGCGCGACACCCACCGGCCCGAGGACGAGGACGCGCCCGGGTCCGGGACGGTGGGGCCGCCAAGCTCGTACGCCCCGCGGAACCCGTACGACGCCCAGGACCCCGGCACCACCCCGCGCGATCCGGACGCCCGGGTCGACCACACCCATCCCGGTCGCCGCCCGCACGGCACACCGGCGCCGGCTGCTCCCGCCGCCGATGACCGACCCGCACAGCCCGTCGCGGGCGACGCCGTCGGCTGGTCGATGGAGGAGCGGCTGTACAACCAGGTCTGGGGCATGTTCGAGGATCTGGCCCGCACGACGGCCGCGTACCGCAGCGCCGTCGACTTCGCCGACTCCCGCCTGGAGAAGGAGCTCGACCAGGCCCTCGCCGACCCCCGCACCCGGCTCGGCACCGCGGGCGATGCCGCGCGCGAGGCGGCCCAGGAACGCCGGACGCAGTTGGTGGACCAGGCGCGCGCAGTCCTCGACCGCGACCTCGCGCAGCTCACCGCCGAGTCGGAGGTGGTCGAGCCCGCGCTTCCGCCCGCCTACGCCGGCTGGGACAACCCCGTCTGGCACGGATACCGCGTGCCCGCCGAGCCGCCCATGGCCCTGCGCCTCGGCGACCTGCAGCTGCCCGAGAGCGTGCCGCTGCGCATTCCCCTGCTGGTCAGGCTGCCGCTGGAACGCGGCCTGTGGCTCGACAGCGGTGCGGCAGAGGCCTCCGACGGCCCCGAGGGCCTTCAGGACTCCGCCGAGCTGCGGCGCCTGGCCATGGAGGCGGCGATGACACTCGCGGCGCGACTGCTCGCCGTCCACCCGGTCGGGGACTTCGCCGTGCGAATCATCGACCCGGCCGGCGCGGGAGCCACGGCGTTTGCTCCGATCACGGGGACAGGGGTGCTCGCGGCGCCCCCTGCGACCGGGGCAGCGGGGGTGACGGCGCAGCTGGAGCGGCTCACCCGACGGGTCGATCTGGCGCAGATGGCGCTGCGCGGAGGCGCCCCCCAGACGCTGCCGGCCGATGTCGACACCGCGCGTCAGCTGCTGATCGTCAACGACTTCCCGCACGGCTTCGACGACCGGGCGGTGACCCGGCTGCGCTATCTCGCCGACGAGGGGCCCGACGTCGGCGTGCACCTCCTGCTGGTGGCGGACCGCGCGGACGCCGCAGCGTACGGCCCCCTGCTCGATCCGCTGTGGCGTTCGCTGATGCGACTCACGCCCGTGCCCGACGACCATTTCACCGACCCCTGGGTCGGGCACGCCTGGACCTACGAACCCTCACTGGTGCCGTCCGGCAGCCAGATCGTGCAGCACGTCCTCAGCGAAGTGGCCCGAGCCTCGACCAAGCCCAAGTAAAGCCGTTTCACCTGGTGCTTTGGTCTTTATTTTGCATTTTCCTTTACCTTTCCTTGGTGATTGGGGTACTGTCTTCCGTACGGAGGGGAGTACTCCCTGACTGCGGCGCACCCGTCAGTACGGACCGGTTCCGGTCCTGGGGCGTCGGCCCCACGCGGGTGGAAGAGACCTCCGGCAGCGACGACGCTGACGTGTTTGCCGTTACGTAATGCCGGAGGTGCAGTGGAAGTCTCCATGACCCTGTGGGTCCTGACCATCGTGGGCCTTGCCGCCCTGATCGCGGTCGATTTCTTCATCGGGCGCAAGCCGCACGAAGTGTCGGTCAAGGAAGCCGGTATCTGGACCGTCGTCTGGATCTCCCTGGCCGGGCTCTTCGGTCTCGGTCTCCTCGTCTTCGGCGGCGGGCAGCCGGCTGGTGAGTTCTTCGCGGGATTCATCACCGAGAAGTCTCTGAGCGTCGACAACCTCTTCGTCTTCGTCCTGATCATGGCGAAGTTCGCGGTGCCCTCGCGGTACCAGCAGCGCGTCCTGCTCGTCGGCGTGCTCATAGCCCTGGTCCTGCGGGCCGTCTTCATCGCCGCGGGTGCCGCGATCATCGCGAGCTTCTCCTGGGTGTTCTACCTCTTCGGCGCCTTCCTGGTATGGACGGCCTGGAAGCTCGTCCAGGAGGCCCGCACGGATGAGGAGGAAGAGGAGTTCGAGGAGAACAAGCTGCTGAAGGCCGCGGAGCGCAAGTTCGGCGTGGCCGACCGCTATCACGGCACCAAGCTGTGGATCCAGCGGAACGGCAAGCGGGTCATGACCCCGATGCTGGTCGTGATGCTCGCCATAGGCACCACGGACGTCCTGTTCGCCCTCGACTCCATCCCCGCGATCTTCGGCCTGACCCAGGACCCGTACATCGTGTTCACCGCCAACGCCTTCGCCCTCATGGGGCTGCGGCAGCTGTACTTCCTCATCGGCGGCCTGCTGAAGAAGCTGGTCCACCTCTCGTACGGCCTGTCCATCATCCTCGGCTTCATCGGCGTCAAGCTGGTGCTGCACGCCCTGCACGAGTCCGGCGTCCATGTCCCCGAGATCAGCATCCCCGTCTCGCTCGGCGTGATCTGCGCGGTCCTGGTCGTCACGACCATCACCAGCCTGATGGCCACCAGGAAGCGGGCGGCGATCGAGGCCGCGCGGACCGGCCGCGAAGACGCCCGGAAGGCCAGCGTCGACGCCTGACCAAGCCCGCGACAGGCGCGCCTCCGAGGGAGCGGGACTGTGCTTCAGCAGACACCGCTCCCGCCCGTGCCGGGCTCACGGCGGAAGGCGTGAGAGGTGTCCGAAAAGAACGGAATGCGAATCCTGTACGTCTCTGCGACCATCGCGGCATGATCACTCGGCTCCGGTCGCTCACCCGGGAATGGACGCTCCTCGTGCCCGTCCTCGCGGTCGTCCTCCTGGTCTTCACCTGGGGACGTGACCTGCCGGGTGCGGTCGTCGGCCTGGTGACCCTGGTGCTTGCCGGATCCGTCCTGGCGGCGGTCCATCACGCCGAGGTCGTCGCCCACCGGGTCGGCGAGCCCTTCGGGTCCCTGGTGCTGGCCATCGCCGTCACGGTCATCGAGGTGGCCCTGATCGTCACCCTCATGGTCGACGGGGGCGCCAAGAGTTCCACCCTGGCGAGGGACACCGTCTTCGCCGCCGTGATGATCACCTGCAACGGTATCGTCGGGCTCTGTCTGCTCGTCGCCTCCCTGCGGCACGGCACCGCGGTCTTCAACCCCGAGGGCACCGGCGCCGCCCTGGCGACCGTGGCGACGCTCGCCACGCTCAGCCTGGTGCTGCCGACCTTCACCACCAGCAAGCCCGGGCCGGAGTTCTCCTCGGTCCAGCTGACCTTCGCCGCGCTGTCCTCACTGATTCTCTACGGACTGTTCGTGGCCACCCAGACCGTGCGCCACCGTGACTACTTCCTGCCGATCACCCGGCAGGGCGAGGTCATCACCGCCGAAGACCACGCCTCACCCCCGACCGCGCGCACCGCCTGGATGAGTCTCGGCCTGCTCGGCCTGGCCCTGATCGGCGTAGTCGGCCTGGCCAAGGGCGTGTCGCCCGCCATCGAGTCCGGCGTGGAGGCGGCCGGCCTGCACCAAGCCGTCGTCGGCGTGATCATCGCCCTGCTGGTCCTGCTGCCGGAGACCATCGCCGCGCTGCGCTCCGCCCGCCGCGACCGGGTACAGACCAGTCTCAACCTGGCGCTCGGCTCGGCCATGGCCAGCATCGGCCTGACGATCCCGGCCGTCGCCCTCGCCTCCGTCTGGCTGTCGGGACCGCTCGTCCTCGGCCTCAGCTCGACCCACATGCTGCTGTTCGCGCTGACCGTCGTGGTCAGCTCCCTGACGGTGGTACCGGGACGAGCCACACCCCTGCAGGGCGGTGTCCACCTGGTGATCTTCGCGGCTTACCTGGAGCTCGCGATCAACCCCTAGCCGTCCGTCCGGTCCCAGCGGGTCAGCCCGTAGCCGGCTCCACCGCCGGCACGGGCACGGGGCGGGTCTCGGGCAGCAGAGCGAAGCACGCGAGGCTGAGCAGTGCGACGCCCGTGAGATAGACGCCCACACCCCACGGGACCCGTCCACCGTGCTCCGCGAGAGCCGTGGCCACGATCGGGGTGAGGGCGCCGCCGAGAACCCCGCCGAGGTTGTAGCCCACCGCGGCGCCCGTGCAGCGCACCCGCGCCTCGTACAACTCAGGCAGGTAGGCGGCGATCACCGCGAACATGGTGATGAAGGAGACCAGTGCCCCGAGGATGCCGAGGAACATGAGCAGTGGCTGGCCGGTGGCCAGCAGCGCGACCATCGGGAGCATCCACAGGCAGCAGGCCGCGCACCCCGTGAGGCACATCGGCCGGCGCCCGTAACGGTCGCCCAGCAGGGCCATGAACGGCGTGAGGGAGGCCTTGACCACCACCGCGGCCATGACACACGTCAGCATCACCGTCCGGCTCACCCCCAGCCGCTGCGTGGCGTACGCCAGCGACCAGGTCGTCACCGCGTAGAAGACGGCGTACCCCGCGGCCAGCGCCCCCGCCGTCAGCAGCACCAGCCGGCCGTGGTGGCGTACGACCTCGACGAACGGCACGCGCGCGTGGTCGTCGATCTCCAGGAACCGAGGGCTCTCGGCGAGCGACGAGCGCAGCCACAGCCCGCACAGCGCCAGCGCCCCGGCCGCCCAGAACGGCACCCGCCACCCCCAGGCGGCGAACTCCGCGTCGGACAGCCCCGCCGACAGGGCGAGCATCACCCCATTGGCGAGCACGAACCCGAGCGCGGGTCCCACCTGCGGAAAGCTGGACCACAGCACGCGCCGCCCGGGCGGCGCGTGCTCGGCGGTCAGCAGTACCGCCCCGCCCCACTCCCCGCCGAGGCCGAGACCTTGCAGAAAGCGCAGGACGAGCAGGAGCGCGGGCGCGGCCACGCCGATCGATCCGTACGTCGGCAGACAGCCCACCGCGACCGTCGAGGCGCCCGTGAGCAGCAATGAGAGAACCAGCACAGGCCGCCGTCCGCGCCGGTCGCCGAGGTGCCCGAACAACACCGACCCCAGCGGCCGGGCCACGAACCCCGCCCCGAACGTCGCGAACGCCGCCAGTGTCCCCGCGAGCGGCGAGAACGTCGGGAAGAACAGCGGCCCCAGGACCAGGGCGGCCGCTGTGCCGTAGACGAAGAAGTCGTAGAACTCGACCGCGGTCCCCGCCAGGGAGGCCGCGGCGAGCCGCAGCATCGACGGTGTCCTTACGGTGCGTGCAGGTTCCATGTCGTGCCAACTACCCACCGTGAGCGCGGGTTACGGGGGGGCGTGTGGAGGTGACGAAGCGACCGGAGTGCGCGCCGAGGCGACGGCGTGCGGGGCGCGCCGTCCGCTCCGGCCACCGTGATAGACCGGGTGCCAGCAGCGGTCGTCGACGTACCGCTCCGAACGGACCGGAGGAACCGTGCCCCGCACCCTGGCCACCGCCCCGATCATGATCCTCAACGGGCCCAACCTGAACCTGCTCGGTCAGCGCCAGCCCGAGATCTACGGCAGCGACACACTGGCCGACATCGAGGCGCTGTGCGCCAAGGCCGCGGCCGCGCACGGCGGCACGGTGGACTTCCGGCAGTCCAACCACGAGGGCGAACTGGTCGACTGGATCCACGAGGCGCGGCTGAACCACTGCGGAATCGTCATCAACCCTGGCGCCTACTCGCACACGTCCGTCGCGATTCTGGACGCACTCAACACCTGTGACGGCATGCCCGTCCTGGAGGTGCACATCTCCAACATCCACCGGCGCGAGTCGTTCCGGCATCACTCCTACGTCTCGCTGCGTGCCGACGGCGTGATCGCCGGATGCGGGGTGCAGGGCTATGTGTTCGGTGTGGAGCGCGTCGCCGCGCTGGTGGGCGCGGCCCAGGCGGAGGCGTAGTTACAGCCGGCCCGCCTCCACGATCCGCCGCAGGAAGCGCCGCGTGCGCTCCTGCTGCGGGTCGCCGAAGACCTGCTCGGCGGTGCCGCGTTCCAGGACCACTCCACCGTCCAGGAAACAAACCTGGTCGGCGACGTCCCGCGCGAAACCCATCTCGTGCGTCGCCAGCACCATGGTCATGCCGTCGTCCTTCAGACCCCGGACCACTTCCAGGACCTCGCCCACGAGTTCCGGGTCGAGCGCTGCGGTGATCTCGTCCAGCAGCAACAGCCGAGGCCGCACCGCAAGGGCCCGTACGATCGCCACCCGCTGCTGCTGACCGCCGCTGAGCCGGTCCGGGTAGGCGTCGGCCTTGTCGGCCAGTCCGAGGCGCTCCAGCAGCTCCCTGGCCCGTTCTCCGGCCTCCGCGCGGGAGACGCCGTGCACCCGGCGCGGCGCCAGCGTGACGTTCTCCAGCACGGTCATGTGCGGGAAGAGGTTGTACGCCTGGAACACCACGCCGATACGGCGCCGTACCGCGTCCTGGTCGGCGCGGGGGTCGGTGATCTCCTCTCCGTCCAGCCAGATGGCGCCGTCGTCGAGTTCCTCCAGGAGGTTGGCGCAGCGCAGCAGCGTGGACTTGCCCGAGCCGGAGGCGCCGATCAGCGCGGTCACCGTGTGCGGTGCGACCTCCAGATCCACGTCCCGCAGAACGACGGAGCCGCCGAATGTCTTGCGGACGGACTCCATGCGCAGCACGGGCGCGTCTGCGTCGCTCATGGCGTTCCTCCCTGGGCCCGCTGCCGGTCCATCCGGGCCGTCACCCAGTCCGTGAAGCGGGTCATCGGAATGGTCAGCGCCACGAACACCAGCCCCGCGACGATGTACGGCGTGTAGTTCAGACTGCGGCCCACGATGATGTCGGCCGCCCGTACGGCGTCCACCGCGCCGCCGATCGACACCAGACCGGTGTCCTTCTGCAGCGACACCAGGTCGTTGAGCAGCGGCGGCACCTGACGTCGTACCGCCTGGGGGAGGACGACGTAGCGCAGGGCCTGCCGGCTGGTCAGGCCCAGTGAGCGGGCCGCGGCGTGTTGCGAGGGGTGGATCGACTCGATGCCGGCCCGGAACACCTCGGCCACGTACGCCGAGTACGTCAGCGTCAGCGCCGTACCGCCCAGCAGCACCGGATCGACCGTCACACCCTGCAGCCGCAGCGCCGGCACGCCCAGGACCACGATCATCAGGTTGATGATCAGCGGGAGGCCGCGGAAGAAGTCGGTGTACGCCGCCGCCAGCACCCGCAGCGGGAAGAACACCGGTCCACGCAGAGTGCGCGCGATCGCGATCAGCATGCCGAGTACCAGGACGGCGACGCCGCAGACCACGAGCAGGCGGACGTTCAGCCACAGCCCTTCGAGGACCTTCGGCAGCGCCTCGCGCGCGTAGCGCGCGTTGAAGAACGTCTCCTCGGTGCGCGGCCAGCCCGGCGCGTCGACCACGACCAGATACAGCACGACGGCCGTGACCAACGTGGACAGTGCCGCGACGGCCGTGGCGCGGCGGGCACGCGCGCGTGTGTAGCGCTCGCGCTCGAGCCGCCGCTCGGAGGGTGCGTACCCGTCACCGGCGACGCCACCAGCGCCGCCACCGGTCATGCCGCCCTTGTCGTCGGCCCCCTCCGGGGCCGACTCGCCCTTGACGACCGTCACTTGAACACCGGCGCGTCGACGGCGTCGGAGAGCCACTGCTTCTCCAGCTTCGCCAGCGTGCCGTCCTTGCGCAGGGCGTCCACGGCGCCGCTCACGCACGAGGTCAGCGCGCTGCCCTTGTCCAGCACCAGCCCGAACTGCTCGGGTGTGCCGCCCTGGTTCTCGAACTGGCCGACGATCCGCGCGTTCGTCACCTCGGCGGAGGTGATGTAGAACGCTGTCGGCAGGTCGACGACGATGGCGTCCACCTGGCCGTTCTTCAGCGCCGACTTGGCCTGGTCGTTCTTCGCGAACGCGGCGGCCTGCTGCTTCGGCTTCACCACGTCGGTGATGTAGTCGAGGCTCGTGGTGCCCACCTGCGCACCCAGCTTGAGGTTCTTCAGGTCCGCGATGCTCGTCGCCTTGGCGGCCTTGCCGCCCTTCAGCGCGATGACGGCCTGGCGCACGTCGTAGTAACCGGAGGTGAAATCGACGGCCTTCTTGCGTTCGGCGCTGATCGACACCTGGTTGATGTCGAAGTCGAAGGTTTTCACACCGGGCGCGAACGCCTTGTTGAACGGCACGCTCTGCCAGACGACCGCGTTCCTGTCGTAACCCAGCTGCCGGGCCACGGCGTAGGCGACCGCCGACTCGAAGCCCTTGCCGTTCGCGGGCTTGTCGTCCTTGAACCAGGGCTCGTACGCCGGTTCGTCCGTCGCGATCGTCAGCTTCCCGGAGGTCTTGGTGCCCAGCTTGCCCTTGGCGCAGCTCTTCGCGGCCGAGCCGGACGGGGAGGCCGCCGCCGCGCCGTCGGGCTGCGGAGCGCAGCCGACAGCGGTGGCGAGCAGGGCTACGGTGGCGGCGGCCAGCGCACGGCGCAGGGTGCGGGGGGCGAGGTACATGGCGGGAGATTGGCAGCGAACCCCGGGTTTGTCCAGGTCACGACCGTAACTGTCCGCATAGTGGGAGCGTGCGTTGCGGGCGTGTGAACGGCGGGTACGACGCGGGCCTTTGGCCAGGGCCGCCGGCCGAGGGCGGGGGTGGAGACCGGCGGCCCTACCGCACAGGAGCCGTCATCCTCTGCGGGGCTGCCACCAGTTGACCGCGTGACACGGCGCGCCGGGAGCGCGCACGCGCCCCCGGCGCGGGTGAAAAATTCACACGGGGCGCACGCCACGAGGCACGCGCCTGGCGCTCACCACCCGCGCGCGTGCCACTCCGGCAGATGCGGCCGCTCCGCTCCCAGGGTGGTGTCGTTGCCGTGCCCCGGATACACCCAGGTCTCGTCGGGCAGCACGCCGAAGATCTTCGTCTCCACGTCGTGGATCAGGCTGGCGAACGCCTTCGGGCTCTTGCGTGTGTTGCCGACGCCGCCCGGGAACAGGCAGTCGCCGGTGAAGACGTGCGGGTGGCCGTGCGGATCGTCGTAGACCAGTGCGATCGAACCCGGTGTGTGCCCGACGAGATGACGCGCGGTGAGTTCCACCCGCCCCACCCTGATGACATCGCCGTCGTCCACGAGAACGTCGGTGGGGACCGGGATGCCGGAGGCGTCCTCGCGGCCCGCGTACGTACGCGCTCCCGTGGCCGCGACGACCTCGGCGAGCGCCTGCCAGTGGTCGCCGTGCTGATGCGTGGTGACGACGGACGCGATGCCGTCGTCACCGATCATGCCGAGGAGCACCTCGGCCTCGTTGGCGGCGTCGATCAGGAGCTGCTCGTCGGTGGCCCGGCAGCGCAGCAGATAGGCGTTGTTGTCCATCGGGCCGACCGCGATCTTGGTGATCATCAGGTCTTTCAGCTCGTGCACATCCGCGGGCCCGCCGACCCTGACCTCTCCGGTGTACGTCATGGTGATCAGCCTATAGCGGCCGGCGGCCCCCGGACCGTCGGCGGCCTACAGCGCGGGCAGCTTCGGCAGCGCGCCGTTCGTGGTCAGGGCCGAGCCGTCGCGCCGCCCGGCGAGCCAGCCCAGCAGGTCGGCGGCCGTGCCCTCGACCACGACCGGTCCGTCCGTCGCGCCGCCGCCGGTGGTCCAGACCCGGCCGTTGCCCGCGTTCAGGCCGGTCGACGGCACGTCCCTGTGGCCGGCGAAGCGTTGCGCCAGGAAGTCGATCACCCGGTCCGTGAACTCCTCCGGAAGATCTTCCAGCTCATATCCGATGCCGAGGTCCACATGGTGCAGCTCGACCTCGACCCACCGCCGGAACGGCACCCGGGACGCGGAGTCGGTGACCCCGTTGCGCAGCTCCACCGTGCGCGTCCAGTCCGCCGGCGCGTCCCCCCTGGACTGGAAGCGGGCGGCGCTCTCGCGCAGGTCGGCGAGCTGGACGTCGAGGGGGCGCGGGGCGTCACGCTCGATGTCGGCGTCCCGCGCCTCGGCGCTTTCGTACATGGGCCGCCCCTCGAGCACGTTCACGAGCGCGTCCGCGTTGCGGGCGAGATGGGCCACGACGTGCCCGCGGGTCCACCCCGGAAGCCGTGACGCGTCGGCGAGCGCGGCGTTGTCCAGTTCGGCGACCGCGTTGAGGAGCCGTTCGGTCGCGTCACGTACACATCCCAGGTCATGAGCGTGATCAATCATGAGCCTGACATTAGCCCCGCCACACCTTTGAGTGAAGGTGGTGAACCGCGTCCTCAAATCGAAAGCACGTGCTATATCGTCGAAGGCGGCGTCGGGCATGCTGGATAGCCGGTGGTTGTTATGCAACCGGGCAATCCGACCGGCGTTGTCAGTGGCTCCCCCTAGTCTGAAGAAGCACGGGGGCCCCGCCCCTGTCACTTCTCTCAAGAAAGGTGCGGACCGGCGTGGCCGACCGTCTCATCGTCCGTGGCGCGCGCGAGCACAACCTGAAGAATGTCTCGCTCGACCTGCCTCGTGACTCGCTCATCGTCTTCACGGGCCTGTCCGGGTCGGGCAAGTCCTCCCTGGCCTTCGACACGATCTTCGCGGAGGGCCAGCGGCGCTACGTGGAGTCGCTCTCCTCCTACGCCCGGCAGTTCCTCGGCCAGATGGACAAGCCGGACGTCGACTTCATCGAGGGTCTGTCCCCGGCGGTCTCCATCGACCAGAAGTCGACCTCGCGCAACCCGCGCTCCACGGTCGGCACCATCACCGAGGTCTACGACTACCTGCGACTGCTCTTCGCGCGCATCGGCAAGCCGCACTGCCCCGAGTGCGGCCGCCCGATCTCCCGCCAGTCGCCGCAGGCCATCGTCGACAAGGTCCTGGAGCTGCCGGAGGGGAGCCGCTTCCAGGTGCTGTCGCCGCTGGTGCGCGAGCGGAAGGGCGAGTTCGTCGACCTCTTCGCCGACCTCCAGACCAAGGGCTACTCCCGCGCGCGCGTGGACGGGCAGACCGTCCAGCTCTCCGACCCGCCGACGCTGAAGAAGCAGGAGAAGCACACGATCGAGGTGGTCGTGGACCGCCTCACGGTGAAGGAGTCCGCCAAGCGCCGCCTCACCGACTCCGTGGAGACAGCCCTCGGCCTGTCCGGCGGCATGGTCGTGCTCGACTTCGTCGACCTCCCCGAGGACGACCCCGAGCGCGAGCGCATGTACTCCGAGCACCTGTACTGCCCGCACGACGACCTGTCCTTCGAGGAGCTGGAGCCCCGCTCCTTCTCCTTCAACTCGCCCTTCGGCGCCTGCCCGGACTGCACCGGCATCGGCACGCGCATGGAGGTCGACCCCGAGCTGATCGTCCCGGACGAGGAGAAGTCCCTGGACGAGGGCGCCATCCACCCCTGGTCGCACGGGCACACCAAGGACTACTTCGGCCGCCTGACCGGCGCCCTCGCGGACGCCCTCGGCTTCCGCACGGACATCCCGTTCGCGGGACTGCCCCAGCGCGCGAAGAAGGCCCTGCTCTACGGCCACAAGACCCAGATCGAGGTCCGGTACCGCAACCGGTACGGCCGCGAGCGCGTGTACACCACGCCCTTCGAGGGCGCGGTGCCGTTCGTGAAGCGCCGGCACAGCGAGGCCGAGAGCGACGCGAGCCGCGAGCGGTTCGAGGGCTACATGCGTGAGGTGCCGTGCCCCACCTGTGAGGGCACGCGCCTGAAGCCGATCGTGCTCGCGGTCACGATCATGGAGAAGTCGATCGCCGAGGTCTCCGCGATGTCGATCAGCGACTGCGCGGACTTCCTGGGGCAGCTGAAGCTGAGCGCCCGCGACAAGAAGATCGCCGAGCGGGTGCTGAAGGAGGTCAACGAACGGCTGCGTTTCCTGGTCGACGTCGGCCTGGACTACCTCTCGCTGAACCGCGCGGCCGGCACGCTCTCCGGCGGTGAAGCCCAGCGCATCCGCCTGGCCACCCAGATCGGCTCCGGCCTCGTCGGCGTCCTGTACGTCCTGGACGAGCCGTCCATCGGCCTGCACCAGCGGGACAACCACCGGCTGATCGAGACGCTGGTCCGGCTGCGCGACATGGGCAACACGCTCATCGTCGTGGAGCACGACGAGGACACCATCAAGGTCGCCGACTGGGTCGTGGACATCGGTCCCGGAGCGGGTGAGCACGGCGGCAAGGTCGTGCACAGCGGCTCCCTGAAGGAACTGCTCGAAAACACCGAGTCGCAGACCGGCGCATACCTCTCGGGCCGCAGGGCGATCCCGCTTCCGGACATCCGCCGTCCCCGCGACCCGTCCCGCCGGCTCACCGTGCACGGCGCCCGTGAGAACAACCTGCAGGACATCGACGTGTCCTTCCCGCTGGGCGTGTTCACGGCCGTCACGGGCGTCTCCGGATCCGGCAAGTCGACGCTGGTCAACGACATCCTCTACACGCACCTGGCCCGCGAGCTGAACGGCGCGAGGAACGTCCCCGGACGGCACACGCGCGTGGACGGCGACGACCAGGTCGACAAGGTCGTACACGTCGACCAGTCGCCGATCGGCCGCACCCCCCGGTCCAACCCGGCGACGTACACCGGGGTCTTCGACCACATCCGCAAGCTGTTCGCCGAGACCACCGAGGCGAAGGTCCGCGGTTACCAGCCCGGCCGCTTCTCCTTCAACGTCAAGGGCGGCCGCTGCGAGAACTGTGCGGGCGACGGCACGATCAAGATCGAGATGAACTTCCTCCCGGACGTCTACGTCCCGTGCGAGGTCTGCCACGGCGCCCGGTACAACCGGGAGACCCTGGAGGTCCACTACAAGGGCAAGTCCGTCGCCGACGTGCTGAACATGCCGATCGAGGAGGCCACCGACTTCTTCGAGGCCGTCCCGGCCATCTCCCGGCACCTGAGGACGCTGAAGGACGTCGGTCTGGGCTATGTCCGCCTCGGCCAGTCCGCCACCACCCTCTCCGGTGGTGAGGCACAGCGCGTGAAGCTGGCCAGCGAACTGCAGAAGCGGTCCACCGGGCGCACGGTCTACGTCCTCGACGAGCCGACCACCGGTCTGCACTTCGAGGACATCAGCAAGCTCCTGAAGGTCCTCGGCGGCCTGGTGGACAAGGGCAACACGGTGATCGTCATCGAGCACAACCTCGACGTGATCAAGACCGCCGACTGGATCGTGGACATGGGTCCGGAGGGCGGCGCCGGCGGTGGCCTGGTGGTTGCCGAGGGTACGCCCGAGGAGGTCGCCGGGGTTCCGGCCAGCCACACCGGCAAGTTCCTGCGCGAGATCCTCGGCGCCGACCGGATCAGCGACGCGGAACCGGTGTCGGCGCCGCGTGCCGGCACGGCCAAGAGGACGGCCGCCGCGAAGACGACGGCGAAGCGGACGGTGACGGCCAAGGCCAACAACACGGCGACCAAGAAGGCCGCCACGGCCACGAAGAAGGCGACGCCCGCGAAGAAGACGACACGGGCACGCAAGGCCTGACACACCACCAGAAAAGCGGCGCCCCGCGGGAACTTCCCGCGGGGCGCCGCTCGTTCCACCATCAGCCGCCCCGGCTCCGAGGCCCGACCGGCCCCCGCACCTCGGGTCCGGCCGCACCTTGACAACAACAGAGAGGAAAAGGGCCGCTCACAGTTCGCCGACCTCGGCCGCGTACGGCGGCTCGGCCCCCGCCCGCGAGCAGGTGATCGCCGCCGCGCGCGCCGCGAAGCGCAGCAGCCGCGTCCAGCCCTCCGCCCCGAGGGCGGCCAGCGCTTCCTCCGACAGTGCGTCCAGTGCGGAAAGCCCATGCAGCAGGGCCGCGTTCACCGTGTCACCGGCGCCGATGGTGTCCACCACGGCGACCTGCTCACCCGGTACGGAGTACTCCCCGCCGTCCCGGGTGAACGCGGTCAGACCCTCCCCGCCCCGGGTCACCACGACGGCCGCCGGCCCGGCCGCCAGCCACTCGCGCGGGGTGCCATCCAGCCACTCGGCGTCCTCCGCGGAGAGCTTCAGCAGCGTCACCGAGGGCAGCCAGCTCTTGAAACGAGCCCGGTAGGCGTCCGCGTCCGGGATCAGTCCCGCCCGGATGTTGGGGTCGAGCGCGGTGAACAGGCTCTGTCCGGCTGCCGTGCGCATCAGCTCCTCATAGGCACTCGCTCCGGGCTCCAGGACGAGTGAGCAGGTGCCGAACGACACCGCGCGCGTGCCGGCGGGAAGCGCGGCGGGGACGGTGAACAGGCGGTCGGCGGTGCCGTCGACATAGAAGGAGTACGCGGCCGAGCCGCCGGCGTCGATCGTGGCCACGGCCAGGGTCGTCGGCTCCGGCCCGCGCTGCACGCCCGACACGTCCACCTCCTCCCGGCGCAGTCCGTCGAGCAGGGCCTCGCCGAAGGCGTCGTGCGAGGTCCGGGAGCAGAAGGCGGTGGGGGAGCCGAGCCGGCCGAGGGCCACGGCGGTGTTGTACGGGCCGCCGCCGAGCGCCGGCTTCAGGTCCGCGAGGGCACCGGAGCCCTGCGGTACCAGGTCGATCAGTGCCTCACCGGCGACGACGATCACGAGGCGGTTCCCTTCTGGGGCAGCGTGGATGATGCGGTGTGCTCCGGCTCCTCGGACCCGCCCGGCTCCTCCGGGCAGCCGCAGGACGTGCGGTGGACGAACGCACACGGCAGCCGCACCGTCCGGGTCGGTCGGCGCCGCTCCTGCAGACGGTCCAGGAGCAGCTGGACGGCCCGCGCGCCCAGTTCCCTGCTGGGCTGGGCGATGGCGGTGAGCCGGGGTGAGAACAGGTCGGCCCAGGCGAAGTCGTCGAAGCAGCACAGGGCGATGTCATCCGGGACGGACAGTCCGTGCCGGCGCAGGGCACTGAGGGCGCCGATGGTCATGGCGTTGTTGGCGGTGACGAGCGCCGTGGGCGGACCCGGCAGGGCGAGCAGGGCGGCCGTGGCCTGCTCCGCGCTCCCGGATTCGGAGTCGCCGGACACGAGGAGCCGTTCGTCGTGGGCCAGACCGGCGGAGGTGAGGCCGTCCCGGTAGCCGGAGACACGCTCACTGGTGGTGCTGAGCCCGGGCAGGCCGGCGACCAGGCCGATCCGGCGGTGGCCAAGGCCGGCGAGATGAGTGACGAGACGGGCGGTCGGTGCGGCGCTCTCGGCGCATACCTGGTCGTACCAGGGCGCGCTCTCGGCGGAGGCGGGGCCCCCTCCACCGTCGGCGGCTGTGTCCGCAGCCACGTCCACGTCGATCACCCGGTCCAGGAAGACGGTGGGTACGGCGTGGCGGCGGAGATAGCGGACCAGATCGTGCGGGCGCGCTGAGGGAGCGACGATCATGCCGTCCACCCGGCGTTCGTGGAGAAGCTGGACGATCTTGCGCTCGTGCCCCGGGTCGTCGTGCGGGTCCGCGATGAGCAGGCCGTAGCCCGCCGCCAGGGCGGCGGACTCCACGCCCTGGAGGATCTCCGTGAAGTACGGGTTGCTGCTCGCCGACACCGCGAGTCCGATGGAGCGGGTGCGGGAGGTCACCAGGGAGCGGGCCAGGGTGTTGGGGGTGTAGCCGAGGGTGTCGATGGCCTCCAGCACGGCCTGGCGGGTGTGGGGGAGCACCGGGCGGGTGCCGTTCAGGACATGGGAGACGGTCGCCACCGAGACACCGGCGCTCCGCGCGACGTCCGCCATGGTGGGCATCGCCTTCACCTCCCTGAACCGAATGACCGCAGGCCCTTCCGGCTCGGACGCTATCTCACCGGCGCCTTCGCGTAAACGCTTGCGCAAACGTTTACGCCCTTTCCCTGCCCCCGCCCCAGGGTCGACCCTTCTGCCCAGGTATGGTCGCCGTGCACACCCCTTGAACAGTGGAGTTCCCTATGCCCGTCCCGCCCTCCGCGAGCCGCCGTACCGTCCTTCGAGGTGCCGCCGTGGCCCCGGTCGCCGGGCTCGGCCTGGCCGCCTGCTCGGCACCGGGCCAGGGCGGCTCGGTCGCGGCCACGCCGACCGCGCCGGTCGACCTCGGTGCCGACAGCGAGGTCTCGAAGGGCGGTGCCAAGCTCTACCGGGATCACAACGTCGTCGTGAGCCGTGACGGGAGCGGCGCGCTGAAGGCCTACAGCTCGATCTGCACGCACGCGGGGTGTCCCATCAACAAGCTGCAGGGGACGACCCTGACCTGCCCCTGCCACGGCAGCCAGTTCGACGCCGTGACGGGCAAGGTGGTCCAGGCACCGGCCACGGAGCCCCTGGCCGAGCTGCCGGTGAAGACCACGAACGGTCGGATCATCGCCGGCCCGGGCGCCTGACCGGAAGGCCGCCCCGAGCCCCGCCCGCACGCCCGTCCCACCCCGCCGCCGCGCTGCCGTCCCACGCTGCCTGGCCGCGGCCTTCTGCCGTGACTGGGTGCCGCTGTCCTGCGGTTCGGCGGTCCTCCGTGTCCTTGCGCCCGGGCGGCGCCGCCGCGCTGCCTTCCCGACGCCGCCGACAACCGGGCAGCCGCCCCGCCGGTGCTCGTCTCTGTCCCGCGCGGCCATCCCGTATCGCCGGGCCGTCCGGCATACCCTTCAGCACCCACCGCCTCCTCGTCCGTGACCCCGCCTCTGCGCTGGGATGCCGGGTTAAAGTGCGGTGACTCCTGCCGTGCGCTGCCCCTCATCGCCGTCCCGCACACCCTGTCGGGCAACCGCGAAACGGCACCGCCGCACCGGCACCGCGGCCCGGCCACCGCTACCGCCCCGCATCAGGGTGCCACCCGCCACCACGGCGGCACGCCGTACTTCCACCGCACCTTCGGTGCCCCGTCGGCCCCGCCCCACCTCCGAAGCGCGGTCTCCTCCGAAGGCCGCCCTGTCCGGCCCCGCACGCCCCTCATCGCCGTCCCGCGGGCCCGGAGTCGCCTCAACCGGCACGCGCCCAAGGCGACTTCACGCCCAGTCCCACCCGATACCGACGATGCCCGGACGTATCCGTGGCTCGACCAGGTGGACGCAGTGATGGGGGCCGGTGACCGGCAGTTCGTGACGGCCGCTGCGGGGAGCCGCCGCCGAGTGCTGGGCGAAGCGGTGGCAGCGGACCGGCAGCGCGGCCGCGTCGAATCGCACCTGAAGCGCGTACTGGCCGCCGGGGAAGCCGAAGCCGTGGAGGTACTCGCGGCAGGGCCCGGCCGTGCCGTCCTCGAAGCCGTACCGGAAGAGGAAGGTGTCGCCCGCCCGCAGCCGGGTGCCGAAGAGCAGCTCCGCCACGAGCACGCCGGTGTCCTGGTCCCGGCGTACCCGTCCCGTGCGGCAGTTCTCCAGGGCCCGCACCCTGATGTCGTGCGGGCGACAGCCGGGGTCGCCGTGGTGCACGGCGACGAATCTGTCCACACCGTCGCGGTGGGCCCGGACGATGTGGTGGGCCTCGCGGCCCGCCAGCTCGCCCCGGGCGCCGATGCGGACGCATTCGTGGTGGCCCAGGGTGTGCAGCCCGCCGTCGAGGGACCAGCCCAGCTCGGCCCGGAGTCGGTCCAGGACGTCCGAGGCCTCGATCAGGGAGCGGTAGGAGCGCCCGGCAGGGCGGCCGGCCGCGGCACGCTCGTCGGCCTCGGCGAGTAGCCGGATCAGCGACTCGTCCGGCAGACGGAGGATCTCCTCCAGCGCCCGCACGGCGCGCAGCGACTCCGGGCGCTGCGGTCGGCGGGCACCCTGCTGCCAGTAACTCAGGCTGGTGACCCCGACCTTGACGCCGTGCCGGGACAGATGGTGCTGGACCCGCTGGAGCGGCAGCCCACGTGCGGCGATCGCGGCGCGCAGCGCCACATGGAAGGGGCCGCCCCGCAGGGCCGTGTCCAGTTCCGCGGTGGCAAGGTGCGCGTGTTCTGTGGCATGCCGCATACCGGGGCGCCTTTCTGTGAGGTGTCGCAACGGCTGGTCAGACCGTCTGCGCCGGTGCCCGGGCCGCCCCCGTGGGCGCGGTGGACGCCCGTGGCTGCGCACGCCGCGCCGGTACGCGTGCGTGCACGGACCCGAGTTCCCCCGCATTGAAGCGTGTTGACCAGACCCCGACAACACCTCGAACCCGCCACGGCCGAGCCGGGCCGGGAGACGACGCCGAGCCGCAGCCGCCCGCCACGAGCAGCGCGCGCGCCCCGGCCGATGGGAGGATCGGCGCGTGACGGAGATCTGGGCCTTCGACGGTGATCGCACGGCAGTGACGGCTGAGGAGGGGGTCGCCGCGCTGTGCCGCCGGATCGCCGAGGGCCGTCTCGACACCTGCCTCACCAGCTCCGCCGGGCGCCGGCTGTCGGTGGTGACCAACACCGAACGCGCGCTGGTGATGCTCCTTGGCGGGGAGGACGATCCGGGCGCGCACGCCGTCTCCAGGGGAGCCCGGGGGACGAGCGGGGGCTTCCGGCTCTCGAACGGGCAGTGCGACGCCTTTCCCGACGAGGACACCGTGCCGCTCGACGAGGCGCTCCGGATCGTCCGGCATGTGATCGGCACGGGGCTGCCGCCCGGGGACACCGGCTGGTGTGCGGACGGGTGAGCGGCGCGGGGGTCGTCCACAGGCCCGACGCGGTGTCGGTGCTCGCCAGTAGGGTGTGAGACATGGCCGATCCCTCCAGCTACCGCCCCAGGCCGGGTGAGATCCCGGACTCTCCGGGGGTGTACAGGTTCCGTGACGAGCACCGCCGGGTGATCTACGTCGGAAAGGCGAAAAGCCTGCGCCAGCGCCTGGCGAACTACTTCCAGGACCTGGCGAACCTGCACCCGCGCACCCGGACGATGGTGACCACCGCCGCGTCCGTGGAGTGGACGGTGGTGTCCACGGAGGTCGAGGCCCTTCAGTTGGAGTACTCCTGGATCAAGGAGTACGACCCCCGGTTCAACGTCAAGTACCGCGACGACAAGAGCTACCCGTACCTCGCCGTGACGATGAACGAGGAGTTCCCGCGCGTGCAGGTGATGCGCGGTCACAAGAAGAAGGGCGTCCGGTACTTCGGGCCGTACGCGCACGCCTGGGCCATCCGGGACACCGTCGACCTGCTGCTGCGCGTGTTCCCGGTGCGCACCTGCTCGGCGGGCGTGTTCAAGAACGCCGCGCGCACCGGCCGTCCCTGCCTGCTCGGCTACATCGGCAAGTGTTCCGCCCCCTGCGTCGGCCGGATCGGCCCCGGGGACCACCAGGAGCTGGCCGAGGAGTTCTGCGACTTCATGGCCGGCCGCACCGGCACCTACCTCCGCCGTCTGGAGAAGCAGATGACGGAGGCTGCCGAGGAGATGGAGTACGAGCGGGCCGCCCGGCTGCGCGACGACATCGAGGCCCTGAAGAAGGCCATGGAGAAGAACGCCGTAGTGCTCGCCGACGCGACCGACGCCGACCTCATCGCAGTCGCCGAGGACGAGCTGGAGGCGGCCGTGCAGATCTTCCACGTGCGCGGCGGCAGGGTGCGCGGCCAGCGCGGCTGGGTGACCGACAAGGTGGAGGAGATCACCACCGGCGCCCTCGTCGAGCACGCCCTGCAGCAGCTCTACGGCGAGGAGACCGGGGACGCGGTCCCCAAGGAGGTCCTGGTCCCGGCGCTGCCCGAGCCGGTGGAGCCGGTCCAGGACTGGCTGACCGGCCGCCGCGGGGCGAACGTCTCCCTGCGCATCCCGCAGCGCGGCGACAAGAAGGCGCTCATGGAGACCGTGCAGCGCAACGCCCAGCAGGCCCTCGCGCTGCACAAGACCAAGCGCGCCTCCGACCTGACCACCCGCTCGCGCGCCCTGGAGGAGATCGCCGAGGCCCTCGACCTGGACAGCGCCCCGCTGCGCATCGAGTGCTACGACATCTCGCATCTGCAGGGGGACGACGTGGTCGCCTCCATGGTCGTCTTCGAGGACGGCCTGCAGCGCAAGAGCGAGTACCGCCGCTTCCAGATCAGGGGCTTCGCGGGCCAGGACGACGTCCGCTCGATGCACGAGGTGATCTCCCGCCGCTTCCGGCGCTATCTCGCCGAGAAGGAGAAGACGGGGGAGTGGGCCGACGGCGGGGACGACGCCCTCACCGACGGCGACGGCGCGGTCACCGGGCCGCAGCCGGTCACCGGCTCCGTCAAGACGGACCCCGTCACCGACTCCGTCCAGACGGACCTGATCACTGACTCCCTCAAGGAGGAGGACGGCCGCCCCAAGAAGTTCGCGTACCCGCCCCAGCTGGTCGTCGTCGACGGTGGGCAGCCTCAGGTCGCCGCGGCCCGGCGCGCCCTGGACGAGCTGGGCATCGACGACATCGCCGTCTGCGGCCTCGCCAAGCGCCTGGAGGAGGTGTGGGTGCCCGGTGAGGACGACCCGGTGGTCCTGCCCCGCACCAGCGAGGGCCTCTATCTGCTCCAGCGCGTGCGCGACGAGGCACACCGGTTCGCGATCACCTATCAGCGCACCAAGCGCGCCAAGCGCTTCCGGTCCGGCCCTCTGGACGACGTCCCCGGCCTCGGCGAGACACGCAAACAGGCGCTCATCAAGCATTTCGGCTCGGTGAAGAAGCTGCGGTCCGCCACAATCGAACAGATCCAGGAGGTGCCCGGGATAGGCCGGAAGACGGCCGAGACCATCGCCGCGGCCCTCGCCCAGGCGGCTCCGGCCGCACCCGCCGTGAACACGGCGACTGGAGAGATCATTGATGACGAGGAACCCGATACGACGGCGGGATCCTCGGGGGAGCCCGTGACCGCGGGCCTCCCTGACGAACGACGGGGGCAGGAGACATGACCGAGCACGAAGCACAGCCCACAGCGGAGCGAGATCGGGCCCCCGGGGAAGCGGGTCAGGATCAGCCACAACCCGCGGCCGGCGAGCAGCCCGCGGTCCAGGAAAACGGAGCACAGGTGAGCACGGAAGGTACGCCGGCCGGCGGCCCCGAAGCGGCCATCCCCGAGCTGGTGATCATCTCCGGCATGTCCGGAGCGGGGCGGTCGACGGCCGCGAAGTGTCTGGAGGACCTCGGCTGGTTCGTCGTGGACAACCTCCCGCCCGCCCTGATCCCCACCATGGTGGAGCTGGGCGCCCGCTCGCAGGGCAACGTGGCGCGGATCGCGGTCGTCGTGGATGTGCGCGGCCGGCGCTTCTTCGACAACCTGCGCGATTCCCTCGCCGACCTCGACAGCCGGGGCGTCACGCGCCGGATCGTCTTCCTGGAGTCCTCCGACGACGCCCTGGTGCGCCGCTTCGAGTCGGTGCGCCGCCCGCACCCCCTGCAGGGCGACGGCCGGATCGTGGACGGCATCGCCGCCGAGCGCGAGCTGCTGCGTGAGCTGCGCGGCGACGCCGACCTGGTGATCGACACCTCCAGCCTCAACGTGCACGAGCTGCGTGCCAAGATGGACGCCCAGTTCGCCGGCGAGGAGGAGCCGGAGCTGCGGGCCACGGTGATGTCCTTCGGCTTCAAGTACGGCCTCCCGGTCGACGCCGACCTGGTCGCGGACATGCGGTTCCTGCCCAATCCGCACTGGGTCCCGGAGCTGCGGCCGTACACCGGCCTCAACGAGGAGGTCTCCGCCTATGTCTTCAACCAGCCCGGCGCCAAGGAGTTCCTCGACCGGTACGCCGAGCTGCTGCGGCTCATCGCGGCGGGCTACCGGCGCGAGGGAAAGCGGTATGTGACCATCGCGATCGGCTGTACCGGCGGCAAGCACCGCTCGGTCGCGGTGTCGGAGAAGCTCGCCGCCCACCTGGCGGCCGAGGGCGTGGAGACGGTGGTCGTGCACCGGGACATGGGACGGGAATGACGGAACGTACACGGCGGCTCGGCAGGCTGCGCCGGATGGTGCCGGAGGGGCGCTCGAGCCGTGCCACGGCAGAGGGCCGGGCGGCCCGCCCCGCCGAGGCCCGCGGCGGCCGGCCCCGCCGCCGGGGCGCCCAGCCCAAGGTGGTCGCGCTCGGCGGCGGCATGGGCCTGTCCGCCTCGCTCGCCGCGCTGCGCCGGATCACCGGCGACCTCACCGCCGTCGTCACCGTGGCCGACGACGGCGGCTCCAGCGGCCGGCTCCGCGACGAGCTGGGCGTGCTGCCGCCCGGCGACCTGCGCAAGGCGCTGGCCGCGCTGTGCGGCGACGACGAGTGGGGTCAGACCTGGGCCCGGGTCATCCAGCACCGCTTCCAGTCCAAGGGCGATCTGCACGAGCACGCGGTCGGCAATCTGCTCATCGTCGCCCTGTGGGAGCAGCTCGGCGACCATGTGCAGGCCCTGGACCTGGTCGGCAAGCTGCTCGGCGCGCACGGGCGGGTCCTGCCCATGTCGGCCGTGCCGCTGGAGCTGCAGGCCCTGGTCAGGGGGCACGACCCGGAGCGCCCGGACGACGTGGACACCGTGCGCGGGCAGGCGACGGTCGCGCTCACGCCGGGCGAGGTGCAGTCGGTGCACCTGGTGCCGAACGACCCGCCGGCCGTGCCCGAGGCCGTCGCGGCGGTCCTGGACGCGGACTGGGTGGTGCTCGGTCCCGGTTCCTGGTTCTCCTCGGTGATCCCGCATCTGCTCGTCCCCGAGCTGCTGGACGCCCTCATGGAGACCAAGGCGCGCAAGGTGCTGTCGCTGAACCTCACCCCGCAACCGGGCGAAACCGAGGGCTTCTCCCCGCAGCGTCATTTGGAGGTTTTGGGGCGACACGCCCCTAAACTCGCCCTGGACGTGGTGCTGGCCGACGAGGCCGCCGTGCCCGACCGCGACTCGCTCACCGAGGCCGCCCAACGGCTGGGAGCCGCGATCGAGCTGGCTCCGGTGGCTCGGACGGACGGATCACCCCGGCACGATCCGGAGCTGTTGGCCGCCGCGTACGACCGTATTTTTCGGATGCATGGAAGGATCGGCCCATGGCGATGACGGCAGCGGTGAAGGACGAGATCTCCCGGCTACCCGTCACCCGGACCTGCTGCAGGAAGGCGGAGGTCTCCGCCATTCTGCGGTTCGCCGGCGGCCTTCACCTGGTGAGCGGGCGCATCGTGATCGAGGCGGAGCTGGACACCGCGATGGCGGCCCGCCGGCTCAAGCGGGACATTCTGGAGATCTTCGGCCACAGCTCCGAGCTGATCGTGATGGCCCCCGGCGGGCTGCGCCGCGGCTCGCGCTACGTCGTACGGGTCGTCGCGGGCGGTGACCAGCTGGCCCGTCAGACGGGCCTGGTGGACGGTCGCGGCCGTCCGATCCGGGGTCTGCCGCCGCAGGTGGTCTCGGGGGCCACGTGCGACGCGGAGGCGGCTTGGCGCGGGGCCTTCCTGGCGCACGGGTCGCTGACCGAGCCCGGCCGTTCCTCCTCGCTGGAGGTGACCTGCCCGGGACCGGAGGCCGCGCTCGCGCTGGTCGGCGCCGCTCGTCGGCTGTCGATCGCCGCGAAGGCCCGTGAGGTGCGCGGCGTGGACCGGGTGGTGGTCCGCGACGGAGACGCGATCGGCGCGCTGCTGACCCGCCTCGGCGCGCACGAGTCGGTGCTCGCCTGGGAGGAGCGCCGGATGCGCCGCGAGGTGCGGGCCACGGCCAACCGGCTCGCCAACTTCGACGACGCCAACCTGCGCCGCTCGGCCCGGGCCGCCGTGGCCGCCGGAGCCCGGGTGCAGCGGGCGCTGGAGATCCTGGGCGAGGAGGTTCCCGAGCACCTCGCCGCGGCCGGGCGCCTGCGCATGGAGCACAAGCAGGCCTCGCTGGAGGAGCTGGGCGCGCTCGCCGACCCGCCGCTGACGAAGGACGCCGTCGCGGGCCGTATCCGCCGGCTGCTGGCGATGGCCGACAAACGCGCCGCCGACCTGGGCATCCCGGGCACGGAGGCCAACCTCAGCGAGGAGCTGGCGGACAACCTGGTCGGCTGACCGTCCTCGTCAACAGGCCGTTGCCGAGGCCCAGTCGGGGCTTCGGCAGCGGCGTTTGCGCAGTAGCCGAGCCTCCGTGTGCACAGCCGGCGAACCTTCGTCCACGTGGCCGTGAGGCGCTCTTGACTCGACCTTCGACTGACATGAACCTGGCAACCTGTTCGCCGCTGTGGCGGACCACCGCTAGGGGGGTTCATGAGACACAGAGCGAGATCGATCCTCGCTGTCGGCGCGCTCCTGCTCGGCGGAGCGAGCCTCGCACCCGTGGCCCAGGCACAGAACGGAAGTCCGGCGAAGTCCGACCCGGACGAGATCAAGGTCTTCCGTGCCGACATCACCCAGCGGCAGATCCCGCTGCTGCTCAAGGCCGGCCAGGACGGGGACGAACTCACCGAGCAGGTCACCGGCGGCGGAAGGTCGGAGGTCGAGGTCTACCTCACCGACCAGCAGGCCGCGAAGCTCCGGAAACAGGGCGTCGACCTCACCGAGCACACCGTCTCGGCCAGGGCGCAGGCACGCGTCGAGAAGGCGTCCGAGGGTGTGTTCCGCCCCTACGGAGGAAGCGGGGGGCTGAAGGCGGAGATTCTCCGGACCGCGCAGGCCAACCCCGGCCTGACCAAGGTCGAGTCCATCGGCAGGACGGTGGACGGCCAGGACATCCTGGCGCTCCGGCTGACCAAGGGCGCCAGGAGGACCAAGGACGGCTCCAAGCCGTCCGTGCTGTACATGTCCAACCAGCACGCGCGTGAGTGGATCACACCGGAGATGACCCGGCGTCTGATGCACTACTACCTCGACCACTACAGGACCGACGAGCGCATCCGGCGGATCGTCGACTCGACCGAACTGTGGTTCGTCATCTCGGCCAATCCCGACGGCTACGACTACACGTTCAAGAACTCCGCGACCCGCCTGTGGCGCAAGAACCTGCGGGACGTCAACGGCGACGGCGTCATCGGCACGGGTGACGGCGTCGACCTCAACCGCAACTTCCCCTACAAGTGGGGTTACGACGACGAGGGTTCGTCCCCCAACCCCACCAGCGAGACGTACCGCGGCGCGAGCCCCGCGTCCGAGCCCGAGACCAGGGCGCTGGACGGTTTCGAGAAGCGCGTCGGATTCAGGTACGCCGTCAACTACCACTCCGCCGCCGAACTCCTCCTCTACGGCGTCGGCTGGCAGGTCGCCACCCCCACCCCGGACGACGTCCTCTACAAGGCGCTGGCAGGCACCCCGGACAACCCGGCCATCCCCGGCTACCGTTCGCAGCTGTCGTCGGAGCTGTACACCACCAACGGCGAGGCGGACGGACACGCGTCGAACGTCGACGGCATCGCGATGTTCACCCCCGAGATGTCGACCTGCGAGACCGCGTCGAACGTGGACCCGAACGACGCCTGGAAGCCCGAGGACTGCCAGTCGGTCTTCAACTTCCCCGACGACGAGAAGCTGATCCAGCAGGAGTTCGCCAAGAACCTCCCGTTCGCGCTCTCCGTCGCCGAGACCGCCGTACACCCCGACAGGCCGGTCTCCTCGGTCGGGCTGCGCGCCGCCGACTTCACCCCGGCCGCCTTCCCCACGTCGTACTCCCGGGGAGCGGACCAGGAGGTCTCGGTCGTCGTCCGCAAGGCGATCCGCGACAAGGAGCTCAGGTACCGCGTCGACGGCGGCCGCACGCTCGACCAGCCGCTCAGGCCCTGGAGGGGCGGACAGACCTACGGCGGCGCGGACAACCTCTACTTCGACGAGTACCGGGCCACGGTGCGTGGCGGCGAGCCGGGCGACAGGGTCGAGGTGTGGTTCAGCGGCAGGACGGAGAGCGGCAGGAAGGTCTCCAGCTCCCGCTTCACCTACACCGTCGCCGAGCGGCCCAGGGCCGACACGCTCGTCGTCGCCGAGGAGGGCGCGGCGGCCACGCAGGCGCAGAAGTACGTGGACGCGGTCAGGGCGGCAGGACACAGGGCGCTCGTGTGGGACGTCGCCACGCAGGGCGCTCCGGACGCGCTCGGCGTGCTGAAGCACTTCAGGACGGTCGTGCACTACTCCGGCGCGAACGGCCCGGGCAACGCCACCCAGCTCCAGCTGCGCTCCTACCTCAACGAGGGCGGCAGGCTGGTCGAGGCCGGCGAGCTGGCCGCTGGCAGCGTGGACCTCGGCGACGGCACCCTCTCGGACGACTTCAGCCAGTACTACCTGGGCGCCTACAGCCGTACGTCCACCAGGGGAGCCACCGGCTTCACGGGGTCCGGCGCCCTGGACGGCTACACCGGCGCCCTCGGCGACGCGCCCGGCAACCCGCTGGACAGGGCCGGCACCTACGGCGTCACCTCCGACGAACTTCCGGTGACCACGTACCCGCAGTTCAAGAGCGCGGGCGCGGGCCGGTTCGCCGGGACGGTCAACCCCTACGGGCCCTACTCGGGGTCGTACATGGCCGCCGCCGTGCACACCGACGACGCCTACAAGCGCCTCACCCGCACCATCGACCTCACCGGGGTCACCGCCGCCGACAAGCCCGCCCTGAGCACCCGGCTGCTGTGGGACACCGAGCCGGGCTACGACCACGCGGTGGTCGAGGCGCACACCGTGGGCGCCGACGACTGGACGACCCTGCCGGAGACCGGCGGCGCCACGAGGACGGCCGTGCCGGCGGACTGCGGGCAGGGCTTCCTGATCGCCGAGCACCCGTGGCTGAAGCACTATCTGACGCTCACCGACAACGCCTGCACCGCGACCGGCACGACCGGCTCCTGGAACAGCCTCACCGGCAGCTCCGGCGGCTGGCAGCAGGCCGGCTTCGACCTGAGCGCCTACGCCGGGAAGTCGGTCGAGGTCTCGATCAGCTACATCACCGACCCGGGCACCGGCGGACACGGCGTCCTCGTCGACGACGCCTCGCTCGTCGTCGGCGGCACGGCGAAGGAGACCGAGGGGTTCGAGTCCTCGCTGGGCGCCTGGCACGTGGCCGGACCGCCCGCGGGCAGCCCGGCCGTACTGAAGGACTGGGAGCGCTCCGGGGCGCTGTTCCAGACGTACGGAGCGGTCACGACGCACGACACCGTGCTGCTCGGTTTCGGTCTGGAGCAGGTGTCCTCGGCGGTGGATCGGGCAGTCCTGGTGAGGAAGGCGTTCGCGGCGCTCGGCGGGTGAGGGGCGCCACGTTGACAGATCCCGCTCGCCTTGTTCCAACAGGTGAGCGGGAGCCCTCTCAAGGGTGCGCGGAGGGAGTCCTGATCAAGTGAGCCGACCCGCTCACGAACGAGTGAAGACAGCGTGAAAACCGCCCGGCGTTCCGTATCAAATAAGGGTGAATCCACCGCCGTTCCGGGAGGGTCCGTACCCCTACTGGCGGGTACGGAACACCTGCCCGTGTATGGGTCAACTCGATGTCACCCCGGGGCCCGCAGAGAGGTAGGGTCGGGGGTGGTCGGGGACATCCCAAACAGAGCTCGCCGGCACCGCATGGCCGGCGTACCAACGAGGAGATCGGTTCGTGACGATCCGCGTAGGCATCAACGGCTTCGGCCGTATCGGTCGTAACTACTTCCGTGCGCTGCTGGAGCAGGGTGCGGACATCGAGGTTGTGGCTGTCAACGACCTGGGTGACACCGCCACCACGGCGCACCTGCTCAAGTACGACACGATCCTGGGTCGCCTGAAGCAGGAGGTCTCCCACACCGCCGACACCATCACCGTGGACGGCCACACCATCAAGGTGCTCTCCGAGCGCAACCCGGCCGACATCCCCTGGGGTGAGCTGGGCGTCGACATCGTCATCGAGTCGACCGGCATCTTCACCAACAAGGACGACGCCGCGAAGCACATCGCCGGTGGCGCAAAGAAGGTCCTCATCTCGGCTCCGGCCAAGAACGAGGACATCACCATCGTGATGGGCGTCAACCAGGACAAGTACGACCCGGCGAACCACCACGTCATCTCCAACGCCTCCTGCACCACCAACTGTGTGGCGCCGATGGCGAAGGTCCTCGACGAGAACTTCGGCATCGTCAAGGGTCTGATGACCACGGTGCACGCGTACACGAACGACCAGCGCATCCTGGACTTCCCGCACAAGGACCTGCGCCGCGCCCGTGCCGCCGCCGAGAACATCATCCCGACCACCACCGGTGCCGCGAAGGCCACCGCCCTGGTGCTGCCGCAGCTCAAGGGCAAGCTGGACGGCCTCGCCATGCGCGTCCCGGTCCCGACGGGCTCGGTCACCGACCTGGTCGTCGAGCTCGGCCGCGAGGTCACCAAGGAAGAGGTCAACGCCGCCTTCCAGAAGGCCGCGGAGGGCGAGCTGAAGGGCCTCCTCGAGTACACCGAGGACCCGATCGTCTCCTCCGACATCGTCAACGCCCCGGCGTCCTGCACCTTCGACTCCTCCCTGACCATGGTCCAGGAGGGCAAGAACGTGAAGGTCATCGGTTGGTACGACAACGAGTGGGGCTACTCCAACCGCCTCGTGGACCTCACGGTCTTCGTCGGCAACCAGCTCTGATCGACGCAGCAGGACCTTGAAGTGAGAGCAGGGCTCGGGCAGCGCAGCGCCGCGCTGTCCGGGCCCTGTCTCACGCCCGCACCACGTCCTTTTACGATCAGGTGCACCACGAGCCCTCCTTTGGAGTCCACTCAATGAAGACGATCGACGAACTTCTCGCCGACGGCGTGAGCGGCAAGCGGGTCTTCGTCCGCGCCGACCTCAACGTCCCGCTGGCCGACGGGACGATCACCGACGACGGCCGCATCCGCGCCGTCCTGCCCACCATCAAGGCCCTGGTGGACGCCGGCGCCAAGGTGGTCGTCGCCTCGCACCTGGGCCGCCCCAAGGGTGCCCCGGACCCCGCCTTCTCGCTGCTGCCCGCCGCCGAGCGCCTCGGTGAACTGCTGGGCGCTCCGGTCGCCTTCGCCCAGGACACGGTCGGGCCGGCCGCCCACGACGCCGTCGGCGGCCTCCAGCCCGGCCAGGTCGCGGTCATCGAGAACCTGCGCTTCAACCCCGGCGAGACCGCCAAGGACGACACCGATCGCGGCGAGTTCGCCGACCGGCTCGCGGCCCTCGCCGACGTGTACGTCAGCGACGGCTTCGGCGCCGTGCACCGCAAGCACGCCTCCGTGTTCGACCTGCCGAAGCGGCTGCCGCACTACGCCGGCTACCTCATCACGACCGAGGTCGGCGTCCTGAAGAAGCTGACCGAGGACGTCAAGCGCCCCTATGTCGTCGCGCTCGGCGGCGCCAAGGTGTCCGACAAGCTCGCCGTCATCGACGAGCTGCTCGGCAAGGCCGACCGCCTCCTCATCGGCGGCGGCATGGCCTACACCTTCCTCAAGGCCAAGGGCTACGAGGTCGGCATCTCCCTCCTGCAGGAGGACCAGATCGCGGCCGTCACCGAGTACATGGAGCGCGCCGAGAAGCAGGGCGTGGAACTCGTGCTCCCCGTCGACGTCGTGGTCTCCCGGACCTTCCCGGACCTGAAGACCAAGGCGCCGACCGAGCACACCACGGTCGACGCGGACAAGATCCCCGCCGACCAGGAGGGCCTGGACATCGGCCCGAGGACCCGAGAGCTCTACGCCTCGAAGCTCGCCGACGCCGCGACCGTGTTCTGGAACGGTCCCATGGGCGTCTTCGAGCACCCCGACTACGCCGAGGGCACCAAGGCGGTCGCCCAGGCCCTCGTCGACTCGAACGGCTTCACCGTCGTCGGTGGCGGTGACTCCGCCGCGGCCGTGCGTACGCTCGGCTTCGACGAGAACGCATTCGGCCACATCTCGACCGGTGGCGGCGCCTCCCTCGAATACCTCGAGGGCAAGACGCTCCCCGGCCTCGCCGCACTGGAGGACTGACCTCACATGAGCACGCGCACGCCGCTGATGGCGGGCAACTGGAAGATGAACCTCAACCACCTCGAGGCCATCGCGCACGTCCAGAAACTCGCCTTCGCCCTGGCCGACAAGGACTACGAGGCCGTCGAGGTCGCCGTCCTGCCGCCCTTCACCGACCTGCGCTCCGTGCAGACCCTGGTCGACGGCGACAAGCTCAAGATCAAGTACGGTGCCCAGGACATCTCGCAGCACGACTCCGGTGCCTACACCGGCGAGATCTCCGGCCCGATGCTGTCCAAGCTGAAGTGCACGTTCGTGGTCATCGGCCACTCCGAGCGGCGCCAGTACCACAACGAGACCGACGAGCTGGTGAACGCCAAGGTCAAGGCCGCCTACAAGCACGGCCTCACCCCGATCCTGTGCGTCGGCGAGGAACTGGACGTCCGCGAGGCGGGCAACCACGTCAGCCACACCCTCGCCCAGGTCGAGGGCGGTCTGAAGGACCTCCCGGCCGAGCAGGCCGAGACCGTCGTGATCGCCTACGAGCCGGTCTGGGCCATCGGCACCGGCAAGGTCTGCGGCGCCGGGGACGCCCAGGAGGTCTGCGCCGCCATCCGCGCCAAGATCGCCGAGCTGTACTCCCAGGACGTGGCCGACAAGGTCCGCGTCCAGTACGGCGGCTCCGTGAAGTCGGGCAACGTCGCCGAGATCATGGCGCAGGCCGACATCGACGGCGCCCTGGTCGGCGGTGCCTCGCTGGACGCCGACGAGTTCGTCAAGATCGTGCGTTTCCGCGATCAGTAGGACGAGCTGTGAGTAGGCGGTAGCGGCGATACGTCGTACCCTTGCGGGGGCACAGCCGACGTGCTGTGTCCCCGTCGTCCATCCGAATCCGAGGAAGTTGGTCCAGCCGTGGTTTTGGGGTTCTCGATCGCCCTGATCATCTTCAGCCTGCTGCTGATGCTGCTGGTGCTGATGCACAAGGGGAAGGGCGGCGGCCTCTCCGACATGTTCGGTGGCGGCATGCAGTCCTCCGTCGGCGGCTCCTCCGTCGCCGAGCGCAACCTCGACCGGATCACCATCGTGGTCGGTCTGCTGTGGTTCGCGTGCATCATCGTCCTCGGCATGCTGATGAAGACGAACAGCTGACATTCAGCTGAGCACACACATCACGCATATTCGGTAGTAAGGCCCCATGTTCGGTACGCGCTCCTGAGCGCGGCCTATCATGGGGCTTGCGTCTAGGTGTAGGGGCTTGTAACTCCAATCACTGGACGCGCGTTGGGCCTTACGTAGACTGAGGCGCTCGCGGCGAAGCGAAACGCCGACTCGCTTCGCGGCACCATCACGCAGGGAGTTACGACCGTGGCAAGTGGCAACGCGATCCGAGGAAGCCGGGTCGGGGCGGGGCCGATGGGCGAGGCCGAGCGCGGCGAGTCCGCGCCGCGTCTGCGCATCTCCTTCTGGTGCTCCAACGGGCACGAGACGCAGCCCAGCTTCGCCAGCGACGCACAGGTCCCCGACACCTGGGACTGCCCGCGCTGCGGCTTCCCGGCCGGGCAGGACCGGGACAACCCGCCGGACCCGCCGCGCACCGAGCCGTACAAGACGCACCTCGCGTACGTACGGGAGCGGCGCAGCGACGCGGACGGCGAGGCGATCCTCGCCGAGGCCCTCGCCAAACTGCGGGGCGAGATCTAGGACTTGACACCGGCCGGACACCTCGAGGTGCCTGGCCGGAGCCGTATCGCCCCGCTCGGCCGACCGGTTGTCAGTGGTGCCCGCTACGGTTTTCGTGAAGGCGAGAACCGTGGGGGGAGTTCCGGCAGTGGTCGAGACGGGGGAGAGGCATGCGCCGGCGTGGCGCGGGGGCTTCGGGCGGTTGTGGTCGGCTGCCGTGATCTCCCGGTTCGGGGACGCCCTGCGCGGAGCCGCGCTGCCGCTGCTCGCCGCGTCGCTGACCGACCGGCCCCTGCTCATCGCCTCGGTCACGGCGTGCGGTTATCTGCCCTGGATCGTCTTCGGTCTGCTCGGCGGCGCGGTCGCCGATCGCGTCGACCAACGGCGCGCGATGTGGACCGTGGACGCCGTGCGCGGTCTGCTCATGGGAGCCTTCGCGGTGGCCGTCGCCCTGGGCCGCGCCTCGGTCGCGCTGCTCATCGCCCTGGCCTTCACGCTGACCGCCCTCCAGACGCTGTTCGACAACGCCTCCACGGCCCTGTTGCCGGCCCTGGTGGACCGGCAGACGCTCGGCAGTGCCAACGCCCGGCTGATGACGGGGCAGAAGATCGCCGGCGGGCTGATCGGCGCGCCTGCCGTGCCGGCGCTGATCGCTGCCGGGGCGGCCGTCCCCTTTGGGGCCGACGCGGCCACCTTCCTCGTGGCGGCCGCGCTGGTCGCCTCCCTGCGGACCGGCGCGCCCGAGGGCGCGACGAGACCGGCGGGCAGCACCCTGCGCCGGGAGATCGCCGCCGGACTGCGCACCCTGGGCCGCGACCGGGACCTGCGCGGGCTGTGCGCCGCCACGGCCCTGTGCAACATCGGCATGGGCGCCCTGACCGCCACCCTGGTGGTCCTCGTGACCGGCTGGCTGCACGCGGGTACGGCCGGATACGCGGCGGCGACCACGGCGTACACCGTCGGCGGCCTGACCGGCGGCGTGCTGAACCGGTGGGCCACGGCGGCGCTCGGCCCCCTGCGAACCGTGCTGCTGGCCGGCACCGTGCAGACCGGCGCGCTCGTCGTGATGGGCACGGTGCGGAGCCTGGCCGCGGCGGTGGCCGCGCTCGCGGTCTTCGGTTGCATGGGCATGCTGTGGAACGTCAACACGACGACCCTGATGCAGCAGCGCGCCCCCACCGACATGCTCGGCCGGGTCGGCTCCGCCTTCCGCACCCTCGCCGTCGCCGGGGCTCCGCTGGGCGCCCTGCTGGGCGGTGCCGTGGCCACGGCCTGGGGGCCGGGCACCCCGGCCCTGCTCACCGCCGCCTTCTTCGTCCTGTCCGTCACCGCGCTGATACCGGCCCGCAAGCCGGACGTACCTGTTGTTGAGCCGGACGACGACGTCACGTCCGCTCGCGCCGCACGGTGATCAATTAGGTTGGAACAGCTGGGACAGGCACGAAAGAAGGCGGAAGTCGGAAATGAACGCAGACGGCCGTACCAGGCTCAACCAGACGCCCGAATGGACCGCGCTCGCCAAGCACCGGGAGGAGCTGGCCGACACCCATCTGAGGGAACTGTTCGCCGCCGACCCCGGGCGCGGGGAGGGATACACGCTCCAGGTCGGCGATCTGTACCTCGACTACTCCAAGCACCTGGTCACCGACGAGACGCTGAGGCTGCTGCGCGAGCTGGCCGCCGCCAGGGACGTGTTCGGGCTCAGGGACGCCATGTTCCGTGGCGAGAAGGTCAACGTCACCGAGAACCGCGCGGTGCTGCACACCGCGCTGCGCGCCGCCCGGGACGCGGTGATCGAGGTCGACGGCGAGAACGTCGTCCCGCAGGTCCACGCCGTGCTCGACAAGATGGCCGACTTCGCCGACCGCGTCCGCTCCGGCGCCTGGACCGGCCACACCGGCAAGCGCATCAAGAACGTGATCAACGTCGGCATCGGCGGCTCCGACCTGGGCCCCGCGATGGCCTACGAGGTCCTGCGCAGCTTCACCGACCGCGATCTGACGGTCCGCTTCGTCTCCAATGTGGACGGCGCCGACCTGCACGAGGCGACCCGGGACCTGGACCCGGCCGAGACGCTGTTCATCATCGCCTCCAAGACCTTCACCACCATCGAGACGATCACCAACGCGACCTCCGCCCGCACGTGGCTGCTGGGCGCGCTCGGCGACGAGTCGGCGGTCGCCAAGCACTTCGTGGCGCTGTCCACGAACGCGGAGAAGGTCACCGAGTTCGGCATCGACCCGGACAACATGTTCGAGTTCTGGGACTGGGTCGGCGGCCGGTACTCGTACGACTCCGCGATCGGGCTGTCCCTGATGCTCGCGATCGGACCCGACCGGTTCCGCGAGATGCTCGACGGCTTCCGGCTGGTCGACGACCACTTCCGCACCGCGCCCGCCGAGGCCAACGCGCCTTTGATCCTGGGTCTGTTGGGCATCTGGTACGGCAACTTCCACGACGCCCAGTCGCACGCGGTGCTGCCGTACAGCCACTACCTGTCGAAGTTCACCGCCTATCTGCAGCAGCTGGACATGGAGTCCAACGGCAAGTCGGTGCAGCGTGACGGCGAGCCGGTGCGGTGGCAGACCGGGCCGGTCGTCTGGGGCACCCCGGGCACCAACGGCCAGCACGCCTACTACCAGTTGATCCACCAGGGCACCAAGCTGATCCCGGCGGACTTCATCGGCTTCGCGGAGCCGGTGGCCGAGCTGAGCGGCGAACTCAAGGCGCAGCACGACCTGTTGATGGCCAACTTCTTCGCCCAGACGCAGGCGCTCGCCTTCGGCAAGACGGCCGAGGAGGTCCGTGCGGAGGGCGTTGCGCAGGACCTGGTCCCGCACAAGACCTTCCGGGGCAACCGGCCCACGACGACCATCCTGGCCAGGGAACTCACCCCGTCCGTCCTGGGCCAGCTGATCGCCCTCTACGAACACAAGGTGTTCGTGCAGGGCGCGGTCTGGAACATCGACTCCTTCGACCAGTGGGGCGTCGAACTCGGCAAGGTCCTCGCCAAGCGGGTCGAGCCGGCGCTCACCGAGGGCGCGGAGGTCCCGGGTCTCGACGTCTCGACCAAGGCGCTGGTCGCCCAGTACCGGCGGCTGCGCGGCCGGAGCTGATCCCACGACCGCTGAACCCGCCGCGCTGTACCGGCGCGCGCTGATCCCGTGTCCGGTCCGCTGCGGCGACTTGATCTGTGAGTTTTCCCTGCGCATCCCTTAAGGTTCGGACGGCTTCAGGGGAGGAAGGGCGCATGGTGCACAGAGGGTTCGCGGCGGCGGTCGCGGTGGCCGTGGTGGGGGTCTCGGCGGTGGGCTGCGGCAGCACGGACCAGCCGGCGGAGGCGAAGAACGGCGGGTCGTCGGCCATGCAGAAGGCCGCACCCGCCTACTCCGGGCTGTCGGCGGTGCCCGAGCGGCTGGGGAGCGACGGGACGACCATCACCGTCGGCGACCCGGCCGCCCCGGTGACGGTGCACCTGTACGAGGACCCCCGGTGCCCGGTGTGCAAGAGGTTCGAGACCACCGGCGGCGCCCCGCGGCTGCGTGAGGCTACCATCCGGCGCGAGGCGAAGACCCAGTACACCCTGGCCTCCTTCCTGGACGGCCGGCTCGGCGGTTCGGGTTCCGCGAAGGCCGTCAATGCCCTGCGGGCCGCGCTGGAGAAGGGCAGGTTCGCCGAGTACCACGACGTGCTCTACGCCCACCAGCCCGACGAGAGCGTCGACGGGTTCACCGACGCCTACCTCCTCAAGCTGGCCTCTCGGGTCCCCGGGCTGCGCGGGCCGGACTTCGACTCGGCGGTGAGGACCATGAAGTACCGCTCGTTCGTGGCCGAGGCCGAGGCCGTGTACGAACAGGCGGGCGGGGCGCAGGATCCCCAGGGGCCCGGCACCCCCACGGCCGAGATCAGCGGTGTCCGCATCCCCGCCGAGTACAACGGCGTGCTCTTCGACGGCGGCGCCTTCGCCGGTCTGCTCTCGAAGGTCCGGGCGCAGCCTGGGGAGTGGCGGAAGCTGTCTTCCTGATCTCCGTCAGGCCACCGCGCTCAGCGTGTCCGCGAGGCGTCGGCGGGCCGCGCGGGTCGCGGGCAGCGCGGCGAGCGCCGCCGCCCCGAGGACGGCGGCCGCGCCCAGTACGAGCAGCAGCGCGGGTGAGGGGGACTGCGCGATGCCGGCGCCGATGCCACTGGAGCTGCCCTGGGCATCGATGAGCCGGTGCCCCAGCGGCAGACCCAGCACGGTGGCGGCGAGCGTCGCGGCCAGGGCCGTACAGCTCGTCGCCGTGACCGTGATCGCGGTGATCTGCCGCGGGGACATGCCGATCGCCTTCAGCGCCAGCACGTCCCGTTCGCCCTCGCGGACGGTGCCGCCGATGGCGGTGAGCAGTTCGACGAGCCCGATCAGCGCCAGCACGGCGATCAGCCCGGCGACGACCGCGCGGAGCGGGGACAGGCCGTCGGCGGGGTTCGTCACGGGGTGCACGTCCAGATGGCCGCGGCCGGCCGAGGTGAGTGCGGCGGCCACCCGGTGCGCGTCGGCGCCGGGGCGCAGCCGCAGTTCGTAGAAGGCGGGGGCCAGTCCGGGGTCGTTCTCGCGGAGGGCGTCCAGGGAGGTGGTCACGACCCGGCCGGCGTTCTGCGGTTCGATGCTGCGGCCCACGATGTGCAGGATCTGCGGCCGGTCGCCCACCGTCATGCGCACCCAGTCGCCGACCCGGGCGTGCAGCAGGTCCAGCAGACCCTGGCCGGCCACGGCCTCGTCCGGTCCGCGCGCGGGCCGGCCCTCGGCGAGGGAGTAGGGGTAGGGCTCGGCGCGGGTGCCGACGCCGCGCAGCGCGATGGTGCCGGTCTGGCCGGGGACCAGAGCGGCGACCTCGACTCCCGGATAGGCGGCGGCGACCCGGTGATCAGCGGTGAGCAGGGCCCGTACGGCGGACGCGTCCAGGGCACCGTCCGAGCGGACCGTGAGGGCCGTCGGCAGGCCCATGCGGTCGGGCTCGCTGTGGAAGCGGTCGATCGTGGTCCAGGCGCTGAGCGCCACCACGATGAGCAGCAGCGGCAGCGTCAGCCGGGCCACCGTGGCCAGCGACCGGCCGCGTCCCGCGAACGCCTTGTGGACGCCGAGGACCAGCGCCGCCGGCAGCCGCAGTCCGAGTGCCTGCCGGGCGACGCCGGGCAGCCGTCCGCCGGCGGGCGCGGCCGGGCGCGGCACCGGAACCGGCGGCACCCGCCCGGCCCGCCAGGCCGCGAGCCCCGTGGTCAGGCCGATGAACAGCACCGCGCCCACCGGCACCGCGCACAGCGCCACCGTGTGCCCCGGCAGCCCGTCCCACAGGCCCACCGCGTCACCGAGACGGCCGGGGACCCGGCTGCCCAGGGCCTCGGTGAGCGCCGCGGCCGCCACCGAGCCCAGCAGCGCGTACGCCAGATGCTGGAGCAGGAAGATCCGGACCACCTGGCCCGGCGTGAAACCGATCGCCTTCAGTACCGACAGGTCCCGCAGATGCCCCCGGATGCGGGTGGCGATCGCCCCGTGCACGGCGAACCCGGCGGCGATCAGGGCACCGAGACCGAACAGGCCGAGCACCTGCCCGAGCAGCCGGTTGCCGCCCTGGGCCGCGGAGCGTGCCTGCTGCCAGGTGGAGACCTCGTCGACGGCGCCCGCGCCCAGCACCGTGACGGCACGCTGCACCGCGTAGTCCGTGTCGGCCGGGTCGGTGAGGCGCAGGCCGATCACCTGCCCGCCGGGCACGCGCACGGCGGACGGCAGCGCCCAGACCAGCCCCGGCTGCTCACCCGCGCTGTAGTGGGGCTCGGCGCTGTCGGCGATGCCCTCGACGGTCAGGGTGCGGGCGGTACCGGGCAGGGTGAGGGTGTCCCCGGGCTCGGCCAGCAGGGCCCGGGCCAGGCTGCTCTCCAGCACCACGCCGTCCGGGTCCGCCGGATCCAGCCAGTGCCCGGCCGTGAGCAGCGGCCGCCCCACGGACGGCGGTTCCGGGGTGCCGCGCAGTTCCACGGAGGCTCGCGTGCCGCGTACGGCGACGGTGGCGGACTCGGTGCGATAGGGGCCGGCCACGGCCTCGACACCGTCCAGCCGGGCCAGCCCGCGGGCGTCGGCCGACGGCACGGTGTGGAGCCACACATGCGCCCCACGGGCCTGGGTGAAGACCCGCTGCCAGGGGTTGGTCGCGTAGCCGAACAGGGCGGTGGCCAGCAGCAGCGAGGCGACGATCCCGGCGGTGGCCACCACCAGGAACAGCGCCTCGCCGCGATGGGCGCGCAGGTCGGAGTGCGCCCAGCGCAGGGTGGCTCGCACGTCCCTGAGATCCAGCACCGTCAGTCCCTCAGCTCCAGCACACCGGAGATGCCGCCGCGCCGGGGCGGCGGGGTGCCGTCCAGGGGCGCGTCGTCGGCTATGCGACCGTCGAAGAAGCTGATCACGCGGTCGGCGGCGCTCGCCAGCCGGGCGTCATGGGTGACCAGCACGATGGTCTGGCCGCGTCCGTGGAAGCGGGACAGCAGCCGCATCACCTCACGCGTGCCCTTGCTGTCCAGGCTCCCGGCGGGCTCGTCGGCCAGCAGCAGCGGCGGATGGTTGACCAGCGCCCGGGCGAGCGCGACCCGCTGCTGCTCGCCGCCGGACAGCTCGCCCGGCATGCTGCGCTCCTTGCCCTCAAGACCCAGCTCGGCCAGCAGCTCCGCCCGCTCGGCTCGGGCCCTCTTCGGCGGGACGCCTGCCAGCAGCGCGGGCAGTTCGACGTTGTCGGCCACCGACAGGTTCGACACCAGGTTGAAGAACTGGAACACGATCCCGATGGCCTTGCGGCGCTCCACCGCCCAGCGCGCCTCGCTGAAGGAGTCCGTGCACCGCCCGTCGAGCCAGATGCTGCCCTCGTCGGGCCGCTGCAGCCCGCCGAGCAGATGCAGGAGCGTGGACTTGCCGGCGCCGGACGGGCCGGTGATCGCCACGAACTCGCCCCGCGCCACGGACAGGTCGACCCCGCGCACGGCATGCGCGGGGGCGCCCTCGCCGTGGTGGGTCTTCACCAGCCCCTCGGCGCGCAGCACCGCGGTACCGTCCTCGCTCATTCCAGTTCCTCCTGACACCGCTCCAGCCAGTCGAGGTCGGCCTGCAGATGCAGCATCGCGCCCTCGATGAGCAGGTGGGCGATGCGGTTGTCCCGGTTCTCGGCCGCGGCCAGTTTCGACAGGTTGCGCATGGTGGTGAGGTACTGGCGCCGCTGCCTGTTGATGAGGGCGATCTGGTCGGTGAGACCGGTCTGCGGGGCGAGGGCGAGCTTCATGAAGAACTCGTCCCGCACCCGCGGCTCGTCCTCGGTCTCCTCGAACCAGGCGTGCAGCGCCTCCCGCCCGGCGTCGGTGAGGTGGTAGACCTTCTTGTTGGGCCGGCTGGACTGCTCGACGTCCTCGCCCTCGATCAGTCCCGACTTCTCGAGGCGGCCGAGGGTGACGTAGATCTGGCCGACGTTCGGCTGAGGGTACGCGGAGCCCAGCAGTTGCTCAAGGTCCTGTTTCAGCTCGTAGCCGTGGGCCGGGCCGCGGGCGAGGAGTGCCAGGAGGGGCAGGCGCACTCGTGCTGTCCTCCTGTCTGCTCAATGTGCTCCAGGCCCTAGTATCGCCCATACCTAACAGGTATACATGGCCTCTGACTCCCGGCGAGGGTGCCCGGAGCCTTGTGTACGTGTTCAGGGAGGAACCTATGCGGTGGATACGCGCCGCCGGTAGGGGTCTCCTCGTTCTCGCCGTGATCATGACCGGGTACGTCGCCTCGGGTGCCCAGGCCGACCAGGGTGCGGGTGACGGGCGCGGCCCGCTCACCCTGGCCACCGCCGGTGACCTCACCGGTTATCTCGCCCCGCTGCTCCAGGGCTGGAACCGCACCCACCCCGGCGAGAAGGTCACCCTCGTCGAGCTGCCGGACTCAGCCGACGAGACCCATGCGCAGATGACCACCGACCTGCGCGGCGGTGACCGGGGCCGCTTCGACGTCCTCAACATCGACGTCGACTGGACCTCGGAGTTCGCGGCGGCCGGCTGGATCCGTCCGCTGCCACCCGACCGCTTCCCGCTGAAGAGCTTCCTGCCGCCGGTGGTGGACACGGCCACCTACGAAGGACGCCTGTACGCGGTCCCGTACGTCACCAATGCCGGACTTCTCCTGTACCGCAAGGACATCCTCGCCAAGGAGGGCGTGCCCCCGCCGCGGACCTGGGCCGAGCTGGAACACGACGCGAAGACCATCGCGCCCAAGTACCACCTCGGCGGTTACGCGGGCCAGTTCCTGCCCTACGAGGGACTCACCGTCAACGCCGCCGAGGCCGTGTACTCGGCGGGCGGCTCGATCCTCGGCGACGAGGGCACCCGGGTCACCGTCGACTCCTCCGCCGCCCGCGAGGGCATCGGTTTCCTCGCCCGCGGCGTCCGCGAGGGGTGGATTCCCAAGGCCGCGCTGACCTGGAAGGAGGAGGAGTCCAAACAGGCCTTCCAGGGCGGCGGGCTGCTCTTCCTGCGCAACTGGCCCTACGCCTACGCCGTCGCCTCCGCCCCGGGCTCCAAGGTGGCCGGGAAGATCGGCGCCGTACCGCTGCCCGGTCCCGACGGGCCGGGCACCAGCGTCCTCGGCGGCTCCAACCTCGCCGTCAACTCCCATGCCCGGCACCCCGATTCGGCCGCACGCCTGATCGCCTACCTCACCAGCGCGCCCGTCCAGCGCCAGGTGCTGACCCGGGGCGCGCTGCCGCCCGTGCGCGCCGCGCTCTACGAGGACCCCGTGCTGATCCGGCGGTTCCCCTATCTGCCGACCCTGCGCACCGCCGTGCTCACCGCCGCGCCGCGCCCCAAGAGCGCGCACTACGACCAGGTCAGCCTGGTGGTGCAGGCCGTGATGCAGGACGCGCTCACCGGACGGGAGACCCCCGAGCAGGCCGTGCGCCGGCTCGCGCGCGAGCTCGACGCGATCGCCCGTCGATAGTTACCTGTTAGGTAACGCCCGCATCTCATTCGACTACGGCATGCCCGGTTAAGTACCGATTTGCGACGTCAACTGCCCAGTAGCTTCCGTTCACTTCATTGACACCCCTGCGCAGCACCTACCTAACATGCATGCATGTTGAGTAAGTACCACTGGTGGCGCGACGCGGTGATCTACCAGGTCTACGTCCGCAGCTTCCTGGACAGCACCGGCGACGGCGTCGGCGATCTGGCCGGCGTTCGGGCCGGGCTGCCGTACCTGAAGAAGCTGGGCGTCGACGGCATCTGGCTGAGCCCGTTCTACCCCTCGCCCCAGCACGACCACGGCTACGACGTCGCCGACTACTGCGGAGTCGACCCGCTCTTCGGTGACCTCGCCGAGTTCGACCTGCTGGTGGCGGCCGCCCGGCGCCTCGGCGTCAAGGTGCTCCTCGACATCGTCCCCAACCACTGCTCCAGCGAGCACCCGTGGTTCCGCGAGGCGCTGGACAGTGCGCCCGGCAGCCCGGCACGCGCCCGCTTCCACTTCGCCGACGGCCGCGGCCCCGGCGGTGCCGAGCCGCCCAACAACTGGCACGCCATGTTCGGCGGGCCGGCCTGGAGCAGAGTCGGCGACGGCCAGTGGTACCTGCACATGTTCACGCCCGAGCAGCCCGACTGGAACTGGCGTGACCCCGAGGTGGCCGCCGAGTTCGACCGCGTCCTGCGCTTCTGGCTCGACCGCGGGGTCGACGGCTTCCGCATCGATGTGGCGGCCGGGCTCTACAAGCACCCCGAACTGCCGGACTCCGACGACCCGGAGGCCGACGCCCGCACCCGCGACTCGGTCAACCCGCTCGCCTGGAACCAGCCCGAGGTGCACGAGGTGTGGCGCCGCTGGCGCGCGCTGTGCGAGGAGTACACCGCACGCGACGGCCGCGAACGCCTCCTGGTCGGCGAGGTCTCCGTCCCCACCGCCCGCGAACACGCCCTGTACGTCCGCCCCGACGAACTCCACCAGGCCTTCTTCTTCGACCTGCTCGGCGCCCCCTGGGACGCCGACGCCTTCCGCAAGGTCATCTCCGAGGCCATGCAGGACATCGCCGGCACCGGCTCGACGGTCACCTGGGTCCTCAACAACCACGACCAGGTCCGCACCGTCACGCGCTACGGCGAACCCGCCACCGAGGGCAGCGGCCTGGGCGCCGCCCGCGCCCGCGCCGCCGCGCTGCTGATGCTGGCGCTGCCCGGAGCCGCGTACATCTACCAGGGGGAGGAGCTGGGACTGCCCGAGGTCGTCGACCTGCCCGACGACGTCCTCACCGACCCGATCTTCCGCCGCACCGGCAGCCGCGCCCGCATCCGTGACGGCTGCCGGGTGCCGCTGCCCTGGTCCGGGCAGGCCTCCCCGTTCGGCTTCACCTCCGGTGCGGAGGGCGCCAAGCCCTGGCTGCCGCAGCCGGAGTACTTCGCCGAGTACGCCACCGACCGCGCCCTCGCCGACACCCGCTCCTTCTGGCACCTCTACCGCGACGGTCTCCAACTGCGCGCCTCACTGCCCCAGTTGGGGGAGGGCCCCCTCCACTGGCTGGACTCCCCGCCCGGCGTCCTCGCCTTCACCCGCGGCGACGGCCTGGTCTGCGCCGTCAACTTCGGTACGGCCCCCACGCCCGCGCCGGTCTCCGGCACCCCCCTGCTCTCCAGCGGCCCCTGTCCGGCGGGCGTCCTGCCCGGCGCCACGGCGGCCTGGTGGCTGAGCGACCTCTGATCACCCGCCTCTTGAGCTGTTCACCCGCCTCTTGAAGGGACATCGATGATGATGCGACGACGTACCACCCTCCTCACGAGCTGCACCGCACTCGCCCTGGCGCTCGGCGCGACCGCCTGCGGCGGCGGACCGGTCTCGGCCGGCGGCGGTGACAAGGCGCTCAGCGGCCAGACGGTCACCGTGGCCGGCGTCTGGTCCGGCAGCGAACAGAAGAACTTCCAGAAGGTGCTGGACGCGTTCACCGCGAAGACCGGCGCCAAGACCCAGTTCGTCTCCACCGGCGACAACGTCTCCACGGTCGTCGGCAGCAAGATCGAGGGCGGCAACGCGCCCGACGTCGTCATGGTCCCGCAGGTCGGCGTCCTGCAGCAGTTCGCGAAGCAGGGCTGGCTCAAGCCGCTGTCGCCCACCGCGCAAGCGACGATCACCGCCGACTACGCGCCCGTGTGGAAGAAGTACGGCAGCGTCGGCGGCACCCTGTACGGCCTGTACTTCAAGGCCGCCCACAAGTCGACCGTCTGGTACAGCCCCGACGCGCTCACCCAGGCCGGGGTCAAGCCGCCGAAGACGTACGACGAGATGCTCAAGGCCGGGCACACCGTCTCCGACTCCGGGCTCGCCGCCTTCGCCGTCGGCGGTGAGGACGGCTGGACCCTCACCGACTGGTTCGAGAACGTCTACCTCTCCCAGGCCGGCCCCGAGAAGTACGACGCCCTAGCCGCGCACAAGCTGAAGTGGACCGACCCGTCCGTCGTCAGGGCGCTCACCACCCTCGGCAAGCTGTTCAAGGACAAGCAGCTGATCGCGGGCGGCCAGAAGGAGGCCCTGAACACCGACTTCCCCGGCTCGGTGGAGAAGGTGTTCGGGCCCAAGCCCGAGGCCGGCATGGTCTACGAAGGCGACTTCGTGGCCGGCGTCGCGCACGACCAGTTCGGGAAGACCATCGGCAAGGACGCGAACTTCTTCCCGTTCCCGGCGGTCGACGGCGGCACGGCACCGGTGGTCAGCGGCGGCGACGCGGCCGTCGTCCTCAAGGACGGCAAGAACGCCAAGGCCGGCATGAAGCTCCTGGAGTACCTGGCCACCCCCGAGGCCGCGGCCGTGTGGGCCAAGGCAGGCGGCTTCCTGTCGCCGAACAAGAAGCTCGACTTCGCCTCCTACAGCGACGACGTCACCCGCGCCACCGCCAAGTCCCTGATCAACGCGGGCGACTCGGTCCGCTTCGACATGTCCGACCAGGCCCCGGCGGCCTTCGGCGGCACCAAGGGCACGGGCGAGTGGAAACTGCTCCAGGACTTCCTGCGCGACCCGTCCGACCCCAGGGGCACCGCGGCGAAGCTGGAGTCCGCGGCGGCCAAGGCCTACCAGGACTGAGCGGGCCCACCATGACCGCCACCACCGTCGTGAAACAGCAGGCGGCCCCGCAGCAGGGTTATCCGCAGCAGGGCTACCCCCAGCAGGGGTACGGCCAGCCGTACGTGGACCACGACCACCACCAGCAGGGCGGCGGGCGTCG